>CAVRNW010000019.1:0-78870 GCA_963722665.1 uncultured Flavobacteriaceae bacterium
TAGACCTGTAAACCGACTTTATTTGAGTCTGGTCTTCAAGAGATAAGGTACTGGTCACGTCATTGCCTTCGGCATAGATCAATCCCTTTTTAACAGTATAGGTAGCTCCTTTGTAATCAACTTCCTGACCGTAAGCAAATCCCACAACAATAAAACATATTATAGTGGTGTAATATTTTAATTTTTTCATTGTATTACTTCTATTAATTTTACAATTAAAGATACGTATTTAGCATCAGATTTTGCATAAAATCTTTGCAGCCTTAAAAAGAGTTTCATCAGTTTTGGCAAAACAAAATCTTAGGACCTTTTGATCTAATTTATTCTCGTTAAAAACGGATGTAGGTATTGATGCAACGCCCTGTTCTGTAATCAATCTTTTGGCATAATCAAAATCGTTCTCATCTGTGATATCAGAATAATCCAGCAATTGGAAATATGTTCCCTTTGATGGCCTGAACTTAAATCGGGATTCCTTGATATTCTCAAGGAAAAGATCTCTTTTTCTCTGAAAGAATTCAGAAAGGGTTAAGTAACTGTTTGGATCTTCCATATAATCGGCTATTCCCTTTTGAGTGGGATGATTGACGCTAAACACATTGAACTGATGCAATTTCCTGAACTCATCCATTAATTCATTGGGAGCACAGCAATATCCAATTTTCCATCCTGTATTGTGGAATGATTTACCTAATGAGGAAACCACAAAACTTCTCGATTTAAGATCAGGAAACAAACAGGCGCTCTGGTGTTTCAGACCATCAAATATCATATGCTCATAGACCTCGTCACTTAACACAATAATATCCGTATTTCGAGTTAAATCCTGCAATTTGAGCATATCATCTTTTTCCAGAATGGTTCCGCTGGGGTTATGAGGCGTGTTGATGATGATCATTTTTGTTTTGGAGTTGATCTTATTCTTTACTTCCTCCCAGTCAACTTTAAAATCCGGAGCTTTTAGTTGGATGGAAACCGGAATTCCGCCATTCAACTCGATAGTAGGAATGTAACTGTCATAGGCCGGGCGAAAGACTATGACTTCATCATTTTGCCTTATAAAAGTTGATATGATGGTATAAATGGCCTGAGTCGCTCCAACAGTAACAGTAATTTCGGTATCAGGATCATAGGTTGTATTGTAAACTAATTCCATCTTTTTTGCAATAGCATTTCGCAGATCCGGATTCCCTGCCATTTGTGCATATTGGTTGTATCCTGAGTTCATGGCTTTTGTTACCAGATCATACAATTTCTGGTCTCCTTTAAAATTAGGATAGCCTTGAGAGAGGTTCAATGCATCGTGTTTATTGGCCAAAGCACTCATAACTGCAAAAATGGTTGTCTCGATGTTTGGAAGCTTGGATTGGTGTTTCATTTGAAGGGTGTTAAATATCTTATAAATTAAGAAAAAAATTACTATTCACGTACTTGTTTTTTATCTTTGAGTACTCTTAAAAATAACAACATGAAATTCTTAAAATTCCTTATTCTTTTTATTACAATTCAGGTTTCTGCTCAACAGGGCGGGATGTGGATTCCGTCGTTGCTGCGAAGGCATGAATGAACAGGAAATGACAGACCTGGGAAGTAAGTTAACCGCAAAAGACATCTATGATGTTAACAACTCAAGTCTAAAGGATGCGATCGTACATTTTAATGGAGGTTGTACAGCAGAGGTCATTTCTCCAAAAGGCTTGATCCTGACCAATCATCATTGCGGTTTTAGTCAGATCCAATCGCATTCTTCACTTGAAAATGATTATATAAAAAATGGCTTTTGGGCCATGAGTTTGGAGGAGGAATTACCAAATAACGGTCTGTACGCCGAATTCATTGTAAGAATAGAAGATGTCACAGAACAAGTCTTAGTTGGTGTTTTAGATTCAATGACCGAAAGAGAAAAACAATCCAAAATAGACGGAAACAGTAATGCCATTCAGAAAGCGACTCAAAAAGAAGACTGGCAGGATTCAAAGATCAAAGCCTTTTATAATGGCAATCAATATTTCCTGTTTGTTACAGAAAGATATGAGGACGTTAGACTGGTTGGAGCGCCTCCAGTTGGAATAGGTAAGTTTGGAAGTGATACAGACAATTGGGTATGGCCAAGACATACCGGCGATTTTTCAATTTTCAGAATTTATGCCGATGCTAATAATCGTCCGGCAAAATATTCAAAAGACAACGTACCTTTTACACCCAGACATTTTCTTCCGGTGTCAATAGATGGTATTGAAGAAGGTGATTTCACGATGGTATTCGGATTCCCCGGTTCTACTGATGAATACTTGCCTGCTGTTGCCATAGAGCAAATAGTGGAAAAAGTAAATCCTTCAAATATTGCCATAAGAGAAGCTGCCTTGAAAGTGATGGATGAGAAGATGAAAACGGATGATGAAGTAAGAATAAAATATGCCTCAAAACAGGCAAGAATAGCCAATTACTGGAAGAAATGGATAGGTGAAAATCTTGGACTTGAAAAAAGTAATGCCATAGCCAAAAGAAAGGAACTGGAAGCTGAATTCACCCGAAAACTAAAAGCAAAAGGCTTAGAAGCGGAATATGGAAACCTGCTTCCTGAATTTGAAAGATTATATAAAGAATTTGAACACATAAATGTAAAACGAAGTAATTTTGCCGAGGTTTTTATCAGGAATAATGAGCTGATGTCAGGGATGTTTATATTGACTCAATTGGAACAAGCGGCTTTCAGAGGCGATGAGGCCTTTGAAAAAGCCAGAGCTTCAATGATAAGCAGATTAACAAGAAGTTTTAAAAACTATGATGTTGAGGTTGATAAAGGTATTTTTAAAAGCATTATGCCAATATACACAACTAATTTTGATGCTTCAATTTATGAAACCACAAGTTTTACCAATCTTGATAAGACATTAGATTTGTTAAAAGGAAAACCAAAAAAAGTAATAAAAAGGTTAAATGAAGATTCGGCCTATAAATTTGCCAAACCTTTTATTGAAGAGTTCTATACCAAAATAGAACCGGAATTTCAGCGTATAAACTCTGAGATCAATGCACTCCAAAAAATATATATGGAAGCCCAAATGGAAGTATTGCCCGAAAAGCGTTATTTCCCTGATGCTAATAGCACACTAAGAGTAACCTATGGAATTGTGAACGGATATGCACCTAGAGATGCCGTTTATTATGAGCCTGTAAGTTATCTTGAGGGTGTGATGGAAAAATACATTCCGGGAGATTACGAATTTGATGTCCCGCAAAAACTACAGGAACTCTACGAATCCAAAGATTATGGGCAATATGCAGATGAAAACGGAAAACTTCCAGTTTGTTTCTTAGGGACCAACCACACAACAGGAGGAAACTCCGGAAGTCCGGCAATTGATGCCTATGGTAATTTAGTCGGACTCAATTTTGACCGAGTCTGGGAAGGCACTATGAGCGATTATAATTATGATCCCGCAATTTGCCGAAATATTATGGTGGACATGCGTTACGTGTTATTCATAGTGGATAAATATGCAGGAGCCATACATTTAATTGATGAAATGACATTGGTTCATCCCAAGAAGATGGTGGAGACAACTAATCCATAAATTAAAAAATCCCAGGCAGCTGCTTGGGATTTTTCTTTTATTTTAGTTGCTTTAATGACTATCTAATCTTCTGAAATTGAAGAATTAACACACAAAACAGTTGTGTAAAGTTTAATTAATCATTATCTTTAAGATGATCTTTACAAGAGTAGATTTTTTAATTGATAATTCTTATTATTAATTTTTAAATCTAAATGCCTATGGGAATTTATACTACACTTTGAGGCTAAAATAATCTCTTTTAGCATTTTAATAGATACTATTCAGGACTTACTCCATATACAAGAAGTTATTAAAGGAAAGTGTTATTACAAAAGAGTGCTGATAAATTAGGAATAACAACACCAAAAATTTAGTTGTACTTAATCCAAAACCAAGTCCTTGGTGATGTCATCAATTATGAAATAGATGACTTTAAATTATTTAAACATTTTCTAATTCTGAATTCTTGAAAAATGAAAACAAAACTACTAGTATTCGCCATGTTTTGGATTGGCTTGATGAGCTTTTCACAAAACACTAACATTCCTGACAACAACTTTGAACTAGCCTTGATAGAATTTGGTTATGATACTGGTTCAGTAGACGGTGTAGTCCCTACAGCTAATATTAACACAATTACAGAATTAAACCTAGCCTTTAGATTTATTAATGATTTAACGGGTATAGAAGATTTTACCGCATTAACTTATTTAGATTGTTCTACAAATAGTTTAAGTGCGTTAGATGTTAGCAATAATATTAATTTAACGCATTTAGGCTGTTCGGAAAACCCTCTGGGTAGTTTAGATGTAAGTAATAATAGTATGTTAACTACACTAATTTGTAGCTCAAACCAACTTACAACCTTAGATGTAAGTAGTAACTTTAGTTTAACAAATTTATATTGTAATTCAAATGATTTAAGCAGTTTAGAACTATTTAACAATACGGCATTAACCGTTTTATATTGTGATTATAATAACTTAACCAGTTTAGATGTAAGCTACCTAAACACATTATCAAGCTTACGTTGTACAAATAACTCAATTACTAACATAGAATTAGGTGACATATCAACATTGACTGAGTTATATTGTTCTTGGAATGATATAAGTAATTTAAATGTGAGTAATAATGCGGCATTGACCCATTTATTTTGTGATAATAATAATTTAGTTAGTTTGGATTTGGGAAATAATGTCAATTTAACTAATCTATTATGCCGAAGTAATAACTTATATAGTTTAAACTTGAGAGCAAATACGTCCTTAACATATTTAATTTGCGCCGATAATAATCTCAATAATCTAGATGTAAAAAATGGAAATTACACTAATTTTACACAATTTCAGGCACAAAGCAATCCGAATCTTACTTGTATTAATGTTGATGATGTGACATGGAGCACAACTAATTGGACGAATATTGATCCAGCTTCCAGTTTTAGCGAAAATTGTCAATATGGTACTTATGTCCCTGACGATAATTTTGAACAACACTTGATTGATTATGGTTATGATTCTGGACCAATTAATAATTATGTGCCTACAGAAAATATAAATGACAGGTTTAGTTTATCATTAGGTAATTTAGGTATTAGTGATCTTACTGGTATTGAGGATTTTATTGCATTAACATATTTAGATTGTTCAGAAAATATTTTAACCAATCTAGATATAAGCAACAATACATCATTAGATGCATTGGTTTGTAATAATAATAGTTTAACAGAACTTGATTTGACCAATAATACCCTTTTAACTGAATTATATTGTGGAATGAATAACTTAGGTGATTTGGATGTAAGTCTTAATACAATGTTAACTCATTTATCTTGTGAAGGGACTGGTCTAAGTAGTTTAGATATTAGTAATAATAATGCTTTATATAAATTAAGTTGCTCTTTCAATAATATTGAAAATTTAAACTTAACTAATAAAACTGCATTAACCTATTTAGATTGCCATTGGAATGATTTAAGTAGTATAGATATAAGTAACAGTATCTTATTAAATGAATTGTATTGTGGCACTAATAATTTAAGCAATTTAAATGTAAGCAACAATACAGCTTTAGTATATTTAAGTTGTGGTACAAATAACATAAGTAGTTTAGATGTTAGCAATAATACCTTATTACAACGTTTTAATTGTAACTCAAATAATTTAATTAGTTTAGATGTTAGTAATAATTTAGACTTGGAATATTTCTACTGTTATTCCAATAACATAAGTAGTTTAGACGTTAGCAACAATTCTGCCTTGCTTTGGTTACATTGTCAAGCTAACGATTTAACTAGTTTAGATGTAAGCAACAATACCACATTAAATTGGCTAGAATGCCAAAACAATGCTTTAACTGGTTTAGATGTTAAAAATGGTAATAATGTTAATTTTAGTTATTTCGATGCTTTAAATAATCCGAGTCTAACATGTATTAATGTAGACAATGCAGCTTGGTGTACTGCTAACTGGTCAAATTTAGACGCTCAAACCTCTTTTAACGAAGATTGCCCTGCTTTAAGCACCAGCGAATTTGAAAAACCAACAGTTTCAATATACCCAAATCCAGTAAGTGATTTGTTGACCATTGATTTAAATGAAGTAGTAAATTATTCTTTGATTAATTTAAATGGTCAAATCTTAAAAAAAGGTGAATTAAAGGAAAAAGAAAACATATTGAATGTGTCTGATCTTTTAACTGGATTATACTTTTTAAAAATTAAAACGAATAAAGGATCGGTCACCAAAAAATTAATCAAACAATAACCAATTAAAAATCCCGGGCTTTTGCCTGGGATTTTTAATTTATTATCAAAATTTAAAATCTATTTGCAGTTAGCTTTCATAAGCTCTCTGTTCATCCTTGCAATTGTATCCAGAGAAATGCCTTTTGGGCATTCTACTTCGCAAGCACCTGTATTGGTACAATTGCCAAATCCTTCAAGATCCATTTGCGCCACCATATTTCTAACTCGGTCTGCAGCCTCAATTTGTCCTTGAGGTAATAATGCATACTGAGAGACTTTAGCACCAACAAATAACATAGCTGAGGAGTTCTTACACGTTGCTACGCAAGCTCCGCAACCTATACAGGTTGCAGCATCCATAGCTGTATCTGCCGCATGTTTTGAGATTAGAATATTGTTAGCGTCCTGAGTATTCCCGGAAGTGTTTACAGAAATAAATCCACCTGCCTGCTGAATTCTGTCAAAAGCAGATCTGTCAACTATCAGATCCTTTATTACAGGAAATGCTTTTGCTCGCCATGGTTCTATATAAATAGTGTCACCATCTTTAAAACTCCTCATGTGTAATTGACAAACGGTTATTTCTCTGTCAGGACCATGAGCGCGGCCATTTATATACATGGAACACATGCCGCAAATTCCTTCTCGGCAATCATGATCAAAAGCAATTGGCTCTTTGTCATCATCAATTAACTGCTGATTTAAAACATCCAGCATTTCAAGAAAAGACATATCTGGAGACACATCATTAAGTTGATAATCTACTATCTTGCCTTTGGTATTAGCATCTTTCTGACGCCATATTTTTAGTTTTAACTTCATAGCTTCGCTATTTGTTAGTTATTGATTATTAAAATATTGAGTTATTAATTATTTCCTTTCAGCTATTTTCGAATAATTTTACTTTTCTTGTTGCTTAGAGCTAACCAATTTCAATAAAAAATCCAACCTAATAACTTATTTTTCAATTATTTAATTACTTTAAATTATTTTTCTTTCTGACTCTTTAGATATTTAATATATCCATTTAAAATCAGAAGCGTTTTATTATGTAATTTTTTAATTCGTTTAATTCTTTTTCCAAAATATATTTTTCATCAAAAGCAACAATTGCATGATCTAAAGTTTCAAATAAAGATCCTCTTGCAATTCGGCAAAATTGAATGTTTTCTTGAAAGTGAAATCTTCCATAGCCTTCTGCAATATTATTTCCAACTGAACGTGATGAGCGTTGGATTTGATCAGTAAGAGCATATTTTTCAGAATTAGGTAATTGAGTAATAATTGTGTCTTTAATAAATAATCTTAAATTTCTCGCTTCTTTCCAACAGCTCAATTCTTCAAAAGATTTAAAATTATTAGCCATATAACTTATTAACCCAATAACTTATTTATAAGAACGTTCTTTAACTTCTATATCCTCGTACTTCAGATCTTCTTTATGAAGAACAGCATCTTTTGGTTCTCCCTTATATTCCCAGGCAGCAACATATTGGAATTTTTTAATTCGCTTAGCTTCGCCTTCCGGAGTTTGATGCTCCTCTCTGAAATGTCCACCACATGATTCTTCACGATGTAAAGCATCCTTGGCAAATAATTCGCCTAATTCTAAAAAGTCTGCAACACGTCCGGCTTTTGCCAATTCTTCATTGTATTCATCAGCCTTTCCTGGTATTTTTACATCCTTCCAGAATTCTTTTCTGAGCTCTGCAATTTCAGTAATTGCTTCTTTTAGATCTTTCGCATTACGGGACATTCCACACTTGTTCCACATGATCTTTCCAAGCTTTTTATGGAAATGATCTACAGAATATTTTCCCTTGTTATTGATCAATTTATCTAATTTCTCCTTGACGCCTTTTTCAGCCTCATCAAAATCTTTAGTATCTGTTGGAATAGGTCCCGTTCTGATGTCATCGGCTAAGAAATCACCTATAGTATAAGGTAGCACAAAATAACCATCAGCAAGTCCCTGCATTAAGGCAGAAGCTCCTAATCTGTTCGCACCGTGATCAGAGAAATTAGCTTCTCCAATACAGTATAATCCGGGAACGGTTGTCATCAAATTATAGTCAACCCAAATACCTCCCATTGTATAGTGAACTGCCGGATAGATCATCATAGGCGTTTCATATGGATTCTGATCGATGATTTTTTCATACATCTGGAAAAGGTTTCCATATTTAGCTTTTATCATCGCTTTACCCAGTTTAGTCACAAGAGCAGCGTCACTTTCATCCAAACCTTTAACATGCGCCTGTTCTTTGCCATAGCGATTTATTGCTGCTGCAAAATCTAAATAAACTGCTTCACCGGTTGCATTGACTCCAAATCCTGCATCACATCTTTCTTTGGCAGCTCTGGATGCTACATCTCGAGGGACTAAATTTCCGAAAGCCGGATAACGACGTTCTAAGAAATAATCTCTGTCTTCCTCTTTTATTTCTGTTGGTTTTAATTTTCCTTGCTGAATTGCTTTGGCATCTTCCTGTTTTCCGGGAACCCAAATTCTTCCGTCGTTTCTCAATGACTCTGACATCAACGTCAATTTTGATTGATGGTCACCTGAAACCGGAATACAGGTCGGGTGAATTTGAGTAAAGCAAGGGTTGGCAAAGAAAGCTCCTTTTTTGTGTGCTTTCCAAGCTGCCGTTACATTACTTCCCATGGCATAGGTTGACAAATAAAATGCATTACCATAGCCACCTGTTCCTAGAACTACTGCATGAGCAGAGTGTCTTTCAATTTCACCGGTTACAAGATTGCGTGCAATAATGCCTCGTGCCTTTCCATCGACAATGACAACATCGAGCATTTCATGACGGTTATACATTTTTATCTTTCCACGACCAATTTGTCGGTTCATTGCTGAATAAGCTCCAAGCAGTAATTGCTGTCCTGTTTGACCTTTAGCATAGAATGTTCTGGAAACTAATACCCCACCAAAAGAACGGTTGTCTAAAAGTCCGCCATAATCGCGAGCAAAAGGAACGCCTTGTGCCACACATTGATCAATGATATTAACAGAAACTTCCGCTAAACGATGCACATTGGCTTCTCGGGAACGGTAATCACCACCCTTAACAGTATCATAGAATAATCGGTAAACAGAATCACCATCTCCCTGATAATTTTTAGCTGCATTTATTCCTCCTTGTGCTGCAATTGAATGTGCTCTTCGAGGTGAATCCTGAAAACAGAATGCTTTTACGTTATAACCAAGTTCAGCCAAGGTTGCAGCTGCAGAACCTCCTGCTAAACCTGTTCCAACTACTATGATATCTATTAGTCGTTTGTTGGCCGGATTGACCAAATTGATCTTATCTTTATAAGTTGTCCATTTATCTTTTATTGGACCTTTTGGTGTTTTAGAATCTAAAGTCATAGGTATTAAGATTAATGGTTAAAATGATGAAACAAAGCAATAATGATAAATCCTAAAGGGATAATAATTGAATATGCTGCTCCAACATTTTTCAGGAATTTTTTTCTTCCGGCAGTAATTCCAACGGATTGGAAAGCTGAATTAAAACCGTGAAGCAAGTGCAATGCCAATAAGATAAAAGCTAAAACATAGGCGCCAACACGTAACGGATTTTCAAATTTATGAACCAATTCTTCGTAGTATCTGTAACTTTCGCCATCAGCTAATAAACCCGACATATCACCCTGAAGATATTTTACATTCAATTCCGGTAGCCAGAAATCTATAAAATGCAACACCAGGAACGCAAGAATAACTGCTCCACTCAACAGCATATTTCTACTCATCCAGGATGAGTTTGCATTTCCGTCGTTCTTAGAATAGCTAACACCAATTGATCGCCTGTTTTTATATTCAAGCACAAATCCCATCACAAAGTGAAATACAACACCGAGAATTAAAACAGGCTGTAAAGCAAACTGAATTAAAGGATTAGTTCCCATGAAATGTGAGAATTCGTTAAAGACATCTTCGCTGAAAAGAGAGGTCGTGTTAACAAATAAATGTATTATTAAAAAGAACATCAGGAAGAAAGCCGAAAGCGCCATAGCTACCTTTCTACCTACTGAAGAATTAAAAAATCCGCCCATTTTTTATAAGGTTAATTTATAATAGAAACAAATGTAAGATTAGCTTATTATTAATCAAACATTCTAACTTGTTTTATATCTTATTTAGAATGATTTTAAATAGAGGTCTTTCACTCTATTTTTAATTGTGTTTTTTTGTCCTTGATTTGAACATTATATAGGTCTTGAGGCAGATAAAATTTGCCGTTTTTAGCTTTCTCAATAAGTATTCCTTTTATTTTTTGAAGTTCATCCTTCTTTGCTTCACTAATAGCCAGATCATATTCTGCTTCATTAAATCCTCGATCAGCCTTTATATTAAATTCATGTAATAATGTATCATCATCAGATAATATCTTCACCTCATAATTTCCCGCCTTTGACACATAAAAAGGTATGGATATATTAGGAGTACGAGGTTCTAACCATTTGTTCCATGAACTTCCCCAGGACTTTCTATGCTTCACTACAGGCACTTCAAATAAATGAATGTCGCTATTTAAAATGTCTTCATTTATTATCTGCAATGGACCAATATTAGCTTTGTAAATGCTTCTTCCATGGGTTCCTAAAACCAGATCTTTGGCTTCATTTTGAATAACCAGATCATGTACTGCTACATTAGGCAGTCCTTCACTAAATGTTTCCCAGGATTTACCTTGATTAAATGAAACGTAGGCTCCATTGTCGGTCCCTAGATATAATAAATTTTCATTTTCAGGATCTTCCTTGATCACGTTTACCGGTGAGTTTGGAATGTTACTGCTGATGCTTTTCCAGGTGTTTCCATAATCTTCTGATACATAAACATAGGTTTTAAAATCATCCCATCTATATCCATTTAAAGCAACATAAACCCGTTCTTTTTTATGTTGTGAGGCAATAACTCTGGACACCCAAAGATCTTTAGGAAAGGAATCGGAAATTCTTGTCCAGTCTCCTCCGGAATTTTTGGTAACGTGCACTAAGCCATCATCGCTACCAGTGTAAATCAGTCCGAATTGAAAAGGAGATTCGCTTATTGAAGATAGTGTTCCGTATGCGACATTTCCAACTTTTCCTCCATTGGTAAGATCGTCTGATATGGCCTGCCAGTCATCACCCTGATTCATGGATCGCATAAGTTTGTTGGCCCCTAAATATAATATGTCTTGATTATGGATAGATAGGTGAATAGGAGTTTGCCAGTTAAATCGATAAGGACTTTCTCCCAACTCGTGTTTAGGCTGGATAAAAATCTGTTTATCTTTTGATCTGTCAATTCTGTAATAATATCCAAATTGAAAACCTGTGTAAACAATATCAGGGTTTCTGTTATCTATTTCAACATGCATCCCATCACCACCTAAAAGTCTTTTATAAGGATATTCACCTTCTTCATGCCAGCTAACAGATGCTTTGTAATTGTTAGGACCAACCCAAACTCCATTGTCCTGGAGTCCGCCATAAACATTATAGGGCTTTTGATAATCTACATTAACACTATAGAATTGTCCTACTGTAGGCGTATTACACTTGATCCAGTTTTCGCCATCGTCATAGGATATATTTACACCACCATCATTACCTATGATCAAATGGTTTTTATTCTCAGGGTTGATCCATATGGCATGATGATCGGCATGAACATTTTGACCGTTTATGGACTTAAATGTTTTACCGCCATCATCTGATCTTAATATTGGCACACCAGCTATGTACACTTTCTCAAGGTCAACAGGATTTGTTTTGATGACCCCAAAATAATAACCATAAGAATTAACCAAACCATCCAAATAATCATCGTGTGTTTTAGTCCAGTTTTTTCCGCCATCATCAGATTTATAGACTTCTGCTCCAATCACCGGTGTGTCGAATAACAGGCTATTTGCATCAGTCAGATAATTTACAAGATCAATGGGTTTTATTTTTCCGTCTTTAACATGTTGCTTTACATTTTCTGCATCATACTTTTTAGGAAAACCGTTATTCTTCAGAAAAGCATTTAACTTATTGTCTTCTAAGTTCAAGAATGATTTTTGACTCATATCTTTAAAATCCACTTTGGTTAATCCTATTGAGTCGGAATCTTTTTCAGGCTCTTTTTCTCTTCGGAATTGATTATCCAAAATGGCATAAACATTTTCATTACTGTTGACCGCTAATCCAATTCGGCCTAGTCCTTCACCTGATGGGAATCCATTTTTATTGGTTATTTTTTTCCATGAATCTCCTCCGTCAACACTTTTATAAATGGCTGAATTCTTCCCGGAGCCGTTAAAATTCCATGCTTTTCTGTCTCGTTCCCATGAAGCAGCGTATAGAACATTAAAATCTTCCGGTGAAGCAACAAGATCTATAATTCCTGTATCCTTATTTATGTATAAGGTTTTTGTCCAGGTTTGTCCTCCATCGGTTGTTTTGAAGATTCCCCTTTCCTCATTAGGTGAATATAAATGACCGATAACTGCAACTAAAACTTCATCAGAATTATTAGGATTAATAAGAATTCGTCCAATATGATGAGAATCGTTTAACCCAATATTTTTCCATGTTTCACCGCCATCGGTAGATTTTAGAATTCCAATTCCGGCATAAGAAGAACGAGATGAATTATTCTCACCTGTTCCAACCCAAATGGTATTTGATTTCCAATCCACTGCTATATCACCAATATTCTGAGTTGGAGAATTATCCATTACAGGTTTAAAAGTGGTTCCATTGTTATTTGTAAACCATAATCCTCCCGAAGCATAAGCAGCATAAAACTCCGTTGGATCCTCAGGATTTACATCCAGATCTACAACACGACCACTCATAATAGTTGGGCCTATGTTTTCGAAAGAAATGTTTTTAACTAGATGAATTCTCAGTAATAAATTCTTTTTGTTTTAAAGCGTCAATTGTTGTTTGAGATGATGTAGATGGTTGCTGAGAATGAACTGAAAAACTGATTGAAATGAATAAAAGCGTAAGGGATTTAAAAATATTCATAGAGTATGTTTTTTAAGATTCTGAAAATTACTTAAACCCTATTCAACAACAAAATAATTATTATTAGAATTTTAAAGTTTGTACTTTTATATCACTAAATCCATAAGAAATGAAATATCAAAAAATCGACAGGAAATTATTCATAAAGAACAGAAAAAACTTTGCAGCTAAAATGAAACCAAATAGTTTGGCTGTTTTTAATTCCAATGATATTTATCCAATTAGTGCCGACAGCACTTTACCATTTGAACAACACAGGGATATCTTTTATTTGAGTGGAGTAGATCAGGAAGAAAGTATTTTGGTTCTATTTCCTGACAGTCCTAAAAAAGAACACAGGGAAATATTGTTCTTAAAGGAAACCAGTGATCTCATAGCAATTTGGGAAGGTGAAAAACTAACGAAAGATGCGGCTTTTGAAACCAGCGGGATCAAAACAGTTTATTGGTTGCAGGAGATGGAAAAGATCATGTTTGAGTTAATGACGCAATGCGAAACAGTTTATATTAATACAAATGAACATTACAGAGCAAGTGTTGAAACTGAAACCCGGGAAGATCGATTTACTAAATGGCTGAAGAATAAGTATCCTGCACATAGTGTTGCCAAAAGTAATCCTATTTTACAAAGACTTCGCTCAGTAAAAGATAAAATAGAACTGGACCTCATTCAGAATGCATGTGATATTACAGAAAAAGGATTTAGACGTGTACTGGATAAAGTAAGACCCGGAATTTGGGAATATGAAATTGAAGCAGAATTCATGCATGAGTTTTTAAGAAATCGCTCAAAGAAATTCGCATATACTCCTATTATTGCATCAGGAAATAATGCCAACGTTTTGCATTACATTGAAAACAACCAGCAATGTAAAAAAGGCGATTTGATATTGATGGATGTAGGTGCTGAATATGCTAATTATTCATCGGATCTAACTCGTACTATTCCTGTTTCAGGGAAATATACCAAGAGACAAAAAGAGGTTTATAATGCTGTAAACAGGGTTAAAAATGAAGCTACAAAATTATTGGTTCCCGGTGCATTATGGGCAGAATATCATGTTGAGGTCGGTAAACTTATGACCAGCGAATTATTAGGCTTGGGATTAATTGATAAAGCTGATGTGAAAAATGAAGATCCCAACTGGCCGGCATATAAAAAATACTTTATGCATGGCACCTCTCACCATATGGGATTGGATACTCATGATTATGGAATATTGACCGAACCAATAAAAGCCAATATGGTGTTTACAGTTGAACCGGGAATTTATATTCCGGATGAAGGATTTGGTATCAGATTAGAAGATGATGTCGTGGTTCAGGAAAAAGGAGAACCATATAATTTAATGAGAAACATTCCTATTGAAGCCGAGGAGATTGAGGAGTTGATGAATTAGTTCCACAATAATTAAAACATAATACATATTTCAAATCATTGATTTGATAAGAATTTCTATGAAAGTAAAAAACCCTATTGACTTTGGTTATGTTATTGGCTGCCTTCTGCTGGCTATAGCATTAACAAATTGCTCTAATAATGATGATGTGAATGTTCCAAGCGTTGGAAATATACCCGACCCGGCTTTTGAACAGGCCTTAATTGATCTTGGTTATGATGACGTTCTGGATGGAACATTACTGATAGCAAATGTCGCTGATGTTTTAGAATTATCAATTCCTGATTATGATTTCGATAACACCAATAATGATATAAGAGATTTAACTGGAATTGAATTTTTTACAAGTTTGATAAAGTTAAATTGTACCGGCCAAAATCTTACCTCCTTAAACCTGAGCAATAATATTAAATTTAAAAGAATTGAATTGTGGTTATAGTAAATATCAGAGCTTATCTGATTTAAATATAACAGAAAACAGCGAGCTCGAAATTTTAAAATGTCACGGCAACAGTCTTACAAATTTAGATGTAAGTCATAATGTTAACTTACAAGAATTGTACACTTATGGGAATACTCAACTCACCAGTTTAGATTTAAGCAACAATACTGCTCTTAAAATACTATGGTGTTACAGTAATCAACTTAATAATTTAGATGTAAGTAATAATATAAATTTAGAAGTTCTGGATTGCCGCTTTATGGATCTAACAAATTTAGACGTAAGTAATAATTTAAAACTAAAAGGACTGTCTATTTGGGGTAATCAATTTACAAGTATAGATATAAGTAACAATTTAGAACTGGAATATCTTGCATGCATGGAGAATCAACTAACAAGTATAGATGTAAGTAATAATTTGGCACTGGAAGGATTTGGATGTGGAGGTAATCAATTGACCAGCATAGATATAAGTAATAATGCTGCTTTAACAAGCTTTGCTTGTGATAATAATCAAATTACTAATGTTGACATAAGTAATAATTTAAATTTGGAAGTTTTTTCATTTGGATATAACCTTATTACCAATGTAGATTTAAGTAATAATACTGCCTTAAAATACTTGTCATTTGATAATACATCCCTTACAAATATCGATGTAAGTAATAATGTAGATTTAGAGGTTATTAATTGTAATAATAATCAACAACTTACAAGTTTAGATGTTAGTAATAATGGGGCGCTAGTTTGGCTTCAGTGTAACGAGAACAATCTTACCTCTATAAGCCTTGGTAATATCAATAGCTTAATTGCTTTAGAATGTAATAATAATCAACTAACTGATTTAGTCTTGAATAGTGGTGTAAATTTAGAGTATTTAGATTGCTCAGAAAACCTCCTCAGTTCTCTGGATGTAAGTTATAATTTAAATTTAGGCGGTCTGGACTGTTCTTTCAATAGCTTAAACTGCATTAAAGTAAATGATACTCAAATAGCTAATATTCCAGATGGATGGTATAAAGATAATGATGCCATATATGCTTTAAGCTGTAATTAAAAATTGACACAAACACTTTTATTTTTAAAACTCTAAGCTTATAATATATTGATCAAAACATAAAATGATTTTAAAATACAAGAATATAAATATCAACTATTCAGATAAAGGGAAAGGTACTGCTGTTGTTTTATTACATGGGTTTTTAGAGAATTCTACCATGTGGGATCCTTTTATTCCAAGTATTTCAAAAAATCATCGTGTGGTTACACTTGATTTATTAGGACATGGAGAAACGGGTTGTATGGGAGATGTTCACTCAATGGAAGATATGGCAGAGGCGGTAAGAGCTGTTTTAAAAAAGCTTCGATATTAAGAAAAGCGTATTAATTGGTCATTCAATGGGAGGATATGTTGCCCTGGCATACGCCGAAAAATATTCTAAAGATCTGACCGGAATCTGTTTGATGAATTCTACAGCTCAATCTGATTCAGAAGAAAAAAAGATAAACAGAGATCGAGCCGTTGAAGTAGTCAATAAAAGCAAAAACAGTTTTGTCAGAATTTCAATAACCAATCTGTTCCGCCCAAAGAACAGAACAATCTTTTCTAAGGAATTAAAACAGGTTAAAAATGAGGCATTAAAAATTCCGCTCGAAGGAATTACGGCTGCTTTAAAAGGCATGAAGGTCAGAAAAGACAGAACGAAAGTACTGCAATCATTAACATTTAAAAAAATGATGATCATAGGTAAGCGTGATCCTGTTTTAGATTATAATTCTTTAATAGAACAATCAGAATTTTGTGACTTAAATATTGTAGAATTTCCGGATGGACATATGAGTCATATAGAAAATAAAGCAGAATTTCTGACAACAATTGTGCATTTCATCGAATAAATGCAACTTTTAATCGTTGTTTTAATTTTTTTGTTTATTTTCATTCCCTGTTAACCTACTAGTGATTTCAATGAAAAACTCTGACAACTCTAAATTAACGGCTAAACTATACTGCTCGCTATTTGGCCATAACTATTTTCTTTCAAAAAAAGTTACTTATCACATAAAAGAATACACCTGTAAATCGTGCAAAAAGCAAGTTACTACAAATGTTAATGGTGACTTAATAGATTTAACCCCAAAGTATAAAGAAATAAATTCTGTTTTAGAACGTGTGCACAATAAGAGAAAGCTTCGTTTACAGAATAAATCGGACGTTTCATCGATTATTTAATAAGCCTATAGTATTAATTTACTCTTATTCACTACCTTAACGGTCCTTTAAAAAACTAATTAAATTAATTCCCTCATGAAGCATATACATTGTACTGTATTTGGTCATAATTATGTTGTTTCAAAAAATGTTACAAATTTTGTTAAGGAGTATAAATGTAAATATTGTAACAAACAATGGACAACCAATAGTAATGGCAATTTAATTCCATTAACACCTAAATTCAAAGAAATAAATGCGGTTTTAAATCGTATTTACAACAAAAAGGTTTTAAAACGAACACTTATTTTTGACCGTTAAAAGAATTCCAGCCTTGTGCCTTTAATGGAATTTTGGAATTGTCTCTTGTAATTAGGTGCATTCCGCTATCTTCTTTTGTCATATATCCGATTACGGTTAAATTCGGGTTGCCTTTAATTTTAGGAAAGTCTTGTTGTGATATTGTCAATAACAATTCGTAGTCTTCGCCACCGTTTAAAGCTATAGTTGTGCTGTCAATTTTAAACTCTTCACAAGTTGAAATAACCTGAGGGTCCAGTGGAATTTTATCTTCGTACAGATCACAGCCAACTTTACTTTGTTTACAAAGGTGTATTATTTCTGATGAAAGTCCGTCACTAATATCTATCATGGATGTGGGTTTTACTTCAAGGTCTTTGAGCAGTTTAACTATGTCTTTTCTGGCTTCGGGCTTCAGCTGCCGTTCAATAATATAGGTATAAGGATCAAGATCTGGTTGATTATTCGGGTTGACCTTAAACACTTCTTTTTCTCTTTCCAGTACCTGCAATCCCATATAAGCACCTCCAAGATCACCCGTAACAACCAGAAGATCGTTTTCTTTGGCGCCACTTCTGTAAACAATATCTTTATCTTTTGCTTCACCAATGGCAGTAATTGAAATTACAAGGCCTTTATTTGAACTCGTTGTATCTCCGCCAACAACATCAACATTATAATTTAGAGAAGCCAATTCAATTCCCGCATACAACTCTTCAACCGCTTCAAGAGGGAATCGGTTTGATATGGCAATTGAAACAGTAATTTGAGTTGCTAAAGCATTCATAGCATAAACATCAGATAGGTTTACCATGACTGCCTTATATCCTAAATGTTTCAATGGCATATAGCTAAGATCAAAATGCACTCCCTCTATCAATAAGTCTGTAGTCAAAAGGATTTTATTTTTAAAATACAATACGGCTGCATCATCTCCTATACCTTTAATTGTGGATTTTTGTTTGATCTGAAAATTCTTAGTTAAATGATCTATCAGGCCAAATTCACCAAGATCACTGATTTTTGTAAACTGTTGATTTTTATCTTCTATCATGCTGCAAATTTAATATTCTTTTATAACAAAAACCTATCAAACTATATGCTAATATAATGTTATCGTGCATTGCAAAACTGTAGTTATATTGTATATTTGCACTCTATTTAGAATTAATCTATTTAAGGAATATGATAAAAGTTTCAGAAATAGCAAAGAAAAAGGTAATCGAATTAATGAAGGATGACGGCTTTGATCCATCGTCCGACTACGTTCGTGTTGGTGTGAAAAGCGGAGGATGTTCCGGATTATCTTACGATTTAAAGTTTGATAATCAACAACAAGATGAAGACAAGGTATTTGAAGACAATGGAGTAAAGATTATTGTAGACAAAAAAAGTTTTTTATACTTAATTGGCACCACATTGGAATACTCAGGCGGTTTGAACGGAGCAGGTTTTATCTTCAAGAATCCTAATGCGAATAGAACATGTGGATGTGGAGAGAGTTTCTCTTTATAACTTCAAATTTTACAACATTAAACTTTTATGGGAAAATATACTGAAGACGATTTAAGAGAAGAGTTAAAATCCAAGGAATACGAATACGGTTTTTATACAGATATTGAATCTGATACATTTCCTGTTGGGTTAGATGAAGATATTGTCAGAGCAATCTCTAAAAAGAAGGAAGAACCACAATGGATGACGGAATGGAGATTGGAAGCTTTTAAAGCTTGGAAGAAAATGGAAGAACCGGAATGGGCTAATGTACATTACAAGAAACCAGATTTTCAGGCCATATCATATTATTCAGCTCCAAACAGCAAGCCAAAATATGATAGCATTGATGAAGTTGATCCGGAGTTACTGGCAACTTTTGAAAAGCTTGGGATATCCCTGGATGAACAAAAAAAATTAGCCGGAGTCGCAATGGACGTGGTTGTTGATTCAGTATCAGTAGCTACAACATTTAAAAAGACATTAGCTGAAAAAGGAATAATCTTCATGAGTATTTCTGAAGCTATCAAAGAACATCCGGAACTGGTTAAAAAATACATAGGCACCGTTGTACCACAAAGGGATAACTTTTATGCTGCCTTGAATTCGGCAGTATTTAGCGATGGGTCCTTCTGTTATATTCCAAAAGGTGTTCGTTGTCCAATGGAATTATCAACTTATTTCAGGATCAATCAGGCAGGAACAGGTCAATTCGAAAGAACACTTGTTATTGCGGATGAAGGTAGCTATGTGAGTTATCTGGAAGGTTGTACTGCGCCAAGCAGAGACGAAAATCAATTACACGCTGCTGTGGTAGAACTTATTGCATTGGATAATGCCGAAATCAAGTATTCTACGGTGCAAAACTGGTATCCTGGAAATGCTGAAGGAAAAGGAGGAGTCTACAATTTTGTTACAAAAAGAGGCTTGTGTGAAACAAACTCCAAGATCTCCTGGACTCAAGTAGAAACAGGATCTGCGGTTACCTGGAAATATCCGTCATGTATATTAAAAGGAGATAATTCAATAGGAGAATTTTATTCAATTGCAGTCACCAATAATTATCAGCAGGCCGATACCGGTACCAAAATGATACACATTGGAAAGAATACCAGATCAACCATTATTAGTAAAGGTATTTCTGCCGGACATTCACAAAATAGCTATAGAGGTTTAGTGAAGGTAAATTCCGGAGCTGATAATGCACGTAACTTTTCTCAGTGTGATAGTTTATTAATGGGAAATGAATGTGGAGCACATACATTTCCATATATAGAGGTAAAGAATAAATCTGCTCAAATAGAGCACGAAGCCACTACAAGTAAAATTGGCGAAGACCAAATATTCTATTGCAATCAAAGAGGGATAGATATGGAAAAAGCCATTGCATTAATTGTTAATGGCTTCAGCAAGGATGTGTTGAATAAATTACCAATGGAGTTTGCAGTGGAAGCTCAGAAATTATTGGAAATAAGTTTAGAGGGATCAGTAGGATAAAGAATATTAGAAATGAAAAAATTCATTTTACTGTTATTTTTTTCGGCATTATTTTTTGGATGCAAAACCGATTCTAAATCTGGAGAAGCCTCTGATTTAAGTAATGAAAACGATGAATTGATAGTTATGAAGGGCGATTTTATCTATTATGCAGATGCTGCAGTATTACAAACACCTAATGAAATATACGGTGTTGTCATAGATGAAAAAATGCATGAGCTGGATAATGCTGTGAAACCTTATAAAGAAGATGTGACAGATATGATTTCGGTAACTGTAAAAGTGCGTCGATTCGAAAAACCTGAAAATGAAGAGGGTTGGCCATATCAAATAGAAATAAAAGAAATATTGAAGGTTGAAAAACCAGACCCAAATAAAAAAGACATTATAAAAATAGGACAATAAGAATATGTTAAAGATAAAGGACTTACACGCAAGTGTTGAAGGGAAATCAATTTTAAAAGGAGTCAATCTGGATGTTAAAGCTGGCGAAGTACATGCTATTATGGGGCCAAATGGTTCCGGGAAAAGTACTTTGGCTGCGGTGATAGCCGGAAAGGAAGAATATGAAGTGACCAAAGGGGATATCTTTTTTGAAAATGAAAATATAGAAGACTTGGCCGCTGAGGAACGTGCTCATAAAGGAATATTTTTATCATTCCAATATCCGGTTGAAATACCAGGTGTCTCTGTAACCAATTTCATAAAAACTGCGATCAATGAAACCAGAAAAGCAAAAGGGCTGGATGATATGCCTGCAAACGAAATGCTGAAACTGATCCGTGATAAAGCAGAACTTTTGGAAATTGACAGAAAGTTTTTATCTCGTTCATTAAATGAAGGATTTTCAGGTGGTGAGAAAAAGAGGAATGAAATATTTCAAATGGCAATGCTTGAACCAAAACTGGCTATTTTGGATGAAACGGATTCAGGGCTTGACATCGATGCGCTTCGTATTGTAGCCAATGGAGTTAACAAACTAAAAAGTAAAAACAATGCTGTGGTCGTTATAACCCATTATCAGAGGTTGTTAGAATATATTGTCCCTGACTTTGTTCATGTAATGCACAATGGCAGAATTGTAAAATCAGGCACAAAAGAGTTGGCTCATGAACTGGAAGCCAAAGGGTACGACTGGATAAAAGAAGAAGTGAACGCGTAAAATAAGTTGGCAGTCGCAGTCACATTTATCTGTTTTTCAATACTTGTGCGGACTCTTGCTTTAATGCGATCAAATTATTAAATAATAGTATCGAGATTTTCGTCGTTTTTTCAGAATTACTGAATGCTGCGAGTGAAAACTGAAAACTGAACAAAATGGATTTAAAAGAAAAACTAGTTTCCTCGTTTATGGCCTTTGAGAATAACGTTGATGTTACTACAAGGGTGCATGATATCAGGACAGAGGCGATCAAGGCATTTGAAGAAAAAGGATTTCCAACAAAAAAAGATGAATCCTGGAAGTACACCTCTTTAAATAAAATTTTAAAAACAGATTTCAGCGTTTTTCCAAAACAGGATAATTCATTTGAATACAGCGATGTAAAGGGATATTTTATTCATGATATTGAGTCCTACAAATTGGTGTTCATTGATGGTAAATATTCATCTAATTTATCCAAAACTACTCATGACGGGATGGATATTTGTTTAATGTCGGCCGCTTTAAATAAGCCAAAGTACAGGCTGGTTATAGATAATTATTTTAATAAAGCAGCAACAAAGGACAGTTTATGCTCATTGAATACAGCATTTTCAAATGAAGGAGCTTATATTCATATTCCAAAGAGTACGATAGTACAGAAACCAATTCAAATAGTGTATTTTTCAACCGGAGATGAATCGGCTTTAATGCATCAGCCAAGAAATCTCATCGTAGTCGAAGAAAACTCTCATTTGCAAGTTATTGAACGTCATCAAAGTTTAACTTCTAATCCTGTATTAACTAACAGTGTGACCGAAGTATTTGCAAAGAAAAGGGCTATTGTTGATTATTATAAAATTCAGAATGATAACAACAATGCATCCCTAATTGACAATACCTTTATTAATCAAAGGCAGGAAAGTCACTGTTCTGTTCACACCTTTTCTTTAGGCGGGAAATTGACTCGTAATAACCTTAATTTCTATCAAAGAGGAGAAAGAATTAATTCGATATTAAAAGGAATCACGATTATAGAAGATAACCAACACGTTGATCACAGTACGCTGGTCCATCATATTGAACCAAATTGTGAGAGCCATCAGGATTATAAGGGAGTGTTTGGTGAAAACTCTACCGGTGTTTTTAATGGTAAGGTTATAGTAAATAAGGAAGCCCAAAAAACCAATGCGTTTCAGGCTAATAACAATATCCTGTTAAGTGATAAGGCTTCTATTAATACAAAACCACAATTGGAGATCTTTGCCGATGATGTTAAATGCTCTCATGGTTGTACAATAGGACAACTAGATGACAATGCAATGTTCTATTTAAAGACCAGAGGAATACCGGAAAAAGAAGCTAAAGCTCTTTTGACCTATGCCTTTGCAAATAATGTATTGGATTCAGTAAAAATTCCGGCATTAAAAGGTCGTATCACTAAATTAATTGCTCAAAAATTAAAAGTGAATATTGGGTTTGATCTGTAAAAAATTCATGCTCCTAATTACAAAAATTCCATGCTTGAGGTTGAAAAAATAAGAAAAGATTTTCCAATACTATTTCGTAAAGTTAATGGAAATCCCTTGGTGTATCTGGATAATGCAGCTACGTCTCAAACACCTCAACAAGTCATAGATGTCATAGTTGATTATTACAGTAATTATAATGCCAACATACATCGTGGTGTTCATACATTAAGTCAGGAAGCCACTAATGCATATGAATTGGCAAGGCAAAAGATCCAGCATCATTTTAATGCGAAACATTCATATGAGATCATCTTTACGTCAGGGACTACTCATGGTATTAATTTGGTTGCTAACGGATTTACATCGATATTGAAAAAAGGCGACGAAATAATTGTTTCGGCATTAGAACATCACAGCAATATTGTGCCATGGCAAATGCTATGTGAGAGAACTGGAGCTATTTTGAAAGTAATACCAATGAGTCAGGAAGGTGAACTGATAATAACTGAATATGATAAATTACTTTCCGAAAAGGTAAAACTAGTCTTCGTTAATCATATATCGAACACATTAGGAACTATAAATCCTGTAAAAGAGATCATAAAAAAAGCACATAAAATTGGTGCAGCAGTTTTGATCGATGGCGCACAGGCATGTCCTCATTTAATTCCTGATATGCAAGATATGGATGCCGATTTTTACGTTGCTTCGGCTCATAAATTATGCGGTCCAACGGGAGTAGGAATGCTCTATGGCAAGGAAAAATGGCTTAAGCAATTACCGCCTTACCAAGGAGGAGGAGAAATGATTGCCGAAGTGACCTTTGAGAAAACGTCCTATGCAGATCTGCCGTTTAAATTTGAAGCAGGGACACCAAATATATGTGGAGGAATAGCCTTTGGAGCAGCGCTTGATTACATGAATTCAATTGGGTTTGATAATATCGCGAATTACGAAAATGAGTTGTTAAAGTATGCAACAAAGGAATTATTGACCATTGAAGGTTTAAAGATCTATGGTCCATTATCCAACAAAACTTCGGTTATTTCATTTAATTTAGAAGGTATTCATCCGTATGATGTTGGCAGTATATTAGATAAAATGGGAATAGAAGTTAGAACAGGTCATCACTGTACACAACCTATAATGGATTTTTACAAGATCCCCGGTACTGTCAGAGCATCCTTTGCATTTTATAACACTTTGGAAGAAGTTGATGCTCTTGTAAAGGCAGTAAAAAAGGCAAAAATGATGTTATCTTAAAAATTTTCTTGAAATAATACAAAAAGCAGCGTAGTTTAGGCGGCTTTTTTGTGCTTAAAATTATCATTTGTCATAAATGTATAAATATGTATGAAAATTTTGTTTAGCCTGTTGGCCTTGATACTAACCACAAAGGAATGTGAAAATAAGAATTCAATTGGTGATGCTAAAAAAACTGAAATTGTGAATTCTGATAAAGTTTCTCAAGAACAAAAAGATTACATCATTGAATATTCGGCTATTTCAAGAGGAATATTTAATGAGATTAAAATCAACAACAATACTATTTCTGTTCAAAAGAATCGAAATTCAAAACCTGTAGTTTCTGAATTGAATAATGAAATGAGGGAAGATCTTATGAAAAAATTAGATGAGATTGATATCACTTTGTTGCCTAAACTAAAAGCTCCAACAGAAAAACGATTTTTTGATGGTGCTGCTCATGCAACTCTTAAAATAACAGTTGATGGTAAAACCTATTCCACCACAAGTTTTGATCATGGTTCCCCGCCTGAAGAGGTCAAGGCCACTTTGTGATAGAATTGTGCAATATCTGAAATGATTTGATAGGCAAGTAATGAAATTGTATTTTTGATAAAAATAAATCAGGTGACTATAGTAGACATACAAAACGAAATAATTGACGAATTTTCAATGTTTGAAGATTGGGAAGAACGCTATCAATATATGATCGATCTGGGTAAAACCTTGCCTTTGATTGACGAAAAATATAAAACGGAAGACAATATAATTAAAGGCTGCCAAAGTAAAGTTTGGGTTCATGCCGAAATGAAAGACGATAAAGTGGTCTTCACGGCAGATAGCGACGCTATAATTACAAAGGGAATTATCGCAATTCTAATTCGCGTGTTTTCAAATCAGCACCCAAAGGATATCATTGATGCCAAAACAGATTTTATTGATAAGATCGGACTCAAAGAACATTTGTCACCAACACGTGCAAACGGATTGGTAAGTATGATAAAGCAACTTAAAATGTATGCCATTGCATACCAAACACAATTACAATAATGAGCGAAACAAAAATAGACACTAATAAACTAGGAGAAAAGATAGTAGGAGTCCTAAAAACGATTTTTGACCCTGAAATTCCTGTCGACATCTATGAATTAGGATTAATTTATGATGTTTTTGTAAATGAAGATCTTGATGTGAAGATATTAATGACCTTAACAACGCCTAATTGTCCGGTTGCAGAAACACTACCACTTGAAGTTGAGGAAAAGGTTAAATCTATAAACGAAGTAAAAAGTGCGGTAGTAGAAATTACTTTTGATCCCCCCTGGAATCAGGATCTTATGAGCGAAGAAGCAAAACTGGAATTAGGAATGCTCTAAAATAGTTAACAGTTTGCAGCATTTACTCGAACGGAAATTAGAAATTGAATTAATTCTAAACTTTTACATTATTATTAACAATTAAAATCTCTCCTATTGGGAGAGATGTCGCAGAGCGACAGAGTGGGATGAAAGACGAAATTGTAAATCGCGTTGCGAATAGTAAATTAGTAACCATTGATCTTGAAGATTACTATCCTGAAGGGAAACGTATAATATTTGATATTAAGGATTGGTTACATGAAGGATTGGTTCTGCGTGAGAAAGATTTCAGAGAAAAAGCCAAATCATTTGACTGGTCTCAGTACCAAAATTGCTATGTAGCATTAACCTGCACCACTGATGCCACCATTCCAGCCTGGGCTTATATGCTTTTAGTCGTTTATTTAGAACCTTTTGTCGAAAAAGCCATAATTGGGGACCTGGAAGCATTAGAAACTTCTATCTATCAGGACATTTTAAATCAATTAGACACTTCAAAATACATAGATAAACCTGTCATCATTAAAGGGTGCAGCCATATGCCAGTGCCTGCAAATGCTTATGTTATGCTCATAAACAGGCTCAAACCAATTGCCGGATCCATAATGTATGGAGAAGCATGTTCTTCAGTGCCACTTTTCAAGAAACGATAACTCAAATATTTTTAAATAGCTGTAATACAGTATTATATGACATTTTCTTGATTTTGTCAAAATGAGTTTTAGATATATATTTGCCAAAATTTTTACATTGAACTTTAACATTAATTAAAACTTATTAAAATGACTAAAAAATTAATTTTATTACTTGCATTATTTGTTGGGATAAATTCCATAAATGCACAGACAAAGGAAGAGTTAAAATCTCAAAAAGCTGAGAAGCAAGCTGCTGCAGATGCTTTACAAGGAGAGGCCAATGCATTACAAGCCCAAATTGATGCCTTACCAGGTTGGAGAAAAGGCGCTTTCGGTACTATTGGAGGAACTATTTCAGAATTCAGTAACTGGTATTCTCAAGGATTTCCAAATAATTCATCAGGAAATATCGGTTTTACAGTAAATGCATTTGCAAACAATCTGCAAGAAAAATTCTTTTGGAGAAATTCTGCAAATGTAAATTTTGCTTGGGTAAAATTAGACGATAAGGATGATGCTACAGACAATGATTCCTTTAGAGAAGCTACAGATGTGTTTAATATTACATCCTTATATGGTAGAAAATTGAGCGAAAAATTTGCAATTTCCACATTAGGTGAGTATAGAACTACAATATTAAATAACTTTAATGATCCTGGTTATTTAGATCTGGGTGTTGGTGCTACATGGACACCTATCACCGATTTAATTGTGGTTATTCATCCACTTAACTACAATTTTGTTTTCAGTAAAGGAGACAGCGTTTTTGAGTCATCTTTGGGTGCAAAAATTGTTGCAGATTATACAAGACAAATAGGTGCGGTTAATTTCAAAACCAATTTATCAATGTTCCAGAGTTATAAAAGCGGAGACTATTCAAACTGGACATGGACAAACTCATTTGGATATACATTATGGAAAATGATTGGTGTAGGATTTGATTTTGGATTAAGAAGCAATAAGCAAGAAGCACTCAATTATTCGTTGGCTCAGGTTCCTCCGACAGCGACTACTTTTGATAACTTAGACAATAAATTACAAACATATTGGATGATTGGTTTAAATTATAAATTGTAATATCTAAGTCACTTAATAAAAAAAGCTCGCTAAGTATAGCGAGTTTTTTTTATGCCATATTCTCGTCGTAATCAGGATATAGGAAATTGTTATATGGGAACCGTGTAATATGAATTTGTCTTACTTCCTGATATACACGTTTTTTAAAATCTTCCAAATTCTCCTTATTTAGGGCTGATACAAAAAGCGCTTTATCTCCTAATTTATTCATCCAGGTTTTTTTCCATTCAGCAAGTGAATAGTGAGCCTTAGTTTTTATGGTTGTAAGGTCGTCGTCATCTAAATGTTCCGGATGATAAGCATCAATTTTGTTAAACACCATAATCATTGGTTTATTTGAACAATCTATCTCACCTAATATTTTATCGACAGATTCTATATGCTCTTCAAAATTAGGATGGGCAATATCAACAATATGCAACAACAGATCGGCTTCTCTAACCTCATCTAAAGTACTCTTAAAGCTTTCAATTAATTGCGTAGGTAATTTTCTGATAAATCCAACAGTATCACTCATTAAGAAAGGCAAATTTTTTATAACCACCTTTCTTACCGTAGTATCTAATGTTGCAAACAGTTTATTTTCCGCGAATACCTCACTCTTACTCACTACATTCATAAGGGTCGATTTACCCACATTGGTATAACCAACCAGAGCAACTCTTACCAAAGAGCCTCTGTTACCTCTTTGAACGGCCATTTGTTTGTCTATGCTCTTGATTTTCGCTTTAAGCAACGAAATTTTATCACGAACAATACGACGGTCAGTTTCAATTTCTGTTTCTCCCGGTCCACGCATTCCAATACCCCCTTTTTGACGTTCCAGGTGAGTCCACATACCTTTGAGTCGGGGTAATAAATATTCGCATTGTGCTAACTCAACCTGTGTTCTGGCATAACTGGTTTGTGCACGCTGAGCAAAAATATCAAGGATCAAATTTGTCCTGTCAAGGACTTTACAGTTCAGAATTTTGCTAATGTTGCGTTCTTGAGCAGGCGACAATTCATCATCAAAAATAGCAGTTCCTATATCATTGTCTTCTATAAATTTTTCGACATCTTTCATTTTACCACTTCCAATAAAAGTTTTTGGGTTAGGCATTTCCATTTTTTGAGTAAACCGCTTAACGACCTCTCCGCCGGCCGTAAAGGTCAAAAACTCCAGCTCATCAAGATACTCTTTAGATTTTTGTTCGTCTTGGTCTCTGGTTATGGCTCCAATCAAAACAACTTTTTCAAGCTCAATATTTTTCTTCTCTATCATGTTTATCTATAATTGACAAAGTTACATAATTGAATGGTCTTATTTTTATTACTTTAGACCAATAAATTTTAGATTTCAAGAATGTTTTTTAGCAGTAAAAAAAAGGAAAATGTTTACACAATAGCGTTTTATAATGTCGAGAATTTATTTGACATATATAATAATCCTGCAACCAATGATGAAGATTTTCTGCCAACTTCTGATAAAAAGTGGAATCAAAAAAAGTATTCTAATAAAATCAGGAAATTAGGATATGCAATTTCCAGAATAGGCACGAAACATTCAGGGAAGCCTCCCTCTTTAGTAGGTTTGGCAGAAGTGGAAAATAAGAATGTTATAACGGATCTGATACACTCAAAAAACTTAAAAAACAAAAATTATAATTATGTGCATTTCAATTCTCCTGATGAAAGAGGCATTGACGTGGCTTTATTATATGATACTACCAGATTCACTGAATTGAGATCCAAAAATTATAATATTGAATTAATGGATGAATTCGGAGGGATAGATTATACCAGAGATATATTGCTGGTTTCAGGTCTGTTCAATGGTGAAAAAATTCATGTAATTGTAAATCATTGGCCATCCAGAAGGAGTGGAAAAGATGCAACGGAAGAAAAACGATTGATCACATCCAAAAAGGTCACCGAGATCATAAAAGAGGTTAGTGAAAATGAAGATGATCCTAAAATAGTTATTATGGGTGATTTTAATGATGATCCTTCAAGTAAAAGTTTGAAAAACTTATTAAAGAATAATGATCTGTTCAATCCTATGGAAACATTGTTATCCTTTACCAGAGGCAGTTCAAACCATAAATTTAACTGGAATTTATTCGATCAGATATTATTTACTACCAATTTCTTTGGGCAAGAGGAAAACAAACATAGCTTCAGTCATGCTAATATTTTTGACGATATTTTTTTAACTCAATTTGAAGGCAAATACAAAGGAAATCCGTTTAGAACTTTTGTTGGAAGAAAATATAAGGGTGGATTTAGCGACCATTTCCCGGTCTACATACATTTAAAGAAATATTAAATAGAATAGTATTTGAGCTAATAATAAGGATTTTTACCTTCAATGACTTATATTGCCTAACTATTAAATCCATTTTTAAATGATTATTAATTTTATAAGAGAATAGTATCTAACATCTTCTTTTTAAGCTTTTTATGCTTTTGTTTAATGTAAAACAAACTAATTTAAATCATCTCCCATGAAGAAAATTACCTCGCTGATTTTTTTATTGTGTATTTCCTATATGACTTTTTCCCAGGTTTTAAACGAGCCGGCAAACTGGCCTAATTCAAACTGGACGGTAACCGGAACATATGCGGCAAGTGCTTTATTTAATGATCCAACGACTAGTGATGCATTTACATTTGATGATAATGCAGCTGGAAGTGCGTTCAGATGATGATGTTATAGCAGAATCACCAATTGTTGATCTGACAGCGGCATTTAATGCAGGTGAAACACAAGTTCTTATTTCAGGAACATACAATCATAGAAATATTGGAGGATCTTTAACATTGGATTATTTTGATGCAGATTCTGGAACATGGACAGCTTTATTTGATTTTCCAAATAATGGTTCTGGATCAGACTACTCGAGTTGTTCCAATATGCAGCCATTTGAGGCAGGGTTGGTTATAGAAACTTTCACGGCAACCCAGTTGTCCGGCTTCAAATACAGATTTGCCTATGATGATGCCGATGGATGGCAATGGGGATGGTGCATACAAGAGGCGGTAATTATTTCGGTAGGTGCAATAGCTCCCAATTGTGATGCAGTGGTTTCAGTGCCTTCCAATGGAGCAACAGAAGTAGATCTGGACACTCAAATTTCCTGGGCGGCTGCAACGGGATTTCCCGAGGGATATCTCATTTCTATAGGAACTACAGATGAGGGAACAGATATCCTGGATTCATTTGACAATGGGGCAGGACTAACTTATGGCCCTTCTGATTTATTTGATTTCAGTACAGAATATTTTGTAACTATTATTCCATATAATAGCAATGGTCCAGCAACAGGATGTACTTCGTCCGGTTTCACTACAGAAACCAATCCTAACAGCACTGTTATTTGCGCAAACGGCCCTGTCAATACAACGTTTTGTTATGTTAGCAGTGCAGTAACGGAATACTCCTATACAAGTGACGATGGTTCACCCCTAACATTAATTGTTAATGCGGGTCAGATTGAAAATGGCGGGGACGAATTTATTGTTCTGGATTCTGATGGCGTTACTGATCTGAATGCTGCAACTCCTTATGGGAATTCAGGAAATTTGACCGGATTGATATTCCAATCTTCAGGAGATAATATTACTGTGCAGGTCAATGCCGATTCAAGTTCTGATTGTGTTAGCCAGGGATATACGTCTATTGATCTCAATGTAGCTTGTTCAACTTGTACCAATCCGACTGTGATTTTCAGTTTATTGGATAATTGCGATATAGGAGAAGAATTTTTTGTGGTAGCAGATGTTACTGATCTGGGATCGGCAACTTCAATTGATGTTGAAGACGGACTAGGCGGACTGTGAATTTAACATCATCCGGGAACAGCGCAATTAGGACCTTATGCGAACGGAACAGATGTTGTATTAACAGCAATCTAATACAGATGACGGAAATTGTGTAATAACGAGTGATGTATTCAATCTGGCGGCTTGTCCACCCGATAATGATCTTTGTGTAGATGCTACTGAGGTTTTTTGTGATGACACATATACGGGAGATACAACAAATGCTACTGAAAATGATGAATTAACTGATTTCTGTGGCACGGGTGAAGGCGCACCAGGTGTCTGGTATACCTATACTGGAACTGGAGATATTGTGACTTTTTCATTATGTGGTTCGTCTTTCGATACAAAAATTCAGGTTTATGAAGGCTCATGCGGTTCATTAATCTGCGTAGCTGGTAATGATGACAATTGCGGATTCCAGTCTGAAGTGGATATTTTGTCAACATCAGGAACAATATATTATATATATGTATTTGGTTTTGTTGCAAACACAGGCGCATTCACATTTAATATAAGTTGTGTTGCACCTCCTGACCCACCGATTAATGATGATTGTTCGTCTGCAACAACATTAATAGCCAATTCAGATGAGAATTGTATAAATATTACATCGGGCACTGTTTATGGAGCAACGCCTTCAGCAGAACCCAATGGTTGCTCAGGGACCTCAGATGATGACGTCTGGTTTCAGTTTGAAGCTGTGTCTGAAGATCATGCCATTGATATAAATAATATAGTTGGAGATAACCAGGATCTGTATCATGTCCTTTATGAAGGAACTGATTGTGGAAATTTAACTGAACTTTATTGCAGTGATCCCAATCAGAGTGTCGCTTATGGTTTAACAATTGGAAATGCATATTATGTAAGAGTGTATTCCTATACAGGGAACCCATTGCAGGATGTAACTTTTAATATTTGCGTTTTTACAGTGCCGCCACCAATAATAACAGATGACACAACTTATACTATAGAAGAATTGGTTGAAGATGTTTTAATAGATACGGAATGTTCTTTAGTTTCCAACATTTCTTTTTCAACAGGAACTGATTTTGGTTCTACTAACGGGATTGGGTATTTTGAAGCAAATGGGTCTTCTTTTCCCTTTGAAAGCGGTCTGATTATGACAACAGGTGATGTATTGAATGCTCCGGGACCGGAAACCGGGACCCTTTCTGATGGTAGTTTCAGCTGGCCTGGAGATATGGATCTGGAAAACGCTATTCCCACATTATTCCCTGGAGTGACTAATAATGCTTCCGTTCTGGAATTTGACTTTATTCCCGTTATCGAGCAAATGAGCTTCGATTTTATTTTTGCAGCTGAGGAGTATGGAACATTTCAGTGCACTTTTACAGATGCTTTTGCATTCTTATTGACCGATCCGGATGGTGTAACAACCAATATTGCTTTAGTACCGGGAACTACAGATCCAATTTCTGTTTTAAGTGTTAGAGATGAGGCTTATAATTCCAACTGTCCTTCGGTGAATCCGAGTATTTTGGAGCATATTATGGAAATGGAGGCTTGCCAGGATTAACAAATCCAACAAATTTTATAGGTCGAACAGTTGTTTTGACTGCTATGGCAGATGTAATACCGAATGCTCAATATCATATTAAACTGGTTATTGCTGATGATCAGGATATCTTATTTGACTCTGCTGTTTTCATAGCAGCCGGAAGTTTTGATATTGGAACATTAGATCTTGGAGAAGATGTCTTGTTAACATCAGGTAATGCAAATTGTCAAGGCGATGAAATAATTCTAGATGCCGGAATTTTACCAAATAATTCACTCAATTGCATGGTATGCAGATGGTACTTTAATTGAAAATGAAACATCTACAACATTACCAATTATAGAAACAGCTGTTTATAGCGCGATCATTACCATAGACAATACAGATTGTTCTTTTACCGATGATGTTTTAATAGAATTCTTCCCTGTACCTCAACCATCCTTTCCAGAACCAAGTATAATTAAATGTGCCAATGAAGAGTACAGCTCTTCAAGTAGATGTCGATAATACTGGTGATCTGAATAGTTTAACCTATACCTGGACATTAGATGGCAATCAAGTGCAATCCAGTGATAGCAACACCTATCTATTATCGGCATCCGCAGAAGAGGAAGGTTCATTTGAGGTAGTTGTAACAGATGATGTGACAGGATGTAGTGCTAAAGCTCAAATTTTAGTGGAGTTTTATGAAAATTCTTATTGCGTGGACTTGCCACAAGGTTTATCACCTAATGGCGATGGCGATAATGATTGTTTAATTATGGATCATTTAGAAGACAAGGAAGATATAACCCATATAGATATTTTTAACCGCTTAGGTGTAAAAGTATATGAATTGAACGAGTATGTTGACCAATGGTGCGGCACCGATCAGGACGGCAAAAAACTTCCTGTAGGCACCTACTTTTATATTATTCACACAAAAGCAAAAGATCCGAGGACAAGTTGGATTTATTTAAACTACTAATATTAGAACATTTATAGATGAAAAACTTATATATAATACTAGTATTCTTATTGGCATTGCAGTTAAGTGCTCAACAAGACCCTCAATACACGCAATATATGTACAATATGAATGTCATTAATCCGGCTTATGCCGGCTCCAGGGAGAATTTATCTTTTGGTTTATTATATCGTACTCAGTGGCAAGGACTCGATGGGGCTCCCAAAACCGGAACATTTTTCGGGCATTCACCGGTGGGAAAAAATGTAGGAATGGGGCTTTCAGTCATTTCAGATGAAATAGGACCCGTTAAAGAAACCAACGTATACGCAGACTTCTCCTATACAGTGGCATTAGGAGGGGAGCATAAATTGGCTTTTGGGCTTAAGGCGGGAGCGACATTTCATGATATTGGATTGACAGGCCTCGATCTAATTGATGCTAGTGATCCTTTTTTTAGTGAAAATATCAATACTACAACACCAAATATAGGTGCCGGGGCTTTCTATTATACAGATAATTATTATTTAGCTGTTTCAGTGCCAAATATACTGGATTCAGTGCATCTGGATGCCAATGGTAATAAAATCGGATCTGAAACTGCTCATTACTTTGTTACAGGGGGTTATGTATTTCAAGTATCAAAAAACACACAACTAAAGCCATCATTCTTGGTTAAATCGGCATTTGATGCACCAACTTCATTTGACGTCAATTTAAACGCTTTATTTTATGAAAAATTTGAGATAGGAGCTTCTTACAGATTGGAAGATTCTTTTTCGGGATTAGTCAATTTTGAGATTTCACCCGGTTTGAGAATAGGATATGCTTATGATAATGTTTCATCAGATATTAAAGCGTATGCACCAGCTTCACACGAATTTATGGTCTTGTTTGACTTGAATTTTCCAAAAAAGATTTCACGGTCACCTAGATATTTCTAATCTATTAAGCTAAAAATTATGAAAAAACTATACATACTTTTCACTATTTCACTTCTTTGTGGTCTAAGCTTAATTGCTCAGAATGATAACACCAAGAAAGCAGACAAGCATTTTGCAAGATTTGAATATGTAGAGGCGGCCGAGAATTATTTAGACTTAGTCAAAAAAGGAAAGACGAATACTTATATTTATTCCCGTTTGGCTGATTGTTATTATAATATGTTCAATACGGTTAATGCAGAAAAATGGTATGCAAAAGCGCTTGCTAGATTCTCAAAATCCTGAAACTATTTATAAATATGCTCAAATGTTAAAAGCAAATGGAAAATTTGATCAATCTAATGATTGGATGTCTAAGTTTTCAAAGATGCGACCGGGAGACATTAGAGCCTTATCTTTTAAGGCTAATCCGAATTACCTGCCTAAAATATTAGAAAAAGGTAAAAAATTCAATGTACAAGGTTTGGAATTCAATTCAGAAAATTCTGATTTTGGAGGTACTTTGCAAGATGGCAAATTATATATTGTTTCAGCTAGAAACAATGCTCGAAAGACCTATGGCTGGAATGAAGAACCGTATTTAGATATTTTGGAAATTCCGGTAAGGACTGATGGAGTTTTTGGCGATGCTTATTTGTTAGGAAACAAAATCAATACAAAATATCATGAGGGGACTGTTTCATTCAGTCCGGATGGAAAGACCATGTATTTTTCAAGAGAAAGTTTCTATGAAAATTCATACCAAAAGGATTCCATCACGAAGAATAAATTTAGCGTTATGAATTTATTCAAGGCAACTAAAGAAAATGGGGCTTGGGATAATGTAATGGCCTTGCCATTTAATAGCAGTAAATACAATACAAGCGGACCTAGTGTGAGTAAAGATGGTAAAGCCCTATATTTCCACTCAGATATGCCTGGAGGATTTGGATTGGCCGATATCTATAAAGTAGAGATCAATAATAATGGCTCTTTTGGTGAACCTGTTAATATGGGACAAAAGATCAATACAGAAGGTCAGGAAAGATTCCCTTATGCGGCATCAGACGGTACTCTTTATTTTTCTTCCGACGGCCATTTAGGTCTTGGCGGACTGGATGTATTCTTTTCAAAAGAAATAGATGGTAAAATGGCTCCGGTTAGGAATATTGGAATTCCCGTTAATAGTAATGCCGATGATTTTGCTTTTACGATCAATGAATCCGGTGAAGGGTTTGTTTCTTCAAACAGAATGGGAGGCAGAGGAAGTGATGACATTTATGCCGTAAAGAAATTACAACCTATTTGTGATGTGTTAATTGCAGTTAATGTAACCGATTCAAAAACAGGAGAGGCACTCAGTGGCGCATTCGTAAATTTATCCGATACCAGCAATAATACATTGAGCTCTAAGAACACGGATGAGAAAGGGAAATCTGAATTTATGGTTGAATGTGAAACAGATACTCAATTGCAAGTCGCATTGCAGGATTACGAAAGTAAAAATGTTTCAATATCGGGAACCAGAGATGAAGAAGTGATGGTTAATGTAACTTTAGATCCAATTGAAAAACTAATTGTTGAAGATAAAATTGTTTTGAATTCGATCTACTTTGATTTTGACAAGTCCAATATTACTTCAAAAGCTGCATTTGAATTAGATAAACTGATTCAGATAATGACAAAATATCCTGAGCTTGTTATACAGGCTGCATCTCATACAGATAGCAGAGGTAGTGACACTTATAATTTAGGTCTATCTAACAGAAGGGCAAAGACAACGGTTCAATATGTTATTTCTAAGGGTATAGATGCTTCAAGAATTTCAGGAAAAGGAATAGGAGAGAAGGAACTTCTAGTAAAATGTGGTTCTAAGTGTACTGAAGAAGATCATCAAATGAACAGACGTTCAGAATTTATTATTGTTAGCGGAACACCTCTGGCACAATAGATTCAATTTAATAACTTATAATTTAAAAGCCTGCTAATTGAATTAGCAGGCTTTCATTTTTATTTCAAATAGTTTAAACTTTTAAGGAACGGATACAATTACATTTTCTACATGTAGAGTCATGTTTTGATTGGATGTATCACTTCCTGTGTATCTAAATGCAATATAGGCTGTACCGGTATATGAGGATAGATCTATATTTCCGGAACTTGTAAAATTAAACCAGGTGCTATAATCTACTATATAGCTTACCATAAATTCTAAAGGTGTCCAGGTTGCAGATGTAACTCCTGCTTCTGTGCCATCAAAATCTGTGGAGATCAATACGTCTAAAGGTTCATGCCCTGAATCAGGATACGCATGTTCTGTTTGGAAGGATAATAGTTCTCCATCTTGTGCATCCATATCAATTCCGGGTGAAATTAACCAGGCAATATTTGAAACATCACCGGAGTTATAAGGATTAAATTCGGCATAGCCATTACCACTATATACCTGTTCAGTCCATAATATAGTACCTGCTTCTGCATAATTTATCCAACCAGGCAGGTTTAGATCTGTATTATCAACAGCGGTATTAAAGGATTCTTCAAAAACCGGATCGCATCGGTTTTCATTAAAATTAATGTCATCAGTCGAATTAAGAACCATGACAATATTATTTCCTCCATATGTTCTTGAAATTACCCCAACTATTGTCCCTCTCCCATTTAAAGGTAAAGGCACCTGATTAAAAGTAGCAAAAGAGCTGGTTTCTAATAATAATTCGGCACCATTATCGCAGCTTACAAGCGGATATTGGCTGTCAAAATCATCATACGGTCCCACGAATGTTGAACCAACTAAATTAGCAGGGAATTGCACATTTTGTAAAGCTACAAGCATACCCATGTGTGAATTATTTATATCTGATGGTTCAGCAGGAAAAGGAACTATTGTCTGAGTGATACTCGATCTAAAAATAAAATCAGGGATCTGATTGGCTGTTATTTCACCTACTTCACTACCATCTGCCAGACCTCCAATGGTTAATACATCTGATGAGTTAAGGCCAACATACAGATCTTTTAATTTAATATAAACTTCTCTTCCTTGATTGAACTGATTATAGCTATCAACTTGATTTAAAACAACGCCAATAGCTGCTGTTGGATTTTCCAGAGCATCTTGCATATAGAACTCCTTATAAAAGTTTCCGGTTTGGTCTGAAGAGGTAACATAGCCTTTTACAACTAGATCTGATTCAATTAAAGTAACTTGACCATTGTACAAGTTTTTGACGTTAGTTATACTAATTTCAGTTAACTCATTATTTGCAATCGCAGTTAATATTTCTTGCAAGCCTTTGCTCTCCTCAGTCCCTAGACTTACAGGAACAGAAAAATCATCATCTTCCACACAGGAGAAGATTGTAACGCTAGCCATTACAACCAGCATAATATTTAATAATTTTTTAGTTTTGTTCATAACATTATTATTATTTGTTTTCATGAATGCTTCACATTTCATAATGTTTAATATTATATTTTTCATAGTTATTTTTTTAAAATCTAAAATATACGTTAACAAAATAGGTGGTTCCGCGACCATACCAGTATTTAGGTCCGAATACACGTGTGTCTCTGCTTGCATCATCTCTCAGTTCTCTAAAATTAGCATTTCTTCCCTGTTCAAATCCACCGGTCTTATATTCTTTATCCAGCAGATTATTAATACTGGCAAAGAAACCTATATAATAGTCATCAATTTTCCAAGATTTTCCGCCAATTAAGTTAACAGACATATAGTCGTCAAACTTTTCTTGTTTTAATAATTCTCTGGCAAGGTCTTCGTCATAATCATTAAATGGTAAACCATCTGAAGGCTCCAAATAGAAGTTGGCACTCCTAGTCAAAGGGCTAACATCAACATAGGTATTCGTAAAGAAATTTGTTGTTGCTCCAACCCACCAGTAGTCAGGATCTCGATATTCAAAACCAGCTGAGTATGCTCTTTGCGGCCCCCCGGCTATTTTATAATCCTTTAAGTTGGACTGACCCAGATCTACAGTTGTAGCGTTTGAAGTTAGATATATATTAGGATCATTATCATAAGTATATTGACCAACAGATGCGACTCCTTTTAATTTTATTGTAGGAGTAACTTGAGCCTCTATACCTAATTCTGCACCTATATGCTTCTTATCTATACCTTGCAATATTTCTTGAATGAATTCTGTAGTTTCTTCAAATCCTTGTACGCCATCAGCAAAGAAAAATGATATTTCATTGGCATCTTTAATTGTGGTATAATAACCTGTTAATTTCGCTTTAACTATTGGTGAACGAAAAATATAACTGGCGTCAAAAGAGGTTATTTTCTCTTCAGTTATATTTTGGACTACATTATGATTATCACGAGAATTTGAATAGGTATTTCTTAAAGATGGAGCTCTTTGAATATATCCAGCATTCACATCAAACAAATGTTTCCCGGTTAACTTATATGTAAATCCGGCTTTAGCTCCTAATCCGCTAAAAGATAATTTTTCTCCTTTCCCCAGGGAATTCCCCAGGTTGGCTTCATTTTGGTACAAACCTTCTCTTTGATATTTTGTATCTGTATAACTACCAGCTATATAGAAGTCAATTTTATTATATTTAAAAACACCTTGCACGTAACCGGACGTTATATCTGCATCAAGGTTGTAGTTATATTTAAATTTTTCGCCTTCCTGTGCAACTCTGTCTGGATTTTGAAGATCAAATTGAAATCCGTCAAAGGAATCAACATTTAAATAACCGGTTGTACTTCCAAACAGGTCGATTATTTCAGCAAAATTTTCTGATTTTAAAGAGCTGTAGCGCAATGAACCATTTAAGGTGATATTCTCATTTATTTCGGAATTTAAAATTGAATTTACAGTCAATTGTTTATCATCCGATCTGTCTTCATATAGAGCATAAGCTGCATAATTGCCATTAATATTATTGGTTAAATTAGCATCATAGAGCCTGTTCCAGTCTATTTGACCATCATTAATAAATTCCTGTTCGGCAATATAAGCACCTGCATAATCAGGTCCATCTGTATCAGCTAAAAAGTAGCTTGGAAGGCCTTGGTAATATGCAGGACTTGGATTTGCTCCTCCCGAATAATCTAACCTGCTATTCCCTAATTTACCAAATTGATATCCTATATTAGTATTAAGAGATGTCTTAGTGCTAATATTCCAATAATGATTTAACATTAGAATTGGCTCTTCAACTTCCTTGATACGAGAGTTACGTTTTTTTCCATCTTGGTAACCCCAATATTCATTATATCTTATATCCTTTAAATCATAAATTTCCTGAGTATTTGGAGATGATTTCCCTCTGCGATTTGGTGCATAAATAGATGTAAAATTTATGCTGTGCTTATCATTGATCTGTTTTTCCACAGAAGCAAAGAACGAGTTTGAATCGTAAACGGTTCCATCTTGAAACCCTTCATTTCCCCAGCGTCTTCCTGCCATAATTGTATAAGCCCAGCCATTCTCCATTAATCCTGAAGAGTAGCTCGCCATTAACCTATTAGTATAACTTCTGTTAGAAGACGAATAAGTTACGCGACCTCCTTCTCTGTATTGAGAAGCTCTTACATTAATATTACTTGAACCCAATATACCACCAAAATTGTATGCAGAAGGAGTCAAACCGGTTGTTAATTCTTGATTACGAAAAACATCATTTAAGCCTCCCCAGTTACTCCATTGAGGACGACCATTGAAGAGTTTGTTCATTTCAATCCCATTAATTAGAATTGATCCGTTGTCTGAATCCAAACCTCGGACTCTGAAGAATGAGGAACTAAATTCAAAAGCTGCAGTCCTTAAGAACACATCCATAGATGACGATAGCAGTCCAGATATGTTATCTGCACCACTTGTATCATCATTTAGTTCATCATCAGATAATGTAATTGTGAAAAGATCGGCAGAGTCAGAGACATCAATATCCAAAGTCATATCTGTTATGTTTACAGTTTGACCTTCATTGACCACGATCGGATATCGGTTTGTGATATAGCCTTGTTTAAACAGATTTAAAATTTGCTCACCCAAAGGTATATCTCCCGTGAATTTAAACATACCAAAGCCATCTGTGGTTGTTTTTAAATCCGATCTTTCAATGGTAACGGTTACATTGGGAATAGGCTCGTTAGAAGCTGCATCTACAACACTACCGCTAACAACTGTTTCTTGAGAGAATGCAGAAAAAACAAAGAAAATTCCAAATAAAAAATAAAATAATTTTTTTTTCATACTTTAAGTTAAAACTGTTAGTCTTTGTAGGATTAAATAATAATAAAAAAACATTATTTAAAGCAAACAAATTTACATTATTTCTAATTAATATTTACTTTTGGAATAGGTTTTGTAACCCTGATAACAATTAAAAAATAGACTTAAAAATGAAATATTTTAAAACCTTTGCCTTACTGCTTGGATTATGCTTTTTCATATATGGTAATGCACAGGAAAAAAAGAAGTTCAAGGTACAAACTATTGCTTTTTATAATTTGGAAAATTTGTTCGATACAGAGAATGATCCTAATAAGTTTGATGAAGCAAGTCCAATAATGGAGTTGAAAGCCAATAGGGAGGAAGTTTATGTCAAGAAGGTGGAGAATATGGCAAAAGTTATAGCCGATATAGGTTTTGAAGTCTCTAGAAATTCACCAGTTGTCATTGGTGTATCAGAAGTTGAAAATATTAAAGTTCTGCATGATCTGGTGAATCACCCATTTCTTATAGAAAAGGATTATGGTATTGTACATTATAATTCGCCTGATGCTCGCGGCATTGACGTTGCATTACTTTATCAAAAACCATTATTTACACCTACAACTACAAGTAAACATGAGCTTAAAATTTATGATGACATTTCCAGGAAAAGAGTTTATACAAGAGATCAACTTTTGGTAACTGGTAAGTTTGATGGCGAAATAATGCATTTTATTGTCAGTCATTGGCCTTCCAGATCGGGTGGAGAAGCAAGAAGCAGACCTAAACGTGTTGCGGCGGCCAAACTCAATAAAAGTATAATAGACTCATTACAGGCCAATGATCCATATGCAAAAATATTCACCATGGGTGATTTGAATGATGATCCCACAAATTCTAGTATAAAGGACGTACTGAAGGCAAAAAAGAATATTGATGAGGTTGAATTGAAAGGAATTTACAATCCAATGGAGAATATGTTTAAAAAAGGTTTAGGTTCCAATGCTTATAGAGATGCTTGGAGTTTATTCGATCAGATATTATTTACCCAACCTTTCTTGGAACGTGATTTTTCCTCCTATAGATTTTACAAAGCTGGGATCTTTAATAAACAATATTTGACCAATAAAAAGGGCCGCTATAAAGGGTATCCTAATAGAAGTTTTGCCGATGGAAATTTCACAGACGGATACAGTGATCATTTTCCGGTGTATGTGTATATTATAAAAGAAGTAAATTGAACCATACAAAAAAAAGCGACTTGCTTTAAGTCGCTTTTTTATGTTTTAATTGAACCAGATACTCCACGGAATTCTGGATAAAATAAGTAACCAGGCAATCATATAGAAAATGGTAATTGTCTTGAATTTTTTAGCTGCAGTTAACTTCTTTTTATGTTTTGAGAAGCCTATTGTGATGAATATGATTCCTAAAATCCCAACAAAAGGATGCTCGACAGCAACTTGTCTTGCAAATGATGTTAAACCTCCCATTCCGTTGACTTTAATGCTTTCCAATCCTAAAGGAGAAACAAAATAAAGCACCAGACCTATTAATAATTGTATATGGGCAACGATTACGGCAAATAGTGAAATCCTCAGATCATTATTATTAAACTCTTTTTTCCCCAGAAGTTTGAACAGTGCATTGAACGTTGCCAGAGTTAATATAAGCAGGACCAAAATAGCCCAATAGGAGTGCAGGATTTGAACAGTTTCATACATAGTAATATCAATTTAGTTAGTGAAAAGCAAATGTAATAAATATTATAATAAAAAAATCCCGACACTTTTTGGTATCGGGATTTTTCATGACTAAAATTATTATTAGAAATTATAACGCAAACTAGCATTAAATGTTCTACCTATACCCAGACGTGTACCAAAGGCATCCGTTTGATTTATATAGGCTTCATTAAATAGGTTATATACATTTCCTCTTAATGTTACTTTGCTGTCACCAACATTGAATTTATATGTAAATCCGGCATCTGCCAAGGCATAAGAAGGCAATTTCTGTGATTGATATCTTGAACCGGCAAGTGCATCTTCAGCTACATCTTCTGGATCCACGAATTCGTAAAGATCAGTATAAATGTTGTAACGCCAGTCAACTGAAAGATTTTCAGCAAGATCAACATCAACACCTACACCAAATGATGTTTGTGGCGCATTACCCACTTTAACATCTGTCAATTCTATTTCACCATTACTTACTACAAAATCTCCTGTATCATCATTTTGCAAGGTGTAAGGGGTTTTGCCATCATATTTCCAGTTGCCAATAGAACCATAACCGGTTAAACTCCAGGTAGCAGCTAACGGTCTGTATTCCAAATCAAATTCGAAACCTCTGTGTACTTGAGTCACGTCTGTCAATCTGTAGGTACTATTTTCATCATCTCCAGTATCCAGAATACCATCAAGACCTGGTTGGTCAGGACCATTTATAGATAAGAATCTATTACCCCATTCTGTATTATAAATGTCTATGTTTAATCTTAAAGTGTTATTTTCAAATCGATACCCACCTTCAAAACCTAGAATTTCTTCGTTATCTACATCTGGTTCAGCCAATCTGTTATCGTATCTAATATCAGCAAAGATATTATCTAAGAAAGGTTGACGGGAGTATAATCCGGCATTACCAAAAATAGAGTGATTTTTGTTTATTTTGTAAGCTAAACCACCTTTAAGGTTGTATCCAATTTTATTAACCTTATCAGACTTACCTTTACCATTTCCTCTGCCAGAGAAGAAACCTTCTCTTTGGTAGGATTGAGTAGAAAGTGCCCCTTGGAAGAATGCCGAGAAGCTGTCATTTTTGTATTCTGCCTGACCAAAAGTACCTAGATAAGAAATAACTTCTTCATAGTTGTAATCATATCTTTGGTCGTCATCCGCTCTATTAAATAAAGCATCCCACGGATCTGCTTTAAAAGTTTCTGTAATCACGTAATCTGAAGGTCGATCTGTTCTAAAATTGTCATTATAACCATTCAGTCCTAATAAGTCTTCTAATTGACGGAAGTGAATACCATTATAGGTTCTGCCATCAATACCAACATTTACTGACCAGTTCTCGCTTGCTTCTATTTCTAAGTTAGATAACAAGCCATACCAGTTATGCGCATTAACTGAAGATCTTCTGATATAAGAACCTCCAAAGGTACCATTACCATCTGCATCAGCATTAGCAATATTATTAAGGATGATCTGGTCAAAGTCAATTTCGCGATTATCGGTTCTAACACGTCCAGCACCAACATTTCCTGTTCCACCACCACGTCCCCATGAGGCATATAGTACTGTAGAAAGATCTAATTTATCGTTGATATCCAAATCCCAGTTTAAGTTAGCCACTGGTTTGTGGTAGAAATTACGTCTTTCAGTATATCGTTCACCATCTAAGAATCCTGTATTATCATTAGCTTTTTCACCAAATGCTTCATAATTCTCCAGATCATCAGAGAAGTTTTGATCATGCCATTGTGGTGCACCGGTAATTAAAAAGTTAAACTCACTCTTTTCACTTGCCTTGTATCCTACGGAAAACAAATAATTTTGTCCTTGTCCGGCTGTACCATAAGAATACTTTCTATGTGCTTGCCAGTGGTCTAATAATACTGAGAATGCCCAGCCTTTGTCGTTAAGACCTGAATCATAGCCTGCTGTAGTTTTAACGTAGCTATCATTACCGCCCATAACTCTAACAAATCCACCTTGATTTCTATCAGTTGTTTTGGATACGATGTTAACTGTACCACCAACAGAAGAGATAGCAAGTTTAGAAGCTCCAAGACCTCTTTGCACCTGTACAGCATTTGCAACATCTGCCATACCAGACCAGTTAGACCAGTACATTCTACCATCTTCCATACCGTTGATAGGTTGTCCGTTTAGCAGGTAAGCCGTATTTGTTTGGTCAAAACCTCTTAAAAATATTTGACTATCACCAAATCCACCACCTTGATCAGAAACATAAACAGATGGTGTGTTTTTAAACGATTCACCAAATTCCATGTTACCTGCAGTTTTTAATTGAATATCAATACCTTGAATGGTAGATACGGCAACCGGAGTTTCTCTTCCTTCTGCTAAATCGATAATTCCTGTCCCGATAACCACAACCTCTTGAAGCGTGTTATCAGTAACTAAACTAACTGTTCCCAGATTTTGATCGCCGGAAAAAGCGATAGTTTGTTTCACGTAACCAACATAAGAAATAACGATTTGACCTGAAGCCGATCTCGTTTTTAAAGTAAAGTTACCATCAAAATCTGATGTAGTTCCGTTGGATGTGCCTTTTTCTACAATATTAGCACCAGGTAAAGGAGAATTCAACCCCGAATCAATAACAGTCCCTGTTATCGTACTTTGTGAAAAGGTCAGTGTAGTAAATAGCATTACTACTACTGCAATTAAATGAGTAATTTTTTTCATTTTAAAAATGGATTAATTATTGTTTTAATTTTGCGCAAAAATCTAATATTTTTAACTCTTTTATGAATTATAAAAGGTTAAGAATTTCTACGCGTCAAATATACAAAATGTTAATTTTATTAACATGATATTGGTCATAATTAAAGAAAACAGGAAATTAAAAGATTAATTAACTTTCTTATAGTGCTTTAGCAGGTTTTTAGTAGACGAATCATGAACATTAGAAGACTTGTTATTGATCTCATTCAACAAAGTAGAAGCTAACTGCTTACCCAGTTCCACACCAAATTGATCGTAACTAAAAATATTCCAGATGACCCCTTGCACAAATATCTTATGCTCATACATAGCGATGAGTTTTCCTAAACTTTCGGGAGTTAGTTTATTTATGAAAATACTATTTGTTGGCTTATTTCCCTGGAATACCTTGAATGGAAGCAAAAAATCTATGTCTGACTGAGATAAATTCGTAGATCTTAACTCGGTCAACACCTCTTTTTCGGTTTTCCCATTTAAAAGAGCTTCAGTTTGTGCCAGATAATTTGAGATCAACTTATCCTGATGGTCCTTATTACCATGCAAACTATGAACAAAGCCTATAAAATCTGCCGGAATTAATTTGGTACCCTGATGGATGAGCTGAAAGAAAGCATGTTGTGCATTTGTTCCGGGTTCTCCCCAAATGATCGTTCCCGTTTGATAATTTATTGGTTTGCCATTTCTATCTACACTTTTCCCATTGCTTTCCATAATTCCTTGCTGGAGATAGGTTGCAAACTGGTTCAAATATTGTGAATATGCTATGATTGCTTCGCTTTCAGCATGAAAAAAGTTATTATACCAAACACTAATAAGTGCTAATGTCACAGGAATATTTGATTCAAATTCCTCATTTTTAAAATGCTGGTCCATTTTATGTGCACCGGTCAAAAGAGCTTCAAAATTACTGTAACCTACTGCTAAACTAATGGTTAATCCAACTGCACTCCAAAGTGAAAATCGACCACCTACCCAGTTCCACATAGGGAAGATATTCTCTTCGTCAATACCGAATTCCTTTACTTTAGAAATATTCGTAGATACAGCCACAAAATGCTTGGCTATAGCTTTCTCGTTGGCAGATTTTAAAAACCAATTTCTTATGGTGTTAGCATTAGATAAAGTTTCCTGGGTTGTGAAGGTTTTAGATACTATTACAAAAAGGGTTGTTTCGGGATCTAGAGTTTTTATAACTTCATTAACATGGTCTCCATCAACATTACTGACAAAATAGGTGGTCAAATGATTTTTATAATATTGCAGGGAATCTACGACCATAGCCGGCCCAAGATCTGATCCGCCTATACCTATATTAACAACAGTTGTAAACTTTTTATTGGAGAAACCTTTAAGTTCGCCGTTGACAATTTTCTTTGTAAAATCTTCAATTTTTTTCTTTACTTCAAAAACTTCAGGGATCACATTAGCTCCATCAACAATAACTTTTTCTGTTTTTGGAGCTCTTAATGCAGTATGTAATACAGCTCTGTTTTCTGTTTTATTAATTACATCTCCCGAGAAGTATTTTCCAATGGCATCTTTTAATTCAACCTCGTTTGCAAGGCCGATCAACAATTTTAAAGTCTCTTCTGTGATCCTGTTCTTTGAGTAATCAACATAAAAATCTTCCCATTTTATTGTCAGTTCATTAGCTCTTTCAGAATCCTTTTTAAAAAGATCCTTCATATGAACATCCTTGATCTCATTAAAATGTTTTGTTAGGTTCTTCCAGGAATTTGTTTGGGTTGGGTTGATGCTTTTTAAAGACATGTCTTATAAATTAGTTTCTGAAAAGGAAATCTTATCAATATCTATTTTTAAATCCTTGATAAACTCAAAATAGATGGGTTTCATATTCTTATCCATTGGCTTGGCTTCCGGTAATTTTTGTTTGTAGGGATCTACCTGGACTCCATTTTTCCAAAATCTGTAACAGACATGCGGTCCTGATGCAAGACCTGTACTGCCAACATAACCAATAACTTCTCCCTGTTTCACGAAATCACCTACTTTAACCCCTCTTTTGCTCATATGCAAATATTGGGTTGTATAGGTAGCGTTATGCTTAATTTTTACATAATTTCCATTACCTCTGGTATAACCTGAATTTATGACTGTTCCGTTTGCAGTGCTAATGATTGGTGTTCCTCTTCGGGCGGCATAATCGGTTCCTTTATGTGCTTTCCATCTCCTTTGTACGGGATGGAATCTATTACGTGAAAAACGAGATGAGATTCTTGTGCTAAATTTTAAAGGAGCCTTTAAAAAGGCTTTTCTAAGTGTTTTTCCTTCCTCATCAAAGTAATCAGGGATGCCATTAATAGTGTCTGCTACAAACTTAAAAGCATAAAAAGGTCTGTTATTATGTTCAAAATAAGCCGATTTGATCTGGTCAATACCAACAAATGTTGTATCGTCAATATACTTTTCTGTGTATACTATTTTAAATCGGTCTCCTTTTTGAAGTTTAAAGAAGTCAATGGTCCATGCATAAATGGTAGACAGGTCGTTTGCAATGTTATAGCTTAACCCTTGTTCTTCTATAGTTTCAGACAATGAGCTGTTGATCACACCGGTAGCAGTATTTTCTATAATAGTTACAGGTTTACTCTTTCTTTGTGCAACAATAGTATCCCTAAAATCTACAACAACATAATCAATGCTGTTGGGTTGATAAATAAAGACCTGTGGTTTGTTAAGTGAGTCAACAGATTTTAAAATCGTGTATTGTTTATTGATATCTAATTTTCTGGCGTCAAAACTGTCTTTAATGGCAGTTGTAATATTAGCTATTTCACTGTAGCCTAAATTATTGTTGAATAGGAGTTGACCAAAACTATCACCATTTCTAATGGTATCCTGTACAACATCAAAGTCATTGAAATTAAATCCGAATTCCACTCTTGGGACTTCAATTGGAGCAACAAAATTGGTCACGGGTAACTCAAGAGGAGTTACTTCCTTTTTACATGCTGCAAAACTAATGATGATTGTAAATAGTGCTATTAATTTTTTCAATTTTTCTGTCAAATAATTTATAGATTCTTTCCCCAATTCTCCAGCTCTTCTTTGGTCCAAACATCCGGGAAAAATATTCTGCGTTGATACTTAGGATGCATGTATTTTGCCCATTCGCTGCCACCTGTAGCTTCAGCTGTTTCCCCATTTATTTGAAGATAATGATTTGCGGCATTATAGTGGGCCATAACCCATTGTATGTTTACAGTATGATCATAGTGCCTCATTGCACCGATCAAATCCTTATCTGTCTTTTCCTTCTGTGGTAATTCTTTAAATCTGGTCCACAGATTCCTGGAATTGTAATATTTTGTAAAACTAATAAATTCTTCTTTATATTTTGCTTCAAAAGTTTTTAATAAATACGATTTTTTACCTGTTTTATAATCTTTTCCGGCAGCCTGCCAATACAAATGTTCCAGAGCATGCTCATAAGGAGTGTCCCTATTTATGGTAGCTCTGAATTTTTTATCTATAAGATTGATAAGTTCAGTAGAAGCGAATTCAATTTTTCTGTATTGGGCACTTTGAAAACCGCTACCCGGAGTTAATGTGGTCCTGAATTTCATGTATTGTTCAACCTCCATTCCATCTCTCATAATATTAAATGATGAGGTAAGCATGTCAAAGTATCGACTAATGCGTCTTAATTTTGTCGAAAAAAATGAGGCCGTCAAATGTTCTTCTTTATGAAACCTGATCTATTTCCCAAAGCATCATTTTAAATATAAGTTCATTGATTTGATGGTACATTATAAATACCATCTCATCAGGAAGTGTTGTACGTTGTATTTGAAGATTTAAAAGCGCATCTGTATGTATGTAATCCCAATAATTAATCGGATTGCTATGAAGTAATCCCTCAAGATGAGTTTCCAGATCCTGATCAATGCTATCGTATTTTTCTTTTAATTGTTTGGTTAGTTTCTCAACACTCATTAATTATCAATATAAATTTCAAAAGGATATTTTAATCCTTTAAATGCTTCCAGATCTGCCCTCAATGACCCTACAGCCAAATCTGCCTTTATGCGCAAAGGTATTTTATTTTTATCATTTGAAACCCAAAGCGTTAAACTTTCTTCTTCTTTAAAAACTCTGCCAGCCATAACATATGGTCTGAATTTTAAGGTATTTACCTTACCAAATTGAGTGTTAATTAATTCCTCTCCCAGGTATTTTAACTTAAAGCCATAATTTTCTTCATCAAAAAACATATTGACAGAAGCTTCGTCGCCAATCTTTAAGTTTTCCACATCTATACTATTACGCAAATAATAGTATGTTGAAACCATATCCTGGATATTATCTTTTGTAGTAAAGACTTTTTTGATATTTTTCTTTTTGTTATGGACAAAGGCCTTATTGTTAGCGTGATCAAATTCAATTTCAATATCTTTTGTATGACCACCTTCATCTATATTTCTGATAAATTTATAAGGCTCGCCCGTAACTTTATCAATGTAACTTTCATAAACGTCCCTTACTTTAAAGAACCATTTTATAGCTCCTGTTGTCCAGCCCATACCTTGAATGTGATAAACATCTTTGCCATTGTATTTGTAGTCTCTGACTAAAAGTGTGGCATTTCCGGCCTTTAGAAATCCGCTATAGCTCATTCTGAACTTAAACCATTCCCCTGATTGATAGGAAGATTCTTGTTCGGGTAGAGAACCTTGGAATAATAGTATTACTGTTATTGTAAGTAGTGTCTTGTTCATATTGTAAATTCAATATTAATAACTTTATTAAATCTACTTTTTATTATAATTTGCAATTACTGTTCCAAAAGTTAGAAATTAAAAACTCCATCAAATATAATGGAGTTTTTAAAAAGTAATAATTAAGAACTTGTTAAAGTGTGCCCCTAAGTTGTTGTTCTCTTTCAATGGATTCAAAAAGGGCTTTAAAATTCCCGGCTCCAAATCCTCGAGCTCCCATTCGTTGAATAATTTCAAAGAATAATGTTGGTCTGTCTTCTATAGGTTTTGTAAAGATCTGCAACAGATAACCTTCTTCATCAGCATCTACAAGAATTGACAATTTTTGAAGTTCTTTAATATCTTCTTTTAACATATGTTTGTGCTCGCCTAATCGCTTAGGGATCTCATCATAATAAGCCTGTGGAGGCGGAGGTAAAAACTCAATTCCTCTTGCTTTTAACTCACTGATGGTATTAATAATATTGTCTGTTGCCACAGCAATATGCTGTACGCCAGAACCTTCATAAAAATCTAAATATTCTTCAATTTGAGATTTTTTCTTTCCTTTTGCCGGTTCATTTATTGGGAATTTAATACGGCCATTACCATTGCTCATCACTTTACTCATAAGAGCAGAATATTCAGTATGAATTTGTTTGTCGTCGAACGACAAGAAATTCTCAAAGCCCATGATATCTTCGTACCATTTCACCCATTGATTCATCTCACCCCAGCCAACATTGCCTACCATATGATCTATAAATTTCAATCCTACAGAGGACGGATTATAATCTGATTTCCATTCCTTAAAACCTGGTAAAAATATTCCTTTGTAGTTTTTGCGTTCAACAAAAATATGAACTGTATCTCCATAAGTATGAATTCCTGACCTTACAACTTCACCAGATTCATCTTTTTCAACTGTTGGTTTCATAAATGGTTTGGCACCTCTGGAAGTAGTTTCCTCAAATGCCTTTTTTGAGTCTTCAACCCAAAGAGCGATTACTTTTACACCATCTCCATGTTTAGCAAGATGATCATTGATCGGGGAATTACTATTTAAAGGTGTGGTCAGGACCAAACGGATCTTATCCTGTTTCAATACATAACTAGCCCGATCTTTGACTCCAGTCTCTAATCCTGCATAGGCAAGAGATTGAAATCCGAAGGCTGTTTTATAGAAATGCGCCGACTGTTTTGCGTTCCCTACATAAAACTCGACATAATCGGTCCCTAACAGAGGGAGGAAATCTTGCGCTCCTTTAAATATTTTTTCTAAACCGTAATTAACGGACTTTATATCTTTACTCATTGTGAAGTGATTTTTATTCTAACCAGGATTTATAATAATCGTTATCTGCTATTTTTAAAGCCTCTTCGGTTACCTGTAAAGGTTTAAAAGTATCTACCATTACTGCCAGTTCCTCAGTTTCTTTTTTACCTATGCTTCTTTCCGTAGCTCCGGGATGTGGACCGTGAGGTATACCGGCAGGATGCAATGAAATATGTCCAGCCTCAACATCATTACGGCTCATAAAATCGCCATCAACATAGTACAATACTTCATCACTGTCAATATTACTGTGGTTGTAAGGTGCAGGAATAGAATCTGGATGATAATCATATAGCCTTGGAACGAAACTGCAAACAACAAATGCATCAGTTTCAAAAGTTTGATGGACCGGAGGTGGTTGATGAATTCGACCTGTTATAGGTTCAAAATCATGTATGGAAAAAGCATAAGGATAATTGTAGCCATCATAACCTACGACATCAAAAGGATGAGAGGCATAGATCATGTCAAAAATTTCATTCTTCTTTTTGACTTTTATTAAAAAGTCTCCTTTTTTGTTATAGGTTTCCAGTTCTTCTGGCCTCCTGATGTCTCGCTCACAAAAAGGAGAATGTTCAAGCAATTGCCCAAACCAGTTTCGGTATCGTTTTGGTGTGTAAATAGGCCTGTAGGATTCTACAATAAATAATCTATTGTCGGATGAATCAAAATCTATTTTGTAGATCATTCCTCTTGGAATAAGAAGGTAATCACCATATTTAAAATCTAAATTCCCAAACATGGTTCTTAATTTACCGCTGCCTTTATGAATAAAGATCAATTCGTCTGCATCTGTATTCTTGTAAAAGTAATCTTTAACCGAATCCTTTGGAGCAGCAAGGATTATATTACAATCGGAATTTGTTAAGATCACTTTTCTGCTTAACAGGTAGTCTGATTCCGGTTTGACTTGAAACCCTCTGAACCTATAGGATTGCATATTGTTTGCTTTCGCTATTTTTGGAGCAACACTGTATTGTTTTTTGATCTCTTTTACCTGCGTTGGGCGTTGCTCATGGTAACTATTGGTTGACATTCCATCAAAACCAATAGTTCCAAAAAGTTGTTCATAATATAGGCTGCCATCAGGTTTTCTGAATTGAGTATGTCTTTTAGGCGGAATTTTACCCAGTTTATGATAAAATGGCATAATAATTATATTTTCTTGATTAATAGATTATTAAATTTTTATTCATGATTATCAAGAAATAATAAAATTAAATAATCTTTATTTACTTTAATTGGTCTGATACAAATATCGTGAAATTTGGAGTAAATTCTTCTATCTTGTTAAAAAGCGTTAAAACCACAAACCTAAATTGAAAAACCAAAAACCTTCCTTCGTTTCCGGTGAATATGAATATTTCGCTTCTATTGGTCCTAAAAAGGTTTCCAGTGAGTATCCTAAAGCGTAACCAGTAAAATCGGGATCTGTAAACCATTCTGCGTTTTCAAATATATCATCTGCTACATTTGCGAAATTGGAAGAAAAAATAATATGGTTCTTATTGAATATTTCATAGTCCAAATTAATGGTGCCTTTAACAAAACTGTTCCCTGTTATGGATATAAAATCATAACCATAAAATGGAACAAAATTGTTTATAAAATTGTTTCCATAACCTCCTAAGACAAAATTGAGTGAATTCACAGAGTTGTTGCCAACCTGAAAACCTCCTTGAGTATTGAGATTTACAGAAAACCTGTTGGAAACTTTAAAGGCATAACCTATGTCTGCTTTTGCAATAGAGAATTCTGCAAAATCATTATTAAAGTCGGAAGAGAAGAGGTATAAATTAAAATCACCATTAAAATAGAATCCCTTTGAAGGAAAAAATTTGTTATCGTACGTATCATATTTTAAATTTCCGAAAAAACTAAAAAAGTCACTGTCTTCAAAGACGGTTTTATCCTCATTACTGTTTTCAATATAGGTTTCGGAATCATAATTTAAATGTTTCAATTCTGCACCGATCCTAAGCCTGAAATCTTTTTTAAACAGCGTTTGCAAATACGCCTGATTTGTAAAATCAACGAGTTGGACATCTATTTTATTCAAAGTCGTATTTTCAAGATCTTCTGGTGAAAGCAGTAGTGCAGCACTTACATTTCTGCTAAAAGTATTTAATCTGGAATTTATTCCAATACTCCAATAGAGTCCTTTATCGATGTAATATTCAAAATTGTATCTGATATTATCACCTAAAATTAAATCGATGGATGTAAGATCATTATTAAAGAACAAACGTTTATGCGTTAAATTGATCAAGGCAGCACTTTTGTAAAGTTCGTCAAAATGCAAACTTGCCTTTAGAAGAGTTTTATTCTCACTTTCCTTAATATTTGCGGTTAAAAGATATCCATAATTATCACGTTGAAATTGGTATGAAAAGTCATCAAAATTGTTAGTAGCAACCAAATTGTTAACACCTTTTATGAAATCATCATAAGAGACAGTTTGGTTGTTTTTAACTTTAAGTTTACCAAGAATGTAGGATCTTGAATAGTTTTTATTCCCATTAAGTGTAACTGTTTTGATCTTTATGCTATCCAGTTGATGAAATTGAACAGCTTTAAACACTTTTTTTCTTTGATTTTTAACGACTCCTTTCAGTTTATCTAATTGAGCCAGAGTAGCATCTTCCCCATTTTTAATGATCTTATTTCCTTGGCTGAACGACACAACATTAAAATCCTTAATATCTGGTTTAATGTATATATCTGTCAATTTTGCTTTTACCTCCATCTCTCGGATTGTCCGGTAATTATTGATCTGGAGTAAGATAGCAGGTGCTGATTTTAGCTCTTCTCTGTCCAATAGGTCATCCTGAACATCAACTCCTATTATTATATCAATTCCTTTTTCCTTAAGCTCATTTAAAGCGTAATTATTGGTCACACCACCATCACAAAGCATTCTGTTGTTTATATAGACCGGCTGAAACAAGGATGGAAGCGCCCCACTTGCTCTGACGGATTGAGCTAAATTTCCTTTATCCAGAATTACACTTTGACCAGTCTCGACATCTGTAGCAACGCAGAAAAATGGTATTGGGAGTTTACTAAAATCATGAACATCACTAACATGTAAAGTTAATTTTGAAAGTAAATTGAATAAATTCTGACCTTTAGATATGGCAGAAGGCAAGGAGACCTTGAATTTGTTAAAGGGTAATGTTATGGCATATGTTTCTGCCTGTTCTTTCTCATAAAATGTTCTGGATTCGCGAGGGATGATATCATTTATTAAGTCATCAAAATTTAGACTGTTAAAAATAGAATCCAGCTGTTTACCGGAATAACCGGAAGCATATAAAGAACCAATTATTGCCCCCATGCTTGTGCCGGAAACATGGTCAACACGTATTCCTAAACTATCAATAATTTTTAAAACACCTATATGAGCAAAACCCTTTGCACCACCACCGCTTAATACCAAACCAACCTTCAAGTCCTTTTGGTGTTCCTCTTGAGGAAAGACTGAAATACTTATTAAAAAAAATATGACAAGTAGTTTTTTCAAATTTAATTTTTTTGATAGTGGTTGACTATTTTAGTAGCTCTTGAGGCTCCAATGATTTTTTCCAGATCTTCAAATTTTGCCTGGCTTATTCTTTTCGCCGATTTAAAATGCTTTAATAATTCCACGACAGTTTTTTCTCCAATTCCCGGTATCGTTTCGAGTTCTGTATTTAAAGCCGTTTTACTTCTTTTGTTTCTGTGATGTTCAATGCCAAATCGATGCGCTTCGTTCCGAAGTTGCTGAATGATCTTTAGAGTTTCACTTTTTTTATCTAAATATAATGGAATTGGATCGTTTGGATAGAATAATTCTTCTAATTTTTTTGCAATCCCGACTATTGCAATTTTACCTCTTAGATTAAGTGCATCCAAGCTTTTTAATGCCGATGAAAGTTGCCCTTTTCCTCCATCTATTATAATTAATTGGGGTAAGGGCAGGTCTTCTTCCAAAAGGCGTTTATATCGTCTGTACACCACTTCTTCCATTGAGGCAAAGTCATCAGGTCCCTCAACCGTTTTTATATTGAAATGTCTGTAATCCTTTTTACTTGGCTTGCCGTTTTTAAAAACAACACAAGCTGCCACAGGATGGGTTCCTTGTATGTTTGAATTATCAAAACATTCAATTTGTCTGGGCTCTTCGCTCAAACGCAGGTCGCTTTTCATTTGCGCCATAATTCTGTTTACATGTCTGTCCGGATCAGTGATCTTAATTTGTTTGAAACGCTCCATTCTGTAGTATTTTGCATTTCTGACAGAGAGGTCCAGAATATGCTTTTTATCACCCAATTTTGGAACGCTTACTTTTACATTTTCACCAATTCTGACCTGAAAAGGAACATATATTTCCTTTGAATTTGAAGTGAATCGCTGTCTAAGTTCAATTATTGCCAATTGCAATAATTCTTTGTCGGTTTCGTCCAGCTTCTTTTTTATTTCTAATGTGTGGGAACGAATTATCGAACCATAAGAGAGTTGCAAAAAATTGATATAGCCATAGCTTTCATCACTCACTATTGAGAATACATCAACATTACTGATCTTTGGATTGACAATTGTTGATTTTGATTGGTAATTTTCAAGTATTTCAATTTTCTCCTTTATTTTTTGGGCGTCTTCAAAATGCATATCGGCAGCAAATTGTTTCATTTGCCTTTTAAATTGATGCAGAGAATCCTTAAAATTTCCTTTTAATATTTCACGAATGGCTATAATATTTTCATAGTATTCTTCTTCCGTCTCAAAACCTTCACAAGCTCCTTTGCAGTTTCCTAAATGATACTCCAGGCATACTTTATACTTACCGGATTCAATTTTTTCGGGAGACAGATCGAAATTACATGTACGCAACTGGTAGAGACCTTTGATAAGGTCCAATAATGTTGAAACTGTCCTGCCACTGGTATAAGGGCCAAAATATTCTGATCCATCTTTTATGACTCGCCGAGTAGAGAATACTCTCGGGAATCGTTCTTTTTTTATGCAGATCCAGGGATAGGACTTGTCATCCTTCAGCATCACATTATATCTGGGTTGATACTTCTTGATCAAATTATTTTCCAACAGCAAAGCATCGGTTTCCGTATCAACAACTATGTGCTTTATTTTTACAATTTTCCTGACCAGTATTCGGGTTTTGCCATTATCGAATGTTTTGGTGAAATAAGAACTGACCCTTTTTTTTAGGTTTTTGGCTTTTCCAACATAAATAATTACCCCTTCTTTATCAAAATACTGGTACACTCCCGGAGAGTCCGGAAGCGTTTGCAATTGTAATTTCAGGTCGGCATTACTCATAACTTCAAAGGTATATTAAATAGTAGTACTGAGAAAAAATTGATTTTGTTTTTTGCTATATTGCACCAATAGTTATTGATAAATGAATATAGTAATCCTTTCCAGAAATAAAAATCTTTACTCAACAAACAGGCTTGTTGAAGAAGGTGTAAAACGCGGTCATCAAGTTGAAGTAATTGATCCCTTAAAATGCGATCTAATTATTGAAAAGGAAAAACCTACTATTTATTATAAAGACAGGTATTTGAATTATGTAGATGCCATAATTCCACGAATTGGATCTTCGGTGACCTTTTATGGCTGTGCTGTTGTGCGACAGTTTGAAATGATGCATGTATTTACTACCGTTACTTCTGATGCCATCTTACGTTCAAGAGATAAATTGAGAAGCTTTCAAAGACTATCCAGAGCGGGAATTGGTATGCCTAAAACTGTGTTCACCAACTATTCCCGAGATGTGGAAGAAGTTATTAGTCATGTTGGCGGAACACCGGTCATTATAAAACTACTTGAGGGAACTCAGGGTTTAGGTGTTGTACTGGCAGAAAGTAAAAATGCGGCGGAATCTGTGCTGGAAGCATTTAATGGATTGCAGGCCCGGGTGATCGTTCAAGAATATGTTAAAGAGGCAAAAGGATCGGATCTTCGAGCATTGATTGTCGACAATCAAGTAGTGGGAGCAATGAAACGACAGGGTAAGGAAGGTGAATTCAGATCTAATTTACATCGTGGCGGCAGTGCAGACTATGTGAAGTTAAATGCTGAAGAGATCAAAGCGGCACTAAAAGCGGCAAAAGCGTTAAGATTACCTGTTTGCGGAGTTGATATGTTGGAGTCTGATAGGGGCCCACTTGTATTAGAAGTGAACTCAACTCCAGGATTGGAAGGAATAGAAAGCGCAACGAAAAAAAATATTGCCAGAGCAATCATTACTTATATTGAAAGAAACACTAAGTAAAATGAGCGGATCGGAAATACTCAATATTTTAGGAGAAAAAATAGGTTTAGGCCAAAGTGCAGAGGCAAGTTTTGATGTGGCCAAATTGCATTCCCGAAACCCGGTTGAAGTTCCTGTTATAATAAATCGTTCTAAAAAACCGGGACCTACGGTTATAATTACGGCGGGTATTCATGGGGATGAGGTCAACGGCGTTGAAATTGTGAGGCAGATAATTGCAAAAGGGATTAATAAACCAAAAATAGGAACTATCATTTGTATTCCTGTGATCAACATATTCGGGTTTATTCATAAGGACAGGGAATTTCCTGACGGGCGTGATCTGAACAGGGTTTTTCCCGGTAGTAAATCGGGTTCATTGGCCAGTCGGGTGGCCCATAAATTGATAAATGAAGTGGTCCCGCATGCCGATCTGATTTTAGACTATCATACAGGAGGAGCAGATCGTTTTAATTCTCCTCAGATCAGAATTGCTGAAAATGATCCGTTATTAGATAATTTTGCAACCATTTTTGGAGCTCCTTTTGTGCTTTACACGAAAAATATCAAGAAATCTTTTCGAAGTACATGTCATAAACTAGGTGTGCCAATTTTATTATATGAAGGTGGGAAGTCCTTCAATATTGATCCCATAGTTACAAATACAGGTGTTAATGGCTGTAAGCGGATATTGAGCAATATGGGAATGCTTCAAGGGAAATTTAAGGTATCAAAGCCTAAGAAAAAATCAATTTTCATTACTAAGAGCAGGTGGTTAAGGGCCGGACATTCAGGCATGTTCAAGTCTTCGGTCAACATTAATTCTTTGGTTAATAAAGGTGATCTGATAGGTAATATAACCGATCCTTACGGAAAGTTCAATCATTTTGTAAAAGCAGAGTGCTCAGGATATATATTCAATATCAATCAATCCCCACTTGTTTATCAGGGAGATGCACTTTTTCACATTTCTACCAAATTAAAGAATTCTTAAAGCAGACTTAATGCAATTTCTTTTGCGTCTTTAATCGGCCAGCTATCCTGTTGTAAATAGCTTTCAATTAGAGCTCCTTCAAACAACAGATATAATTTAGAGGCTAGTTTTTCAGGGTGTTTTGTATCTAAATTCTTTGATACCAGTTCAGTGATATAATTCCTTAAATTTAATTTATTCTTAAATATTTCCTCCTTTATAACTGTATTTTTCTTGTCGATTTCAGCCAGAATATTCTGGCTCCAGCCACCTTTGAAATCGGGCTCTCTAAATAACTCTCTTAAAAAATCAAATATAGCCAGCACTTTCACCTTTCCTTTTTGCTTGTCTTTTAAGAAAAGATTCAATTTATTGTAAAACTGTGTTTCCTTATGGTTTAAATAGGCTATACAAAGGGCATCTTTGGTTTTAAAATGACTGTATAAGCTGGCTTTTGCCACATGAGCTTTTTCAATGACCTCATTTATTCCGGTATTGTTGTATCCGTTTTGATAAAATAACTCTGAGGCTGTTTCGATTAATCTGTCCTTGACTGGTTTTTGTTTTTGCATGATATAAAATTACGAAGCTTATATATTAAAAACAGACAGGTCTGTTTTAGTTTTTAACAGTTTTATCAACCGCCATTCCCACTAGAGTGGATGAATCTATAGTAATTTGAGATTCTCCGCAAAGCCTGTCTTGAACTATCGGGACGGGAGTGTCTAAAGCAAAAACCGATGTGATCTTTTTAAAAGGAGTTTAAAATATTAATACACCAAAGTAAAAGATTGCTTCACTTTGTTCGCAATGACTATTTTTATTTGACTTTTAGATAACTTTGCGATATGACAAAACAAGAGTTTCGCAAGAAATATAAAGACTTAAGAAGTAAGCTTTCATCAGAAGAAATAAGCAGTAACAGCATTGCCATTGCAAATGAAATTTTAAAATTACCTATTTGGGATGCGGAATTTTATCATGTGTTTTTATCTATTGCACAATTGAAAGAAGTAGATACAGAACCTATTTTGAGCATCTTATCGGGAAAAGATAAACATATCGTATTGTCCAGGACCGAGTTCAAAACAACATCAATGAAGCATTTCCTGCTAACCGATAGCACCAAAATTAAAACGAATAGCTGGAACATACCGGAACCTGTAGATGGTATTGAGATAAAACCAAGGCAAATTGAAATTGTCTTTGTGCCACTTTTGGCTTTTGATAAACAAGGCAGCAGAGTGGGTTATGGTAAGGGGTTCTACGATAATTTTTTAAGAGAATGTAAACCGGAAGCCTTAAAAATAGGCTTGTCCTTTTTTGAAGCGGAGGATAGCATTTCAGGGATAACAAACAACGATGTTAAGCTGGACCTTTGTGTCACTCCTTCCAGAACATATAAGTTTTAGTCGTTTTTTTTAGGAAACACTTTTTTGTTAAATACGATAAGCATGATAAAGCCGGTACTAATGGCCATATCTGCCACGTTAAAAACAGGTTCGAAAAAAGTGAAATAATCACCTCCAATGAGCGGGATCCATTCCGGTAAAAAACCTTTGTAGATAGGAAAATACAGCATATCCACAACATTACCATGGAGTAGCGAATCATAGCCACCTTGCGAAGGTAAGAACTGTGCTACTTGTCCGGCGCTATCACTAAACAATAACCCATAGAATACCGAATCAATAATATTGCCTAGGGCACCTGCAAAAATTAATGAGATTGACAGTGACAATAATTTTGAGCCCTTGTGTTTAATTGTATTTATTAGCCAGTAACCAATACCAAAAATTGCTATGACACGGAATATAGTAAGAATCACTTTTGCTGTCCTGTCTGAAATAATAGTTATAAAATCGCTTAATTTGGTTCCCCAGGCCATTCCATTATTCTCAACAAATAATATTTCAAACCAACTGAACAGCTTAACACTATCTCCTAAGGCAAAATGGGTTTTGATATACACTTTGCTTATTTGATCAATAAGTAAAATGACTACAATTAAAAAGGATACTTTTTTTAAGGACATTTATTATTGGTTTCCATAGAGATTCCGTTATTTCAACTTACATTTTTTAATGCAACTTTTAGTCTTTTAAAAATTGAATTTCACTAATAAAAAACGTCCCAATATACTATATTGAGACGTTAAACCTTGTACGAACTAAAATTTATTTTTGCATATTCTTAGCTTCTATGCTCAATGTGGCATGAGGTACTAATTTTAGGCGTTCTTTATTTATAAGTCTGCCGGTAACCCTGCAAACTCCATATGTTTTGTTCTCAATTCTGATCAGGGCATTTTTAAGATCACGGATGAATTTTTCCTGTCTTATTGCCAATTGTGAGTTGGCTTCCTTGCTCATAGTTTCACTACCTTCTTCAAAAGCTTTAAATGTTGGAGACGTGTCATCTGTACCATTGTTATGGTCATTCATGTAGGCACTTTTAATAAGTTCCAGGTCACGTTGGGCTTTTACTATTTTTTCTGATATAAGAGTTTTGAATTCTGCTAATTCCTTATCGGAATATCTGTTATTTGTATCCACGCTCATAATTTAATGTTTTTGAATAAACAATTTGGTATGTACATCATCGAAAGCAATTTCTATACCATTGTTTAATTGGTCAATAATTTCAAGTTCTTCTGTTAAGGTTTCAGCTTTTATATAGGCTAAATTAGTGCTAACAGCATTAATAATATTTTCATCTTTTTGAAGCATCACATCTATTCGATCTGTTACTTCAAAACCTGAATCCTTACGTAAATTTTGAATCCGATTGACGAGCTCACGTGCAATCCCTTCTTTTCGTAGGTCATCGGTTATGGTAACATCGAGAGCAACGGTTATTGAACCCTCGTTAGCAACAAGCCATCCCTCAATGTCTTGAGATGTGATTTCCACATCTTCAAGCCCTAATGTAATATTTTTTTCGTTAATTTCAACGTCAAAACTACCACTTTGTTCGATTTTTTTGATATCCTGAGCGGTAAATGCACTTATTGCGTTGGAAATCAACTTCATATCCTTCCCAAACCGAGGTCCAAGAACCTTAAAATTTGGTTTTATTTGCTTTACCAAAATGTTTGATGCATCTTCCAGTATGTCGATTTCCTTCACATTAACCTCGTGCATAATTAAATTGGAAACAGCCAAAATTTCTTCTTTTTGCTGCCTGCTCTCAACCGGGATCATGATTTTATGTAAAGGCTGACGCACTTTTATCTTCTCCTTAGCTCTTAACGATAATACCAATGAGGATATTGTTTGCGCATTCTCCATTTTTCGCTCCAAAACCTTATCTATAAAATTAAGGTCATATTTAGGAAATTCTGCCAAATGAACACTGCTGAAAGATTCTTTATGGGTATCCTTTATCAAATCCAGATACAACCTGTCCATATAGAAAGGTGCAATAGGCGCTCCTAATTTTGAAATAGTTAATAAACAAGTATATAAAGTCTGGTAAGCCGATATCTTATCTTTTTGATAATCACCTTTCCAGAATCTCCTTCTGCTTAATCTCACAAACCAGTTGCTTAAGAAGTCCTGCGTAAAATCTGATATGACTCTGGCGGCTTTGGTAGGCTCATAATCAGCATAGAATTCGTCAACTTTTTTGATCAGGGTATTTAATTCTGATAATATCCAACGATCTATTTCCGGTCTTTCATTTAACGGAATGTCAGCTTCAGAATAATCAAACTTATCAATATTGGAATATAATGTAAAAAACGAATAGGTATTATAAAGCGTTCCAAAGAATTTGCGCCTAACTTCCTCAATACCGTCAAGATCGAATTTTAAATTATCCCAGGGATTGGCATTGGCAATCATGTACCATCGGGTGGCATCAGGACCATATTTACTCAAGGTTTCAAAAGGATCGACTGCATTACCAAGGCGCTTGGACATTTTTTGTCCGTTCTTATCTAAAACCAAACCGTTAGAGACCACATTCTTATAGGCAACCGAATCAAAGACCATGGTTGCAATGGCATGCAAGGTATAGAACCAACCTCTGGTTTGATCTACTCCTTCAGCTATCAGATCTGCAGGAAAGAATTTATGTTTATCGATTAATTCCTTATTCTCAAATGGATAGTGCCATTGTGCATAGGGCATGGACCCGGAATCGAACCAGACATCAATTAAGTCTGACTCTCGTTTCATAGGTTTTCCTGAAGGGGAAACCAGAACAATACTATCTACTATATTCTTGTGAAGATCGATCTTGTCATAGTTCTCTTCGGAATTGTTGCCAACTTCAAAAGATGCAAAAATGTCTTCCTTCATGAACCCTGCCTGAACGGCTTTTTGCATTTCCGATTTTAATTCTTTGACCGATCCGATACAAAGTTCTTCTTTGCCATCTTCGGTTCTCCAGATTGGCAGTGGGATTCCCCAAAAACGAGAACGCGATAAATTCCAGTCATTGGCATTTGCCAGCCAGTTACCAAACCTGCCTGTACCTGTTGATTTAGGCTTCCAGTTGATGGTTTCATTCAGTTCAAACATTCTGTCCCTCTTATCGGTAACTTTTATAAACCAGGAATCCATAGGATAATATAGAATTGGTTTATCTGTTCTCCAGCAATTAGGATAGCTGTGTTTATATTTTTCAACCTTAAAGGCCTTATTCTCTTCTTTTAATTTTATGGCCAACTCAACATCTACCGAGCGTTCCGGAGCTTCACCATCCTTATAGTATTCATTTTTAACATACTTCCCGGCATGCTCTTTCATTTCCGGTCTAAACCGACCTTGCAGATCAACCAGTGGCACTAAATTGCCGTTTTCATCCTTAACCAGCATTGGAGGCACTTCCGGTTTGGCCTGCTTGGCAACCATGGCATCATCGGCACCAAAAGTAGGAGCTGTATGTACGATTCCAGTACCATCTACGGTAGTTACAAAATCTCCCGAGATCACTCTGAATGCATTTTCCGGATTGTCATTTGGCAGGGTGTAAGGCAATAACTGCTCATATTTTATTCCAAGCAAATCTTTTCCTTTAAACTCCTTCAAGATCAAATAAGGTATTTTTTTATCTTCAGGCTTGTAATTTTCCAGATCCGATTTGGATTCAACCTTAATGAATTTTCCATGTCAAATTGTGTACCAACCAGGTTTTTTGCTAAAATGACCTTTGTCGGTTCAAAAGTATATTGGTTGTAGGACTCAACTAGGACATAGTCAATTTTTTTACCAACGGTCAAAGCGGTATTGCTAGGCAAGGTCCATGGTGTCGTAGTCCATGCTAATAGAATACAGCCCCATCATTTCCTTAAGGGGATATCTGGAGTGTTTCCTGCTTGGACCTTAAACTGAGCCACAACGGTTGTATCTGTAATGTCCTGATAAGTCCCGGGCTGATTCAATTCATGAGAACTCAATCCTGTTCCTGCCTTTGGAGAATATGGCTGAATGCTATAGCCTTTGTAAAGCAGTTTTTTATCATAGATCTGTTTTAAAAGCCACCAAACAGTTTCCATGTATTTAGGCTTATAGGTAATATATGGATCATCCATATCTACCCAATATCCCATTTTTTCTGTTAGGTCGTTCCAGATATCTGTATAACGCATCACCGCTTTTTTACAGGCTTCGTTATACTCTTCAATTGATATCTTTTTACCAATATCTTCTTTAGTAATTCCCAGTTCCTGTTCCACTCCCAGTTCAATAGGCAATCCATGTGTGTCCCAGCCGGCTTTTCGCTTAACCTGGAATCCTTTCATGGTCTTATATCTTGGGAAGATATCCTTAATTGTTCTTGCCAGTACATGGTGCACTCCAGGTAACCCGTTAGCAGATGGAGGACCTTCAAAAAACACATAAGGCTGGTTACCCTCACGAGTTGAAATACTTTTTTCAAAGATGGAATTATCCTGCCAGTTCTTTAATATTTCTGTGGCAACCTTTGGTAAATCAAGTCCTTTATATTCAGGAAACATAGTGCTGTTTTTTCGTGCATTACAATTAAGTGTGCAAAATTAATGATTTATACTTAATAGGATGATCTTAAACAAAAAAAAGTCAAAACTAAAATGTTTTGACTTTTCTGTTTTTTTGGTTAATGTTTTCCTTTTTTAATCCACGATAATTTTTTTGGAACCTTTTTTTGTATCGGTCTCTACATTTATTATATAAATACCGGAACTTAAATGGTTGATCTTAATGCCATTCTCTAAAACCTCACGGTCCATATCTGTATAAGCAGAAACCTTTTGTCCTAGTATATTTGTTATGGTCAAGATATTTATGTCTTCTTCCAGTCCTTTAACAAACAGTTTTGACTCTTCATTGTTGGCATAAATTAACATAGAATCCAATAGGAAATCTTCATTGGACAAAGTATCACTTGACTGGAAAACGATATCAAATCGCTCTGTATCCAAACCAGGTGTGGATGTAAAATCATAAGGTCCCTGTTTTAGATCCCAATACACATTTTCCTTGTTATCCCTTAGGAATATATCCTGTGCAGGGTCTATATTGATCAATTCATTAATTTTAAGACTATAAGTCAGGTTTCCGGAGGTATTCAAGTACAGGTCTATAACTTTTGAAGCATTTATTGGAGCGTAAGCCTGAATTACAAGCCTTTCATCGTTCAAAAGAGTACCCATATCTTCAGGAGGAATATTAAAGATCTTTCCACCATCATAGCCATTATCATAATCATCTGTTGTGGTTTCATTAAATCCCAGAACAAAGTGTCTTGTTGCCCCGGCAGATGTGCCAAATTCAAGACGTATAATTTCAAAGTTCTCATTTGTGTTAGAAGCATTACTGAGCGCCTGGTGTTTCCTCTTCTGATGTTCTCATAAACACGGAGCCGGTGTCATCAGAACCATCGGCATCACTTTCTTTTATAAATATACGTTGAGTGTTATTAAATACAATAGGACCATCATTAATAACTTGAACAAAGAAAGCCTGTGCGACAGGAATAAAGAAGGTTGGTCTTTTGGCACCTGGGCCATCTATCCCAATCCCTGGATATTGATAGGCTCTTAATGTAGACAAATTTGTAATAAATCCGTACCCTCCTTGGTATTCTGCCAAATAATGGGTATTCCCGTCCCATTGTTCCCACAATTGTAGCGTACCTTCTATTGTTGCGGAATTATCAGTAATAAATGTTCTTGCATCAATTGCTGACGGATATGGATTTCCTAAAAGATAACTGGTATATGTGGTACCTTGTTCGTCTCCCGGGCCACCTTTATCTATTCCGTTTAATATAATGGTGCCATTATTAGGTTTACCATCAAATGTATATTGCTGTGTCATCTCCGAGTGCACCGGAACCTTTTTGTGTGTATCCTGTTCCCGGTTCAATGAAAGTATCAGTGCTTAAAACATCCCAGTCCCAATACGTCACACCATTTTTAAAGGTATAGAGCCATCTTTCACTAATGGTAATAGGGCTTGTTACCGGTGGATTATGGGATGTGGTGAAATTTGATGTCTTCATCATTTTCGTCCTTTAGGATTCCTAAACTAAATGGCGTGTTATTTTGAGTCACACTTAATTGACCTATTGGAGAACTCCAGTAATTATACCAATATGGATTGGATGTTCCTTCCTGTCTTCTTAATATATTTCCAAAACTAGAGACAGCTAGTTCACTGTTTTCGGTTTGCACCAATTGTGAATCTCCTAAAAGGTCAATGGTTCCATTCAATTCCAGGTACCAATTGTTTTCAAGTTCATTATCAGCTGCCACTGTTAAGGTTCTGTTTTCGTCTATAACCATACCTATGCCAGACATATACTGATTAATAGTAATATTATCGTGAATTTTTACTATTGCCCAGGGAGCGGGAGATTCATCTGTAATAAAATTTACAGCTTCATCTAAATTTTCTATATCCCAGACATTACCATGTTTCCACATAAGCGGGTCTGTCCAAAACCAGTTTTATTGGCATTAACTGTTTCAAAAGGTATTGGAGCCGTTTCTTCCAGAAATGATGTTATGTTGTTCAACGTACTTCTGTTATTGTAGGACGAATCGTCTTCTAAATAATCTGTGGGTCCAGTCGTAACGCTTGACATTTTATAATAAGTGATCAAATTTGTCCAGGGAATTAGTGGCATTGGTATCTTTATCAAAAATATCTTTTGGTATTTGTTTACCTATAATATTACCGGTACCTGGATTTTCTTCTATTTCCTGATAGATCATGCGTCGTACTTGGTCTTGGGTTAATGCCACATCAAATATTCTCATTTCATCTATCCAACCATTAAATAAACCATCAAACCCTGCCAATTCACCCATTCTAAATGAATTTCCATTAGAATTTAATTGTACAGGAACAATATAGTCTCCTGCGCTATAACCGTTTCTATATACTGCAAAAGTTGTATTAGAACCATCCCATTTAGCAGTTACAGTTACATGTGTCCAGTTATTAACATCAAAATCCAGTCCTGTATCTTGTTTTCCTCCACCGAAAGCATACACTTCACCTGTAATGGCTTGTTTGTTGATATCATTCTCATCACTTTTTCTAATTGTAATTTCGAATACTTCTTTTTGTCCCATGACAAAAATTTCGTCGCCATTATCAAAGGCTGGACCATTGTATTTCATCCAGAACATCCAGGTAAATTCATCGAGACCGTTAAGAGCTGAAGTAGGGTCTCCGCTAGCATCTACCATTTCTGTAAAATCATCAACACCATCAAAATCAATTAAGGCTTTGTTTGGCGGGAATGCTACTACTGCATCTCTATAATCCAAATCTCCACCAGCTGCCTAAATTATTATCGTTATCTGGTAAAACAGAAGTAGCAGGATCATTAATGTCGTCGTTTACATCAAATGGGTCATTCACAGTAACACCTTCAAAGGCATCATCTAGACCATCACCATCTGTATCAATAGTATTGATAGCATCCGCCATACCATTTTCTTCTATGTCCGGGATGCCATCTTCATCGGCATCTGTGTCTAAATAATCAGGGCTGGGACCTAGATCGGAATAGGTTAATGTCATGCCACCTACAACATCATAGGCTGTATTTATTCCAAATTCAGTTACAGTTGCATCGGGCGCAACGTAGCCTATAGTTGGCTGTAATTCTATATTATCAGGAATTCCGTCATTATCTGCATCAATATCCTGGAAGTTATAATTGCTGTCAGAATCGCTGTTAACTATTGCATAATTTATAGTACCCGACTCAGGGGCTGTTTCTAAATCATCAATTAAACCATTGGCACCAAAAGAAAAGGATGGATCAATAAAGCCGTCGTAATCTGTATCAAAGGTTGCAATTTGAGCTGTTGTTAATCCGCCTTCAACGATATCTAAGATCCCGTCACCATCTGCATCCAGATCCAGCCTGTCATATATTCCGTCATTATCAGAATCTCTGGTACTATCGCCATTATTTTCTACAGTATCCGGAATACCATCATTATCATCATCAAGATCTAGTACATTGATTATTCCATCTTGATCTGTGTCTTTATCAACTAAAACTGAGAACGACCTAAAGTTGGATCTTCCACAATTATCTGTAACATTAAACGTAATATAGCAACGTTCCTGATCTACAATATTAGGATTTGGAAAATAGTTTGCACTGGTATTAAGAGGATTATCAAATGTTCCACCACAAGTATCTGTCCACTCATAAGTGAAAGGCGGTGCAATACCTGTAACACCAACAACTGCTAAAAAACTATCTCCGACAGTAATTTGAATAGGTATGGTAGCCATCTCAATTTGTGGGCGCCTTTCAATACCTGCCTGCAATAAGAAATTACCATAAATTCTCGCGGAAGCCACATTTTCCTGTTCCGTACCGCCTGCAATGGAGTGGGATGCTTCATACATTATCATTCCATTATTTTTATCACCGAATGCAGGACCGTATGCAACTGCTGCTGCTGGTCCTGGAGGGTATGTGCCATCTGTTACTTCAGGATGGTCCTCGTCTGTTATTGCTAATACTGTTGTATTTCTCCAGCCACCCGTTTCCGGAATATAAATTTGTTCAGAACCGTTTTGCCATGCGCCATCTGCTGTAGCCATAAACTGCATGAGTGGATCGCCCGCTGTTTCAGCACCATTAAAAATACCTTCCACCGGATTGTAGTCATAAGGCGGATTTCCATCGTCATGATCTCCCCATAGAATCAAACCTTCATTGGATAAGAGGTTTAGTTCCGGGTTTCCATCATTATCAGTGTCTACAGCGCCTTCCATGGCACTAACAGCATGACATGCTGCCCAAAAATAACCTCCTTGTTGTATAAAATCAACTAAATTATTTACTGTACTTGTGCTCCAGTTCTGCGGATCGGCATGTGGCATGGTATACATATCATCACAACTTGTTAAATCATCTGGAGTACCTATACGTCCAAATGTTAATGGAACCATAGCTTGTTCATAAAATGCAGACTGAACTTTATCTCCATTCTGGCTATCCAGAACAGCTCTTGGAAAACTGGTCACTACGTCATAAACAGGTGCTACAAAAGAACTTGCAGCTATATCCACTGTTAATCCCGGATAATTGGTAACCCATGAATCAATGATCGGTTGGGCAAAGACCATAAAATCTTCAGGTATTATAAAAGGACCTCCTTTATAATCCTTGCCATCCACATTCATATCTATCTGGTCTTGTTTAGCTGAGGGATTCACCCAGGACTTGTTATTATTTACAGCCCAATACACAGCAATCTTATTATTGATAGACAGATCATAAATTAATCCGTATGGTATCAGACCATTATTATAGGTTTGAGGCGTAACACCCATATCAATAATAGCAGAGCCTGGACTAAATGTTTTACTTGCATACACATCCACATCGTCCGAATTGTTGTCCAGAAATCCATCAGATTGATCAGCAGCTATTATAAAGACTTCATTCTTTGTTGAGCCGGGAAGTCTTACTTCGGTATTAATAACTAGTGTAGCACTGTTTCCATTTGTTATACTGCCAACATCCCAAATACCTGTTAAATAATCATAGGTTCCTTGTGAAGGTGTATCACTTGTGTAAGCTACGCCAAAAGGCAATGAATCGTCTATCTGGATTCCGGTTGCTTCATCAGGACCATTATTGGTCACTGTAACAGTATATGAGATTACATCTAACTCTATAGGGTTGGAATTACTTACTGTAATAGAAACTTCAAGGTCAGCACCATTTACCTGAAGTGTAGCATCATCTGAATTATTGGATAAATCGAGGTCTTCCATAATTGAGCTGGCTGCAGCTGTATTGGTAATAAACAGACCGCCTGTATTGGCATCAACCGTACAAGTAATAGTTAATGTTTGTGAACTATTGCTTAAAACCGTTCCAACATCCCAGATTCCGGAAGCAGGATCATAATTACCGCCACTATCGTCACTCACATAACTTATCTCAGCAGGTAAAAGGTCTGTGACCGTTGTGCCAAATGCATCAGTAGTTAAGCTATTATTGATAACCTGAATGGTATAGGTAAATGAATCACCTGAATTAATAGTTGCCTGACTTACATTTTTAATGACTTCCAAGTCTGCATTGCCAACTCCAATGTTGACAGTATCACTGTTGTTGGAAACAAAGGAATCGTCTTCAACAACACTCAAAATACTTGCTGTATTGGGCACTAATTTATTTAAAGCTGTTGGGCTAACTTGTGCATTTATAGTTAAAGTGGCCGAAGTACCATTATTTAAATCGTCTATAAACCAATTGCCAGTACCAGAATTATAAGGATTTCCTTGCGTGATAGTAGAGGAGCTATAAATTAAATCAGGATCCAACAGGTCTCTTAAGGTTATGTTATTAGCCTTAAGTGGGCCATGATTTGTTACTATAATAGTATAGGTTATAACATCATTTACTGCAGGATTCTGGTCACTGACCGTTTTTACAACTTCCAGATCGGCACCGTTTACATTAATATCAACAAAAGAATTATTATCAGCCCGATTATCATCTAACTGCTCAAAACTGTAAACATTGGATTCATTGCTTATGGTTTGTGCCGCTGTATTGGCATCTACCGTTACGTCAATGTCTATATTGGTATTGGCTCCGGAATTGATATTACCTACATTCCAAATTCCCGTTACAGGATTATAATTGCCACCACTGTCATCACTTACATAAGTTACTCCTGGAGGTAAAAGGTCATAGATCAACACAGATCTTGCTGTTGATGGCCCTAGATTTCCAAGGTATAAATTGTAAGTAATAGTATCTCCTTCGTCTGGAGAGGAATCATCTACAGTTTTTATAAGCACCAGATCCGAAGTCAGTACTTCTACTTCAACCGCTGCTTCATCATTAACCGGATTCTGGTCAATCTGGTCAAAAGACAATACTCTGGCAACATTATTAATACTGGTTCCGGAAGTTCCCTGGTTGACCTGTGCCTGTATCACTATTTTTTTGCTTTGATTAGGGATTAAGGTTCCTACTGTCCAAATTCCAGTTATGGGGTCATAATTACCCCCACTGTCATCTGATATATAAGTTAAATTTGATGAGAGAATATCTTCTACCAGAACGTTGGTGGCTGATATGGTTGTGGTGTTTCTATGTTTTATTTCCAGCTCATATTCAATGATCTGTCCAACTTCAGGCGTATTGTCATCCACTTTCTTTTTCAATTCCAGATCCAGGGGAAGAATTGTTAGATCCAGCGTAAACGTGTTATTTGATGAATCGGGATCCGTTTGATCTAATCCACTTATGACAGAGGTTATCGTTACAGTAGTTCCACTTGTTCCGGCAGCAGCTGTCACATCAATTTTGAGGTTATTCGTTGCTCCGGAATTCAGGTTTGGAATGCTCCAGATGTTTGTGCCTGAATTGTATTCGCCACCACCATCATCACTTACATAACTTAATCCCGGTGGTAGCAGATCATTTACTATAATGTTTGTAGCAGCGTTGGGCCCTAGGTTCTTTATTTTGTATGTTATTTGGTTGGGGTCTCCTTCATCTAAAATAGTTTGAGAGGCTTGAATACTCTGAAATTCAATATTGGAGGTTTGCGAATAGCTATTATAGGAAAATAATAGAACAACTAAAACCGCCCACAATTGTAAAGTTACTTTCATTAGGTTTTTCAGATTTGAGGTATTGTTAGCAAACATATTTAAAAAGTTTTAAAAACCAAGGGTTTATTCGACTTATTCGATGAAATACACCGATAAAATGCAATTATCCTAGACGAAATACTTCTTTTTTTAACATTTATATCTCTAAATTGGTTTCTAATTAATAATAACTTTTTTATCTATAGATTGATTGTTCTCTGTCTTTATACTTACAATATATACGCCACTGCTAATACCAGAGATATCAATACCATTCTCCAAAGTCTGATTGTCAATTGAATTAATGATCTTGATCCGTTTGTCCAAGCATGTTTGTAATAGTGAATTCTTTAGCCTGTTCGGTCAACTGACTTAACATATAGCTTCTCTTCCGGTTGATTCACATAGATAAGCGTTGTGTTATTTAAAAACTCTTCTGTTGACAAGGCTTCAGGATCCTGAAAGATTACTTGAAAACGGTCTGTAAATGAACCTGCAACAGAGGTGAAATTATAAGGTTCGGTGCTTCTTAAGTTATGTGATTGACCTGTTAAATTATCTCTTAAGAACAGGTCCTGATCTTCAGGGAAATTGGAGATCTCTGTTGACTTGAGCGTATAGGTAAAATTACCGGATGCATGCAGTACCAGATCGACCACTTTATCGGGCGTATATGGCGCAAAGTTTTGAATGACGTATTGATGACCATTGAGTAAGCTTCCCATATCATCGTCTGGCGGGTTATTAATTAGTCCGCCATCCAGACCATAATCCAATCCATCTGTGGCATCTTCGCTAAAACCTAATACAAAGCTTCTGCTGGCACCACTGGAGACTCCAAACTCCATACGAAGGATCTGGGTTACGGCAGCTGACTCTTCAGTGCCGGATTCTGCATTTTCTGTATTTGAAGATCTGAAGAATGCAGACCCATTATTGGCATAATCACCATCATTGATCTGGCAGTACATCACTTTCTTTAATAAATATTCGCTGACCATTGTTGAATTCAATATCTCCGTCTTCAATTACTTCTACAAAGAAACTTTGTCCTACAGGAATATAGTTGGTCGGTCTTTTGATACCTTCTCCACCACCACCATCAATTGGTATATTATCATGCTGATAGGCTCGTTCTGTTTCGGTTAATTATTTATAAACCCATAACCACCTTCGTAATATGCCAAATAATGCGTATTAGCGGCCCATTGTTCCCATAAACTGATTGTACCACTGGTAATACCATCCAGCCGCAGGTATATTATCATCAATGAACTGAATGGCATCTAATGCACTTGGATATGGATTACCTATTAAGGTTGTTGTTAAGGTCACACCTTCTTCACTTTCTCCACCATTATCTGCTTCAAAAGCATCACTTACATCATCAGCTGCTACTAGGATAGTTCCATTATTAGGTTTGCCTTCAAAGGTATACTGCTGTTCGGTTCCACCATTTCCTGTTCCTTTTTGGGTGTACCCAAATCCGGGTGGAATATCATCTGCTGGAGCGAATCGCTGCCAGTCGTAATAGGTTATCCCATTCTGGAAGTGTATATAACCAGTAGGTGCTTATCTTTCCTATCTCGTCATAAGCCGTGGTAAAATCTATATCGGCTCCATTTCCGTCTTTGATCATGTCCAGATTAAATGGCGTATTGTTGGCATTGTTTGTTGATCCATTATTATCAGTAAGTGTAGTGGCTCCTAAACTGCCAACAGGTGAGACTCCAGTAATTATACCAGAATTTGTTGGAGGTTCCTTCCTGTCTTCTTAATATTTTTCCATTGGCTCCTGTTACCAGATCACTTTTAAGTCCCTGGATCAACTGCGAATCGTCCTGCAGATCGATCGTACCATTCAATTCCAGATACCAGGTATTGTTTATTTCAAAGTCCTGATCGTCCAAAGCTGTGTCACCTACTGTAAATGTTTTTCCGGCATCTAATATCAATCCTAAATGTTTATGTGATGCTGCTGTTGTTATATTATCATGTATATGAACGATACTCCAGTCCTTATTATTTGCTACATCTTCAATATCCCAAACATCGCCATGTAACCAGGTTCCTTCAGTTGTCCATGGACCATCAGTCACCGTTTCATATGGCATAGGGGCGGTTTGAGGCTGGATGTTGGTGATGTTATTAAGAAATCCGTTGTTGTTGTTCCCAGATTCATCTAGTAATCTACCTGATTGAATATTGGTCATTGGATAGTAAGAAACAAGATCTGTCCATGGAACAGGTGTTCCGGTATCAATATCAATAATATCCTTGTCAATTACAGTTCCATGAATGTTCCCTGCATTATTTTTTATTTCCTGATAGGTCATTCGCTTAATTTGATCATCAGTTAGGATTCCATTAAAAATACGCACTTCATCCATCCATCCTGAGTAAGGCGTATAAGCAGAACCCGGTAAATCTCTTTCTATTCCAAATCGCAATGAATTAGAATTGTTATTAATTGTAGAAAAACTCGTGGCATTTTTATATTCGCCATTTAAATAGAGCTTCAATAAATTATTAGTTAAATCGGATGTTACAGTTATATGAATCCAGTCTCCGGGATTAAAAGCGGTCAATGTTCCAACTCCTCCTGAAGGGGATGTTGCAACACCAGCATTTATATTGTGAATTCCACCCGCATCAAGACTGTGAGCAATTAGGAAATATTTTTCCTGCCCAAAAATATATCTGTATTCTGTTGCCGGTGTCATGGATCCCAGATCTTCAGGTTTGACCCATAAACTAACAGTAAATTGCGGCAAACTATTAATGACTGAAATTGGAACTTCAACATAATCATCGACTCCATCAAAATCTATGGTTGCTGAAGACCGGAGGATTGGGACTATATGAGTCTCTGTAATCAACGTCACCATCCACTAAGCAACATCGCCATCTGAATCTGGTAAAAGCGTTGGATCATTTATTGTTCCGTTTATATCGCCATAGCCAACAGTTGTATCGATATTATTATCTAATCCATCACTATCCGTCATCAGTCCGGCTAATATCAATCCTGTTTCTGCAGTATCGTTTCCTCCTTCATTATCAGAATCCAGATCTAAATAATCAGGAGTGCCATCACCATCTGTATCTTCTGGAGATAAAACCACCTAAATAAGATAGTGTCTAGACCATCTGAATTAAATAGTTCCAGAAGGATCTAATATATCCATTAGTTGGTTGAGCTTCAACATTATCTGGTATTCCATCATTGTCAGAATCTAAATCTAATTCATCGACTATTCCATCATTATCTTCGTCGCAATTTGCATCTGCTTCAAACTGAGTAAATCTGCCTGTAAGTGATCCTCCAAACGTACCTGTAACCCCAAAAATTAAATCGACATGTGAAAACACATCAAATTCTAGGTAAACTGTAAAATCTGGATCCAGATTGCCAAAAGGGTCCTGAGGTTCATCATCCCATGTTGCAGGGTCGCCATCTTGAGTTGGGTCTAATCGAAACAAGGTAAAGTTAGCCGGGTCAGGAGAGCCCGCAAATCCACCAATTTCAAGATTGGTCCCTGAAGTAAGTGAATGACTAACCGTTGAAGTTACAGTTGTACTATTATAACCAATTAGTTCAGTAAAATCAAGCCCAACCGTATGATCTATATCTTGCAGTTGCAGAACAATATTATTCAAGGATGCCGGAGTTCCTGTAGGATTTCCCGGTGTTGCACTTCCTGATTCAACTAGATCAAAAGAGAAAGTGACATATTCATCAGTGGCAGGATCAAAATTGCTTACAGATAATTCTTGATTTACATTGGCAACAACGGTCCCAGAAATAGAGGTTAATGTAAATACAATATCGTATAACTGGCCTTGAAAGTTTAAAGCATCAGAATAGACAACCTTTTCATTTGTTTTTATATCACTCAGGTCTGTGGCTGTTAATAAAGAAGGGCTATCGAATTTCAATGCTACTGAACACTCAAACGAATCCAAAATGCCATCATTGTCATCATCGAGATCGCAGACATCATTTATTGAGTCCCCGTCACTGAATCAACTCCACCGGAATCGGCACATGGTTCAAAAATGGTTACTGTGGCTGTATCTTTCTTGCCTAATATATAACAAGGAATCCTTGCATCAGAAATTGTATAATCAAAAGTTGTTCCCGTAAAAATTGTTCCTCCGCCATTGTAGGTATAGGTTACTAGTCCTGCATTTGCATCGTCTATTACAACGGACCCGATAGCTGGTTGCACAACACTTTCTATAAAGAATGAATCACCATCTAAATCGGAGTCATTTGCCAGGAGATCAATTTGTACAGAAATCGTGTCACCATAGGCTACGGTTTCCAGATCATCAACCGCAGTCGGTGCATTAGGATTCTGAAGATTTTCTGCATCAGTTGTTGTCAAACTGTAATGATTTATACCCGGTATATCAAATGGTTCAGCAGCTGCCGTTGCCAATAATCTTGTTATTCCTCCTGCTGACGCATTATATAGATTTGGATAATGTATTTCTATAATATAAACTTGACCTTCTGCAACACCTAGTGGCAATCCAAAATGGACTTCTTCCGGGATTTGAGTACCATGTCCATATACTCCATTTACCTGGCGCAACCCACTTAGTATATTGCCTTGGCAATCTTTTAGAACAATATTAGTACCAATAGCTGTCCTTTCAGGTCCTCCAGTAATACCGCTCTCATTTCTATCTTCCGTAACATCAATCAATAAATGATTCACACGGTTAGCCTCAGCAAGATTATTTATATATAATTGATTGGGACCATTATTTATATTCATGTAAATATCCAGATCACCATCATCATCAATATCTATCATGGTTGTTCCTTCTCCATCTGCTCCAACATTAAAAGTTTGAGCATCCAGTGTAAACGACATGGCTGCCCCAATTCCAATCTGTCCAGGCGCCGGAGTAGGACTGTTTATCTGGTTGATGAATAAATAACTTCTTGTATCTCCTACAAATAATATATCTATATCGCCATCATTATCTATATCTCCACCTGCAAGAGCATCTATACCAGCTGTTGACGTCCCCATGTCAAAATTTCCTGGTTGAGGTAGGCCGGGAAAAGTAGTTGTTCCCAGCAGAGCTACCCAAATTCCTGGGCCATCATTCCTGAATATTTGTGTTTGACCATTTTCTGTCCAAACCGCATCCATATCACCGTCATTATCCAAATCCCAAAGACCGTTGGCACCTTTATTAGAGTTTTCTGCCTGACTCAGATCAGAACCATTTGTAAATGTACCGCCTTGATTTAAAAAGAAATCGTTTTGGTTTCTTTTACGCATAAATATATCAACCCAGCCATCATCATTAACATCGGCAGAAGTACCAAAATCACCATCGGTTGCATATTGGTTTAGACCCAATTGAACATTTGGTGAGCCATTTAATGGTGTTGCGTGTGAAAATAAGGCATTGGGAGCAGGATTAACAACAGTATGCGTTACATGATCTATATAATTATTCCTTAATAGTTCTATACCGTAGTCATGGTTATCAAAAAATATGTCAAGATCCCCGTCACCCTCAAAATCAAAAAATCCTGCTCCTTCCGAGTTTATTGGATTTATTGTAATTGTTGCACCGGGACCTTTTCCTACTGTAATGGGTACCGATCCACCAATACCATCACCAAAAGTGCCATCTAGATTTTGTAAGAAAATTTGAATTGCTACAGGTTCTGAAACTAGAACGCCAGCGGTATTCATCATAAAATCGGTTCGTCCATCATTATTTAAATCGCCCCAGGCGGCCTGTCTTTCTGCTAATTCACTTAACATGCCAGAAGCTAATGTTGTTTGTACATTAGTAAATGTCCCATCACCATTATTACGCATGAGATAATTTCTGATTGTAGAACTATACAGATTTACGAGCACATCCGGATCACCATCTTTATCATAGTCTGCCCAGGCATGGCCACCATCTTTTGGATGCGGTATATTCAACCCGTAAGAAGCTGCACTTTCAGTAAAAGTTGTTTGAGCTTTTAATGAAGGATATAGCGCACTAAAAATGAATGAAAATATAAGTAGCCTTAATTTCATTTAGTTCAATAATTTGGGTACTAACAGACAAACATATTAAAAATGCACTACAAATCAGTAATTTATGCATTTTATTCGACGAAATACATCGATTAAATGTAGTTTTATCAGGATGAAATACATCTTATTTTGCTGAATTATTAATGAAATTAAGGACTTAAAATTGTAGTACAAAAGCTCCATTAAAAGGACAGAATTTTTATAAAAAAAAGCCGGAAAAACTAAGTTCCCGGCTTTTGGTTTAATTAGAGGGGGATATGATCCTAATTAATAATAATTTTTTTATCTATTGATAGATTGTTTTCTGTTTGAATGCTTACAATATAAACACCACTATTTAAGCCAGAGATGTTGGTTCCATTTTATAAACTAGCAGTTGTGGCAGTTCCTGTCATTACAATTTTAGCTGAATTTCCTTTGGAACTAATAGTACCAAAATAAATAACTCCCTCTGTTATATTCATATTTCCTTTATATGTTCCAGAAGTTGTAGAATTGTTTGCTAGAATACCAACAAACTCACCTCTGTTAATATTTGAAGGATGAGTTATATCCCAATTAGATGCTATATAAGTAAATGTGCAGATTGTTGGTGCTCCCGGTGAATTGAATGTATTGCCATTACAAGTTTGAGCAAACAAACAGTAATGTGTGAACAGAAGTACTAATAAAAAAAGTATCCTTTTAAGCGATTTCATAAGCAGGTAATTTTTATTCATTTTTGAGTTATATAGTTCTGAATTTAATTGGGGATCAATGCATAACACACCAAAATTAATTTAAAACCCGTGCCAATCCTTATAAATTCGATATGATTATGATGAATTTCGCTTAAGGGACAGAAATTGTAAATTTATTCGATGAAGAACGATAATTATAAGATTTTACACATTTTATAAAACAGAAAAGCGAAACCTCCCGACAGCTATCGGGATGGTTACGCTTTTCACTTCT
>CAVRNW010000020.1:0-161215 GCA_963722665.1 uncultured Flavobacteriaceae bacterium
ATTTAATATTGGCCGATTTAACGGTTTTAATAATTCTACCTGCAATTTTATAAGGATCACCATTAGAAGCAGGACGTCTGTCTTCTAACCATCCTTTCCACCCATTTTCAACAGTAATGATTGGAATTCTTATGGAAGCTCCTCTATCTGAAACACCATAGCTGAAATCTGAAACGTGAGCCGTTTCATGTAATCCAGTTAAACGTTCATCATTATATGCACCATATACACCTATATGCTCATCGGTTACAGGTCTGAATGCTTCGCATATTTTTTCGTAAATTTCTTTAGAACCGCAAGTTCTCAAAGTTGTATTAGAGAAGTTTGCATGCATTCCAGAACCATTCCAGTCACCTTTAACAGGTTTTGGGTGTAATTCTATATAATAATTATATTTTTCTGTTAATCTGTTCAATAAATATCTGGCTACCCATATTTCATCACCTGCTTTTTTGCACCTTTTGCAAATAATTGGAACTCCCATTGACCAGGCGCAACCTCCTGGTTTATTCCCTCAAAGTTCAACCCGGCTGCAATACATTGGTCTGCATGTTCTTCAACAAAATCTCGTCCCCAGGTATATCTTCCTCCAACAGAACAATAATATTTTCCTTGTGGCCCAGGGAATCCTCCTCTTGGGAATCCTAAAGGTAGATCAGTTTTAGAATCCATCAAGAAATATTCTTGCTCAAACCCAAACCAAAAATCGTTATCATCATCATCAATCTTTGCTCGATAATTTGTGGCATGAGGTTTACCATCGGCATTTAAAACTTCTGCCATTATTAAAAAGCCATTTTTTCTTACTGGATCTGGATAAATGGCAACAGGCTTCAACAAACAGTCAGATGATCCTCCTTCTGCTTGTTCTGTTGAGGAACCATCAAAAGACCATAAAGGACAATCTTTTAACTTTCCACTAAAATCCTCTTCTATTTTTGTTTTACTTCTTAATTCCTGAGTTGGCTGATGTCCATCTAACCATATATACTCCAATTTAAACTTTGTCATAATTTTATTGCTGATAAATTATTAATAATACGTGCAAATATAAATTTATTTCGATTTAACCCATAAAAAACTAGGTAAAATTATTATTTTTTATCAATATGATATTAACACCCCTCAAAAATTTAGGGTTATATAATTTTTATGAAAAATATTATGTTCTTATTCTTATATTTGTAAAAAATATAAACAATGACATCACTTCGATTTTTTGCCATTAGGGAGACCTTAAACAGAAAACCCGTTATAGTGAATGAAAACATTCGCAGATCCGAATTATTTGGTTCCAATGTATTCAATCAATCTATAATGAAGCAATTGCTGACTAAAGAAGCTTTTGATAGTGTAAAAAATGCTATTAATAAGGGTAAGAAAATTGATCGCAGTATTGCCGACCAAATTGCCTCAGCAATGAAAGATTGGGCCCTTAGTAAAGGAGCCACACATTACACGCATTGGTTTCAACCCTTAACAGGTGCTACCGCTGAAAAGCATGATGCCTTTTTTGAGACTTTAAAAGATGGCAGTGCAATTGAAAGATTCGGTGGCGGACAACTGGTCCAACAGGAGCCCGATGCTTCCTCCTTTCCAAGTGGAGGAATTCGGAATACATTTGAAGCCAGAGGTTATACTGCCTGGGATCCAACATCACCCGCTTTTATTTACGGAACAACCTTATGTATACCAACTGTATTTGTAGCCTATACTGGTGAGGCACTTGATTATAAGACACCATTATTAAGAGCATTGCAGGCAGTTGATCAGGCAGCTGTAGCCGTTGCAAAATATTTTGATAAAAATGTTAGAAAGGTGAATTCTTCTTTAGGTTGGGAACAGGAATATTTTTTAATAGATAGTGCCTTAGCAGCTTCACGACCTGATATTACCTTGACCGGAAGAACATTATTCGGGCATTCAGCTGCCAAGGGACAACAATTAGATGATCATTACTTCGGTACGATTCCTAATAGAGCCATGTCGTTTATGCGTGATCTGGAAACAGAATGCATGTTATTGGGAATTCCGGTAAAAACAAGACATAATGAAGTGGCTCCTAACCAGTTTGAACTGGCCCCGATATTTGAAGAGGCCAATTTAGCAGTTGACCATAATTCATTGCTTATGGATGTGATGGAAAAAATTGCAGGCAGACATAATTTTAAAGTATTGCTGCATGAAAAACCATTTGCAGGCGTCAACGGATCCGGAAAACATAATAACTGGAGTTTAAGCACGGATACAGGAGTCAACTTATTGAGCCCGGGAACAACACCAATGAGTAATTTACAATTCCTGACCTTTTTTATAAATACAATTAAAGCAGTTCACGACTATGAAGAACTGTTAAGAGCTTCCATTGCATCTGCGAGTAACGATCACAGGCTGGGAGCCAATGAAGCGCCTCCGGCAATAATATCAGTCTTTATAGGTGAGCAACTTACTAAAACACTTGAAGAATTAAAAGGCGTGACTAAAGGGAAACTGTCACCACAGGAAAAAACACAGCTCAAATTAAATGTCGTAGGAAAGATTCCTGAAATATTGTTGGATAATACAGATAGGAACAGAACGTCTCCTTTTGCATTTACGGGAAATAAATTTGAATTCAGAGCAGTTGGTTCATCGGCTAACTGCGCCAATCCAATGACTGTGTTAAATTCTATAGTAGCAAAACAACTGATAGACTTTAAAAAAGAGGTAGATGCCTTAATTAATAAAAAGGACTTAAAAAAAGATGAGGCTATATTTAATGTATTAAGGGAATACATTAAACAGTCCAAGAATATTTTATTTGAAGGAAACGGTTATAGTGAGGAATGGGAAAAGGAAGCTAAAAAAAGAGGACTTAGTAATAATAAGACCACTCCGGAAGCCTTAAAGGCAAGAATCTCTAAAAAAGCCATCGATCTATTTGAAGGTTTAGAAGTAATGAATAAGGTAGAGATAGAAGCTCGTTATGAAATAGAAATAGAAGAATATACTTTAAGAGTGCAAATAGAGAGTCGTGTACTTGGCGATGTTGCCAGAAACCACATAATACCAACTGCAGTTAAATACCAGAACATTTTAATAGAAAATGTGAAAGGGCTTAAAGAAATATATGGTAGCAGTTTTAAAACCTATGCCAAGGAACAGTTAGAATTGATACAGGATATATCACAACGCATTGAAGCTATCAATTCCGGTGTGACCAAAATGACCAATGAGCGTAAAAAAGCAAATGTACTGGAAGATTCAGTAAAAACTGCAGATGCTTATTGTAATAAGGTAAGACCATTTCTTGAGGAGATCCGTTACCATTGCGACAAGCTTGAACTGTTAATAGATGATGAACTTTGGCCGTTGACCAAATACCGGGAGTTGCTATTCACTAAATAATATTTCTACAATAATATACAGTAGATTGAAAGGGGAGGACTACAAATCCTCCTTTTTCTTATCAAATGTTAAAGTAAATGTTAAATTTTAACAAATAGGTATGCGCTTTGTCGAAAAATAAACAAGGAAATTGAGAAACACATGTGTTTTCATCCCATCTATATGTCTCTTGTCTGAATTTTAAGATATTTCTTACAAAATTGATTAAGTGCCCAATTTTTTTATAGGGATTATGTGCCTATATTTGTATTGCTATTAATCAATAAATATTTAATTATGAAAAAATTATTTCTGAGCGTTGCTGCTCTTTTATGTGCTACATTTATGTTCGCACAGGACAACACAACCACTGTTACACAAGATGGTGTGATGAACGAATCTGACGTCAGTCAGACCGGAATTTTGAATTCTGCCACAGTAAATCAATTAGGTGATTACAACGAGGCAGATATAACTACTGAAGGTATTCTTAACGGAGCTGTAATTATTCAAGGACCAGATGGTGGTAACAAAGCCAATATCGATCAGGGTAGTGGTTTAGACGAATGGAACTTTGCGATTACTACTCAAGTTGGTCAAGGTAACGTTGCTGATCAAAAGCAGGATAAGGATGGCAACTGGGCTACCGTATTTCAAGCTGGAGCAGGTAACGTAGCTAATCAAGAACAACTAAGTGAAGATGGAGCATGGGGTAATTATGCCTCTTCTAATCAGTTTGGTGTTGGTAACAGCAGTGATCAGTATCAAGAAGGTGATGGTAACTCAGCTCAAAGTAATCAAGTTGGTGGTTTTGATGGTGGAAACATCTCTAAACAATCACAGTTACAATATGGCAACCAAGCTTATGTTGGACAAGGAGGTTCTTTAAACACAAGTGACCAACAACAAGGAGGTGAATTCTCTAAAGTTGTAGTAGGCCAGATAGGTGTTGATAATGATGTTTCACAAATGCAATATGGATCAGACAACTACTCCAGAACTTTACAATTTGGTGGTGGTAACGTGAGTGAGCAAAACCAAGGTGGAATGGATAACGAGCTTAAAGTTGAGCAAGGTATTTGGGGAATGGCTTTTTCTAATACTGTTGTACAAACACAGGATGGAAAATACAATAAAGCGTTCACTGACCAAGATGGTGATAATAACGTAAGTAAACAAACTCAAACAAGCAAGTATAATGATGCTTTAGTTAAGCAAGAAGGTGATAACAACAATGCTATTCAAAAGCAGTATGAAGAAGCTAACAAAGCAGCTGCAGATCAAGGTGGTAATTTCAACATGAGTACTCAAACTCAAATGATGGGTTATGACAACTTTGCATATGTTAAGCAAAATGGAACTTTAAACACTGGAGTTCAAATGCAAAGTGGTGTTTCTAACCGCGCTGAGGCTTATCAACATGGGTATCTTAACTCTAGCGTACAGACTCAAAATGGTGATAATAATTATGCCAGAGTATATCAAACCTATAATGCAGATATGAACACTGCTACACAACTTCAAGTTGGATCAGACAACATAGCAAATATCATTCAAGATGGAGATATGAACCATGCAAACCAAATTCAAATTGGTGATAATTTAGATGATATGTTAATTGAACAATATGGTAATGGTAATGGAACAACTCAAAGTCAAGTTGGAGGTCCTGATAATTATTCATATGCTTATCAAGGAGGTGTAGGTAATACAAGTTCACAAACACAAGCAGATGATATGAATACTGCAGTTATTTACCAGTTTGGTGATAATAATAGTTCAATTCAAGCACAATCTGGTTATGGAAACTTTGCATTTTCTCAACAAGATGGTAATGATGGTAGTGTTGATCAAATGCAAGCCGGTGATGCTAACGTAGCTGAAGTTTACCAAGGTTGGATTAATAATCATGAAGCAATCCAAAAACAAGAAGGTGACTTTAACAGTGCATATGCAGTACAATGGGGTGAACAAAACTATACCAAACAAACTCAGGCTGGGTTTGGTAACTGGGCAGATAGCTACCAATGGGGAACTAGAAATGCTGTTAAACAAGACCAAAGTTATGAAGGTAACACAGCTTATGCCGAACAAAACTTGTGGAATAGTTGGGGTGGATATAACACTATTAACCAAAGACAACAAGGTGAGTTCAACTATGCAGGAGCAATTCAAGATGACTATTGGTTAGAAACTAAAGGTAACCTAATTGATCAAACACAAACAGGTAATGATCTTATGGCTTATTCTTTGCAATCAGGTAAGTATAATACAGATATGACTGTTCAAACAGGAGATTTTAATTATGAATTGTGTTACTCAATGGGAGATAACCACATGTCTACTGTAAACCAGTCAAATGAGTGGAACTTTGCAAGTACTTATCAATCTGGAGCAGGTAATATATCTACTATTGATCAAAATGGAAGTTATGACACTGCAGTTGTTAATCAATATGGTGGAGAAAATAATTCTTACATCAGCCAAAATACTGGTAATTAACAAATAATTAACAAATAATTCAATAAATTGGAGTGGAATTTTTCCACTCCAATTTTTGATAATTAAATTTTTTAAAAATGAAAAAATCTGTTCCATATTTTCTTCTTTTTTCTCTTTAATTAGTTGTGTAGCATTCTCCACAACAAGAAAGAGTTATCTGGATTTAATTCTTTTAAACTCAGAAGCAGAACGACTTAATGTTCTTTCTCATATGGATTTTAACCGTTTTAATTTGGGAATTGAGGTCTCTCATCTGAATCAGCAAAATGAGGGATTTTAATTCAACAAATAGGTTACAACAATACAGTTTTTTCACAGACACAATCACAATCATCAAAAATAAAATTATTGCAAAATGGTGATTTCAACAGCGTTTATTTAGACGTGAATGCGCCTAAAATAGATGCGAAGATCATTCAAAATGGGAGATAGTAATAGTGTTTACGACAATATTTACTACTCTAATCTTGATATTCTGTTAAATGTCATCCAAAATGGTGATAATTTATCAGTAAATAGAATTGGTGTTAACTCACTTTCAAATAAAATACAATTGGTACAGGAAGGCAGATTTAAGTCTATAACTGTTATAAGTAATTAATTTCTTGCTATATTCACCTTTTTATTTTGTGAAAGAAGTAAAAACATGAAGAAAATATTTGTTTTAATACTTGCCCTATTTATTATTTACTTTTCTTTAGGTCAAAATAATAATGCCGAGATAGTAGCCGAATTAAAGGTGGAAACTACAGACAATATAAGTGTTTTAACTGCAAGAACTTATAATAGAACAGACCTATATTATAATTTAAGGTATAAATTTTCGGTAGTTACCTTTGACAAAAATTACAAATCTCCCAAAGTATCTTTAAAAGATTTTCTAGAATCAGAAAATGTTTCAAATCAGACATTATCAGATTTTATCGAGGCCAATAATGCTTCAGAGTATACTTCAACTGAATCTTCAGAAGATTATTTTTCGCTAGATCCTTATCAACCAAAGGATCTAATTAGAATATCTTTAGAGACCTCAATTCAAAATAAAATCATTGTTTTGCTATTAATTTATGATGATGATGGTAATATAGTGGCAAAAAGCAGAGTAGTTTTTAATGATGAAATTATCGAGGAAGATGAAAAAAAAAAGAACATAATTCTAGTGAAGGAATTAAATTAACAGGTAGTAGTCCTGGAAGAGACATTAACTAAAAATGGTAAGGATTTTTATGATCAATTTTACTTTTATTATTCAGTATAATAACATAAATGGTGATGAAGTTGTGATAATTGACGAAATGTTCACATTTAGATCACGGACAAAAATAATTGTGAGAATTGGTGATGAGGAAATATTTGTCGTTTTTTGGAGCCTCCAATGACGAGTATATCGATGAAATGGCGAAGATTTCGGTTCAAAAAGTTTACGAATATTTTGAAAACAAAAAGAAAGAAAAATCGTATATTACCCGCTATTAAAACGGTAATTTTTTATTAAACCTCTATTATGAAAAAGTTATTATTAATCTTACTGTTGTCTTTTCTGCCAAATGTTTTCGTCAGCAATTGGTTTACAAACCGAATAATCCAAATTTTGGTGGTGATACTTTTAATTATCAGTGTTTATTAAGTTCGGCCGAATCACAAAATGAGTTTGAAGACCCAGATGTTATGGTAAGAAGATGAGGAGTCGGATTTAAACGATTTACAGAAAATTTAAATAGTCAATTGTTAAATTTAGTATCCAGATCTTTGTTTACCGATCAATTTGGCGATGGAGGACTTACCCCTGGAACCTATACTTTTGGGAGTTTGTCTATTGAAATATTTCCTTCTACATGACGGATTGGTTATTATCTATTTTAGATATCGATACAGGCGAACAAACTCAAGTTATAATTCCAGAATTGATATATTACATATGAAAAAATTACCTATAAAGTTACTTACCTTATTTGGGATTTTAGATTTTAACAAATTGTGGCTCGTATTTTAATCAACCTTATGATACACAGGAAGCTAGATTAGGTGAAACATCAGATATTATCAAAAGACTGGACGATTTATCTTTGCCCAAAGAACCGGTAGTTGTAGGGGTTTATAAATTTAGGGACCAAACCGGGCAATATAAACCATCGGAAGTTGGTGGATCATTTAGTACTGCTGTTACACAAGGAGCTACTACAATATTGATTAAGGCCTTGGAGGATTCAAAATGGTTTGTGCCAATTGAAAGAGAAAATTTGGCAAATCTCTTAAATGAACGAAATATTATAAAGTCTACACAGACAAGATTATAGAAAAACATCCAATCCTAGATGAACCTCAATTACCTCCTTTATTATATGCAGGTATTCTTTTAGAAGGGGGAATTGTTTCTTATGATACTAATATTATTACAGGAGGTTTGGGCGCAAGATATTTTGGTATTGGTGCATCAACGCAATATAGACAAGATAGAATTACTGTTTATTTAAGAGCTGTTTCTACTTCAAGTGGTAAAATATTAAAAACAGTTTATGTTTCTAAAACTATATTGTCTCAAGCTGTTGATGCTAGTTTGTTCAAATATGTAAAATTTAAGCGATTACTGGAAGTCGAGACTGGTTTTACTAAAAATGAACCCTTACAATTGGCTGTTGCTGAGGCTATTGAAAAATCTGTTGAATCTTTAATTATTGAAGGGATAGGTGATAAATTATGGTCACCTCAAGCTAGTGAAGCGGAAGTACAGGCAATTGATAGATGATTATAAACTGGAAGAAGAAGAAGCTATTTCTACAAAATTATATGATAGATTTTTAACAGAACGAAGAGGAAAAAGTGCAATTTCAGGTTCTGTTGGATTTACTTCTATGAATGGAGATTTTGCAAGTCCGGAACTGGAATTTAGTGCACGATTAGGATATAAACATTATATCAATCCATATTTAAATTTAAATTTTAATTATAACAGATTTAATCTGGCTAATGAAGGTGTATTTAATGAAGGTTTTATGTCATTTGATTTGAATGCAGAAGTTAATATTCTTCCATATGATAAATTTACCCCTTATGTATTTGGAGGTTTTGGAACCAATGCATTTAATAACTTTGATTCTATTGATCCAAAACTTCAAATTGGATTAGGTTTTGAATATTTAGTAACTAATAATATTGGACTAACTATTTATGGTGAACATAATTATGTATTTAATGATGAATTGGATGGTTTAGATATAGGTAAAAATGATGATATGTATTATCGTGTTGGAGCAGGATTAAATATTTATTTTACACAACCCAAAACTAAGTTTAATGAACAAAGAATAATTGATAGGCAGAAACAAAAAGAACAAAGACAATTAAAAAAATTAAATACGCAAACTCTAAATCAAATAGAAAACAAGAATTTGGTCCAAAGAGAAAAATCCTGCAAAGAATCTAAAGACGAATTAGATGCTACAATGAACAAACACCTGCGAAGATTAAAGCTCCTGATTGAATGTTTTAAATCAAAAAGAACAAAGAAGACTTAATATTAAAATAGCCTAAAGGAAAATAGAAGAGCTGCAAAAAGAGCAGCCAAAGAGGCAAAAAAGAATGATAAAACAATTATAAATTCCAATAAAATTGAAAATGATGAAAACTAATTTCAAATATATATTCTTATCTTTCTTTTTAATTTTTTTTATTAATTGTAGTGAAGATAAAATAAGCTATAACAGGAACAGGTACAATTACTGGTGAAGTGGTAACTGCAGGAGATTTTATGCCGTTAGAAAATGTTAAAATTTCTACAAATCCAACATCAAGTATTGTATTTACTGATTCTGATGGAAATTTTGAAATTCAGGATGTACTAGTTGATGATTATTCGGTTCAAGCAGAAAAAGATGGTTATTTAACTCAATTTGAAGGTATATACAGTTACGGATAATAGTACAGTTAATGTTATTTTTGAAATGGATTTGGCAGACTGCAAATAACAGACCTCCTAATCACCTGTTTTAAATACTCCTGCTAATAATGCTATTGATCAGGAATTAGAAGTACAATTAATTTGGTCTGGATCAGATCCTGATGATGATGATCTTAACTTATTCATTAGAAATTTTAAATGATCTTAATTCGGAAATTTTGGAATTTTCAAATATCTCTGACACAACTTATACGGTTTCAGGATTACAATACGGAATTAAATATTTTTGGCAGGTATCTGCTTCAGATGATATTAATGAACCACACTTAAGTGAAATTTTTACTTTTGAAACCTTACCTTTTCCAAATAATAGATTTTTTTTTGTTAGAAAGATTAATGGAAATAATGTGATTTTTTCAGGAGATGATGAAGGAAATGAAACTCAATTAACTTCTGAAAATTCTAATAGTTGGAGACCTACGAAAGGCATACAAATACTAATAAAATAGCTTTTTTAAGAACAAATGGAGGACAAACTCATATTATATACTATGAATTTGGATGGATCTGATGTATTTCAGGTAACCAATACAACACCTGTTTCAGGTTTTAATCTTAGAAGAAATGGATTTTACTTGGGCAAATAATGATCTGCAATATTATTATCCAAGTTTTAATAAATTATATCAGAATTTTGCCAAATGGTGTCTGGTTTAACTCAAGTTCATCAAACTCCCAATGGAAATTTTATTACTGAGGTTGATTGGAATCAACAAACTTCAAGAATTGCTTTAAAGACAAATAATAGTGTTGGTTATGATATTCAAATTTATACAATTAATACTTCGGGAATATTGCAAGAATATAATATTAGATGGTGTTAATGGAGCAGCTGGAGGATTGGATTATTCATTTGATGGTACAAAATTATTATATACTTATGATATATCTGGAAATGAAAATTGGAATACAGACAATTGAATTCAAATATGTTTATATATGATTTTAATACAATGACCTCGATAATGTATCTGATGGTAAAGATGCTGGTACTAATGATCTAGATGCTCGGTTTTCTCCAAGTGAGGCACAATTGATTTTTGTGAATACTTCTAATGATGGTGTTTCACAAAATGATATTTTTACTATGGAAATAAATCAACCAGAATCTCAAGAACAGCTATTTTTGAAAATGCAAAAATGCCAGACTGGAAATAGAATAAGACATAAAATATATTTTAAAAGCATACACCAAAAAGTTGTATGCTTTTTTTTTATAAATATCTTTGCACATCAATACAACATTATGAGTTCTGAAGCCAATACAAGATATAATCAACGTGGAGTCTCCGCTTCAAAGGAAGATGTCCATAATGCCATAAAAAACATTGATAAAGGACTCTTCCCAAAGGCATTCTGTAAAATAGTTCCTGATTATTTAACTAATGATAAGGATTATTGCCTGATAATGCATGCCGATGGAGCAGGGACTAAATCCTCTTTAGCCTATATGTACTGGAAAGAAACAGGAGATATTTCTGTTTGGAAAGGTATTGCGCAGGATGCTTTAATAATGAATATTGATGATCTATTATGTGTTGGAGCAACGGATAATATAGTTCTATCATCAACTATCGGCCGTAATAAAAACTTAATTCCGGGAGAAGTAATTTCAGCCATAATTAATGGTACAGAAGAGCTAATATCGGAATTAAAAAAGTTTGGAGTTACAATTCATTCTACTGGTGGTGAAACGGCTGATGTTGGTGATTTGGTCAGAACAATTATTGTAGATTCCACAGTAACGGCAAGAATGAAACGTAAAGATGTTATTGATAATGCCAATATTAAAGCAGGGGATGTAATCAGTTGGTCTGGAGTCTTACGGACAGGCAACTTACGAAAAGGAATATAATGGGGGAATGGGGAGTAATGGACTCACTTCTGCCAGGCACGATGTTTTTAGTAAATATCTTTCCAAAAAATACCCGGAAAGTTATGATGCCTTAGTTCCAAAGGAACTAGTGTATTCGGGAAAAGTGAAATTGACTGATGAAATTGAAAATTCTCCATTGAATGCCGGAAAATTAGTATTGTCTCCTACAAGGACATATGCTCCTATTATTAAGAAAGTATTGTCAAAGTATAATTCAAACGATATACATGGTATGGTTCATTGCAGTGGAGGTGCGCAAACAAAAATTCTTCACTTTATAAATAGTATGCATATAATAAAGGATAACATGCTTCCAGTTCCACCTCTTTTTAAATTGATACAGGAACAGTCAAAAACCAACTGGAAAGAAATGTATCAGGTCTTTAACTGCGGGCACAGAATGGAATTGTATGTTTCTCCGGAAATTGCAGATGATATTATTGCAATTTCTAAATCATTCAATGTACATGCTCAAATTATAGGTAGAGTAAAAGCTTCAAAATCAAAAAAGTTAACTATTAAAAGTGAGTTCGGAATATTTGAATATTAAATTAATCCATTTGAAATAGTACTTTTAATGAAATTCAAATTATTTATTTTATTTATTTTAATATTTAATATTCCTCAAGCTCAAGTAGGAATTAAATTTTCTAATGCCCAATCAGATTCTATTGCTAATAAAGAAATACCCAAAAAATGGGAGCAATTGAACAGAGTTGGTTTTGATTTTAGTGAAGTTGCCTTTGTTAACTGGAATGCTGGAGGCAGCAATTCGATCTCTGCACTATTAAGACTTTTCTCATCTATAAAACATAAGCGTAATAATTTGATATGGATAGCATCTGTCAGGACAAGATATGGCGTGAATAAACAAGAAAATCAAAGGTTAAGAAAGACGGAAGATGAACTTGAATTAGCTTCTACTTTGGGATATAGAAACGATATTATTACCAACTGGTACTATTCAGCAAGATTTAATTTCAAGACACAATTTACCAATGGGTATAACTATCCTGATAGGGATAATGAAATTTCCAGGTTTATGGCACCGGGTTATTTATACCTGGGAGGAGGAGCGGAATATGGTAAGAATCTGGAGCAATTATCAATATATCTGTCTCCTTTGACTTTCAAATCAACTTTTGTTTTGGATAAGGATCTGTCTAATGCCGGGTCTTTTGGAGTACAACCGGCTGTTTTTGATGAGAATGGAAATATAATTCAACAAGGGCAACGTGTTAGAACAGAATTGGGAATACTGATTACTAGTTCATATGAAGCCCAAATTATGGATAACATTAAATTACTTAATAACTTGAGCTTATATACTGATTATTTAAATAGCTTTGGTAACATTGATGTGGACTGGGAGATGGTTTTGGATTTTAAAGTCAATGATTTTGTGAAAGCCACTTTAGGAACGCATTTACGGTACGATAATGATGTTAAGAATTTGGAAGAAACAGAAATAGAAGATGAATTTATAGAAAAAGGGGCTCGTGTTCAGCTTAAACAATTGCTTGGGATAGGTGTTGTTTTAAATTTTTAACAGGGTTATATTATAAATTGTTTGTTTCAACAAATACTACATTTTAAATAAACTCCTTTATAATAAATAAATAAACCATTGTTATTAATATGTCAATAAGGAAGATGGAGCCAAATAACATAAAGTTAGAAATTCCTAGATTCTTGTAAAAATTCAATATTTTTCCACCGTTTATTTGTCTTAAAAAATACCATAAAAAAAATACTAAAATCAATTTTGTAGCAATTACAGGTATTATTTTCGGATTAAAAATTGTCAATAATATATTTATTGCAAAGGACCAAAAAAAGAAAGGCCTGTAAAATAAGATAATTGATGATAACTTCTGCATAATTATAGTAACGATAAAATCTTCAGCTTATTTTTTACACAACGTTAATCCAATAATTTATTCGCAATCCAATTCATAAATTATCGTACTTTTGTTACACAATTTATATAGATAGATGTTAGAGAAATTACAAATAATAAAGCAGCGATTTGACGAGGTGGGTGATCTTATTATTCAACCTGATATCATGTCTGATCAAAAGCGATATATTGAGCTGAACAAAGAGTACAAGGATCTAAAGAAGCTCGTCGATAAAGGAAATGAATACAAATCATTAATTGATAATTTAACTGAAGCAGAGGAGATTATGAAGGATGGAAATGATCCGGAAATGATTGACATGGCTAAAATGCAGTATGATGAAGTCAAGGAAAAAATTCCTTTGTTGGAAGATGAAATAAAGTTCATGTTGATTCCTCAAGATCCTGAAGACGGAAAAAATGCTGTTGTTGAATTACGTGCCGGTACCGGAGGAGATGAAGCAAGTATTTTTGCAGGAGACTTGTTTAGAATGTATTCCAAATATTGTGAAAGTAAGGGATGGAAGGTTTCCACCATAGATTTTAGCGAAGGAACTAACGGTGGTTTTAAGGAAATTCAATTTGAAGTGGTCGGTGAAGATGTTTACGGCACTTTAAAATTTGAAGCTGGTGTTCACAGGGTACAACGAGTTCCTCAAACCGAAACTCAGGGTCGTGTTCATACGAGTGCAGCTACAGTAATGGTTTTTCCTGAAGCGGAAGAATTCGATATAGAAATAGACCCTAAAGATGTAAGAATTGATTTTTTCTGTTCATCAGGTCCCGGTGGTCAATCGGTGAATACCACTTATTCAGCAGTTCGTTTGACTCATGTCCCTACAGGATTAGTCGCACAATGTCAGGACCAAAAATCTCAACATAAAAATAAGGAGAAAGCTTTTAAGGTTTTGCGTTCAAGACTCTATGATATTGAACTGGCTAAAAAACAGGAGGAAGATGCTGCCAAAAGAGGTTCTATGGTAAGTTCTGGGGACAGAAGTGCTAAGATCAGAACATATAATTATCCGCAAGGTCGCGTAACAGACCATAGAATTGGATTGACCTTATATGATTTATCAAATATTATAAATGGGGATATTCAAAAAATAATTGATGAATTAATGTTGGCAGAAAATACGGAGAAACTAAAGGCAAGCAGTGACATCATGTAAAAAAATCAAGCCTTATTTCGAGGTTTAATATGTTTTTTTCAAGTTGAAGATCCTAGATTTTGAATAGTAAAAATGACAACCAAAGACTTAATCCATCAAATAAAAACTAAAAGATCCTTTCTATGTATAGGATTAGATGTCGATTTGACCAGAATTCCAAAACACTTATTAAAAGAGAAGGATCCAATATTTAAGTTTAATAAAGCAATTATAGATGCTACGCATCATTTATGTGTCGCCTATAAACCTAATACCGCATTTTATGAGGCTTATGGTTTAAAAGGCTGGAGATCGCTTGAAAAAACAATCAATTATCTTAATAAAAAACATCCTGAAATATTTACAATTGCTGATGCAAAACGCGGGGATATAGGTAATACCAGTGCCATGTATGCTAAAGCATTTTTTGAGGATTTAGCCTTTGATAGTATTACTGTTGCGCCTTATATGGGAAAGGATTCCGTAGAACCATTTTTAGCATTTAAAGATAAACATACAATTTTATTGACCTTAACATCAAATCAGGGAGCTTTTGATTTTCAGACTAAAATCGTTGGAGGAAAAGAATTATACATAACAGGTACTGGAAACTTCCAAAACCTGGATGAATTCTAAAAACTTAATGTATGTTGTCGGAGCAACCAAAGCCGAGTTTCTAGCTGACATTAGAAAAATAATTCCGGATAATTTTTTATTGGTTCCCGGAATTGGAGCGCAAGGTGGTGATTTGCAAGAGGTTTGTAAATATGGTATAAATAAAAATATCGGATTACTTGTAAATTCATCAAGGGGTATAATTTATGCTTCCGATGAAAAGAACTTCGCGGATATTGCTGCTCAAAAGGCCAAAGAGTTGCAGGGTCAAATGGAAAAAGAATTAAGAAAAATTTGACCATCTAAATATAAAAAGCCAGTATATAACTGGCTTTTCATAAACTAACTAACTAACTTAAACAATAATTTAATGAGAAATTTTCTTTCTTCATTACAAATATAACTCTCAGTCTGCTAAAATATTGTTAATGAAATATTATAGTTATATTAAAGTTTTAATAAATATGATTTAACTGGCAAATACCTGTCAGATCATTTATTATATTTTGAACAAATAGAAAGAATAAATAAATGAAAAGATTTATACTAATAATGAGTTTAATCTTTTGTGGCAATTTGATAGCTCAATCGAGTGATTGTAATTGTTGCTCAGAAAAGCATTCTGAATTCGATTTTTGGCTGGGCACATGGTCTGTTACAACTCCTAATGGAAATTTGGCAGGAAGAAATGTGATTGATAAAATTCAGGATAATTGCATTATACGTGAAAACTGGACTAGTACAAAAGGAAAATACACGGGCACGAGTAGTAATTTTTATAACTCGCAGACAGATCAATGGGAGCAAATTTGGATTGACAACCAAGGAGGTAGTTTACATTTAAAAGGGAACAGAAATGGCAACCATATGATACTTCAATCTGAAGAAGCATTGAACAAAAATGGTGATCCTTTTGTAAATAGAATTACTTGGACTCTAAATGAGGACGGATCTGTCCGACAGCTTTGGGAAACCATTACCAATGGTAAAGAAATAACCATTGCTTTTGATGGTCATTATAGAAAAGAATAAAATTCTAGTCTTGTAAGGCAAAAACTTTTCTCAATAGATCTGTTGTCCTGGAGGATATTTTGGTTCGTATCTCCTTTTCTTCAACCGCAATCATAGTGTAAACACCTTTTAAAGCTTCATGTGAGACATAGTCGGTTAGATCTGGATTTACATTGTTGGTAAAAGGAATACTATTGTACTTGTTGATTAAATTCTCCCATATTTGATCGGCACCAACCTTTGCAAAAGAAGTTTGAATCACTGGATGAAACTTATCGTATAATTCGGTTTGAGTCTTGACAGTTAAATAGCTGGTAGCAGAATCATCAGAGCCTAATAAAATATTTTTAGCATCTTCAAATGTCATTTCTTTTACAGCATTAACAAAAATGGGAGTCGCTTCTTTTACTGCATCTTCGGCAGCTCTATTTAACACTTTCAATCCCTCATCTGCTAAATTGTCTAAACCAATATCTCTAAGAGCCTTATCTACTTTTTGAAGTTCCTCAGGGAGCAATATCTTGACGAGCTCATTTTTATAAAATCCGTCAAGCTCCGTTAGTTTACTTACTTGCTTGTCTATTCCAAACTCAAGAGCTTCTCTAAGACCTGAGGCAATGTCTGTATTACTAATTTCACCTCCCTGAGGTAACTGATCGATGACACCTTGCAATTGGGCACAGGAATTAAACGTGAAAATTAAAGTTAAGGCAATTATTATATTTTTCATAGTATGAATATTTCAAAAAATAAAATTAGTTTAAAAAAATATAATAAATAGGAATCTTCTTTAGTTTTAGATAATCAAAAATAGATGACAGTTTTTTTTGAATTATCCGTAAATTGCAGCTAATAAAATCGCTTTCATTGCGAATGAAACATTCATAACTGTATTCTTTTTCTAAAAAAAGAAATTAAATGAATGTTGCATCAGTCAAGGATAAAACAATAGACCAATAAGATGAAACAAATCAAGCCATACAAACCTAAACATAAGATCAGAATTGTTACGGCGGCATCTTTATTTGATGGACATGATGCTGCAATAAACATTATGCGCAGAATTATTCAGTCTAATGGAGTTGAGGTGATTCATTTGGGTCATGACAGAAGTGTCGAAGAAGTCGTAAATACGGCAATTCAAGAAGATGCAAATGCAATAGCAATGACTTCATACCAAGGTGGGCATAATGAATATTTTAAGTATATGTATGATTTGTTGAAAGAAAAAGGAGCAGATCATATTAAGATATTTGGAGGAGGAGGAGGAGTCATTTTACCTAAAGAGATCAAGGATTTGATGGACTATGGGATCACGCGTATCTATTCACCGGATGATGGCAGGAAAATGGGACTTCAGGGTATGATCAATGATCTTGTAAAACAATCGGATTTTGCAATTGGAGATAAACTAAATGGAGATATTGATTTATTACCAAAGAAAAATCTTAAAGCCATTGCCAGAATCATTTCATCTGCAGAAAACTTTCCGAATGTTGCTAAGGATACTTTAGATAAAATTCATAAAAAAAATAAAGAGTCAAAAACACCTGTTTTAGGAATTACCGGTACAGGAGGTGCAGGAAAAAGCAGTTTGGTTGATGAATTAGTAAGACGCTTTTTAATTGGTTTTCCTAAAAAAACGATTGGTATAATTTCCGTGGATCCATCAAAGCGAAAAACCGGTGGAGCACTTCTGGGAGACAGAATTCGTATGAATGCCATCAATAATTCAAGAGTATATATGCGCAGTCTGGCCACCCGACAGTCCAATTTGGCCCTCTCAAAGCATGTAGGTGAAGCAATTCAAGTATTAAAGGCGGCCGAATATGATTTGATTATTCTGGAAACCTCTGGTATTGGTCAAAGTGATACCGAAATTATTGAACATAGTGATGTATCATTATATGTGATGACTCCGGAATTTGGAGCAGCAACGCAATTAGAAAAAATTGATATGCTTGATTTTGCCGATCTGGTTGCAATTAACAAATATGATAAACGAGGTGCAGAAGATGCTTTGCGGGATGTAAAAAAACAATACATGCGTAATCACAATCTTTGGGATGTACCTCAAAAAGATCTTCCGGTTTTCGGTACGATTGCCTCACAATTTAACGATCCCGGTATGAATAGGCTTTATAAGGCTGTGATGGATAAGATCGTGGAAAAAACGGATGCAAATCTAAAATCGTCTGTAAAAATTTCTGATGAGTTGAGTGAAAAGATCTTTGTCATTCCACCGTCAAGAACCCGATATTTATCAGAGATATCAGAAAACAATAGAGCCTATGATAAAAAAGGCTCAGATCAGGTTGAAGTGGCACAAAATCTTTACGGGATCTATAAAACAATTTGTTCTGTTATTAATGTCTCATCGGTAGCGGTTGAGACCTCTTTCCTTGATAGAAATGGATTGAATTATGATGAGATCCTAAAACAAGGTCAGAATAACAATAAGGACTTTTTAAAGATGTTAATAGGAGAGTTTGATCGTGTAAAATTGAATTTGGATCCTTATAACTGGGAAGTTATTATTGGTTGGAAAGAAAAAGTGAAAAGGTACAAAGACCCAATTTATTCTTTTAAAGTGAGGAATAAAGAGATAAAGATAGAAACACATACCGAATCCTTGTCCCATACACCAATACCAAAAATTTCTCTTCCAAAATATGAAGCTTGGGGAGAAATTTTAAAATGGACCTTACAGGAGAATGTTCCCGGAGAGTTTCCTTATACCTCAGGATTATATCCTTTTAAACGACAAGGAGAAGATCCTGCTCGAATGTTTGCAGGTGAAGGTGGTCCAGAGCGCACAAACAGGCGTTTCCATTATGTAAGTATGGGTTTGCCTGCCAAAAGGTTATCTACAGCATTTGATAGTGTAACGCTTTATGGGAATGACCCTGATTTAAGGCCGGATATCTATGGAAAAATTGGAAATGCTGGAGTGTCTATTTGTTGCCTGGACGATGCGAAAAAGTTGTATTCTGGTTTCAATTTAGCCGATCCAATGACTTCGGTTAGCATGACCATTAATGGACCTGCACCTATGTTACTGGGATTTTTTATGAATGCAGCTATAGATCAACAATGTGAAATTTACATTAAGGAGAATGGTTTAGAAAAAGAGGTAGAAGCCAAAATTAAAAAACTTTACAAGGGGAAAGATACGCCCAGGATATTCTGGCGAATTACCTAAAGGTAATGATGGTTTGGGATTGATGCTTTTGGGAGTTACGGGAGATCAAGTGTTGCCACAAGATGTTTATGAAAATATAAAGGCAAAAACCATTTCTCAGGTTAGGGGTACGGTTCAAGCAGATATTTTAAAGGAAGACCAGGCACAAAACACCTGTATTTTTTCAACGGAATTTGCTTTAAGATTGATGGGTGATGTACAGGAGTATTTTATTGAAAATAATGTGCGCAATTTTTATTCGGTTTCAATTTCAGGATATCATATTGCCGAAGCTGGTGCCAATCCTATTTCACAATTGGCATTTACCTTAGCCAATGGATTTACATATGTAGAGTATTATTTATCAAGAGGAATGGATATCAATAAGTTTGGCCCTAACCTGTCATTCTTCTTCTCTAACGGAATCGATCCCGAATATGCAGTCATTGGTCGTGTGGCTCGAAAGATTTGGTCTAAAGCCATGAAAAATAAGTACGGTGCCAATGCTAGAGCACAAATGTTGAAATATCATATTCAGACCTCCGGACGCAGCTTGCACGCTCAGGAGATAGATTTTAATGATATCCGGACAACGCTTCAGGCACTTTATGCTATATATGATAATTGCAATTCTTTACACACAAATGCATACGATGAAGCTATCACGACTCCAACTGAAGAATCGGTTCGTCGTGCCATGGCTATTCAACTAATAATCAACAAAGAATTAGGGTTGGCTAAAAATGAGAATCCTATACAAGGTTCCTTTATTATTGAAGAACTTACCGATTTAGTTGAGGAAGCTGTTCTATTAGAATTTGATAGAATTACAGAACGAGGAGGTGTTTTAGGAGCCATGGAGACCATGTATCAACGTAGTAAGATCCAGGAAGAGAGTTTGTATTATGAAACTTTGAAACATAATGGCGAATTTCCAATTATTGGAGTGAATACATTCCTAAGCAGTAAAGGATCTCCAACGATCTTGCCGGCCGAAGTGATTAGAGCTACAGAAGAGGAAAAACAAAATCAGATAAAGACTTTAAAAAATCTGCATGAGTTTAACAAGACGGAGACTCTTTTAAAGGATCTACAACAAAAGGCAATTCACAATCAAAATATATTTGAATCTTTAATGGAAGCATGTAAACATTGCTCATTAGGTCAAATTACCAATGCCTTGTTTGAAGTAGGTGGGCAATACAGAAGAAATATGTAATAAATTTAGTGACCGGTTTAAATTTATAAGGTCAATATCCAGGTTTTTTGAAGTTGCCTGAATTTCTTTAATTCACTTCTAAGTATAGGTAAGTAATCTTTACCATCACTGTTACAATGCATTAATCGTTTGCAGTTATAATAAAGCATATTTGTCAATTTCTCTACAGAAGCGACATGTTTATGTTTTTTATCAGAATAACGCTCCAATTCAGCATTAACGATTTCTGGGGCCAAGGATTCCGATTGTTGAACAATATCTCCAGAGAAATAAATATGTGGATCTTCTCTGCCATCCATGGTTAAATATGAAAGATCCTGATTTAAATAAGTAGAAATACTCCTCGAAAGGACAATGATGTCCAATGCCTTTTTATATACAGGCAACTCTGAAAGATGTGATGGAATATTGTAAAACATTTTCTTATAGCAGTTTTATCAAATGTAGTTACAAGTATTGAAATTATACTTTAGATATTAAATAGAAAATGTATATTTACTTTAATATTTAATGTATTTTTAATAAAATCTTTAAATGATTATTGATTCTTTAAATTGGAAGATATTAAAATGCTTGCAAAAAAATGCAAGACAATCTAATTCAGAAATTGGTAGGACAGTAGGAATAAGCTCACCTGCAGTTTCTGAGCGTATTAAAAAGATGGAAGATTCTGGCATTATATTAGGATACAACACGTCTGTTTCTACTTATGAAGCAGGTTATCAGTTAAAAGCATTTATTACTCTTAGAGCATTTATGGGCATGTTAAAACCATTCATGGAAAAAGTGAAGTCCTATGATGAGGTACTAAATTGTTATCGAATTACAGGCAATGAGAATTTTGTGATGGAAGTGGCTTTAAAAAATCAAAAACATTTGGAACAATTTATAGATCAGTTGATCGTATATGGTGAGACTAAGACACAGATCGTATTGTCAAATGTCGTAAAGAACAATGAAGTGAAATCCATAAAATAAAAATCGAAATAGATTTTATTCCTTATTTAAGGCTAATCTGCGTTTTAAAAATAACAGGATCAAAATAGACACAAACATTAAGCCTGTAACAGAATACCAGGTAAAGTCAAAACCAAATCTATCAACAAATTGCATTCCTGTATTATGCCCTAATATATGTGCAATGGCGAACGCAATACTATACAAGGCCATGTATTCTCCTTGATTGCCTCGTTTTGCACGTTTTAAGGCAAACGCATTTGAAAATGGAAAAGCGACCATTTCTCCAATAGTCATTAGTACCATTCCTATTATTAATACTCCGGCCCAAGTAGTCAAATTAAGAACTAAAAAACTTAGGCCAGTGAAAATAGCCCCAATAATAATTAAGGACATTTTAGTAAATCGGCCGTTTTCCAAATATTTTACAAATGGCATCTCAAGAATGAATATCAATAATCCGTTCAAACCCATTAATAGTCCTATTTTATTTTCATTTAAAAAATGGATATCCTTGTAATAGAGAGGCATAGTTGAAAAGTATTGTAAAAAGGATATACTAAATAAAATCATTGCTGCCAGGAAAATTAAATAAGAAGTATCCTTATAGGCAGATTTTGGATTCTGGATAACTACTTCATCAAATGTTCTTGCAGTTTTAGGGTTTAATACATTCAGCAATAGTATTCCTGCAAGTACGCAAGTTATACCATCTAACCAAAACAGCCCACTATAACCCATTGTAACAATGATTAGTCCCCCAACAGCTGGACCTGCAGAGAATCCGAGATTAATGGCTAACCGTATCAAGGTCACAGATCTTGTTTTATTTTCAGGTTTGCTGTATGCACTTAATGCTACAAACATGGCAGGTCTAAACATATCAGCAACTGCCATAAGTACAAAAACACCAATACATAGTTCCTCAAACGTATTTAAGAATTGCAGGAATATGAATAAAACACCAGAGGTGATCAAACTAAATACCATGATCTTGTAATAACCAATTTTATCGGTCAATTTACCTCCTAACCAAGATCCTAAAACGGAACCTGCTCCAAAAGCACTCATTATCCAACCCACATCGGCAAGGGTAAAGTCTAAACTTTTTGTAAGGTACAGTGATAGAAATGGCACAACCATGGTCCCTGCCCTATTTATTAAAGTAATTAAGGCAAGCCACCATACTTCAGTAGATAATCCTTGAAAAGTTCCTATATAGTTTTTAAAAAGTAATTTCATTGGTTTGGTTGAATGGTAAAAGTATAAAGTCCAATCCAATTGTTCGACTTTTATTCATGGAATATTTATCAATTAAATAAGGACAAAGTATATATCTATCAATCTTCGATATAATTAATTTTAACTTGAATCTGCTTAATTGAAACATATTCAAATTTGTATTTGATCAGGGCTAAACAAAATAATTTTAATTGTATTTTTGATTTTAAATTAATTTACGATGAAAAATGTTAATCTGATAGTTATTCTATTTCTCTTATTGTTTTCATGTGGAAGCAGTAGAAGTTTTCAAAGTTTCTTTGATGCTCACAAATCAGATTTAGGAGTGACAGCTTTTCAAGTGCCTAATTTTATGAAGGCTTTATTAAGCAATATTTCACCTAAGCAAAATATGTTCGATAATCTTACGGATTTCAAATTCATAACTTTTAATAATTCTTCAATCCAAAGTCAGAAAAGTTTAATACATGAAATGAATATTGTTGCTAGTAGTAAATACACAGATATGTATAGAAGGAATACAGTTGATAATACAAAGATCATATCTGTAAAGGAATTAGGTAACGTTGTCACTGAAGCAATTATATTTGACAGTAAGGTTGAGAAAACAACAGTTTTTTATATAAGAGGGCAATTTGATCCAGATAAGATCAAAGCGTTTTCTGATGACAGTACTTTTGATGATTTTTCCAAAAAGCTTCAGCAGGAATACCAAATGAACTTAAATCCTCCTTTAAATCCATCATTCAATCCCAATGACTAAAACCAAAAGATCGCTCCTATTTTTGTTAATCATATTTGCAATTGGCTGCAAGCAGGATAAACAACCAGTATTAGGTGAAACTGAATTCCAGAAAAAAATGAATGCCGATTTTAAAGATGCCACAAAATCACCATTAAAGGAAAAGGACAGGAAGGAATTCAAAGGATTAGACTTTTTTAAATTTGATTCTGCTTATGTAGTAACCGCAAAATTTACAAGAACTCCGGATGAAAAACCATTTAGAATGAAAACAACAACCGATAGACTACCAAATTATGTAAAATATGGGATTGTTGAGTTTCAATTTGAAGGGAAATCCCATAAACTTAATATCTATCAAAATTTGGATTTATTAGAAGAAGAAGGATATGAAGATTATTTGTTTCTTCCTTTTTTAGATAACACAAATGGAGAGGGAAGTTATGCAGGTGGTCGTTATGTTGAGTCCAGCATCCCAGAAGGAGATACAATTATCATCGATTTTAATACAGCGTATAATCCGTATTGTGCTTATAATGACAAATATTCATGCCCTATTGTACCAAGAGATAATTATTTAGACGCACAAATAAGAGCAGGTGTTAAGGCTTTTGGCAAACACTGATTAAGCCAATTGATATCAGTCGCACTTGCAATTCACAATTTTTAATAGCTAATTTATTTTACTGCAATATAAATTTCTGTTATCCATTTTGCAGGATTAGGCTCTGTCATTGGATCAGTTAAATAAGCTTCCATCATAGGACCTGTTTCTGTTAATTGTAAGCCATTTTCTGAGGCGTACTTCATAGTTGTTTCCCAGGCTTCCTTTAAATTGTCATAATCTCCCTTCAGGGTTGTTTTAACAGCTTTGAAAGGTTTAAGTTTTCCAGTTAATATATCACTTTCTGTAGTAATGACCCTTGAAGTTGTCGGCACACAACATGAGAACATTACTGCATTGTTCTCTTCATCCCATTTATGATACAAAACATATGGAGCGCCAGCCATTGAAATATTATTATCACCCACAAATTTTCCTATCCTCGGCATCATTTCAGCCATTTTGGTCTTAAATTCATCCATCTTACAGGATGTGGTATTGTATAAATAAAATCCTCCACTATGTTCGGTAACACCATCAACAATAACGGTATATTTTTTCATATCGGCAATTGTAATACTGTCTAACTTAAACAAGCCTCGTTCAAAATCAGGACCAGTATTATCTTCGATTGACCCCATAAAAGTTGTATAGAACTTAGTCATAAAATCCTGTTTTCCTTTCATATTCCAGGTAACGTTTGTTCCATTATCAGTTGGTTCAAAGGTCCAGTTAATATCCGATTCGGATTCAAAAGGTTTAATGAAAGAAATATGCTGAGATAAGGATACATTTTCAACAGTATTTGTAGTTTTCATTGATCCTTCTCCAAGGATATCTCCCTTCCATGAATAATTGCCTCCTATACCTGAAGACTTCTCACCATAAGTTAAAGCTGCTTCCTTGTCTTGTTCCAGCCAAGGCGAAAAACTTGGCCATTCTTTAAATTCATTTACTTTGTCATATAATACTGAAGCGGGAGCATTGATAACCTTACTTCTGGAAAATTCAAATTCGTTTGGTTGAACAGCTACATATATAGCCAAGCCAATAATGACAATAAGTAAAAAAAACAGAATGTATTTGAAAAATTTCATAATAATAAATTGGATTATTTTAGATAATCAAAGATAATCAATTTAATACTATACTAATATGTATTACCTTTGCATTTCTATTTAAAAAACATAAAAAAATGAAAATAAAATCCCTTTTAATTATTGTTTTATCAGCGACATTTTTGTTCACATGTAAAAACGATAATTCAAAACAAGATCCAACATTAACCGATGTTCAAAAAAACACGGAATTCGATTACAATGTTGAGCAATTTGCAGACGTTAAAATATTACGTTATCAAATTCCTGGTTGGGAGAACCTGACCTTAAAAGAACAGAAATTAGTTTATTATTTGAACCAGGCAGGCTTATCTGGGCGTGATATTATTTGGGATCAGAATTACAGACATAATTTAAAGATCAGAAAAGCATTAGAGCATATTTACACTAATTACAATGGTGATAAAACATCTGATGATTGGAAAGCGTTCGAAACGTATTTAAAGCGTGTTTGGTTTAGTAACGGAATTCATCATCATTATTCTTCAGATAAATTCAAACCTGGCTTTTCTTCAGATTATTTAACTTTTTTATTGAAAGAAACGGATGCAAAATTAGAAGGTGACGCTTTTGATGTTATTTTTAACGATAAAGATTCTAAAAAAGTGAACCTTGGAAAAGGAGTTGATAACGTGGCTTTATCTGCAGTAAATTTTTATTCACCAAATGTTACCAATGCAGATGTTGAAGCCTTTTATGCTAAAGTAAAATCACCAGATCCTAAAAAACCTTTATCTCACGGATTGAACTCTCAATTGGTTAAAGAAAATGGAGTTTTAAAAGAACGCGTATACAAATCTGGAGGATTATATGGTTCTGCGATAGATGAAATAGTAAAATGGTTAGAATTAGCAAAAGATGTAGCAGAAAATGATGCACAAGGAAATGCTCTTGGATTATTAATTGACTATTACAAATCTGGAGATTTACAAACTTGGGACGATTATAATGTTGCTTGGACAGCGGCAACAGAAGGAAATATAGACTACATCAATAGTTTTATAGAGGTTTATAACGATCCTTTAGGATATAGAGGTTCTTATGAAAACCTTGTCCAAATTAATGATTTTGATATGTCTGAAAAAATGGCAGTATTATCTGAAAATGCACAATGGTTTGAAGATAATTCTCCTTTGATGGATTCTCACAAAAAGAAAAATGTGGTTGGTGTAACATATAAGGTAGTAAATGTTGCAGGTGAATCTGGCGATGCCTCTCCAAGTACTCCAATAGGTGTTAATTTACCAAATGCAAACTGGATTCGCGCTTCTATAGGAAGCAAATCGGTTTCATTAGGTAACATTATTCATGCTTATAATAATGCCGGAAGTTCAGGTCGTTTAAAAGAATTTGTTCATGACCAAGAAGAACATGATCTTGAAAAATCTCATGGACAGTTAGCCGATAAATTGCATACTGCTTTACACGAAGTAATCGGTCATGCTTCCGGACAAATAAATCCAGGAATTGGAACACCTAAAGAGACTCTAAAAAATTATGCGTCTACTATTGAAGAAGGTAGAGCCGATCTTGTTGGATTATATTATTTATACAATCCTAAATTACAGGAATTAGGCTTAGTTGATGACTGGAAATCTGTTGGTAAAGCGGCCTATGATGGCTACATTCGTAATGGATTGATGACACAGTTAATTCGTTTAAATTTAGGTGATGATGTTGAAGAAGCACACATGCGTAACAGACAGTTTGTTGCTGCTTGGGCTTATGAAAAAGGAAAAGCTGATAATGTTATTGAAAAAGTAACTCGAGATGGAAAAACCTATTATAATATTAATGATTATGATAAGTTACATGATTTATTCGGACAGTTATTACGTGAAACACAACGTATAAAATCTGAAGGAGATTATGAAGGTGCTGATGCTTTAGTTGAAGGTTATGGTGTAAAAGTTGATCAAGAATTACATGAAGAAATTTTAGAGCGAAACAAACAATTTACAGCTGCTCCTTATAGTGGTTTTGTAAATCCTGTTTTAGTTCCGGAAACAAATGATGCATGGAGAAATTACTGCGATTAATGTAATGCAACCAGAAACTTTTGAAGGTCAAATGTTAGAGTATAGTAAGAATTTTGGTTTTTTACCTGAAGTGAACTAGAAAAACATCTTATATTAATAAAAAAGCACCTTTTGGTGCTTTTTTTATGTAAAAATAAACTTAATAGCTGCTATGAATAATATAAACGAAATAAAGCCAATTAAAACCCAGATCGTACCAGGATAATACTTTTTATGAAGTTTTAAGTCTTTTCTATAAGCATAGATCAATGCTATAGTAAATGCAATGGCAAATAGAATTCCGAAAATCAATTGCCCTTTTGTAAACATATTTCTGTATTTTTAAGATCTTGGAAATGCTTCAAGAATCTGAAACAAAATTAGTAAATAAATGCCGAATGCCATAGTTTTTGGAGCCACTTCTGGAATAGGAAAACAACTGGCCGAAATGTTAGTTTTGGACGGTTACAAAGTTGCTGTTACCGGCAGACGTTTGGAATTGCTTGAGGATCTTAAATCAATAAATCCTGAAAAAATTATCATTAAGCAAAATGATGTTCAGGATTTCAAGCAAGCAGAATTGGTATTTAATGAAATAGTTGGTGAGCTAGGAATAGTAGATGTCATAATTCATAGTTCAGGAACTGGTCATGAAAATCCAGAATTGGATTGGAATAAGGAATTGGACACATTAAAAACCAATGTGATTGGTGCAACTAGAATATATGATTTAGCGTTTCACTTGTTCAAAAATCAAGGATTTGGACATTTAGCAGCCATTTCCTCAATTGCCTCACTAAGGGGAAACAGGGAATCTCCTGCTTATTTTGCATCGAAAGCATTTCAGGTGAATTACTTGGAGTCTTTATACTTTAAAGCAAAAGAAATAAAAGGAGGAAAAGTTTTCATAACAGACGTTCGCCCTGGATTTGTTGACACAAAAATGGCCTTAGGGGATGGTATTTTTTGGATGGCTTCTCTGGATAAGGCTAGTAAGCAGATCTATTCAGCTATAAAAAGAAAAAAACGTCGTGTTTATATTTCAAAACGGTGGAATCTTATTGCCTGGGTTTTGAAGATCGCCCCTTCGTGGTTAATAAAAAAAGTAATGTAGACCGTTTATAGATCCGGACTATAAATAAAGAAATGTCTGGTCGAGCACAGTCAAGACCTTTTTTAAAATTATTATAGAGATGAAAAAAAAGATAAAAGCTGTAAAAGTATTTCATACAGCATATAAATTAGGATATCGTGAAACGCCAAAAGCCGATCTGGGATTGGAAAAAAATCTGCTTCGTTATAAGCTAATGAGAGAGGAGAATGAAGAGTATTTAGAGGCTGCTAACAAGAATGACCTGGTTGAAGTTGCAGATGCCTTGGGTGATTTGCTTTATATTCTTTGTGGGACTATCATAGAACATGGTCTGCAACATAAGATAGACGAGGTTTTTAATGAGATCCAACGAAGCAATATGAGTAAACTCGGAGAAGATGGCGAACCCATCTATCGTGAAGATGGAAAAGTGTTAAAAGGGCCTAATTATTTTAAGCCAAACATCCTGGATATATTGGATTAAAAAAAAAGAGAAGCATTTGCTTCTCTTTTTTTTATTATTTTCCCTTTGGGGAAATGTCCGAAGGACAAAGGGGACTAAACCTTCACTCGCCAACCATAAGGGTCTTTAGCCTTATTGGTCTGTATATCTGTTATGTGCTTTTTGAGTTTCGCTGCATATGTATCTTTTAATTCGGGAAGATCATAATCTTTTCCTCTATATCCAAATCCGGAAATTGGCGAAATAACAGCTGCTGTTCCGGCTCCAAACATTTCTTTTAAACTTCCGTCCTTGGCGGCCTTCACTAGTTCATCAACTTTGATCTTTCTTACTTCCACTTCAATGCCTTGATCTTTCGCAATTTCAATGAGGCTCTTTCGGGTAATTCCATCTAAAATACGTTCACTTGTTGGTGCTGTTATTAAAGTATCATTTATTCTGATAAACACATTCATCGCTCCTGCTTCCTCAATATACTCATGTGAAGTATCGTCTGTCCAAATAACCTGACTGTAACCCTTCTTAATAGCTAATTGAGTTGGATAGAATTGTCCGCCATAATTCCCACCTGCTTTGGCATAGCCAACACCACCATTGGCGGCTCTTGAATATTGCTCTTCAATTAAAACCTTTACTTTACCGGCAAAGTACGATCCTGAAGGTGAACAGGCAATTATGAATTTATACTCTAAAGAAGGGGAAGCATGCACTCCCTTTCCAGTTGCAAAAATAAATGGTCTTACATATAATGAGCTTCCTTCAGCAGTTGGTATCCAATCCTTTTCAACCTTAAGTAAGGTCTTAAGACCTTCCATAAAAAAATCTTCCGGTACTTCCGGAATTGATAACCGTTTTGATGAAATATTCAGCCTTTTACAATTATCAATTGGTCTGAACAAGAAAATATTCCCTTCAGCATCTTTATACGCTTTCATACCCTCAAAAACAGATTGGCCATAATGAAATATCTTAGCTGACGGATCCAAAGTAATTGGTTGATAAGGAACAATTTGAGGCAAGCTCCAGGCACCATCCTTATAATCGCAAACCATCATATGGTCTGTAAATACTCTTCCAAATCCCAAATTATCAAAATCTACATCATGTATTTTAGTAGTTTTCGATTTTATAACTTCCAAATTAGTAGTAATTACATTGCTCATTGTTATTCATTTTATATAACAAATTTATGCAATTATTGATTCATAAAAAACTGTATCTTCGTTACCTCTTAAATTATTACGAAATGCAAAAACTTTTAACACTTTTATTTATAGGATTGTTACTTTTTTCCTGTAAAAACGAATCGAAAAAAGAATCAGAAGCCATAATTAAACAAGAAATCTCTTATGCTTCATTTGGAAAAGAAATCATTGCAGACGATGCAATTGCGGCATCTTCAATGATTCAACATTATGAAATTATGAAAGTTGGAGACAGCATTGACTCCAAAATCATTGGTAAGGTCAATGAAGTGTGTCAGTCTAAAGGATGTTGGATGAAAGTTGATCTTGATGATGGAAATATGGTTATGGTTAAATTCAAAGACTATGGCTTTTTTATGCCGAAGGATGTTGCCGGAAAGGAGGTTATTATTAATGGAAAAGCATTTGTTGAAGAAATGCCTGTTGATGAGCAACGACATTATGCCGAAGATGCCGGAAAAACTCCTGAAGAGATAGCAGCTATTACCGAATCTAAAAGAACATATTCTTTTGAGGCAGATGGTGTGCTTTTGATCCAATAATGAAGAGACAGATAATAGAAACTGCTGATGGCTCTAAGACCATCTTTTTACCGGATTGGAACGAGCATTACCATTCAAAACATGGAGCTGTTCAAGAGGCTTTGCATGTTTTTATTCAATCAGGTTTGCACCATTGTTATAAAATAAATCCAAAAGAAGACATTTCTATTCTTGAAATAGGATTTGGTACTGGACTGAATGCTTATTTAACGCTGTTAGAAGCTGTAAAGTTAGATCTTAAGATAGATTATACTGGGGTAGAAGCATATCCTGTCATCACTGAAGAGATTAAAAAACTTAATTATCCGCGAGTCATTTCTGGTTTACAGCAAGATAAATTATTTGATTCTTTGCATACAGCAGATTGGGAATTGAAACATCAAATAACAAATAGATTTGCTATTACCAAACGACAACAATTCTTTAAAGATATTGATGAGGTTGAAACTTACGACCTCATCTATTTTGATGCTTTTGGCCCTCGAGTTCAACCTGAATTATGGACAGAAGATATCTTAAACATCATGTACAAGGCACTTAAACATAAAGGTGTGATTGTTACTTATTCAGCCAAGGGAAGTGTCCGCAGGTCAATGCAGCAAGTTGGTTTATCAGTTGAGAGACTCCCCGGACCTCCAGGAAAACGTGAAATGCTGAGAGCAACGAAGCATTCAGCGACTCCATTAAAATAGCATTATTGAACTAAATGTTGCGTGCTTGCAAAGAAGTGTAACATTCAGAGACTCTCCTAAAATAATATTTTGTGCTAAATGCTGAGAGCAACGAAGCATTCAGCGAATCCAATAAAATAGCATTATTGAGCTAAATGTTGCGCGCAAAGAAAATAAGACTAACATAAATGCTGGGTGCTGTTAAAAATTTAAACACCAAGTTAAATTCTAGTTAATTCTGTTAAACCTAACTTAAAGCACAATCATTCAATAGTGCTTATTCGTAAATTTACTCAAAATTGCAGTATGAAAGTATTAATTACGGGTGCCACAGGATTAATTGGTGAAAAACTAACAAAACTTTGCCATCAAAAAGGGTGGGCCGTAAACTACTTATCTACAAGTAAAAATAAACTACAGGATAAAAAAGACTATAAAGGATTTTACTGGGATCCTAAAAATGGTGAAATAGATGATTTGGCATTAAAAGGAGTAGATGCCATCTTTCATTTGGTTGGAGCGAGTATTGCAAATCGTTGGACATCCGACTATAAAAAAGAGATAATTTCCAGCAGAACAGTCACTACTCGATTATTGCTTAAAACCATTAAAAAAAATAATTATCCAATAAAAAAGATCGTCTCAGCGAGTGCTATTGGTATTTATCCAACTTCATTTACCAACTACTACAATGAAGATTTTAAAGATATTAATCAAAGTTTTTTAGGTGAGGTTGTTAATAAATGGGAGAATGAAGTTGATGCTTTTTCAAGCCTGGATATTGATCTGGTGAAACTGAGGATCGGAATTGTATTAAGTGAGAAGGCAGGTGCTTTGACTAAAATGATGCAACCTATAAAATATGGTGTTGGATCTGTATTTGGTAGTGGAAATCAATGGCAATCATGGATTCATATTGATGATCTAGCCGCTATGTTCATTTTTGTAATGGAAAAGGATATTTCAGGAGTTGTCAATGGTGTAGCTCCTAATCCGGTAACAAATGAAGAACTTACTAAGGCCATTGCCAAGCAGGTAAAAAGTCCTTTGATCTTACCCAATTTACCTAAAGCTGTACTTAGTTTAATATTGGGAGAAATGCACATCGTTCTATTTGAAAGTCAAAGGGTTTGTTCGAAAAAAATTGAAAACCTGGGTTTCGAATTCAGATATCCTAATTTGAAACCAGCATTGGATAATCTTTTATAGGTAATCTTGATAAAGACCATTGCCACAATTCCCTGTCTTTCTCATCAATAATTTCTTTTACGATATTGAAGCCACACTTTATTAATTCATTAACAGAAGGATTTTCTATAGCTTAAGCGTTGACTTAAGGTAATTATCTTACTTATTTATAATTGCTATTTCAATTTATAGCTTAACCATTTCCGTAGGAATTCCCAAGTTCCTGCTACGGTTTGGAAATTCATATCTTATTTCCACTTCTTTGGCCTTAGATTATGTTAATTAGTTTTAATCTATTGATATTGGACATATTTTCAATACAAAAAAACCACTCATTCCGAAACGCCGGGTGAGTGGTTTTAAATACTAATAAAATTAGTTTATTAAGATTTTTGCCCTTTAAGTGTGATCTTCAATTCGATGTCATCATTAATGAACTTATCACCTAAATTATCAAAGAAAGACTTAGAACCATATTGAACATCCCACTTGGAACGGTCAATTACAAACACTTCACTTGTAATTGTAAAGTTATCTTCGTCAGAAGAAACAACTACTGGGAATGTCACGTTATTTTTCTTTTCTTTTAGTGTTAAATTACCTGAAAGCATTGTTTTTCCTTCTTTTTCTTCAAATCCGGTTACTTCAAATGCAGCACTTGGATATTGTTCAACATCAAAAAAGTCAGGGCTTTTAAGATGACCGACTAGTTTAGCATTGTTTTTATCATCCATAGGCATATCCAAATTCACTATTGAATTCATATCAATTAAAAATGAACCACTTTCTACTTTACCGTTGTTTACAGTGAACACACCACTATCCATTCCTATTGTGCCATTGTGCTTTCCGGTTGGCTTAAATCCTGTCCATTCAATCGAGGATTCTGTTGTATTTGCCATATATTTAACAGATTGCAATTGTGCTTGTGCAGCCGCTTCTGCAGCTGTTGTTTCAGCTTCCTTAGCTTTATCTTTACAAGCAACAAGTGTAGCCGCAATTGCAAAAATTGTTAAAACATTTAAAATTCTTTTTTTCATTTTTTTTAGGTTTGTGTTATTATTTTGTGGCGCAAAAATAGTAAAACAGCAAGTAATAATGGAGAGTAATAAAAAATTTAAGTTTTTTTTATGACATTATGACATTTTAATAATAATGGCAGTACTTTTGCCAACTAGAAAATAGTATGTCAAAAAAACGATTATAAAATGAGTAAAAAAGATAATAAAGAGGATTTAATGGAAGAACAGGAAATTGCTCAGGAGGCTCAGGACTTAAATGAAGAGCATTCGGAAAAATCTGCAGAGGATCAATTAAAGGAAGAATTGGGTAAAGAAAAAGATAAATTTTTACGCCTTTTTGCTGAATTTGAAAATTATAAAAAAAGAACAACAAAAGAGCGAATTGAATTATTTAAGACGGCAAGTGAAGATGTCATGAAGTCATTACTTCCTATTTTAGATGATTTTGAAAGGGCATTAGCACATATTGAAGACGATAAGGAAGCTGAAGACCTAAGAAAAGGAGTCCTGCTAATTTATCAAAAGCTATTATCAACTTTGGAGCAAAAAGGGCTTCAAGTTATTAAAGTGAAAGAAGGGGACATATTTGATGCCGAAGACCATGAAGCGGTAACTCAAATTCCAGCACCAAACAAAAAAATGAAAGGGAAAATTATGGATATAGTTGAAAAGGGATATAAATTAGGAGATAAGGTGATCCGTTTTCCAAAAGTTGTTATCGGACATTAATCTTAAGTTTTTTAATTTAAAAACTTAAAAGAATAAACTTTTATAAAGCATAATGGCAAAACGAGATTATTACGAAATATTGGGAATATCAAAAGGTGCTTCCGCTGCAGAAATAAAAAAGGCTTATAGAAAAAAAGCCATTGAATATCATCCTGATAAAAACCCGAATGATAAAACAGCCGAAGCAAAATTCAAAGAAGCGGCTGAAGCCTACGAGGTTTTAAGTAACCCAGATAAAAAAGCACGTTATGATCAATTTGGTCATCAGGCGTTTGATGGTGCAGGTGGTTTTGGTGGAGGAGGAATGAATATGGAGGACATATTCAGTCAGTTTGGTGATATTTTCGGAGGTGCCTTTGGGGGTGGTGGATTTTCTGGTTTTGGAGGTGGATTTGGTGGCGGCCAAAGAATGGTAAAAGGAAGTAATTTAAGGATTCGAGTTAAATTATCCTTGGAAGATATAGCAAATGGTGTTGAAAAGAAAGTCAAGGTAAGACGAAAAGTTCAGGCTCCGGGAACAACATATAGTACTTGTTCAAGTTGTAATGGAAGTGGTCAAGTAACCAGAATTACAAATACTATTTTAGGCAGAATGCAAACTGCTTCATCCTGTCCATCTTGTGGTGGTGCGGGCCAAACTATAAAGAACAGGCCATCTGAGGCTGATGCGCAAGGGTTAAAAATTTCTGAAGAAACTGTGTCAGTTAAGATACCGGCAGGAGTAGTGGATGGAATGCAACTTAAAGTAAGTGGCAAAGGGAATGAAGCTCCTGGAAATGGAATTGCCGGAGACCTTTTAGTAGCTATAGAAGAAGAGAAACATCCTACCTTGCAGCGCGAAGGAGACAACTTACATTATGATTTATATATAAGTATATCTGATGCCTCTTTAGGGGGTTCAAAAGAAATTGATACAGTAACAGGAAAAGTTAGAATAAAAATTGAGGCTGGAGTTCAGTCAGGTAAAATTTTACGTCTGCGAGGAAAAGGAATACCAAGCATAAATGGTTACGGAAAGGGTGACTTACTAGTGCATATTAATGTATGGACACCTAAAAAATTATCAAAGGCCCAAAAGGAATTCTTTGAAAGTATGCAAAACGATGAAAACTTTATTCCTAGGCCGGAAGTTGGAGATAAATCTTTTTTTGAAAAAGTTAAAGATATGTTTTCATAAATTAATTCTATTTTAATAAAAAGTAGTATATTTGATATATCACTAATAATTATTAGTGGTATTTTTCTTTTTCATAGCAATTTTTTCCCATCCTTAAAACTTGTTTTAAGGGTGGGTTTTGTTTTTAATTGAATAATTATTTAATTCATAACTTACCTATTACAACAATTAATATCTTTACACACTTTATATAGAATATTAAAATATCCAAATGAATAATTTGCTTGTAGTTAACTCAGTCTCTAAGAACTTTGGAGATTTTACTGCCTTGAATAATGTATCGATTGATGTCCCAAAGGGAAGTGTTTTTGGATTATTAGGGCCAAATGGTGCAGGAAAAACGACATTGATCAGGATCATTAACCAAATTACTATGCCTGATACTGGCTTTATAGAACTGGATGGCGAACCGCTTCAAGCTCATCATATACGTGATATAGGTTATTTGCCGGAAGAAAGAGGTTTATATAGAACCATGAAAGTTGGAGAACAAGCATTATATTTAGCGCAATTGAAGGGATTGAGTCATCGGGAGGCCAAAACAAGGCTAAAATGGTGGTTTGATCGATTGGAAATTGGAGATTGGTGGAATAAAAAAATACACGAACTTTCAAAGGGGATGGCTCAAAAAGTACAGTTTATTGTAACCGTTTTGCATCAACCAAAATTATTGATCTTTGATGAACCATTTTCCGGGTTTGACCCAATAAATGCCAGTTTAATAAAGGATGAAATTTTAAGATTAAGAGACGAAGGAGCAACAGTTATTTTTTCTACTCACAGAATGGAATCTGTGGAACAGATGTGTGATCATATAGCTCTATTGCATGAGAGTAATAAGATACTTGATGGGAAATTAATGGATATAAAAAGACAATATAAATCAAATACATTTGAAGTAGGACTGGATTCGAATGACAAAGGGAAATTGGAATCAGAATTGAATTCAAAGTTTATCATAACTCCTGCCAATTTTAGAACTATTGGGCATGAATTAAAACTAAATATTAGTTTGAAAAACGGAGAATCTCCAAATGAACTTTTAAACTATTTAACAAAAAAGGCATCAGTAAATCATTTTGTTGAAGTTATACCCAGCGCAAATGATATTTTCATAAAAGCTGTTAAAGAAAGTTAAGGATATGGGATCAAAAAATATTAATCATTTGCCACTTATAATTAAAAGGGAATACCTGACCAAGGTTAAGAATAAGTCCTTTATTGTAATGACTGTTTTGAGTCCGATTATTATGATTGCCATAGTAGCTTTAGTTGCCTATCTGTCGCAGCTTAACAACAATAAGATCAAAACAATTTCGGTATTGGACGAGTCCGGATTGGTACAGGATATCTTTACAGATAGTGATCATACCAAATATATTATACTGGAAAATGTGACCTTGGACACTGCAAAGGAAATAGTTGAACAAGGAGAACAAGTCGGACTTCTTTATATTGGTAATAATGAAAATATTAAAGATTTATCCGAATCAGTTAAATTTTATTCTAAAGATGCTCCATCCTTTACGATCATGGCTGCTCTGGAGGCTAAGATAGGAAGAAGATTAACAGATCTGAATCTTGAGAATGAAGGCGTAAATATTGATCAAATAAAAGCCTCAACAATCAACATTGATATTAATCAGGAAAGTTATACTGGTCAAAAAACCTCAAAAATTGATAATATCTTTAAACTTATTTTTGGCGGATTGGCGGGTTATCTTTTGTTTATGTTTATTATTATCTATGGAAATATGATCATGCGCAGTGTGATTGAAGAAAAAACAAGCCGAATTATTGAAATTATTATTTCATCAGTAAAACCTGTTCAATTAATGCTTGGTAAAATTATAGGCACATCGCTGGCCGGAGTAACTCAATTTATAATTTGGATTATTCTTGGGGGAGTTTTGTTATCGATAGTATCAGCCATTTTTGGAATTGATCTAATGAATACTTCAATGCCAGATCAGGAAATAATGCAACAGGCATTGGAAAATTCTGATGTGAACTCACAGATGGAAGCCGCCAAAGCAGCATTTTTTAACCTTCCAATTCTAAACCTAGTCATTGCATTCATTATATTCTTTATTGGTGGCTATTTGCTATATAGTTCATTATATGCCGCTATAGGCGCAGCTGTTGACAATGAAACAGATACTCAGCAATTTTTACTACCTATAATCATGCCTTTGGTAATTGCGGTTTATGTAGGCCTTTTTACTGTTATTGAGGACCCTCACGGAACCGTATCAACCGTGTTTTCTTTTATACCGTTAACCTCTCCCGTTGTGATGTTAATGAGAATTCCATTTGGAGTTCCTATTTGGCAACAGGCCATATCCGTATTGTTATTGGTTGGTAGTTTTATGTTCACAGTTTGGTTTGCAGCTAAAATTTATAGGGTAGGTATTTTAATGTATGGTAAAAAACCTAGTTATAAAGAGTTGTTTAAATGGTTAAAATATTAGATCATGAATGAACTAAGGGAATTTTTAAATACAACGTTTCAAGTATCAGAAAATATATCTATTAGCTTTAAAGATATTTTGGTTTTAATTATAGTTTTATTTTTTGCTAATATTTTAATGGCTTTTGTTAGGAGGATAATTACAAGGAAAATGCCGCATGATGATGCTAAAAAATTCAGAGCCGTGTTTTCTTATGTTAGATGGTTAATTTATGTTACCATTGTTCTCATAACTTTTCATGCCTTAGGAGTAAATTTAAGTGGGATATTGGCAGCCTCAGCGGCTTTGCTGATAGGTATAGGTCTTGCATTGCAAACACTGTTTCAGGATATAATCTCTGGTGTATTTATTTTGGTTGATCAAACAGTTCACGTAGGTGATATAATAGAAATTGAAGGTAAAGTGGGTCGGGTTGAAGAAATTAAATTAAGAACTACCAGAGCGGTGACGATAGACAATAAGGTGTTAGTTATACCTAATCATCTGTATCTTGCGAATAGTCTATATAACTGGACTCAAAATGGAACAACAACAAGGGAAAGCGTTGAAGTAGGAGTTGCCTATGGAAGTGATGTTCAAAAAGTAAAATCTTTGCTGTTAGAAGCTGCAAACAATAATGCCAATGTTTTAAAAACCCCGCCTCCTACGGTTCAATTTACAAATTTTGGTGATAGTTCATTAAACTTCAAACTTATAGTAACTTTGAACGACAGTTTTCAGGCAGGAGTACCTAAGAGTGATCTTCGTTTTGAAATAGACAGGTTATTTAGGGAAAATAATATTACAATTCCATTCCCTCAAAGAGATATTCATATAATTCAGAAATAAAAATAATTAAATGTCAAAAATATTAGTAATAGAAGATGAAGCCGCAATACGACGAGTATTAGTAAAGATCTTATCTGAAGAAAATAACACCTATCAGGTTGAAGAAGCCGAAGATGGTTTAATCGGAATTGAGATGATCAAAAAAGATGATTTTGATTTGGTTTTGTGTGATATAAAAATGCCTAAAATGGATGGCGTTGAGGTCCTTGAAGCAATCAAAAAAATTAAACCTGAAATTCCTATTGTCATGATATCTGGTCATGGAGACCTGGATACTGCTGTAAATACAATGCGTTTGGGAGCTTTTGATTATATTTCAAAACCACCTGATCTTAATAGATTACTCAATACTGTTAGAAATGCATTGGACAAAAAGGAACTTGTTGTTGAGAATACTCGTTTAAAAAAGAAAGTCAGTAAAAACTATGAAATGATTGGTAATAGTGATGCAATTACCAATATTAAAGATATTATTGATAAGGTGGCGATAACAGATGCCAGAGTATTAATTACTGGTCCAAATGGTACTGGAAAAGAATTGGTAGCACATTGGCTACATCAAAAAAGCCAAAGGGCTGCTGGGCCTATGGTTGAAGTGAATTGCGCTGCTATTCCAAGTGAACTGATAGAAAGCGAACTGTTTGGTCATGTTAAAGGTGCGTTTACAAGTGCTAATAAAGACAGGGCAGGAAAATTTGAGACCGCTAATGGAGGCACTATTTTTTTGGACGAGGTTGGAGACATGAGTCTATCGGCGCAGGCAAAAGTATTACGTGCCCTGCAAGAAAACAGAATTCAAAGGGTTGGAAGTGATAAAGATATTAAGGTTAATGTAAGAGTCGTGGCGGCTACAAACAAGGATTTAAAAAAAGAAATTGAACAATCTAAATTTCGTGAAGATCTCTATCACAGATTGGCAGTTATTCTTATAAAAGTTCCATCTTTAAACGAAAGAAGAGATGACATTCCATTGCTAGTGGACTATTTTACAACAAAAATTGCTGAGGAACATGGTACAGCCAAAAAAACATTTACTGATAAGGCAATAAATCTTTTAAAGGAATATGACTGGACAGGAAATATTCGGGAATTAAGGAATGTAGTTGAACGATTGATCATACTAGGCGGAACGGAAGTCAGTGAAAATGATGTTAAATTGTTCGCCAGCAAATAATTATAACTGGAAGCTATAACTAATTCCTGTTTGAATATCAGGATTATTACTCACGGTAAAATCTTGTTGTAAATAAAGCGTAAGCGTATTTTTTTTGGTAATGGAGTAAAGGAAACTCCAATAATCATTATACTCATAAAGATTTGTTACACCGTGACCCCAGGAATTATGGGCGTCTGGATGTCTAATGGGAATCATATAGGATCTTTCATCTATTTTATTATAAGACGATTGCACATAAAAATTAGCTCCAAAGGAGTGTAAAGTTCCTTTTTTTGACAAAATGTTGTATTCCAAAGTGCTTTCAAGATTGGCTATAAGATCATTGGTTCCAAAATCCATATTATTACTTTTAAAATCAATTATGTTTTTGCGAATGCAACCTAAACTAAGTCCTATTTGAAAGCTTTGTTTTTCACATATAAGAAACGATTTAATAGCATTGCCTGAAAGACCAAGATCAATAGAAGAATTGTATTTTGATAAATTTGTGCCTAGGTGAGCACCAAAATTAAAATGAAGATTTTTGCTTTCATTTATTAGCGATTCAGGATAATAGTAATAGCTCGTCTCCAAACCACCGACTAAAAAATCACCATTTTCTATTTTAAGAGTATTTCCATTTCTGTCATTGTATTCTATTAAAGCTTGATTTAATCCGAACACACTTCTATCAAATGGATCCTCACCACCACCAATATTTTTGTGAAAAAATTCAATGAACTCGTCACCTGTAAGAACTGATAAAGGAAATCTACCTTTAGTCAACATAAAGAATCTTAATCCAATTGAGATTTCGTGTCTCTCATCCAGCTTTATTTCAACATTGGATCGTATTCCTTTTATAATTCCATCAATTTGTAGTTCGTATGACTTGGCATTAAGAGTATCCTCATCAAAAAAATACTGAGCTTGATGCCAGGGAATATCTCTTACAATGTTTCTAACATCTTCATCATTGGGGATATAATTCTTTATTGGTGTTCCCCATACATTACCACTTTCTAAACTAAGCCTAATAGTCGTTTTTTTAACAGGATGTCTCCTAAAATTACCTTGAATTCTGGAAATAAATATTCCAAACGGATGTGTTGATAAAATACTGCCCTTCGTTATACCATTCTTGTCGGATACTGAAATTGAGTCAATATCTTGTGAATAACAGTTTAACTTACTTAATAGGATTAAAACAAAAAACAATTTATGTAATTTCATTAAAACGAATTGACCGAACGAAACTACAAAAACTTAGTTTAATTATTAAGACTTAAAATACAATGATTTAATCAAATCAAGCATTTTAATGTGGCACTTTTCATCCTTTTACTATATTTATAAAATAAACACATTCTATAAGAAATCGATGAAAAAAGTAAACACTGATGACTTTAAAGTCACTTCAAAAATTAAACTAAAAGAACGATTTACAACTTATGACCTGGCAGCTGACGATAAAGAGATAAAAAAGGAATTAGAAAAGTTAAGGAAAAAACTGGGTAAAATTCAGGATACCATGTATGCTCATGGCAAATACGCAGTTTTAGTTTGCTTGCAAGGCATGGATACTTCTGGTAAAGACAGCTTGATCAGGGAAGTCTTCAAGGATTTAAATGCCAGGGGAGTAGTGGTTCATAGTTTTAAGGTTCCTACAGAACTTGAATTAAGACATGATTACATTTGGAGACATTATATTGCCCTTCCTGAAAGAGGGAAATTCGGAATCTTTAACAGAACTCACTATGAAAATGTATTAGTAACAAGAGTTCATCCGGGTTATATTTTAGGAGAAAACATACCAAGCGTCAATTCAATTGAAGATATTAATGATGCGTTTTGGGATAGCCGATTTGAGCAAATAAAGAATTTTGAGAAACATATATCACAAAACGGAACTATCATATTTAAATTTTTCTTAAATCTATCAAAAGATGAACAAAAAAATCGTCTGTTAAGAAGATTGGATCTTGCCTAACAAAAATTGGAAGTTCTCACCAGGTGATCTAAAAGAACGAAAACTTTGGGATAAATATCAGGATTGCTATGAGGATGCAATAAACAGGACATCCTTAAAGCATGCACCTTGGTATACAATTCCTGCGGATGATAAGGAATCAGCAAGATATTTAGTTGCTAAGACTATTTATGATACTTTAAAAACATATTCAGACATTAAAGAACCGGAATTGGATGATGAGGTAAAAGCGAATATCGAGTTGTATAAAGAACAGCTTAAAAATGATTAATTTAAACTTTTTCAAAATTTTATGGTCTAAGTTAATATAAAGAAATCATGGAGATTATACTTTATAGAGCAATGATGATAGAAAATCCTGCAATTTGCAGGATTTTTTTATGATTTATTTAGATTTAAAGAACTTCAGATATAGTATATTTAAAACTTTAAAAATTATTATTCATGAAAAAATTCCTGATAGTTTTAACCCTTATTTGGACTTTAAGTGCAGCATCGCAATCAGATGCGGAAACTTTAAAAAAGATTTTTGATACATCTTTAAGCAACGGCAAAAGCTATGACTGGTTGGATTATTTATCAAATCAAATAGGAGGTAGACTTTCAGGGTCGCTTAATGCAGAATTAGCGGTAAAATATACAAAAGAAGAACTGGAAAAATTAGGACTAGACAAAGTGTGGCTTCAACCGGTGTTGGTTCCAAAATGGGTTAGAGGAGCGCCAGAATTTGCATTTGTTGAGACCGTACCCGGAAACACAACACCGTTGAATATCTGTGCATTGGGAGGATCAGTGGCTACTCCTTATGGTGGATTAAAAGCAAATGTTGTAGAAATCAATGGTATGGAGGATCTAAAGAATTTCACTAAAGAGCAAATAGAAGGAAAAATCGTTTTTTTTAACAGACCGATGAATCCAACTTTTATACATACGTTTGAGGCTTACGGCGATTGCGGTAAACAAAGATATAATGGTGCCTACGAAGCTTCTAAACTGGGAGCCTCAGGTGTTTTGATCAGATCTTTGAATTTGCGTTCAGATGATTTTCCTCATACCGGAGCAATGGGCTACAGAGATCTACCTGAAGATCAACGAATTCCTGCTGCCGCAATAAGTACCAATCATGCAAATCTATTGAGCTATATGCTAAAGCTTGATAAAAACATTAAAGTTTATTTCAAACAGAGTTGCAAGCAATTAAAAGATGTTCAATCCTATAATGTCATTGGTGAAATTACAGGAAGCGAATTTCCAAATGAATATATGGTAGTTGGAGGTCATCTGGATTCCTGGGATCTTGGTGATGGTTCTCACGATGATGGAGCAGGAGTGGTGCAATCTATGGAAGTGTTACGCCTGTTAAAGGAAACAGGTATCAAACCAAAAAGAAGTATTCGAGTTGTTTTATTTATGAATGAAGAGAACGGATTACGAGGTGGGAAGAAATATGCAGAAGAAGCTAAAAATAAAGGAGAAAAACATGTTTTTGCATTGGAAAGCGATGCAGGTGGTTTTACTCCAAGAGGGTTTAGTTTTGATTGTAGTGATGCTAATTTTAATCAGGTTTTAAGCTGGAAACCACTGTTTGAACCTTATTTGATACATTATTTTGAAAAAGGAGGATCAGGTGCCGACATTGGACCATTAAAAAGTGATAGCAATGTCTTATGTGGTTTAAGACCAGATTCACAACGCTATTTTGATCACCATCATTCTGCAACCGATACATTTGATGCCGTTAATAAACGTGAATTGGAATTAGGAGCTGCAACTATGACATCCTTAGTATATTTATTCGACAAATATGGGACTAATCCATTAGCTGAAAATAATCGATTAAAAAATTAGTATAATGAAATATTTAGGAATATTACTAGCTTTGATATCATTTAATACCATTATGGCACAAGAAGAAAAAATTCCTTATTCTGAAATACCGGATTATTCTGAAGAATATACGGCTGGAACTGTTGCTGCGAGAATGATTGATGGACTCGGTTTTAGATTCTATTGGGCTTCAAATTGCTTAACCGAAAAGGATTTGATTTTTAAACCAAGTGAAGAAGCACGAACAACAGCTGAAACAATTGATCATATTTTTGGTTTGTCTAATGTAATTGTTAATTCAACATTAAATAAAGTTAACGATAGAAATTCTGAAGAACCAGAATTGACTTTTGCAGAAAAACGTAGGCAGACACTGATAAATTTTAAAACAGCCGCAGATATTTTAAGAAGTAGTGATGATATTTCTGTCTTTAAAATTATTTTTAAAAGTGACAAAGGAACTGCAGAGTATCCATTCTGGAATAATATTAATGGACCAATTGCTGATGCTTTATGGCATTGTGGACAAGTGGTTTCTTTTAGACGTTCGTCAGGGAATCCTTATAATTCTAAAGCTAGTTTATTCACTGGTAAAGTAAAAGGCTAGTAAATATTAAATTTACTAGCCTCATATTCCTATTTTATATTTCGCTTAGCCTAGAACTGAAAATAAATAAATTGTTCTCCACTACCTTGAGATATAATTATAAGGAAAAACATAATTGCCCAAAACACACCTAAAACCCACGGAGACATTTTTAAAGATACTTCCTTTAGCGATGTATTACGCATAAACCAATGACATACAAAAAGAAGGGCAATTACAACACTTACTTTTGTTATTGTAAAAGAATCGAGTATTTTTTCTCCGTCTGTTTGCATGTAAAACATTGATTTTATCATATTCCAAGCGGTTTTAAATTCTCTCGCTCTAAAAAATGTCCACGTTATATTTACACAAGAAAAGGTTGTAAAAGCTAAAAACATACCGTTCCAGCGCGTTATCTTGAAAGGTAAATATTGCCTTTGAAGACGCTCTAATATTAAATAACTACCATGTAAACCTCCCCAAACTATAAAAGTCCAGGCGGCACCATGCCATAGTCCTCCTAATAACATGGTGACCATTAAGGCTACATATAATCTTAATATACCATGTCTATTTCCTCCTAATGGAATGTAAAGGTAATCTCTTAGCCAGCTAGAAAGAGTTATGTGCCATCGTCTCCAAAGATCAGAAAAGCCTAAGGATGCATACGGATATTTAAAGTTATCCGGCAAAATAATTCCGAGCATAAGAGCAATACCAATAGCACAGGTGGAATATCCGGCAAAATCAAAAAATATCTGCCCAGAAAATGCAAGAGTTCCTACCCAGGCATCAACACCATGTAATAATTTATCTGAACCAAAAACTTTATCTGCTGTTCCAGATAATAAGGTGTCTGCCATGACTACTTTTTGAAACAAACCAATAGTAAGTAAAAATATACCCCATATAAATTGATTAACCGTAGCTTTCTTTTCTTCATAAAATTGTGTGATCAGATCTTGAGCTCTGACAATAGGTCCAGCCACTAACTGAGGAAAGAAAGTAACGTATAATGCAAAATCTAAAAACGTTCTAGCTGGCTCAATTTTACGTTTATACATGTCAATTGTGTATGACATGGTTTGAAACGTATAAAATGAAATGCCCATAGGGAGAATGATATCCATTGGTTGGGCTTGATATCCGTATCCATAAGTTGTATTTACAACGGCAGTAAAATTATCGAGAAGGAAATCTCTGTATTTAAAGAAGGCTAGAAAACCTAAATTAACAACCATACTTAAAATAAGCCATAATTTTCGTCGGCGTTCATTTTCTTCCACAGCCAATTTCCTTCCTGCCGTCCAGTCAACCATAGTTGAAATCCATAATAAGATAACTAATGGAGGATTCCAAAGGCCGTAAAAAATATAACTAGCCAATAATAGCATTCCTTTTTTAGCGGTCCAGTTTAAAAATTTTGAATAATACAGTGCTAAGACTATTACCAAGAATAGCATAAAGCTTAATGAGTTAAATAACATATTCTTTTGGTTTACAGGTTAATAATAGCATTATCAGCTTTCATAATTCTTAGAAGCTCTCTTGTAAAATAATCGGCGTCTTCACCAGATAAATGAGAGTCTTCAGGACATGTTAGATGTTTTAATGACTCATAATCTTCAAAATGATAAGCTTTTATATCTGCTTGCTTAACTAGGTCATCCCAAAATTCTGCTCTTGGCAATCCCATGCTTTCACCTATTCTTACACCACCACTTGAAGGAAATCTTACTAAAACCACATTGCCACCTTTTTGTTTATACTTTTTTAAATCTTCTAAAAAATATGTCATAGTCGACTCCTTATCTGGTGGAGGAGCACCTCTGCCAAAAAAGTCCCATACTTTTTTTATGGTATTAGCAAATGCCGTATCTGTAGCAGTTTTCGTTGTCATTCTCATATTTCTATCTAAATTAACATCACCGAAATAATAAAAAGGAGGTTGAATAGGGCCACCTGTTCTGTCACCAATTTTTATCCTTCTTAATAATGATTTTAAATCTATATCATCTGACCACTCTTCTTCATCAGCCGACATCAAAACCAAGTTTTTTTGTAATGGAATAGAAAGTTGATAATTTATGCGCTGAGCATAGGTTCTATTTTCATAAAAATCAACTTTAGATTGCGGCCTGCTCCATGGAGAGGCTCCGGGATAAGTCGTAGAGAAAAATAAACCTGGTGTAATTCCTATTAACACTGTTCCTGTAAAATTTGAGTTATTTACAATGTCATGAAATATTGGTAGAGGAGAAGAACCCGTAGAAGCAAGTTGAATTGGTTTTTTACCTGTAATTGATTCCCATTCATCTAATTGAATATCAAAATAAGCTCTGGAAGACCCCACTACTATTACATCTTCTTTTGAAGCTGTTTCAACTTTAGCTCGTTTAATTGCCCAAAGAGTTTTTTCATCGTTTAAGGTTGGATAATAATCTTGAGAACGCCAGTATAATTCCCAGACGATAACCGATATTAGCCCTATTGTCAAGGCTATGATTAGTGATTGTTTTAGTTGCATTTTGGTTGGTTTTTGTTTTATGCGATAATAATTAATTAAATCCTGCGTGCTGTTGCTCTAATCTATTAGCTTGTTCCTAATTGCTGATTTTTAATGAAAGGACAGCTCAATAGAACTGTCCATCCAAATCAATATAATTATCAATGTTCAAAACCTTAAACTTCAACTGGCATGGACACTGTTATCGGTTCTAATACCGTGTGCTTGTCTTTTAATGGTTTAATAGATGGATCATTTAAGATAGCTCCAAACTTTTCCATATCGGTAACTTCAAATACCACCACCACCGAATTTGGATCGTCAGTATCTTGAAATGTCTTAAAACTCGATATTGCAGGTCCGAATACATCAAGTCTGTCTTGATGCCCTTTGAGCCAAGTATCAATATTGCCTACTTTGTGTCTAGCTACGATTGTTTTTTTCATGATTTTTGTATTTATTTCTTTAATACCTACTCTTGTCGGTTTTCGGTTACGCCGTTTTTATTTTTTCATGGCATCTGCAATGCCTTTAGTATCTGCAAATTGTTGAAAGGAAATAATCTTTCCATCTTTCAGAGTCCATAAATGAGCCATTTGTAAATTGATTACAGCTCCATTTTTTTTGTATTTGGCCTGGTATCTTCCTGTGGTAAGCACTTTATTATTAGTCATTTCCTGAAGATTCAAATCAGTTAAATTCCAGTATTCCCAGTCACTTTGAATTCGTCCTAATACGCCTTTAGCTATAGCATCAAACCCAATATAAGGGTTGCCGTCAGCGAAAGGAAAATTCTCAGCTTCGTTCCAAACTACTTTTTCATCCAATGCGGCTTGAAAAGATGGAATATCACCTTTGGCAAAATCATTGTATATTTTTTGCACAACCATGACATTATTTGGATTGAGGAAAGGATCAATACCCAGTTGTCCCATAAAGACCAGATTGTCCATAAAATCCTGTTCTTGTGCTATCTTACCATCCTTCATTTTAACCAAGGTAGTTCCTTCAACATCTACAGATTTCCCGGTTGCAGGAATTCCAAAGAAATCTCCGGAGTGGGTTCCTTTAAATCTCCAGTGTTTCACTATTTTATCTCCTTGTCCAAAGACATCAACCATTGTAAATTGAACATCAGAAAAGCCTGTAACAAAATTTGAATAATAGTCTTTAAAACTGTCAATTCCCACAATGTTTTCAGGACTCATAACAAGTGTAACATCTTCAGTAAAATTCTTATCATTAATGAGATCCAGGTTGCCAGTGTTAATAATTTCGTCCCAGGTTTCTGAGTACATTATAATATTTTTTTCAAGCTTTGCGTCATTACAAGAGGAAAGGCCAATTAACATAATGGCCAAAATGGAGTGCAATAATTTTTTCATAATTGATCTGTTTTTTTATTGGTTAATATTGGTATTTGAAATTCTTCTATTTTTTTACGATGCTTTTTAAAATCAATGAGCTTAATAAATATCAAGGTAATCAAGGGAGAAATAGCCGTAATAATTAATACATATTCCCAGGACATAATTTCTTTTAGTGTTCCCACTAAACCAGAACCCGCTGCGCGACCCATATTTGTAAGTGCCATGAATAGGGTGAATTGAGTTGCGGCAACTACTTGCCAGCACAATTTCATACTGGCGGCGAAAAGAGCAATAGTGAGGAATGTGTAAAAAAGATAGTAAAGCAAAATAAATCCAAAGATAAATTTATCATTTTGCCATAAATTAGGTAGGAATGCAAGCGCAATGATTAATATTATTATTGTAATTAAATATATAAAAATCATACGTTTATCTCCAAAAAAGTCAACCAAAGCTCCACCTAAAAACATTCCAAAAAAACCACCTACAACAGTTGTAGTTGAATATACCTGAGAATAAGACGTATTACTCCATCCTAATTCCTGAATTGTAAAGATTGGTAAAAATGTATCAACTAATCCGAACATCATCCCTATTATAAGTGAAGCAATTCCCATAAAAAGGGTTGAAGGTAAAATGACCACTGTCAATAAGCTTCTTAAAATTTGACTCCAGCTTCCTAATTGAGCACTTTTTGACGCCTCAGAAGGTTTGCCTTCAGTCCAGGGCAATAGCTTCTCTCCAGGACGCTCCCTAATAAATACCGGAACAACCATAATAAAAGCAACCGCTACTGATAATGAAGAAATGGCCGTGTTAAAACCCAATAGATTAATTAATGCGGTTCCTATAACCAAAGACAAGGCCGTTCCAATGGTTTTTGATCCCCACATTAATCCATTAGCTCTGGCTTGCTGATCAATTGGTACAATATCTATGGCCATACCATCTGTGGCAACATCTTGAAATGCACCGAAAAAGCTGATAAAAAATCCGGCGATCATCAATCCATTTAAATTGTTTAAAGGATCATGTACCAGTCCTATGGATAAAAAACTAACTATTAACCCTAACTGTCCGAGTATTACCCAAGGTCGTTTTCGGCCCATGGATAAAATTGTAAAACGATCCATCAATGGAGCTATAATAATTTTAAAACTCCAGGGAATGCCTATAACAGCGACAAAACTTGCAATTTCAATGGGTGTTTTATCGTTCATTGCTAGCCATGCAGGTATAGCAAAATAGGTAATCCCTTCAGGAATTCCCTGTGCAATGTATAATGCTGCAAAGGTTAAGTACCTTAACGTTGGATTTTCGCTTAAAAAACGACTTTGCTTTATTTCGTTTCTTATGCGACCATCAATTTGCATTTAGTATTCATTTGGTTGGTTGGTTTAAAGCAGTTTAATTGATAGATAGACTTAAGAGGAGTATCTAATATAGCAAAATTTAATTAAGAATTGAATAAATTCCGTTTAAGAGACAGATGAAAAAAAAGGCATCTCAATTTTGAGATGCCTTTTTTTTCATTGAATTTAATCTTATGACTAATTTGAAAGTTCTTTATTTAAAGTATAAATATAAGACCAATCACTTGAAACAGAAGCTCTAAATTTTGCTCTTAAAGCATCTGTTTTTACTTTACCATTGGCTTTCTCATATACTTTCCAGGCACCATCGCGTTCAACATCCATATCAGCAAAGTTTTTGTATGGAATCCCAACAAAATAATCTGATACTTCAGGAGACCCACCAACAGTACTATACCAGGTTCCTCTGGAATCTCCTTCTGCTTTTTTAAGAGCACTGGTTATTTCTCCAACAACCTCTTTAAAATCAGAGGAGTTATTAGTTTTTACATTATATACCCAAACAAGCTTAGTGTCTTCTGGCATTCCTGTTGACCTGCTGTAAGATGGCATAGAGCGAGCAATATTATAGTGAACGCTTTTTACATTTGGCATAATTAAATTTACAACCTTCATTCTACATTCTTTTCCAGCTGGATCATTGTCATCATCCATTTCAGCCCAATTGGCCATTGTACTGGTAAAAGTATAGACAGACCCTTCGCCCTGCATACGTCTCCACATATTCCATTTGTCCTTTCCTTCATTATCGTTATAACATTTTTTATAGGACTTTACACCTTCGATAAATTGCGCTTCGTGACCTGATTTTACAGTAATTTCGGACAAGTTCAATAAAAAACTTTCGCTTTCTTGTGATAATAAAACGATTGGAGATAACAGTAATAAATACAATAATTTTCTCATAATTTTGATTTTGGTTAGTATTGATTAATAATTAATATAAACGAAGTCAGATAAAATTAGAGCTGACTTTGAATTCAAAATAATAATTAATTTAGGGCGAGCAATCTGAGGTACTTTGATAAGCTTTGAGGAAATAATAAAATACTTTTTTAAATTTAATTTTTCTAAAAAGATATTCTATAGAATTTAAATATAGTAATTATTTATTAAAGTAGTTTTTTTAGTATTTGATAAAGAATTATATTCAATTCAAATTTTATCTTTCAGGGTTGATGGTTTAATATTGATAGTAATAAGGTCAAAAAATAAGCGCGAGTTAAAAAATCTCACGCTTTTATCTTAAAATTGAATTTCAATTTGATTATTTAAAATATCATCAAATGTTTCTCGCTTGCGTATTAAGTGCGCTTTGCCATTATGCCAAAGCACTTCAGCAGGACGATATCTTGAATTGTAGTTACTAGCCATAGAAAAACAATAAGCACCTGCATTCTTAAAAGCAAGGATATCACCTTCACGTATTTCTGATATGCGTCTATTATTTGCAAAGGTGTCTGTTTCACAGATATATCCTACAACTGAATAAAAGCGTTCTCTACCTTTTGGGTTAGAAATATTTTCAATCTGATGCTGAGAACCATATAGCATGGGTCTTATTAAATGATTAAACCCAGAATCTACTTGCGCAAAAACGGTAGAGGTGGTTTGTTTAATTACATTTACTTTAACCAAAAATCTACCTGCTTCACTCACTAAAAATTTTCCCGGTTCGAATGCAATAGTAAGATCCTTGCCATATTCTTTACAAAATTCATTAAACCGAGTACTTAATTTCTCTCCAAATTCTTCAACATTGGTTTCTATGTCACCTTCTTTATACGGTACTTTAAATCCAGAGCCAAAATCTATAAATTCCAGGTCTTTAAAGTGTCTGGCAGTTTCAAATAAAATTTCACTAGCATATAAAAATACATCAATATCCAAAATATCACTACCAGTATGCATATGTATACCATTGATATTCATCCCTGTATTTTCAACAATCCTAAGCAGATGTGGAATTTGGTGAATTGAAATCCCAAATTTACTATCAATATGACCAACTGAAATATTGGTATTTCCACCGGCCATGACATGTGGATTGATTCGAATACAAACAGGGATATCAGGATGTTTAGTTCCGAATTGTTCCAAAATTGATAGGTTATCAATATTTATTTCACAACCTAAGGCGGCAGCTTTTTCAATTTCTTCTAATGATACTCCATTAGGTGTGAAAATTATTCTTTCTGCAGGATAGCCCGCACTAAGTCCTAAATGAACTTCTTGAATCGAAACTGTATCCAATCCAGCTCCAAGTTCCTTCATTAACTTTAATATAGATATATTAGAAAGTGCTTTAACCGCATAATTGATCTTGACTTTCTTAACTTTATTAAATGCAGATGTTAACCGTTTGTACTGAGACACAATTTTCGCTGAGTCATAAACATAAACAGGACTGTCAAAGTCCTTTGCAACTTTTAATAAAGCATTATTATCCATTGTTTCATTTTTTTAATTAGCCCGTAAAATTAAAACCTTTTTTTTACTCAGTTGCTTATTATTTCTTAAAAATCAATACAATAAGTTAATAATTCTTCAAAGAATATAAACAATTATTAAAATTTATTGTATAAGAATAATGGGTTGATTACATTTGTGTCACAAAATTTTATGCTTTAAAAAATGAATTTACACGAATATCAGGGAAAGGAAATATTAAGAAGTTTTGGTGTACGTATTCAACGTGGTATAGTAGCTCAAAATGCGAATGAAGCAGTTGCGGCTGCAAAACAATTGACTGCAGAAACTGGTACAAGTTGGCACGTAATTAAAGCACAAGTGCATGCCGGGGGACGAGGAAAAGGTGGTGGAGTTAAGATTGCAAAAAATCTTAAGGAAGTAGAAGAAATAGCGGGAAAAATAATTGGTATGAATCTAATTACTCCGCAAACATCTGCACAAGGTAAAAAAGTCCATCAGGTATTAATTGCTGAGGATGTCTATTATCCGGGAGAAAGTGAACCGGATGAATATTATATGTCAGTGCTGTTAAATCGAGGCACAGGCAGGAATATGATCATGTATTCAACAGAAGGAGGCATGGATATTGAAAAGGTGGCAGAAGAAACTCCTCATTTAATATTCAATGAAGAAATTGATCCAAGTGTAGGTATTTTGCCTTTCCAGGCAAGACGAATAGCATTTAATTTAGGTTTGTCAGGAACAGCTTTTAAAGAAATGACAAAATTTGTAACTGCTTTGTATACAGCTTATGTAAATTCAGATGCATCTTTATTTGAAATTAATCCTGTTTTAAAAACAAGTGATAATAAAATATTGGCTGTTGATGCCAAGGTTACTATAGATGATAATGCGCTTTACAGACATAAAGATTATGTTAATTTAAGGGATTTACGTGAAGAAAATCCAATAGAGGTTGAAGCCAATGAATTGGGATTAAATTATGTAGATCTAGATGGTAATGTGGGATGTATGGTAAATGGAGCCGGATTAGCAATGGCAACAATGGACCTTATTAAACAGGCTGGAGGGGAGCCGGCAAACTTTCTAGATGTGGGAGGTACTGCTGATGCTGCAAGAGTGGAAGCAGCATTCAGGATTATATTAAAGGATCCATCTGTAAAAGCAATTTTGATAAATATCTTTGGTGGAATCGTACGTTGTGACAGAGTGGCTCAGGGCATTGTGGATGCTTATAAAAATATGGGAGATTCAATTAAAATTCCAATTATTGTTCGTTTACAGGGAACAAATGCAGACATAGCGAAAAAACTCATTGACAGTTCCGGATTGGATGTAAAAAGTGCTGTGGAGTTTCAGGAAGCAGCAGATAAAGTTCAGGCAGTCTTAGCCTAAATTATTTTAAAATATATTTAAAAGAGTAGTGAATTTAATTTTACTGCTCTTTTTTTATTTTCATTTTTTAAGTATAAAACAATGTTAAACTAGAGTTAATTGGGCAGATGATGTGTAACGTTTCGGTTTTATGAAAGTCTTTAAAATATAAATCAATTAAAATCGAACAATTATGAAATCAAAGATTCACGAACACGACATCACCAATGGAATTGGTACGGCTAAAACGATCAAAATGTTTTTACTGGCTGTGGCAATTACATTTAGCAGTGCAATTTATGCAAGTACCAGTTCAGTAAAGGAAGAACCAACTTCTCTACAAGAAAAGATCACTAAATTATTGAAAAATCCTAACTTTATTGTTGAGGAAGATGTGTATGCCAGTGTTACCTTAATGTTCAACAAAAATGGTGAACTAGTAGTTTTAACTGTTGATTCTGAAAGTAAATTGGCAGAAAATTACATCAAGAGCAGATTGAATTACAAAAAATTAAATGTAGGTGTAGAAAGCTTAAACAAAACTTTTGTAATGCCTGTTAAAATTGAAATGCAATAAAATATCATTTTAAAAATTATAAAACTCCTATCGCCAGATAGGAGTTTTTTTATATCAGGATTTGAATGATAATATGTATTTTTAATGAATAAAATATGTAAAATGAATTCCAAGAAAGAGCAATTAAAAGCGTTTGAAAGGTTATTGAATATAATGGATGAACTTAGAGAGCAATGTCCTTGGGACAAGAAGCAAACTATGCAATCTTTGCGCCATTTAACCATTGAGGAAACCTACGAACTAGGAGATGCTATTTTAGAAAATGACCTGGAAGAAATTAAACAAGAGCTAGGCGACCTATTATTGCATATAGTGTTTTATTCAAGAATAGGAAGTGAGACGAATCATTTTGATATTGCTGATGTTTGCAATAGCATTTGTGAAAAATTAATTCATAGACATCCACATATTTATGGAGATGTAGAGGTTGAAAATGAAGAAGATGTTAAACGCAACTGGGAGAACCTAAAATTAAAAGAGGGTAAGAAAAGTGTATTAGAAGGTGTTCCTCAAGGTTTACCGGCTATTGTGAAGGCTAACAGGATTCAGGATAAAGTTGCTGGTGTTGGTTTTGATTGGGAGAAACCGGAACAGGTTTTTGAGAAAGTTAAAGAAGAATTAAACGAACTTCAATCCGAAATTAAAAAACAAAACCATGATGCTATTGAGAGTGAATTTGGTGATGTGTTATTCTCAATGATAAATTATGCCAGATTTTTAAAGATAAACCCCGAAAATGCTCTTGAAAGAACAAATAAAAAATTCATTAAAAGATTTCAGTACCTCGAGAAAGAATCAAAACGCATAAGTAAGGAACTAAAAGATATGTCCTTAGAAGAAATGGATGTATTTTGGGAAGAATCCAAAAAACTATAACTTCAATAATCCAAACTGAGGATTTACAACGTATATAGATTACAAAAGAGTTAGTTAGTTTAGTTAGGGGTCAAATTCCTACTTATTATTCAGGCAGTTTCTTGAAAAAATAGAACATTTCTTTAGCCTAAATAAGTAGGGTTTGATGTTTTTAATACATAGATTTTATTTTTCTCAGCTTTTCTTTCCAAACTTTTAATTCGTCCTTATGACGGGAAATATTGTTTCGAACCTCCTTTACTATAGGATTATTGTCATCAACATGAGCAAAGAAGAGTAAATTATTTTCAAGTTGGTTTATTTCTTGTTTGGCTTCATCAACCCGTTTCTTTATAAAGAACAATTCATTATCTAGTTTTTTAGAATCTTCTTCATGATTCAAGGATTCTAATTTATTGTCATATTTAATTAACTCAACTTCTGATTGGTCCAAATTTAATTTCTTAAACAGGGAATCAAGCGTTTTATTAAGTTTTTTCTCAATAAATCGCTTATTAAATGGTACTCGGCCTATAGCTTTCCACTCTTCAATTTTAGATTGGATCAATTTTAGATTGCTTTCCTGTTTACCTGTTAATTCTAACTTCTCAAGCTCTTCTAAGAACTTCTGTTTCGTTTCAAAAGCCTCATTTTCGACTTTATTTTCAGAATCCTTTTGAACATGTAGTTTATCAAAATAATGATTACAGGCAGATTTAAATTGCTTCCAAATTTTATCGCTATCCTTTCTAGGTACATGTCCAATCCGTTTCCAGTCTGCCTGAATCTTTTTCATCAGTGGAGTAGTGGATTCAAAATCATCATTGTCCTTATTATCTTCAGCAACTTTTATTAATTCCAACTTTTTCTCTAAGTTTTTGTATTGCTCCTTTTTTAAATCTTTGTAAAATGAGTTTTTATTCCTGTTAAAGTTTCTAACAGCCTCCTTAAATTTTTTCCAAGTAACCTCATTTACTTTTAAAGGTACTTTTCCTGCTTTAAAAAATTCAGATCTTAACTCTTCTATCTCTTTGATTTTATTTTGCCAGGACTTATGATTATTAGATTCATCTTCAGAGATAGCAACAATTTTAGCAATAATTTCTTCTTTTTTCTCTAAATTTATCACATAGACCTCTTCTAATTTTTCAAAATACTCCTGACGTTTGTTATGAATAGATTTTGTAGCTGCTTTGAATTTATTCCAGATTTCCTCTCGGTATTCCTGTGCAACCGGACCTAATTCTTCTTTCCACATTTTATGCAATACCTGTAATTCTCTAAAAGCGTGATTCACATCGTCAATTTTTGCTAGTTCTTCAGCTTTTTCAACAATTTTCTGTTTTTGTTCTAAATTATGTTTAAAATCGAGGTCTCTGAGATCTCTGTTAAGGTGTAGGAAATCATAAAAAATTTCTACATGATGATGATATGTGTTCCATGCGTTATTATATTTATCTCTAGGAATGGGACCTGTATTTCTCCATCTTTCTTGGAGTTCTTTAAAATGTCTATAGGTTGTATTTATATTCTCCTCTACATTGATCAGTCCTTTAAGCTCCTCAATAATTTCAAGTTTTTTCTCCAGATTATCTTTAAGTGAAGATTCTATTTTTTTGTAGTGGAATTTTAATTTATTTCTATACTCCTTATATGCACTGTTAAATCTTTTTTTAAGAGGACTGGAAAAATGGAAATCAACAGGATTTCCACCATCATTTATGAAATCATCCTTTTTTTCCTCAAGTAAATGGTTGAATTTTTCGTTAAATTCTTTTTTTATTATATCCACATGTGACCGTATAGCCTGAACTTTTTCCTTACTTAGAAGGGTATTTAGTTCATCTACCAAATCTTCCATGGACATTGCATGATAGTCCTTTATGGTAATTTTATGTCTGTCTTGATTACCCTCATCTTCGGCATCTTCTGCATTGGAAGCTTCGATCTCATCTACAGCATTATCATCTTCTGTGTCTTGCTCTTTGGAAGCTTTAATCCCATCTACGGAATTATCATCTTCTGTGTTTTCCTTTTTGGAAGCTTCGATCTCATCTACAGCATTATCATCTTCTGTGTCTTCCTCTTTAGAAGTTTCAATCTTATCTACGGTATTATCACCTTCTGTGTTTTCCTTTTTGGAAACTTCAATCTCATCTATGGGATTTTCATCTTCTGTATTGGAAGCTTCAATCTCATCTACAACATTACCACTTTCTACATCAACTGGATCTTTAGTAACTTCAGATGGAAGTTCGGGAGATTTACTTTCGATTTTTTGGATTGATTTTTCTTTTGACTCTAATTCCTTTGTTCCATCTGCATTTTGCAGGTTATCTTTCTTTGACATTTTAAAATGTTTTGTAATCTATTTACAGTGATTATTTTGTTAAAGATAACAACATAGGACGTAAATACAAAGTACTAAAGATTTTTTGAAAAAAATATAATGGCAGATAATGAAAAGAAATTATTTATTCCATATCTCCCAAGATCTTTCGGCTTGGAACTCTAACATTTTTGAACCGTTACTAATGGTAGCTCCCTGTTGTTTTCCTTTTCTTAAAAACGAAGTTTCACTAGGGTTGTAAATAAGATCGAATAAAATATGTTGATCAGTAATAAATTGATATGGTAAGTTAGGACAGTTGGTGACATTTGGATAAGTACCCACAGGCGAACAATTTATAATAACGGTATGTTGTTTTATAATATTTTCATCAAGCTCCCCGTAAGTAAAATTATTTGTGGTTTTAGTCCTGGAAACATAAGAAAAGCTGATCTTTAATTTTTTTAGGGCAAAAGCAATGGCCTTACTTGCGCCTCCTGTACCCAATATAAGTGCATGTTTATGGTGCTTTTTAAGTAATGGTTTTAAAGATCTTTTGAATCCGTAATAATCTGTGTTATAGCCTTTTAATTTTCCTTTTTTGGAAACTTTTATAGTATTGATGGCTCCTATTTGATTGGCTGTTCTATTTACGGAATCTAGATAAGGTATGATCACCTCCTTGTAGGGAATTGTAACATTTAACCCGGCTATTTCCGGATTATTCTTAATAATAGATTCAAATTCTGAAATAGAGCTAAGATCAAAATTTTGATATGTGGTATCTTTGATATGCTCTTTTTCAAACTTATTTTGAAAATAGGATTCAGAGAATGAATAGGATATGTTTTTACCTATAAGTCCGTATTTACGCATTTTCTTTAGTGGTTTTCTGTCCGTACCATTCCAGTAGAAGAACAATTAAAAAGCCCATGATTATAAATAAAGTCCCTACATAAGAATCACCATTGATCTCCGGAAAAAATCTCTGATAATTCTCTATTACTTTTTTGCCGAGAGAATCTAATAAAAATGTTCCATCTTCAGCTGTTTTATAAATGGTTTTTTTCCATGGCCATACGACACCAAGTGATCCGATTATAAATCCGGTAAGTAGGGAAATAGTTATATTTTTATAATGTTTCAAAACGTAACTAAGCACATGTGAAAACGAAACCAGGCCAGTTAACGAACCTAGGGTAAATACACCCAAAACTTTAAGCATCCTGATTCGTGCTGAATTTTTAATAAAGCTGAAATCTCCTCTTATTAATTCATAGAAAGTATCAAATAATGAGTTAACGGAATCTACTAAAAGAAGCACATAATTACCAAGGAGAATAAGAATAAAGGAACCTGAAAAGCCGGGTAGAGTCATACCTGACACACTAATTATTCCGCAGAAAAAGACAAACCACAGGTTATCATTCTCTTTAGCAGGATCTAAAAAACTAATTCCTACACCCACAACTATACCTGTTAAAAGGGCCACATAAGTTTTTAAATTCCAATCTTTAAAATCTTTGCTTATATAATAAACAGATCCTATTATCATTCCAAAAAAAACACACCAAACGTAAAGTTCATAATTGTCAATCAGATAGTCCAGAATTTTAGAAACACTAAAATAGCTTATAACCATTCCGAATATTAAAAGCCCGAGGAATCGACCATTTATATATCGAAAAAAACTTTTAAATCGGCCATTAATAAGCAACTTGAATGCCTTAGTATTGACCTTTTGAAGAGAATAGATAAATTCTTCGTAAAAACCCGCAACAAAAGCCACTAATCCACCGGAAACCCCTGGTACTTTATTGGCTGCTCCCATGGCAAGACCTTTTATTACCAAAAAGATCTTATCAAAAAGTGACCTTGTTTTCTGCATTGAATGTTATTGAGTTTTAGCGTTGCCTAATTTTTCCAGAATAAAAATAGTTAAAAAACCTATAACCATTAATAAAATGGCCATGGCTAATTGGTTATCACCCTCATAGGAAAAGGGAGAGATGCTTTGCTCTAATAATGGCACCTTTTCATTATGTGAATTCAATCTCCAGGTCAGTACTTCTTTCCAAGGCCAGATCTTGTTGAGTGAGCCAAAAATAAATCCGGTAAGAATTGCCAGAGTTAGATTATGATAATTCTTAAAAAGCCATTTTAATAATTTTGAAAACGAAAGCAATCCAATTACTGCACCAGCACCAAGAATCATAATAGTTTTAAAATCTCTATTATCAATGGCATTAATAACAGGTTTGTAAGCTCCTAAAAGCACTAGAATAAAGGCACCGGAAATACCTGGTAAAATCATTGCACAAATGGCCAATGCACCCGAAACAAATAAAAACCAATTGGAACTATTTGTTCCTAAAGGAGGTAAGGTAGTGATGTAGTAAGCTACAATGCTTCCAATAATAAATCCTAGAATTGTTGCCAAGGTCCATTTTGTTATTTGTTTTGCAACAAAGAAAATACTGGCAATTACCAAACCAAAAAAGAAGGACCAAAGTAACACAGGCTTATGTTCCAATAACCATCTAATACTTTTCACTAATGACAAAACACTAATTGCAATACCTATAACAAGTGATAGAAGAAAGCTGCCATTCAGTTTTTTCCATCCAGCAGCCATACCTTCCTTAAAAAAAGTATTCAGTACTGAAAAATTTACGTTATTTATGGATGTTATTAACTCTTCATAGATCCCTGAAATGAAAGCAATGGTTCCTCCCGAAACTCCTGGAACTACATCAGCAGCTCCCATTGCCATACCTTTTAAGGATATAACTACATAATCAATTAATCGTCTCTGCATCTATTTTGGTTTTAAGAAAACCAAAGGTATGTAATTTTAGTTGGAAGCGTTTTTGGAATTTAAAATTATATTTTGAATTGATTTTCTTTGGTAGATATGTGGGAATAATTCTTCCAAAATAAAGCTGTAGTCATTATCGTAATTCAAAGCATTTTTAATGTGATAGTACCCTTTACCGGTTTCGTTGGTCTTAAAGTATAATCCGGCCAGTCTGTATTCAATTTCAGCATGCTCCGGGTAAAACTCGGCAGCTTGATTTAAATTAAAAATAGAGGCTTCGTATTCTCCTAATAAGATCAAAACATCTGTTCTGGAAAGCCATGTTTCAAGTTCATAATTTCCAAGTTCCAACGTCTTTTTGTAGCCACGTTCGGATTCTTCAAAGAATTTTAAACGCTGATTTATCTGAGCATACAATTTCCAATAGACAGCGTTATCGCCATCAATATTTATAGCTTTATTGATATAATATAGTGCTTTTTGATAATTTTGATTTTTATTGTAAAATTTAGTTATTGCAATCCAGCCTTTATCCAGTAATGGATCTTCATGAACGGTTTTATAGTAAAACTGGACGGCCAGATCCTTGATGCCTAATTTTTCATAACAATTCCCAATTCTCAATAAAGCAAATGAAGTAGGATCATCAATGGAAAGCGTGATGTTATAATTTTCTATAGCTTCTTCGTACTTTTTCATTTTTTCCAGAACTTTCCCCTTCTCCATATAGGCTCCCAGAAATGTATCATCTGATATTATTGCAAAATCAAAAGCCGATAAGGCTTTTTCATATTCATTTAATGAGAAGTACTGTTTACCCAATTGATGCCATGCAACTTCACAATACGGATTTTTGTCCAGAAAAGAATTTAAAAACTCTATGGCTTCCATATTTTGGTCGAGAAAATCAAAACAATAAATAACGTTATACAATGCCGAATAATCACTGTCGTCATTTTCCAAACATTGTACAAAGTTCGATTTGGCATTTTCAAACTGGTCCAGGAACAGATATTCCATCCCTATCAAAGAATATAGATCAGAAATATCATTGGTTAAATCCAAAGCAGTTTTTAAAACTTTTATAGCTTCCTCATGTTTATCTTGCTTCGAAAGAATGTTGGCTTTTTGAATATAGATCTCTTCATTTAAAGGTTCCAGATTATAAAGTTCATTTAACATCTCATCAGCTAAAATCAGTTCATTCTCAAAAATATAAACTTCAATTCTGAAAAGCTTAAGTGTTGTTGAGGCAGGATGTTGTTCCATACCTAGCTTAATTGCTTTTTTGGCTAATGATATTTTACCTTTTTCTAAATAATGGTGGATGATATTTTCGAACTCCTCTGAATCAAAAAACAAAACATTGTTCGTTTTAAGCATGGATTCAAATTTGGAAAGGGATACATTATTGTTGTTGTCGTCGTTTTGACTAAACTCCATGGGCAATTATTCTATGAACTAAAATTAGTATACTTAAAGCTAGAATAGGTATGGAGGTTCAAATGTTTTTAACAAAGTAATCAACATAGAAATTCCCTGTGGGTTAAAGACTTAAGAGCTTAATTAAACTTCTAAACCATTTAAAACCTGCAAAATAATGTTACATCCTTTGATCAATTCTTCTTTACTAATGGTTAGAGGAGGAGTAATTCTGATAGCATAAGGTTCAAAAAGTAACCAAAATAAAATAAGACCCTTATCCTGACATTTCAAAATGACCTGATTTGTTATATCTTTTGAAGGTGTGAAAGCAGCAAGCATTAGACCTTTTCCCCTAATTTCTGTTATTAACGGATGCTTAAGATGATCTCGAATTATTTTTTCCTTCTCAAGGGTTTGCTCTATAATATTAGTTTCTGTAATTTCTGTAATCGTTGCCAAAGCAGAAGCAGCTATAACGGGGTTTCCGCCAAATGTGGTTATATGTCCAAGCTTTGGATTAGCGCTTAAAAGATCCATCAATTTACCGGATGCAATAAAAGCACCAATCGGGAGTCCTCCTCCAAGACCCTTTCCTAATACAAGGATATCCGGAACGCAGTTGAAATGTTCAAATCCGAAAAGCTTTCCTGTTCGCCCAATACCAGGTTGGATCTCATCCAGTATTAAAAGCGCTCCAACTTCATCACAGCGGTCTCTCACTTTTTTTAGGTAACCATTTTTGGGAAGGATAAATCCTGCACCTCCTTGGATAGTTTCTAAAATGACCGCAGCCGTTTTGGTAGTTATATGTTTTATTTCGAATTCATTATTAAAGTCAATGAACCTGGTTCCGGGAATTAATGGTCTGAAAGGTTGTTTGCGTTCTTCATAACCCATGACGCTCATAGCTCCCATAGTACTTCCATGATAGGCCTTATTTGCAGCAATGATCTCAGATCTCCCGGTTGAAATTTTGGCTAATTTAAGGGCGCCTTCAATGGCTTCGGTTCCAGAATTGGTCAAGTATGTTTTTTCAAGAGGATGTGGTAAATGCTGAGCCAGGAATTTAGTTAATTTAACTGCTGGTTCTTGAACGTATTCACCATAAACCATGACATGCATATACTTGTCTAACTGTTTCTTTATTGCAGATACTACTTTTGGGTGTCGGTGGCCTAAACTGCAAGCCGACACTCCTGCAACAAAATCTAAATAGGCTTTATTCTTGGTGTCATAAATATAGCTCCCTTCTGCATGAGAAATTTCCATCGCTAAGGGATGTGTGGAAGTTTGTGCCTGATATTTGAAGAAATCTGATTGCATGATCATTTCTTCGGATTCCTAATTGGTTTCTTTAATCCTGAGGATTTCTTCAAAGAGTCCTGAATCCTTATACGTTCTAATACGGCTGGAGGTAATTGTCTTGCCGCTTTGTTTTCTTTTCCTTCTTTTTTATTTTCTTCTTTTTGCGAGTTCTCAATGCGATCTATCATTTTATTATCAAAAAAATCGACTTCCTCAAGAGGATCTTCAATGCCCATTATGACAGGTAATACCAGTGGTGGATCATCCTTAAATAAATCTTCTACACTCTTTGGGCGTTCATCATCTCTCCAATTGAATCCCCTTAGTAATCTGGCATTTTTAGGAAATTGTGATTCAGGAAACAGATCACCATCAATTTGTTTTATCAATCTAATCTCATCAATTGAATTACCTGTAATTTTGATGTTAATGTCACTTGATTTGGATTTATTGATCCCAATCAATTCATTTTCACTATTTCTCGCAAAATAGATAACTTCTGAGTTCTTAATGACATCAACATTATACAACTTGTTATCTTCATTAAATAACCCTATCAATCGCTGGCCAGAAATTTGATTATAACCCGAATCTAAAGTATCTCTACTAACTAAAAATGCATTATTAAATACAATTAAGGAGTCTAACTTTTCAGATTCAGTATTGGATTTGATATGAATGGTATCACCTGTCATCTGATTTGCGAAATTCCACAGAATTGGTTGTTTCTTTTTAGCAAAGGCATCTGTAAGTTTAGATACATTTATAAGTTTTGTAAGTCCTGATTCATGATCTATATGAATGGAATCTGCTTTACCACTCATATCAGATTTATACATTTTTACATTTTTGAATGCACGGGTTATTCTTTTTTCAGGTTTTCCTGTTACCATCAATGTATCACCATGTATATACAAGGAATCTTTTTCCTGGACCGATATCGCCAGTGCTCGTTTTGTGATAAAAACAGAATCCTTTTCCCTAAAAACTTCAGCATAATGACCTTTTATGATACTATTATTTATGGAATCGGTCACTTTGATATTGTTGTTAGCCGATGCAAAACTTCTATTTCGGTCAAAATACATGCTATCACCTTCAAAGATCCGGTTATCATAATCTATTCTCGATCTTTTTACAAAGTAACCTGTGTCATCTTTAGTATTATAAAATCCTTTTTCGCAATAAATTTTACTCTCTTTACTATCAATAGTTGTAGGTCCGTATAAGAAAGCATGTCCGGACTCAGTATAAAAATCTAATCTATCAGAATTAATTGTATAATCGGGATTCACTAATACAACATCTCTAACAAATTGATATTTTTTGGTATTCATGTAATATCTTCCTATTTGACTGGTTATAGTACCAGAAGTATCACGAACAACTTTCCCTTTGCTTTTATAATAAGCCTGTTGCTTGACCCTGTCAAAATATAGAGTATCTGTTGATAAAGTAGAACTGGGTTCATTCAATATGACATTACCACTTGCAAAAGCCAGCTTACTTTTACCGCTGTACTCTGCATATTTACTACTCATGTTTATGGAATCTCCTTGTTTTAATTTTACATTGCCATAAGCCTCTATGAAATCTTCCTCTCCATAATGGATTGCTTTGTCACACCACATATTAACCCCTTCATGAAGTATATGAACTTGTTGCGAATCGTCTCTAGTAAGGATTGTAGCTCCAGGATAATTGTCTTGATCCTTTTCAAGAAAACCGGAGTATTCAATTTGAATTCTCTTTCGTTCCGTTGTTTGAGCTTTGCTATAATTAACAAATATCAGTAGAACTAAAATAATAAGTTTAAATAATTTCAATTTAGTTTTAGTTTGCTAACAAAAATAACGATAAAATTATCGTTTAATTACCCATTATGATTTTTTTATGAATGGAAGCAATTGCTGAAAATCTTTGAAATTATAAACCCTGTAAAAAGATTATTTTAACAGGGTTTTATATAGATATTTATATTTTACTTTTATGTAAAAATAGTTTGTTTTCTGTCAGGTCCAACCGATACTATTTTAATAGGGATATTCAGTTCCCCTTCCAGGAATTTAATATAATTTTTAAGTGCTTCCGGTAATTGAGAAACGTTTGTCATTTTAGTAAGATCGGCTTTCCAGCCATCAAATTCCGTATATACCGGTTTTACATTTTTAGGTTCAATATTAAAAGGTAAATGTGTAATTTCCTTTCCTTTATATTTATAAGATGTACAAACTTTTATTTTTTTAAATCCTGAAAGTACATCACCTTTCATCATCATTAATTGAGTAACACCATTTACCTGACAAGCGTATCGAAGTGCCACAAGGTCTAACCATCCGCAACGTCTGGGTCTGCCGGTAGTAGCTCCAAATTCCATACCTACACGACTCATTGTGGCTCCGTCTTCATCGAACAATTCGGTTGGGAACGGACCAGAACCCACTCGAGTGGTATATGCCTTAAAAATTCCAAAAACATCACCTATTTTAGTTGGTGCTACACCTAAACCTGTACATGCTCCGGCTGCGGTTGTGTTACTGGAAGTTACATATGGATAGGTTCCAAAGTCAATATCTAACAATGAACCTTGAGCACCTTCGGCTAGAATTGTTTTACCAGATTTTAAAGCTTGATGAATATATTCTTCTGAATCAATAAACGTCAATGTTTTTAATAAATCAACAGCTTCAAAGAACTCTTCTTCAAGTTCAGCCAGATTATATTGAATATCAACATTATAGAAATCAATCATGGATTCATGTTTATTGGCAAGGGATCGATATTTATCTTTCCATTCATTTAATTCAGTATCACCAACTCTTATTCCATTTCTTCCTGTTTTATCCATGTAAGTTGGTCCAATACCTTTTAAAGTGGAACCAATTTTAGCCTTGCCTTTTGATGCTTCACTTGCTGCATCTAATAATCTGTGAGTAGGCAAAATTAAATGTGCTTTTCTGGAAATAAATAGTTTTGGTCTGTATTCAATACCGTTTTCTTCCAGTTTTTCCAATTCCTTTTTAAAAATGACAGGATCAATGACAACACCATTTCCTACTATGTTCTGTGCCTTTTCATGAAATATACCTGAAGGAATGGTGTGAAGCACATGCTTTTGACCATTAAACACTAAAGTATGACCCGCATTAGGACCACCTTGAAATCTTGCAATAATATCATAATTTGAGGTTAATACATCAACAATTTTTCCTTTGCCTTCATCTCCCCATTGTAATCCTAGTAGTAAATCTACTGCCATTTGTAATAAATAAGTTAATTAGTTTTTTTGTTTCCGTAAAAGTAGAGTGAATGAGTCTTGATTTCAATATTGAAAACTTCTTCCAGTGTATTTTTAATCGATTCAATTCTGGGGTCACAAAATTCTATGACCTCTCCGGAATCTGTTAATATGACATGGTCATGCTGTTTGTCAAAATAAGATTTTTCATATTGGGCCTGATTTTGTCCAAATTGATGTTTTCTGACCAAACCGCATTCCAATAACAATTCAATGGTGTTATACAAAGTTGCTCTGCTTACTCGATATTTTTTATTCTTCATACTGATGTACAAGGACTCAATATCAAAATGATCATTATTGTCATAAATTTCTTGAAGAATAGCATAGCGTTCCGGAGTTTTTCTATGCCCGTTTCCTTCTAAAAACTTCGTAAAAACATCCTTAACTATGTCTTGATTTCTACTATCTTTCTTTGCACTCATAATCTATAACAAATTTATGGTATTAAACTCTATTAACTTTCTCAATACCATTTATTTTTTTAAGATTTTGCATGAGTTTATCAACAACAGTGTTATTTTTTACTACAACCTTAATTTTACCGTTAAAGAGCCCTCCATTGGTGTCAAAACTAATACTCTTCATATTCACATTCATGTTGGAAGATATGACCTTGGTAATATCATTTATCATCCCCATATTATCTAATCCTGTAAGGCGTAATTCTGCAACATATTCTTGTTGTGAAGAGTCAATCCATTTGGCAGACATGATTCTATAAGCATAATTGGACTGCAAACTCAAGGCGTTTGGACAATTTTTTTTATGAACTTTGATACCATCATTGATTGTTGTAAACCCAAAAACTGCATCTCCTGGAATAGGATTACAACAGTTGGCGATTTTATAATCCAGTTTTTGCTCATCTTTACCAAAAACCAACATATCATAGTTAGAGGTCAATTCCTCCTTATAAAGCTCTTCTTTTGAAAGATTTTGCTTTCTGGTAATTTTATTTTTAATGAAGCTCATAAGTGCATTGCTTCTTTGAGCGGCAAAACTTTTAAGCATTTTATTATCAAGACTCCCAACGCCAACCCTGTAAAAAAGATCCAGACTTGTTTTTAGTTTGAAATAACTTACCAGTTCATTTATAGATTTTTCGTTAAGTTCAATTTTTAGCTGCTTTAATTTTCTTCGCAGTATTTCTTTACCTTCTTCACCAACTTTTTTAGTATCTTCATTTAGGGCAGATTTAATTTTACTTCTGGCTCTTGCTGTTGTAGCATAGTCTAACCAGTTTGTATTTGGTTTAGATTTATCTGATGTTAAGATATCGACCTGATCTCCACTGCTTAATTCATGGCTTAAGGGTACGAGTTTGCCATTTACTTTGGCTCCTCTGGTTCTCATGCCTACTTCAGTATGGATACTAAATGCAAAATCCAATGGAGTTGCACCTTTTGGAAGTGATTTTAGATCACCTTTAGGGGTAAAGACGTATATCTCCTTGGAATAAAGATTTAGCTTAAACTGCTCAACAAAGTCAACAGCATTGGTCTCAGGATTTTCCAATGCTTCTTGCAGTTTATTTAGCCAGCCTTCCAAACCATCTTCTTCACTATATTTTCCTTCTTTGTACTTGTAGTGTGCGGCATAACCCTTTTCGGCAATTTCATTCATGCGTTCACTTCTTATTTGAACTTCCACCCATTTGCCTTTAGGCCCCATAACGGTTATATGCAATGCTTCATAATTCGTGGATTTTGGAGAAGAGATCCAGTCTCTTAACCTAATTGGGTTCGGTCTGAAATGATCTGTAACAATAGAATATATTTTCCAGGCCAGAAATTTTTCGTTGGCGGCATCAGATTTATAAATTATCCTAATGGCGAATTTATCATAAACTTCATCAAATGATACACCTTGCTTAACCATTTTATTCTTGATTGAAAAAATGGATTTAGGACGACCTTTTATTTCGTAATTTAAGTTTTCTGCATTTAAAGAGTCAGCTATAACTTTTGTAAAATCTTTAATGTAAGCATCTTGCTCTTCTTTACTTTCCTTGATCTTATTTAAAATATCGTGATAAACTTCAGGTTCAGTGTATTTTAAACCAAGATCCTCCAATTCGGTTTTTATGTTATAAAGACCAATTCTATGGGCTAAAGGAGCATAAATATATAATGTTTCACTTGCTATTTTGACTTGCTTGTCTGGTCGCATTGCATCCATTGTTTGCATATTATGCAATCGGTCTGCAATTTTTATGATTATCACCCTAACGTCATCGTTTAAGGTTAGAAGCATTTTTCGGAAATTCTCTGCCTGTTGGGAAATATCCATTTCCTTCTTTAAAGATGAAATTTTAGTAAGACCATCAACAATGCGAGCTACGGCAGTACCGAACATCTGTTCAATATCTGCAATAGAATAATCTTCAGAATCTTCTACAACATCATGTAGCAATGCTGCAGCTATTGAAGTAGCATCCAATCCTATTTGTTCTGCAACTATCGTTGCAACTGCCAGTGGATGGAAAATATAGGCCTCTCCCGATTTTCTCCTTTGTTCTTTATGTGCATCAAGCGAAACCTCAAAAGCAGAACGAATAAGTTTTTTATCTTCGTCTGTTAAAGTCCTATAGCTAACCTTTAAAAGTTGTTTATAGGCATTTGCAATAGCAGCATTTTCATTTTCTATCTCGATCTCTGTCATAAGAATAAATGTAGCAATAAGATAATTAACTTACAATAGGCACTTGAATTTTTAATTATTGGAAGGGTGTCCAAATTATTTAAGAATAAAATTATTATTTTAATTAGCCACTAGGATTTTATCCAATTCATTAAGGCAATCTGAACTAGTTTTTTTATTGGTATTGATTGGGATACTACCGTTGTTATAAGGATAGTATTTATTTTCATCGGTAACAGAAAACAAACCAATTGTCGATGTTAATGATGAACTGGCCAAATGCATAATTCCGCTATCTGCTCCAATAAACAACTTTGTATTGGAAATTAATGCTGCGATCTCGCGAATATCTTTACTATAGAAAGCAGGTGCTTTAAATCCAATTTGAGAAACATTTTCAACAGGTAAAACTTCAACTATGTTGTAATTTTTATACTTTTTTATTAAACCTTCGTAAAAATCACTCCACCATGATTTTGAGTAACATTTATTGCCAGTAGCAAAAGTAAAAATGCATATTGTTTCTTTCTCTTCAGTTACTAGCTTATTTAAATTTAACCGCCCTTGTTCAATTTCGAGCGGACTTAGTTTGAGATCTAAACCGGCAATTTCTTTTTCATTAATTTTATAACCAAGATCATTTATAGACCTTCGGAAATTATGGACAGGTTGTTTTGCAATGTGATAATAATTGTTTTTAGATAAATCTATATCATCATATTCATCTCCAAAAAATTTAAAAGTTGAATTACAAAATTTAGTAGCTAGTCTTCCTGACGATGAATTACCGGTTACATTGATGACCAGGTCATATGGTTTATTTCTAAGTAAAAACCAAGTTTTAATATATTTAAAAAGTTGTTTGAATGGCTTTTTTGGTAACTGAATAATGGTATCAATGTTTTTGTAGCCTTTAAAAACAATTGGAGCCAGTCCCCCCTTAACAAATAGATCGATTTTACTATCTGGAAATGTTTTAATCACTTCCTGAACTATAGGTGTTATTAACAATAGATTTCCCAATCTATGGTTAGGTCTGCAAATTAATATGCTATTAATTTCAGGGAGATCGTTTAAATCATAGATCTTATTAGACTTGGAACTACCAATATTTTTAGTAATTCTTTGAGTAATTTTTCTTCTGTATTTATTAACGATCTTTAAGACATCCATCTCGTGGTCAAGATAGCTAACTTTTTAAAAATTAAACCATTTTTTTGAGGCTTTTAATTCTATCTAATAAGGTAGGGTGTGAATAATGCATAAAAACATATGCTGTGTGAGGAGTTAAATTGCTTAAACTGTTTTTGGATAGTTTTTTCAAACCGCTTATAAGTGGCTCCGACCTATATGTTTCCTTTGCATAATTATCAGCCTGGTATTCGAATTTACGGGAAAAATAATTCATTATCAATCCGGTAATTTGACTTATTGGACTATACAACAACCCAAAAGCTATCAAGCCAACATGAAAACTAGGAATAGATACTCCTAAAGCTTGAGACAATACAGGTTTTGAAATAAAAATTGAAAGAATAAACAGAGTTAAACCCGTCAATAAAATTGATGAGATTAAATTAAAGATTATATGCTTCTTTTTATAATGCCCGACCTCATGAGCCAGAACGGAGACTATTTCATCTTCATTTAGGTCGTTTATTAAAGTATCATAAAGAGTCACCCTCTTTTCACTCCCAAATCCTGAAAAATAGGCGTTAGCCTTAGTACTGCGTTTTGATCCATCTATTACGAAAATTTTGTTAAGATTAAAACCAACAGATTTAGCGTACTCCGATATCTTATTACGTAAATCACCATCTTTCAAAGGCGTTTGTTTGTTAAACAATGGCACAATCAATTTTGCATAGAACATGTTCAAAAACAATGTAAATACAGCTACTAAACCCCATGCATATAGCCAAAAATGTTTACCTGTCAATTGATAGAACCAAATTATTAAAGCCAAAATACCACCACCAAGTATTGCCATCATTAACCAGCCTTTAAATTTGTCAAAAAAGAACGTTTTACGAGTTGTTTTGTTAAATCCAAATTTTTCTTCAATCACAAAGGTTTTATAATATGAAAACGGCGTAGAGATAAAATCACTGCCAATCATAATAATTGCAAAGAAAATCAAGGCAATAATTATTGGATTGCTGCTATAGCTTCTGGCAATGTTGTCTACAAATTCAAATCCATCAAACACAAAAAACAGCAGCGTAATAACCAGGGAGAATGTTGAGGTTAGAATTCCGAATTTATAATTAGTCGTTTTATAAATCTGTGATTTTTTATATTCTTCTGTATCGTAAACATCTGCAATTTCATCTGGTAAAACATCTTTAAAATGTTGTGCATTCAAGTAGTTCAAAACTTTGTCAACAATAAAATTTAGTATTAAAATTCCGATTATTATGTAAAAAAGGGTAGTAGAGGTCATGGTTTTATTTAAAGTTTCTTTGACGTTTCGCTTCAAAAATAAGAATTCCTGCAGTAACCGACACATTCATGGAGTCTATTGCTCCCTGCATAGGAATAATTATGTTTTGCGTTGAGTTTGTTAACCACTCATTGCTTAGTCCTGTAGCTTCTGTACCAACAACAATAGCAGTAGGTTTGGTGTAATCCTGAGTATGATAATCTATGCTTGCCTTTAATGCTGCGCAATAGATATTTATGTTGTTATCTTTTAAATATTGAATAATTTCTGATGTACTTCCGCAAGCAATTTGGTTGGTAAATACACATCCAACACTTGAACGAATAATATTGGGATTATAGATATCGGTATTTGGATTTGCGATGATAACGGCATCAACATTGGCAGCATCAGCAGTTCTTAATAAAGCTCCTATATTTCCCGGTTTTTCAGGGGCTTCAGCAATCAAAATCAATGGGTTTTTGGTACTGATCTTCAGATTACTTAATTCTAAATCCTTTGATTTTGCTAATGCAATAACCCCTTCGGTTGTTTCCCTATACGCTAATTTTTGATATATTTCTTTTGAAATTTCTATAATATCGATACCATAATTGCTTAATGAGTTTGCTTCTGCCTCCGAAAATAAATCCGGATAAAAAAGTAGTTTGTCGATTGTATAATTACCCTTAATAGCCAGAGACAATTCCCGTTTTCCCTCTATTACGAAAAAACCAGTTTTTTTACGTTCCCTGCTTTTTTCCTTCAATAGATTAAGTTGCTTTATTAATGGATTCTGTATACTGGAAATTAGCTTATTCATTAGAGGATGTCATCAAAATAATTAACAATTAAGGCAACCACATAACTATAACTTTCCATACCACCTTCTTGGTCGTTGGCTTCTAAATAAGCATTGTAAGTGGTTTTAAATAAAGGCTCTGTAGGATTTTGGTAGCTTTCCCAAAAATCACGAACCTCTTTATAGTTCTTTCTTACTCCTTTATTTATGGTTTCAACTAAAATTTGAAATAATTCAGGATCCCGTTTGTAAACCTCATTCACGCAATGTCTTAGAGCAAATGCATAACCAGAGTATACAAAATAAATATCCTTGTGATTTATAGCGGCCATACAGCCCAAGAAATTTGCTTCGTTTTCTGCTGCATAACCCAACTGATGCGCAATTTCATGACATGTTGTAGTAGGGAATTTATAAACAGGGATCAATGCATCAACGTGTGCCTCGTTGGTTAGCGGGTTCAAATACCCACTAAATCCCATATAAGTTAATGGTAGGCTGAACATTGATTTTTTAATGCTGGCAGGGTGGTACTTCCAATCTGGATAGTCCTTTTGTAAATTCGCATAACCATCTGGTGCTTTTTTGAGGATCTCACTTTTACTATATGGTATAACTACTTTAACAGTATCATTATTAGTGATTTCAATTTGAATGGAATTCGTTTTCTCAATTAATCTTTTGGTGATGTCAATCAACTGATCTGTTGTGTACTCTTTCTCTATTCCAAGTGATTCATTTAATGGGATCCTGTAATAATTCATTCCCCAGAACAAATGAAAAGCAAAATAGATAAGTGCAATAAAGCTAAAAACATCGGCAAACCAACGTTTGGTGTCTTTAGTAAAACGTTTTCCATTCTTTACCAGCCACCTGATCATGTAAATTATAGATAGGGCATAAAAAATATCTCCAAAGGAAAAAGGCAACCAGCCAAACACATATCTTAACAGTTTGGATGTGAATTGATATAATCCATTGGTGTAGTACGTTTCTATGAATTCATGATTTCTTCCCAGCAGTTTAACAACTAGAAATATTGGGATTATTGAAAAGGCAATTAAAGTTTTTTTGTACTTAAACATTGTTCAAATGTAATTAAAAAAACCAATTCTATTTGTACCTTTGAGAGGACTTTAAATTATATAAAATGAATTCAGAAATATTAAAATTAAAGCCACAAAATCTGTGGAAAAAATTTGCAAAATTAAATGCAGTTCCTAGAGCTTCAAAAAAGGAAGAGCGTGTTATCGCTTTTATGAAAGATTTTGGTGAAAATCTTGGTTTTGAAACGATTGAAGACGAAGTAGGAAATGTCATTATAAAAAAACCGGCAACTTCAGGGATGGAAGACAGAAAAACTGTCGTTTTGCAATCTCATTTGGATATGGTACATCAAAAAAATAATGATACAGATTTTGATTTTGATACCCAAGGAATTGATATGTATATCGATGGCGATTGGGTCAAGGCAAAAGGAACAACACTTGGGGCAGATAACGGTTTAGGTGTTGCTACAATCATGTCGATATTAGAAAGTAAAGATATTCCTCATCCGGCTATTGAAGCATTATTTACAATTGATGAAGAAACCGGAATGACTGGAGCTCAAGGATTAAAAGGAGGTTTGTTAGATGGTGATATTTTATTGAATTTAGACACAGAAGAAGATGATGAAATTGGAGTAGGTTGTGCAGGAGGAATTGATGTTACAGCAACTAGGACTTATAATGAAGAAGCCACGCCGGAATCCAAAGTTGGTTATATAGTTAAAGTAAAAGGATTACAAGGCGGACATTCTGGAATGCAAATTCATGAAGGACTTGGTAATTCTAACAAAATATTAAACAGAGTCTTATTTGATGGTTTTCAAAACTTCGGAATGCGAATTTCTGAAATTGATGGAGGAAGTTTGCGAAATGCAATTCCAAGAGAAAGTAAAGCAATAGTTGCGATTGATGCTGTTCATGAAGAATATTTTTATTGAAGAAATGAAAATTATGGCTGATGAAATTAAGAAAGAACTTAAAACCATGGAACCAGAATTGATTATTGAGGTTTCTAAAATTGATACACCAGAAAAAATCATGGATTTAGGCGTACAAGAAGGACTTACTAGAGCCTTATATGCAGCTTGGAATGGTGTTTATAGAATGAGTGCAGATATTCCTGATTTGGTTGAAACATCTAATAACCTTGCAAGAGTTATCGTGAAAGATGGCAATATTAAAATAGGATGTTTAACTCGTAGTTCTGTTGAAAGTTCTAAAATGGATTTAGCAAATACACTTCGTGCAACATTTGAATTAACTGGATGCGAAGTAGAATTATCTGGAAGTTATCCTGGTTGGACACCAAATATGGATTCTGCTATTTTAAAAGTCATGGAAGAATTATATATAAAAATGAATGGTGAGAAACCTCATGTTGCGGCTTGTCATGCAGGACTCGAATGTGGAATTCTAGGAACTAATTATCCAGAAATGGATATGATAAGTTTTGGGCCAACCATACGTGGAGCTCATTCTCCAGATGAAAGAGCAAGTATTTCATCGGCACAGAAATATTGGAAATTCGTATTGGAGATCCTTAAAAATATTCCTAAAAAGTAAATTAATAAAAAAAGCCGCTGAAGAGCGGCTTTTTTACTATGCAATTTGTTGTATTTTAATTAATCTTGCGGTTTCACGATTTCAACCATTTCTATTATAAAAATAAGATCTGCTTTTGCAGGAATTGGCCCATTTGCTCTTTCTCCATATGCCAAATGATATGGTAAATAGAAAAATGCCTTATCTCCAACTTTCAATTGTGCTACAGCTTCTTTAAAACCGGCGATCATTCTGGCATCCGGACTAACCTGCATTGGCATTGGGTCGTACATCTTTCTCTCGACCTTCATCGGGTTTAACATGCCATGTTTTTCTTCAATTTCTCTCTTGTTACTATCAAATAAGCGACCATCTGTAAAATATCCTTCATAATTCACTTTAACATTGGCACCTTGCTTTGGTTTTTCTCCATTGCCTTGATTTATGAAATATGTTTTTAGTCCAGAGGCTAAGGATTTTGCTTTGCTCAGGTAACCATCCAATAATGGTTTTACATCTTTTGCGGCTTCTGCATTTTTAGCTTCTCTTATTTTTTGTTCTTCCTTGGCTTTTAATTGTTGCTCTTCTCTTAATTTATCCTGTTTCTCCTTAATTTTTGGCAATTCTTCGGTGAAAACTTTTGGAGCATCAAATGTTTTAGCAGCCAAACCAACCCTTATAATATTTACTTCCTGAATCACAACATCCTCAATAGGCTTATTACCAGGTTTAGTAGTTTCTACATTAGAAATGGAATCCTGAACTTCAAGTCCTTTAACCAGTTCACCAAAAACCGTATGTCTGTTGTCCAAATTTGGTGTAGGCACTTCAGTTATAAAGAATTGACTTCCATTTGTAGCAGGCCCGGAATTAGCCATGGAGAGAATCCCCGGTTTATCATGTTTAAGGTCTGGATGGAATTCATCTTCAAATTTATATCCTGGGCCACCGGAACCTGTTCCTGTTGGGTCACCACCTTGGATCATAAATTTGTCCATAACCCTGTGAAAAATAATACCATTATAATATTTTTTTCCTTTTAGGGAGTCAGCTATTAAGGGATGATTTCCTTCAGCTAAAGCCACAAAATTAGCTACAGTTACCGGAGTTTTTTCATATTCTAACTTAGCTACCATCGTACCTTTGTTAGTGACTAATTCAGCATATAAGCCATCCTCAAGATCTTGATTTTTATTATTACAAGATGTAGCGCTCATTAAAAGAGCAAGTAAGAAAACTGTCATTGGAACTTTTAAAATTTTCATATTAATTAGATTCGTTTTTTGTTATTGAATTTACTGTAACTTCACATATTATTGGAACATTGGTTCCTATTTTGTCATTATCACCGTAATAGCCAAATGCCTTTTGAGAAGGAAATAAAAAAGTCACTGTTTCATCTTTTTTCATAAGTTTAAGGCCTTCACGCAAACCGGAAAACAGTTTTTCCTGATCCATGGTGTAATTTCTGGTCTTTAATTCTTCCTTTGAATAAATAATCTTGCCATTAATTCGTCTTATGTCAAAATTAAAATTTATCAGATCGCCAAATTGTGCAGTAGTGGTATCTAAACTTTTCTCAGAGTTGTAAGTATACCAAAATCCGTTTGATGAAGCAATATATTTCTTGTCAGGATTCTCTTTCATGTAGGTTTCGAACAACTTTTTTTGCTTTTCATGTAAAGCTTTATTTCTGACAACAGAAGCATCCAAAAAAGTTCCTGTTTTAACTAAAACAGGTTTACGAGACTCCGGAGATTTACAAGAAATAAATACGAAAAGTATTACAATAATCGATATTAATTTAGTCATTTTTTGAGGTCTTCTTTATAGTCCGCCAAGATACTAATAAATTTTTCAACTGTTTTGCTCAAAGATAAATTACTTCGCCCTCCAGCAGCATTTGTATGACCACCACCATCAAAATGTGCTCTGGCAAATTCGTTCACTGAGAAATTCCCATTGGACCTAAATGATATCTTAATGATACCTTCCTGCTTATGTTCAATAAAAATAGCAGCAAATACAACGTCTTTCAATGATAACCCATAATTAACAACTCCCTCGGTATCTCCTTTCCTAAAATTATATTTGTTTAGTTCTTTTTGCGATAATGTTATATAGGAAGTACTTAATTCCGGGATTACTTTTAAATTATTCAGAGCACAACCAAGAAGTTGTAGCCTGCTGTAGCTATTTGTGTCATACACCTGGTTATGAATAATTGAGTTTTGAATTCCTTTATCAATTAGGTCGGCGACAACTCTGTGAGTCGTGCTTGTGGTTGAAGAAAATCTGAAAGAGCCTGTGTCTGTCATAATTCCTGTATAGAGACAGGTTCCAATATTGTCATCAATAAGATGACCTTCACCAAGCAAGACTATAAAATGGTAGATCATTTGGCTTGTTGAACAAATAGCAACATCAGAATATATATATTTTGCGTAATCATCTGGCTGTTGGTGATGATCTATCATTATTTTTAATGCATTGCTTTTATTTAAACAGATTGCCATATCTCCTGCTCGTTCCAAAGAATTGAAATCCAGAGTAAAAATAATGTCAGCATTATTAATGAAATCGTCACCTATCTCTTTGTTGGTTTCATAATTCCTTATTATTTGTTGACCAGGCATCCATTTTAAGAATTCAGGATAGTCATTCGGCATAATAACACTTACGTCATGATTTAGTTTTATTAAAAAATGATATAAGCCTAAACTAGATCCAATGGCATCACCATCAGGGTTTTTGTGAGAAACAATAACAATTTTTTTCGGTGAAGATAGTAGCAGTTTAACCTTCACTAAATCCTTTTTATTCATAGACAACGAATATACAATTAATATGAAAATTTTTAAACTTCTAGTGCTACTTTTAAACCTTGTTATTTAATGAATGTTAATTGGGTTTTGATTACTGAATAAATTCTAAAATAGAAAAAAGTCTATTAAAAATTATTCTGTAATTTGCATCTGGTCTAATAAGATTTGAAAGTAAATATAAAAATATTACATTTGCCCGAAGCTTACAGAATATTCTAAATTATGGAGTAAGGATTTTTAAATTGGAAGTTCACGAAGACCTATTATCAAAATTAAAAATATCTTAGTAAATTAAAAAGAACATATGGCAACAAACAGAACATTTACAATGCTTAAGCCAGATGCTGTTGAAAAAGGACACATTGGTGCAATTTTAGAGAAAATAACTGCTTCAGGATTTAGAATTGTAGCAATGAAGTTAACCCAGATGACGAGATCTGATGCTAAGACATTTTATGCGATTCATAAAGATAGACCATTCTATGGTGAATTGGTAGACTATATGACACGTGGTCCAATAGTTTCTGCAATTTTAGAAAAGGAAAATGCTGTTGACGATTTTAGAACACTTATAGGAGCTACTAATCCAACAGAAGCAGCAGATGGTACTATTCGTAAACTATTTGCAGAATCAATAAGTGAAAATGCAGTGCACGGAAGTGACAGTGATGAAAACGCAAAAATTGAAGGACGTTTTCATTTTTCCGGGCGAGAAATGTTTTAATAAATAAAAAGTTAACAAATAAAAAACGCAACCATCTGGTTGCGTTTTTTTGTTCTAAAAAGTTTAAGCGTATATATTAGATAACTTTTACGTTTACTGCGTTTAATCCTTTTTTTCCTTCTGTTAGATCGAATTCAACTTCGTCGCCTTCGCGAATTTCATCAATTAGACCTGAAAAGTGCACAAAGTGCTCCTTGTTTGAACCTTCTTCTGTTATGAATCCAAATCCTTTGGCGTCATTGAAGAACTTAACTGTTCCTTTACTCATTGTTTTAATATTTAATTTTATTTATAAGTTGCAAACATAGTGCCAATTATTTTACTAATACGTGTTTTTTGAAAAAATTATTTATTTTTTTTGAAAAAAGTTCTGATTTCGCCCTAAAAATTGACCAAATAATGAATTGAGATCTATTTTAACACCAATTTTTTTATTAAATCCTTGCCCAAAGCTTCGTTCAACATGGCAATGATCTTTTCCTTGCCATAACTTAGTTCTTCTCGCAGTACTGAAGAACTCAATTGAACATATAATGTATTTCTTTCGAGTTTGACGGCTGTTGTGTAGCTGTTTACACCGTTGCCCATTATCGCACTCCATGCATCAGCCACATTAATTTTATCCAGCCCTGTCTGCAACCGATTGGTTTCTACAAATTCTTTAAGTGCTTCAGATATACTGATATGTTCGTTATGGCGTCTGGTCATTATTCTATCTTTAATGGAACGTAACGTTTGTATAAATATACATTTTTATTGCTGTTGATTATTTTGAGTTGTTCACTATTGGCAATTAGAATTGTTTCTTTCCAACTATCGAAAGGTGTATTATAATAAATGTTTAAACTGTCATTTTCAATTATGACTTTAAAGGCTTCAGAAGTGTTGAACGCCGTAAATTTTCCATCAAAGCTTGGTTTTAATTTTTTCCTGAATCCTGTTAAACTATCTGAAACAAAGAAATAGTCAATAGTTTCATTATAACTGTAATCGCGTTCGGTTCCATCGGCTAATAAAACCTTTTCAATTTCCCAGTAACCTGGAATATGGGTGATGTAGGTTTCCACGTTTTCCTTGCAACCTGCCATGATAATTACAAATAATACTATTATTAGCCGTTTCATAGTTTGAATATTTTGTAAGATTGATGTGTTTGCTTTACGACATCTTCTGTTCTTTTTGCATGTGTATCACTAATGAATAACTGACCAAAATTCTCATCATCTACCAGTTTAATCAATTGTGCGACTCGTTGTTCGTCCAGTTTGTCAAAAATATCATCTAACAACAGGATAGGATTTACTCCGCTATGATCTTTGATAAAATCAAATTGGGCAAGTTTTAAGGCTACAAGAAAAGATTTTTGTTGGCCCTGACTGCCAAATTTCTTGATGGCATAGTCCTCAATATTAAAAACCAGATCATCTTTATGAATTCCGACACTTGTATACTGAAGCGCTCTATCCTTATTTATATTTTCTTCCAATAACTTAGTTAGATCATTTTCAAACAGATCGCTTTTATAAGTAATATTAACCGCCTCATTCCCATTGCAAATAGTCTTATATTGTTCTTTAAATATTGGAATGAATTCTATTAAAAAATCATTTCTTTTTTTAAAAATATTAGAGCCAATGTCGCTTAGTTGTTGGTTGTAAATATCTAATGTATCAACGTTGAAAGTATTGTTAACTGCAAAGTATTTTAACAAAGAATTACGTTGGATAAGGACCTTGTTGTATGTTATTAAATCATTCAAATAGCCTTTGTCACTTTGTGAAATAACACTATCAATAAATTTTCGGCGTATGTCGCTACCCTCAATGATCAAATCTCTGTCTGCAGGAGATATAATTACCAATGGAAGAAATCCTATATGGTCACTAAATTTATCATAAGATTTTGAATTGCGTTTAATAATTTTCTTATGGCCTCGCTTTAAACTGACAATTATTTTTTCAAGTTTAGCTCCTTTTTTATACTCACCATCAATGACAAAAAAATCTTCGTTATGTTTGATGTTTTGAGTTGCCACAGGATTAAAATAGCTTTTTCCAAATGACAAATGGTAGATCGCATCCAGTATATTTGTTTTGCCTATCCCATTTTGCCCTACAAAACAGTTTATTTTTTCGTCAAAACTGAATTTTTTTGAATCAAAATTTTTATAGTTAACAAGTGACAGCGATTTTAGAATCATAAAATTTGAAAATTGAAGCTGTTTTAAATAAAAAATAGGATGTGCAAATTATTGAAAAATAACAAATAAATAACCCTTTAAATACCAATAAATATTTTATTTTTGCCACGCATTAAAAAAGTACATATGGCAACTTATAAGAAAAGAGGGTATAAACCAAAAACCAAAGCGGAAAAAGTTGAGGCAATTGAAGAACAATCAGCAACTGCTGAGGTATTTAAGACATTAGATGAAAGCGCTTCTAAAACTGAAGAATGGGTTGCAGCTAACCAAAAATATATCTTTATAGTTATAGGACTTGTAGCTGCGGTTGTATTGGGTTATTTGGGTTACAACAAATATATAGCAGAACCTAAACAGGAATCTGCAATGAACGATATGTATCATGCACAGACCATGTTCAACGAGGCAATTTTAGGCACTCAGGTTGAGAAGGATTCATTATTCACTCTAGCATTGAATGGCAGTGGAGGTAAATTCGGGTTGCTGGATATAATCAATGAATACAAGGGAACACCTGCTGCTAATTTATCTAATTATTATGCAGGAATGTCTTATTTGCAAATGAAGGATTATAAGAATGCAATTGCCTATTTGAGTAAATATAGTTCTGATGATGAAGCGACAGCTCCGATAGCTAAAGGTGGAATTGGCGATGCTTTTGTACAGCTGGATCAACTGGAGGATGCTTTAGGTTACTATGAAGAGGCTGCGAAAATGAGAAAAAATGACTTCACAACTCCAATGTACCTTTATAAAGGAGGAACCATTGCTCTTGAATTAGGAAAGGCAGAAAAAGCACTTCAACATTTTAATAAAATAAAAGAAGACTATCCAAAATCAGCTGAAGCAGCAAATGTAGATGTGTTTATTGGAAAAGCGGAAGCACTGAAATAGATCAAATGGCCACGGCAAACAAGAATTTATCACATTACGATAAATCCACTATCCCTAGCGCAAATAACTTTCGTTTTGGTATTGTGGTTTCTGAGTGGAATCCGTCAATTACGGAAGGATTATACAATGGAGCCTTTAATGCTTTAATTGAAAATGGAGCTAAGAAAAGTAACATTTTGCGTTTTGATGTTCCAGGAAGTTTTGAATTAGTCTATGGTTGCAAAAAAATGCAGGAACAAAATGTTGATGCTATTATTGCCATTGGCAGTGTCATTCAAGGCGAGACCAGACATTTTGATTTTGTTTGTGATGGAGTTACACAAGGCATAAAAGACCTTAATATTCAAAATGATATTCCAATTATTTTTTGTGTTCTTACAGATAATACCATGCAACAGGCTATTGACAGGTCTGGAGGGAAACATGGCAATAAAGGCACAGAGTCGGCGATTGCTGCCATAAAAATGGCTGATTTTAGAGTTAAATCCTAAAGTAAATAGTTCAGCACTAAACTCTATTATTCTTAGTATTTGTTAACATTTTTTGGCAATAGAATTCTCTAAATGTATTGTATTTTCAGTATTTTTGGAGTTCAAGGAATTATGGGAATATTCAAATTACGTAAAAATAAGAAGTTTAATTATATGCCTCGTCATTATAAATCAAATGGCGAAGGAAGTCCATTTGAAATTAAACACAAATTTGATGAATATAGAAAAACAGTTGGTTCAAGCGGCAATATTAAAACTAAATTTTTAACTGCCTGGGGCGAACTTAGAAATTCTCCAGATAAAGCTGCAAATAGAAGAATATTTATTATAGCGGCAATTTTAATTCTAATCTTCCTTTTTATAATCGAATTTGATTTGTCTATATTCTTTCAATAAAATATGGCAGATATCATTCAATTATTACCAGACCATGTAGCTAATCAGATTGCAGCAGGTGAAGTTGTTCAAAGACCGGCTTCAGTTGTAAAGGAATTGCTGGAAAATTCTATTGATGCAAATGGCACGCATATAAAATTAATAATAAAGGATGGTGGCAAGACCTTGATCCAGGTGATAGATAATGGTCTTGGTATGAGTGTCACGGATGCTCGTTTGAGTTTTGAAAGGCATGCTACTTCAAAGATACGGTCGGCCAATGACCTATTTCAAATACGAACAAAGGGTTTTAGAGGTGAGGCATTGGCAAGTATTGCTGCCATATCACATGTTGAATTGAAAACAAAACAGGAGCAGGATGAAGTTGGCACTTTTATTAGAATTGAAGGTAGTAAAGTGGTTGCACAAGAAGTAGTAGTAACGCCAAAAGGAACATCTATATCTGTTAAAAATCTTTTTTATAATATTCCGGCAAGACGTAATTTTTTAAAATCGGAACATGTAGAAATGCGTCATGTCATCGATGAATTTCACAGAGTTGCTCTGGCTCACCCAAATATTAGCTTTACTATGTTTCAAAATGGCAGTGAGGTATTTAATTTAACGGAAAGCAATTACAGGCAGCGAGTAGTAAATATTTTTGGTAATAAGACGAATGAAAAGTTGGTTCCGGTTGAAGAATCAACAGATGTTATAAAGATAAGTGGATTTGTGTGTAAGCCGGAGTATTCAAAAAAAACAAGAGGAGAGCAGTTCTTTTTCGTAAATAATCGGTTTATAAAAAGTGCCTATCTTAACCACTCGGTGATTTCAGCGTTTGAAGGCCTTTTGAAAGAAGGTAGATATCCGAGCTATTTTTTGAATTTGACAGTAGACCCAAAAACCATTGACATTAATATTCATCCAACAAAAACCGAAATAAAATTTGAAGATGAACATACCTTGTATGCTATTTTAAGATCATCGATCAAACATAGTTTAGGACAATTTAGCATCGCTCCTGTGCTGGATTTTGAGCATGATTCCAATTTGGAAACTCCTTATAATTTCAAGGATAGACATGCTAAATCTCCAAATGTAGAAGTGGATAGAAATTTTAATCCTTTCCGATCAGAAAACAGTTCTAGTAACGTTTCCGGAAAGTTAAAAAAAGGATCTTCACAAGGCTGGGAAAGCTTATATGTTGGATTAGAATCGAAGTCAAATAATTTAGAACCGGATTTTAGTGGAGTTCAATTTGAAAGTGAAGAAGTGTCACCATCCATGTTTGAAGGGGATCAATCTTTGCAAGAGGTTCAAACTACGTTTCAACTCCATAAAAAATATATTGTAAGCACTATAAAATCTGGAATATTAGTTATTGATCAACATAAGGCACATCAAAGAATCTTGTATGAAGAATTTCTGAAGAATATTACTTTAAAGGAAGCAACAAGTCAGCAATTATTGTTTCCATTGGTTTTACACTATTCAAAGCCTGAAATTCAAGTCATAGATCAACTCAGGGAACAATTGGAATCAACAGGATTTGTAATTTCCTTAAGTGCAGATACTTTAGAAATTACCGGAATACCTTTAAGTGTAGTCGAAAGTGAAGTCTCAATAATAATTGAGCAACTCATTAGTGATTTTCAAAATGAAGTGCCGGATAGTAACTTAAGTCTAACAGATCTATTATCAAAATCAATGGCCAGATCTTTGGCAATAAAAACGGGACACAAACTTAATAATCATGAGCAGGAGCATTTAGTTAACAGTTTATTTGCTTGTAAAGAACCTAACGTAACTCCGGCCAATAAGCCTATATTTATTACGATTTCTATAGAGGATTTTGATAAAAGGTTTATATAACACTGAAATAAAGTCAGGATAAATGAATAGAATAACAAATACAGTCAAACACTTATTAATATTAAATGTCTTATTTTTTATAGGTACACTGGCCTTAGGCAAAGGCACCTTATTCTATGAGTGGTTTTCCATGTATTTCCCTAAGAATCCAATGTTCAGACCTTGGCAAATCATAACTCATATGTTCATGCATGGAGGATTTATGCATATAGGCTTTAATATGTTGGCTCTGTGGATGTTTGGAACACCAGTTGAACAGCGTATTGATTATAAGAAATTTTTATTCTTATACTTTTCTGCCGGATTAGGGGCTCTAGCTTTGCAAGTTGGATTCTCTTATTTTAATTTTTATTCAAGTTTTTCGACTTTAAATGCCGGAGGTTTTTCAAATTCTGAAGTGATGAATGCCTTAAATTCAGGCTTCAATATGTATGATAAACGATGGGAAACTGTTTTAAGCCCGAGCCAGTTGGAAAGTTTTGTTAGTATTTATAATACACCAATGGTGGGTGCTTCTGGTGCTATTATGGGAGTTTTGGTTGCATTTGGAATGTTGTATCCGGAATCTAAACTTATGCTTATATTTTTACCAATCCCTATAAAAGCAAAGTATTTTATTCCTGCAATCATAATATTAGATCTTGTATCTGCCTTGACAGGTCAATCATTTTTTAGCCCAAGCAATACGGCATATATGGCTCACGTTGGAGGAGCCTTAACAGGATTTATAATTATGTGGTATTGGAGGAAAACTCAGTTCAATAAAAATCGATGGGATCTATGAGTTTAACTGAAGATATTAAATATAAATATTCCAGGTTAAACATTTTTGAAAAGATAATCGTTATAAATGTTGTTGTCTTTTTAGTGGCAAAAATTTTCCTTATTTTATCCAAAGGACATTCCTATTCTTTTTTAATTTGGTTTGAGTTTCCCGTAAAATTAGGAGATTTCATAATTCAGCCCTGGTCAATTTTTACATATGCTTTTATTCATTATGATTTTTGGCACCTACTTTTTAATATGCTTTGGCTGTATTTTATAGGAAGGATGTTTGTAAACCTATTCAATACCAAAATGGCCTTAAATGTATATTTTCTGGGAGCTATCTGTGGAGCCTTGTTATTTATGCTGGGTTATAATTTATTTCCAACCATATTTAATAAAGGTACCTTACTGGTAGGTGCATCGGCTGCAGTTAGAGCACTTTTAATTTTTTTATGTGTATATATGAAGGATATGGAAGTTAGGGTTTTCACCTTTAATCTAAAACTATGGTATATAGGAGCCGCTCTTGTTGCTTTGGATGTGTTGGGGCTTTTTGGAATAAATCCTGGAGGGAATATGGCCCATTTGGGAGGTGCACTTTTGGGTTATTTTTATGCTGCACAATTGAAAAAGGGAACCGATATAGGTAAGGGTTTTGAGAAGATGATGGATGGATTTAGTAATCTTTTTAAAGGTTCAACAAAAAGATCGAATCTTAAAACAGTCCATAAAAATAAATCTAAGGTTGGTGGTTATACTAAAGGTGATTTTAGTGAGTTTAACAAACAAAAGCAAATAGATATTATCCTTGATAAAATAAGTAAAAGTGGTTACGATAGCCTGACCAAAGAAGAAAAGGAATTTTTGTTTAAAGCCGGGGAATAATAGTATTAACCAACACATAAAAAGTGAAAAAGCTTAGCATTTTAAATAAAATAGTGTTTTTAGTAAACTCTATTGTAGCAACCATGCTATTGCTTTCATATATCTTACCATTTATTGCACCAAAATTGTTTCCAATTTTAGCGGTTCTTAGTTTGGCTGTTCCTATTCTTATCATATTAAACATTCTTTTCGTAATTTATTGGTTGTTGAAATTAAAAAAGCAATTCCTTATTTCGCTGGTAATTTTAATAATTGGTTATAGTTATTTAGGGGCGTTCTATAAATTTTCTTCGGCTAAGGATATTAATGATAGTAATAATTTGTCCATTATGAATTATAATGTCAGGTTATTCAATTTATATAAGTGGATCGATGAAAAGGATGTCGAACAACAGATAGAAAAATTAATTAAATCGGCAAATCCTGATATTCTCAATATTCAGGAATATCATCCTCATAAAAATATAGATCTTTCCAATTTCAAATATAAGTTTGAACAATTATCGGGGAATAAAACAAAATATGGACAAGCTATTTTTTCTAATTTTCCGATAGTAAATTCTGGTTCTATCGAATTTCCAAATACGGCTAATAACGCTATTTTTGCTGATATAGTTAAAGGAACAGATACCGTCAGAATCTATAATGTTCACCTTCAATCTCTACAAATAAATACTGATGTTGAAAATTTAAAAAAGGAAGATTCAGAACGATTGTTAAATCGCGTAAGCAGCACGTTTGAGATGCAACAGAACCAAACAGAATTATTCCTTAAACATAAAAAGAAATGTCCCTATAAATTGATTATTTCAGGGGATTTTAATAATACTGCTTACTCCTATGTGTACAAACAAATTGCGGAAGATCTTCAGGATACCTTTGAAGTTGCAGGAAATGGATTTGGAAGAACCTATGATTTTAAATTTTTCCCTATAAGAATCGATTTTATATTAGTGGATAACTCGTTTGAAGTGAATGGATTTAAGAATTTTGATGAAAAACTATCGGACCATTATCCTATAATAGCGAAGGTTAGTTTAAACGAATGAATTTACATAAACTGACAATCCAAAGTATCGGCGATGATATGAATTACCAGCCCCAAACCTAATAATCTTGTTTTTTTATAAATAGCCAGAGCAATAAAAATGACTATAGCAAAGTAGGAGTGAAGTGGATGAAAATTTATACTGCATCTGCCGGGATCAAATATAGGGTTGGCCAATAGATGATCAATATCTATCCAAAGTCCGGATAGCATAATTAAAAAAGCTATTTTCCAGTTTGCATTGAACCAGATCAAGGCAACAACCAAAGGCAGTAAAAGATGACTTCCATAATGAACGATCGATTGTAACATTAGATTATATTTTTTTTCTGTGATTGTAAATAACTTAGGGCGCTTGTACCTTCATTAAAAAGCAGATCAAGAATACTAAGATTGTTGATAAACCCAAATTTACCCATAAAAACTTGTGTGTATTCTTCAAATTCAAAAGTAGTCTCTTTTCTGGCATTGGATAAAAATCGATAATCAATTAGTGGAGGTATGTCCTTTGTAAAGTTTGAAGATGTGGAATAATTCAAATCCATTTCGAGGCAGTTTAGTACAAGCTGAAGACATTCAAAATTATGATCCAAGAGGAATTTGTATTTTTTTTCAAATAATGGGAGAAACTCATCTTGGTAAAATTCGAAAAATGGAGAAGACCTGTATGCACTTTGAATTGATTTCCAGTTTAGTAATTGCCAGTCTTCTTCGTTTGCGATTCTAATATCCTTATATTTTTGACGATTTTTGTGGGAATGTTTTACAGGAACATTTAATAATAACCGTCCATTTGCCCCATAGATATAAGTGCGATTTCTGTAAGTTTGTTTTTGATAGTTATCCTCTACTTCAAATACAACTTCCGAGGCTTTTGCCATACCTACAAAATGAGCAATACTGGGGAAGTAAGTTGGATAGAGTAAGATGTTCATTAACAATTTATTGTCATTGCTGCGAAGGCAGGAATCTAGTTTTTTAATGTAAATTATTGTTGTGGTTTCCTGCCTTCGCAAGAATGACAGCCAATCAAGTTTTTTAAAATTCTGATTTGCTTTCTTTTCGCTTTTTTATCCAAGTACTATATCCGATCCATCCAAACAGAATAACTAAAAACGGAATTAAATATGAAACAGGTTTTCCACTTCCACCAACAGTTGTAAAGAAACGTTCCCAACGTGGTTTGCCATCGCCCCAACTCATCCATATAAATACAGGTTTTCCGACAACATGGTCATATGGAACAAATCCCCATGCTCTGGAGTCTTGTGAGTTATGTCTGTTATCTCCCATCATCCAGTAATAATTTTGTTTAAATGTATAGCTGGTAGCTACCTTGTCATTAATCAAGATTTGATTTCCATTGATCTTGAGTGTATTTCCTTCATATTCAGTTAGAACTCTTTTGTATAGAGGAAGTACTTCAAGATTTAAATCTATAGTTTGTCCTTTTTCAGGAATGTAAAGTGGCCCGAAGAAATCGTTATTCCAGTTATAATTAGAATTACGAGGGAATATTCCCGGATCTCGTTCTCCTTTTGGTGCTTCTATTTTAATTAGTTTTAAGACACTTGGATGATTTTTAAACATGTCAACGGCTTCTTTTGCTGCCGCAGGAATGATAATTTTGTTATTATTCAACCTATAGATTCCATCAGTGATATCATATCTGCTTTTTAAAAGTTCAAAAATGGAATTATCAAAACCTTGGCCATCTTTGAGTATTACCTCATAACTAAATTGAAGTCGTGATCTGTCAGGCAATCTATTTTGCTTTCCGTTTATATAGACATATCCATTCCTTACTTCTAGTGAATCGCCGGCAATACCAACACAACGTTTAACATAATTCGTTTTTTTATCGATCGGTTTATAGTAATATTTATCGGTGTGTCTCATATCCAGCATAGTATCAACTGGCCAGTTGAATACAACTATGTCGTTGTGCTCTACATTCTCAAAGCCGGGTAGTCTAAAATATGGCAACTGAGGTTTGGATGAATAGGATTTCTTTTTAATAATAGGAATTGTGTCATGAACCATTGGCGTAGCAATTGTTGTCATGGGTGTTCTGGCTCCATAATGCATTTTACTTACAAATAGAAAATCACCTACTAAAAGTGTTTTTTCCAAGGATGAAGTTGGAATCACGTATGGTTGAATAAAGTACGTATGTACAATTGTGGCCGCAACAATAGCAAATAAAATAGAACTAACCCAGTCTCCTGAAGAGCTCTTAGGATGAAGATCTCTACTTTCTAAATACTTAACATCTTCAACATAATTCAAATAGAAATTATAAAAACCCAAAGTTACAATGGCTAAAAAGGTGTCTTTGTAGGTATTCTTTCCGAAACTTCTTGCAGTTTCTACCCAAATAACAGGAAACATGATCAGGTTTACTATTGGAACAAAAAGCAAAAAGGTCCACCACCAGGGCCTATTAATTATTTTCATTAATACAACCGCATTATAAACAGGTATAAATGCCTGAGCAGCCTTCTGTCCGGCTTTTATATACAATTTCCAGGTTCCTAGGCCATGTATTATTTGGATTATTAAAAAGAAAATAAACCATTGCATCATTGTCATAATTCTATAATTTTAATTTATAGTTTGTCCAAAGAAAAAAAATTTGAATCCTCTCACTAGCAAACTTAACTAATGTTTAACACGTCATTCATTGTAAAAATACCTGTTTTTCCCAGTAACCATTCTGCCGCTATAACTGCACCTAAGGCAAATCCTTGTCTGCTATGAGCGGTATGTTTGATCTCAATTGTATCCACTTCTGATTCATAAGAAACTGTATGAGTTCCGGGAACATTTTCGATTCGTTTGGCTGTAATTGGTAATTCGCTTAAAGCAGGGTTTTCATTTGCTAGTTTCCAGTTTTTATAATCGGAATTTTCAATAATACCTTTTGCCAAAGTTATTGCTGTTCCACTTGGAGCATCGAGTTTTTGAGTGTGATGGATCTCTTCAATACTGACCTTATACTGTTTCAGTTGATCCATCAGTTTAGCCAGTGTCTTATTCAATTCAAAAAAGATATTTACTCCCAGACTAAAATTGGAAGCATAAATAAAAGCGCCTTTTTTTTCTTGACATAATTTCACAGCTTTATCATAGTAATCCAGCCATCCCGTAGTACCTGAAATGACAGGAACATTTTTCTCAAGGCATTTTGAAATATTATTGTAGGCAGCGCTTGGCACGCTAAAGTCAATGGCTACATCAGCAACTTTTATATCATAAATAGAATCAATATCAGCTTTAATAACTATTGAATGACCTCGCTGTAAAGCGACCTTTTCTATTTCTTTCCCCATTTTCCCGTAACCGAGTAGCGCAATTTTCATTTTTAAAAACTAAAATTTAAAGTTAAACCCAGATTTGTGGTTGCATCCATTTCATTTATTTTAAAATGAGGTTGCAGTGCCAGATTTTCATCAACATTATACTGAAGTAAATGGGAGTCAACGTTTGCATCAATAATATTCAAAGCATAAATGCCTATCGTTACAAGCAACGAAATCTCTCTGTTTTTTCTTAAAGATCGTTGTGCTCTAATTAAAGCCTCATTTGATATTTGAGGGGTGCTTAAGGGATTTTCATTAGTATCAGTACCCCAAAACTCATCATCTGTAAATCCTGCCAGTCGCCGTTTATAAATATCTCTAAATCTGTTGTATTCGTTTGTATTATCAATAAAGAAATAAATCCCGGTACCCAGAGCGGCGTAAACAACAGGTATTTTCCAATATTTTTTGTTGTAAGCTTGTCCCAGACCAGGTAAAATTGCCGAATAAAACGCCGCACGTGAAGGAGCTAAAGGATCTATAGAATCTCTTACTCTGGTATTTACTTCAACTTTCAATTCCTCCTTTTTTTGAGGAATGATTTCATCGTTTTGAGCTTGAGTTGTTGCAGAAAATAATGTGAGAATCAGAACGATAAGTAATGAACTACTTTTCACGTTTTACTAGTTTTGTGATTCTGTTAAAATCTTCTTCTGAATGAAAAGGTATTGTAATAGAACCTTTACCGTTTTTTGAAACTTTGACATGTATTTTATGACCGAAATAATCAGAAATCTTTTTTATGCCTTTTTTTACAAAACCAGGTAATTCATTATCCCTTTTTGGTTGAGAAGATACTTTACCATTTCCTTTTTGGTAGTTACGAACCAGATCTTCTGTTTGACGAACAGATAATTTATCGGCAAGTATTTGTTCATAAATACCAAGTTGATCTCTCTGGTTTTCAATATTAATAAGTGCTCGACCATGACCCATACTTATAAACCCGTCACGAATTCCCGTTTGAATTATTGGATCTAATTTTAGTAGTCTCAGGTAATTGGCAATGGTAGATCGCTTTTTACCAACACGATCACTCATTTGTTCTTGTGTCAAATTGATTTCCTCAATAAGTCTTTGATAGGACAAAGCAATTTCAATAGGATCCAGATCCTGTCTTTGAATATTCTCAACAAGAGCCATTTCCAAAGTTTCCTGGTCATTAGCTATACGGATGTAGGCCGGAATTGATGGTAATCCAATTAATTTAGAAGCTCTAAACCGTCTTTCTCCAGAAACCAACTGAAATTTGTTGAATTCTATTTTTCTTACCGTTATAGGTTGAATGATTCCGAGTTCTTTTATAGAAGAAGCCAGTTCTCTCAAAGATTCTTCACTAAAGTTAGTTCTTGGTTGAAACGGATTTACTTCAATTGAATTGATATCAATTTCTACTATATTACCAATAACCTTATCCGCATTTTTATCCTGTGCCGAATTGATGTCATTACTCGGATCTTTTAATAATGCTGATAAACCTCTGCCTAAGGCTTGTTTCTTGGTTGCTTTCGCCATTACTCGGAGTTTTTATTGATAATTTCTTTAGCCAAACTTAAGTAATTAAGTGCACCTTTGCTACTGGCATCATAATTTATGATGTTCTCTCCATAACTTGGTGCTTCACCTAAACGTACATTCCGTTGAATGATTGTTTGAAAAACCATTTCTCCAAAATGTTTTTGGACCTCTTCCACTACTTGATTTGATAATCTTAAACGAGAATCATACATGGTTAAAAGTAAGCCTTCAATATCAAGATCTGGATTGTGAATTTTCTGCACACTTTTTACTGTATTCAACAATTTCCCTAAACCTTCCAATGCAAAATATTCACATTGAATTGGAATAATTATGGAGTCAGCCGCAGTTAAAGCGTTTAATGTTAATAAACCAAGAGAAGGAGCACAATCAATTAATATATAATCGTATTTATCTTTTAAATGTTCAATGGCTTGTTTGAGCATATATTCACGATTCTCTTTGTCTACTAATTCGATTTCAATAGCAACTAAATCTATATGAGAAGGAATAATATCCAGATTTGGAGTATCAGTTTTAATAATAGCCTCTTCTGCAGAATTTGTATGTTCCAATATCTGATATGTACCTATTTCCACACTTTCAACATCAATACCTAATCCGGAAGTTGCATTAGCTTGCGGATCTGCATCAATAAGCAAAACTTTTTTTTCTAAAACACCTAAAGAAGCGGCTAAGTTTATTGAGGTGGTTGTTTTACCGACACCTCCTTTTTGATTGGCAATTGCTATGATCTTACCCATTAATTTGATTTGGTTTAAATACGCGTAAAAATACAATTATTTGTGAGTTTATAAAACGTAAGTTGTTAACACTTTGTATTAAGATATCAATTAATATCAGCTTGTTTTTTAAGTTATTCTAATGATTTATACAATATACCGATTTTGCAGAAAGAATTAAGATGCAATATTGTTTCTAGTATTTAGACCTTATGTCTAGACTCTATAAATTGACCCCAAAAAGATACCCAACCATTGCAGTCAATCCCATTGCAACAGTTCCCCAAAACGTAATTCTAATAATTGCCTTACTTATACTAGACCCACCAGTTTTTGCTGCCAGGGCTCCCAGGATTATTAAAAAAACAAGTGCAAAAGCATATAGGTAATATTCCATATTATTTAGCGGAAGAAATAAAGTAACTAAAAGTGGTAAGATTCCACCAACAGTAAAGGCAGCTCCGGATGCAAATGCAGCCTGAGTTGGTTTGGCCTTACTAATTTCGTTAATTCCTAATTCATCTCTAATATGAGCACCTAAAGCATCTTTCTCCGTTAATTCTTTAGCAACTGTGAAAGCAGTTTCTTTTTTTAACCCTCTTTTTTCGTAAATTTCTGCTAAGCGCTGTAATTCAATTTCAGGTGTTTCCTGCAACTCTATTTTTTCACGTTCAATATCTGCTTTTTCGATGTCAGTTTGAGAACTTACAGATACGTATTCTCCGGCAGCCATAGATAGAGCCCCTGCAACTAATCCTGCCAATGTTGCAAGAATTATAGGCTCTCTTAGCTCTGTAGCGGCGGCAACTCCAATTGCAAGACTGGCTGTGGATAAAATACCGTCATTTGCACCAAGTACAGAGGCTCTCAACCAATTGCTTCTGTGTATATAATGATTTTCCAGATAATTATCTAATCCATCTGTTTTTTCTGTCATTTTTTTGCTTTGTTCAAATTACTGACAACCTGTTTTGATTTTTATTAATTGATTAATTAAACCACTGGAGTTTTCCTGGTTTTTCAATAATAAACCAATCAAATTAATCTATCAAAATTTCTAAGATCTTAATAGCCGCCTCGCTAATCTTTGTTCCCGGCCCAAAAACAGCTACAGCTCCTGCATCAAATAAATATTTATAATCCTGTTTAGGTATCACACCGCCAACAATGACCATAATATCGTCTCGACCATATTTTTTCAAGTTCTTCAATAACCTGTGGAACCAAGGTTTTATGTCCTGCGGCCAGGGAGGAAACACCCAGAATATGCACATCATTTTCAACAGCTTGTTTAGCGGCCTCTTGAGGTGTTTGGAATAGTGGCCCAATATCTACATCAAAGCCAACATCAGCATACCCGGTAGCAACAACTTTTGCGCCGCGGTCGTGCCCGTCTTGTCCCATTTTTGCTATCATGATCCTTGGTCTTCGACCTTCTTTTTCGGCAAAAACATCGGCTAATTCCTTAGCTTTTTTAAATGAATTATCGTCTTTTATTTCTTTACTGTACACGCCTGAAAAGGATTTAATTTGTGCTTTATAGCGTCCAAAAACTTCTTCTAAAGCATCACTGATCTCGCCTAAACTTGCCCGTTCTCGAGCTGCTTCAACAGCTAAAGCTAATAAATTATTTCTATCCTGACGATGGTCAGGATCTTTTGAAATGTAATTCTGGTCATTTTTATGTCGATCAGGATCTTTTTCTTCATTCTTCATTTCTATTCGAGCAGCTTCTGTTAATTTTGCTAAAGCAGCTTTCACCTTGTCATTATTTCTTTCGGCCTTCATCTTTTTCAATCGCTTGATCTGTTGTGACCGAACCGTTTGATTATCTACTTCCAGAGTTTGAATTGGATCTTCCTCATCCAAAACATATTTGTTGACACCCACAATAATATCCTGACCAGAATCGATTCTTGCTTGCTTGCGAGCAGCAGCTTCTTCAATTCTTAATTTAGGGATACCTGCTTCAATGGCCTTGGTCATTCCTCCTAAGTCTTCTACTTCCTCTATCAGTTCCCAAGCTTTGTGGGCAATTTCATTTGTTAAGCTTTCAACATAATAACTACCAGCCCAAGGATCGACCGTTTTTGTGATCTTGGTTTCTTCCTGTAAATAGATTTGTGTATTTCTGGCAATTCTAGCAGAGAAATCTGTTGGTAAAGCAATAGCTTCATCCAGAGCATTGGTATGTAAACTTTGTGTGCCACCAAAAGCCGCTGCCGCCGCTTCAATACAGGTCCTTGCCACATTATTGAATGGATCTTGTTCTGTTAAACTCCAACCACTAGTTTGACAATGTGTTCTAAGCACTAAAGATTTTGGATTTTTTGGATTGAACTGACTCACCATTTTTGCCCAAAGCATTCTGGCTGCTCGCATTTTGGCAATCTCCATAAAGTGATTCATTCCAATTGCCCAGAAAAATGACAGTCGTGGGGCAAAAGTATCAATATCCATTCCTGCATCTAGTCCTTTGCGGATGTATTCTAATCCATCTGCCAATGTATAAGCTAATTCAATATCACATGTGGCTCCAGCTTCCTGCATATGGTAACCAGAAATACTGATACTGTTGAACCTTGGCATATTCTTGCTGGTATACTCAAAAATATCCGAAATAATTTTCATGGATGGAGTTGGTGGATAAATATATGTATTACGAACCATGAATTCCTTGAGAATATCATTTTGAATGGTTCCTCCCAATTGTTCCGGTTTTACACCTTGTTCTTCAGCAGCCACAATGTAAAAAGCCATAATTGGAAGCACAGCTCCATTCATGGTCATAGAAACCGACATTTTATCTAAAGGAATTTGGTCAAACAGAATTTTCATATCCTCAACACTGTCGATAGCGACTCCGGCTTTACCTACGTCACCAACAACTCGATCATGATCACTGTCATAACCTCTGTGGGTTGCCAGATCGAATGCAACCGAAAGCCCTTTTTGTCCTGCGGCCAGATTGCGTCTGTAAAAGGCGTTACTTTCTTCTGCAGTTGAAAACCCCGCATACTGACGAATGGTCCATGGACGAATCACATACATGGTGCTGTATGGCCCACGAAGATTTGGTGCAATTCCGGCAACAAAACTCAAATGTTCTATGTCTTTTACATCGTTTTTGGAATAGGTTTCCTTCACAACAATATCCTCTGCCGTTAAAAAAGTACCGGAATTATCTTTCAGTTTATTATGAGATTCCGAGATTTTTAAATTCTGGATATTTTTTCTGGACATATCTGGTTTTATTTAATGTCTTCTGGTTTTGAAACTTCTTTGCCTGTATTCTTTTTACTGAAATCCACATCAAATAACTTGGCATAAAACATATCCAAAGCAATATAAGTAGCTAGATATTTGTCCTTAATGGCTAAATAAGCACCTCTTTTTAAAGGTTCTCCAAATAGCTTTGCACTCATGCTATTGGTTTCCAACAGGGCATTAAATGTTGTTTTTAAATCTTTGTCGGATAAATTATCTCCCAAACATTTAACAAATTTGCTATTGTAGTTTAAAGATTTGGTTTCACCATCTAAATTCCAAAGGTCTTTATCTGTCTTAAGGATTTCGAAAATCTCAATTGTATGAGGTGAAGCTATTTCTTCATATTTGGCGCGACCATAGATTCCTAAATTAATAGCTCTGGAGTAGGCCTGAGATAAATTCTTGGTTCCTTTTTGGGCAAAATAATTGGTGATGTCATCTTCAAAAGAATAAACAGCTTCTTTGAGCAGTTCGGGATTTATTCCTTCACAGGTCACTTGAAATTCGTTTGCAGAATATTTAAATTCTGATAAGCTTGCTTCCTTTTTGCAACTGACTAAAAGAAAGGATACAATTAATACAATAAGGGGTTTTAATAGAATTCTCATAACTATATAATATTTATTCTGTTTTTAATCGTTCTTGTTCTAATTTTTCGGCTAATCTTGATTCTATGATTGGTTCAATGACCGTTTTTCTCTTTTTGATCTTTACAAAAGGAAAGAGTTCTAGGTTGTCTTTCATTTTGTCATTAGGATTTGGATGCTTGTTGGTGCCTAAAAGGATCTCTTCTTTTTTATCAAACTGCTCCTGTTCCAGAGCTGCACTACCCTTTATCTTACGTTGAATTGTACCTTCCTTTAATTGTTTAAGAAAACCACCATTGGACTCAATATCCTTGAACAGATCTAAAGCTTTTTCGCAAAGTTGAGTGGTCAAACTCTCTATATAATAAGCACCATCAGCTGGATTGTTAACTTTATTCAAATAGCTTTCATTCTTCAAGATAAGTAACTGATTTCTTGCAATTCGATCACCAAATTCATTTGTTTTATGAAATATGTCATCATATGCTAAATTGTTTATAGAATTTGCTCCACCAAGAATAGCACTCATGCATTCGGTTGTTGTGCGTAGCAAATTGGTATTATAATCATAAAGCGTTTTGTTACGATGGGTTGGAACTACCAAAATGTGACAATGAGGGTTGACATTATATTCATGAGCCAAGGTTCTCCATAATATTCTGAGTGCTCTTAGCTTGGCGATCTCAAAGAAATAGTTCGTACCAACAGACACGTTAAAAGTAATTTGGTTTTTGATCTTATCTCCAAAATGGTTCAAATATTCATTAGCGTGGGCTAAAGAGTAGGCTAATTGCTGAACAATATTGGCTCCGGCATTTTGGTATAAGGATGTATCAATACTCAGGGTGCTTTTTACTGATCCGGAGCATTCAATTACGCTTTCCAGAATTAAATGATCTTCTTTATTATTTAAATACCAATTACCGCTCTTTGCTAAATTTCCAATGATATCGGTATTAATATGGATTCCGGCTTTTGCAGGAATTGCAGCTATTTTTTTTATGAATGATGCAGATAAAAACTGCAATTGAAAATGAATTGGAATAGCTGAAAGATCTATGTTTTTAATGAGATTTCCTAGATCGATATCGTCATTAGGAAGAATGAATATTATGCTTTCAGCACCTCTTTTAATTGATTCCAGGGCATTTGTATTGGATCTTTTAACATCTGACACAAAAATAGTTTGACAGATTTTAAACTTTGTAGCTTTAGTATCTGATACATCAGGCAATGAATTAAATTCATCAGTGTGATAAAAAGGTTTTACGTTTATACCTTCATTTGTCTTCCAAATTAGTGTTTGGTTATAATCTGCTCCTTTGAGATCTACCTGGATCAGTTGTTTCCATTCTTTTGAAGAAACAGGCTTGAATTGTTTAAATAATGATTTACTCATCTTCAGTTTTTTTAGCTATGCTATCTTCATATTCAATTATATATATTTCTTCATTGTCTCGCTTCATATAATATTTTTCCCTTGCAAATTTTTCCAATCCTTCATCATTACTCAAGGTCTCTATTTCCTTTTTATCCTTTACAATTTCTCTATTGTAGTACTCCTTTTCACTTTCCAGATCATCCATTTCTTTATTAAGCTCAAGATGAGTTAAAAAAGAGTTGGTGTCAAAAAACAACATCCAAATAGCAAAAACTACAAATATTAATACAAAGATATTCCTGAAGATCTTGAAAAACAGTTTTTTGTTTTTAGTCATTGTACAATCTTTCGTTTATTATAGTTTTAACTATATCTATAGCGACTGTATTGTATTTATTATTAGGAATAATAATATCTGCATATTCTTTCATGGGTTCAATAAACTGTTGATGCATTGGTTTTAGTGTGGTTTGGTATCTTTCTAACACTTCCTCAAGGTTTCTGCCTCTTTCTGCAATATCCCTCTTAAGTCTTCTAATTAAACGTTCATCACTATCGGCATGAACAAATATTTTAATATCAAACATTTCTCTTAACTCGGGATTTGTTAATATTAAGATGCCCTCAACGATCATGACTTTTCTCGGGTGTGTTAAAATGGTATCTCCGGTTCTGTTATGCTTTACAAAGGAATACACCGGTTGCTCAATGACATTTCCTTTTTTTAATTCCTTGAGATGATTTTCAAGTAATTCAAAATCGATTGATCTAGGATGATCAAAATTGATTGTTACCCGTTCATCTAAAGAAAGATGAGAAGTATCTTTATAATAGGAATCTTGTGAGATAACTCCAACCTCACCTTCAGGAAGTTCAGCAAGTATTTGATTGACTACAGTTGTTTTACCACAACCTGTTCCACCTCCAATACCAAGTATAAGCATAGAATTCTAAATTAGATTTCACACAAATTTACTACTATTTCTTGGGAATAATTTTAACTATTCCAACATTTTCAACACCTGCATAAATATACCCGTCAGGACCTTGTTTGACGCTTCTTACTCTACCCAAACCATCGATTAATTTGTCTTGTTTAACAATTTTTCCGTCTTTAATAACACATCTGTCTAAATATTGAAATTTTAAAGATCCAACTAACAAATTTCCTTTCCATCCCGGATATACATCACTAGTTATAAAAGCCATTCCGCTAGGTGCTATAGAAGGAACCCAATAATGAATTGGTTGTTCCATTCCGGGAAGGCTTGTATGATCTGTAAATTTGGTTCCACTGTAATTGACTCCATAACTAATTAATGGCCAGCCATAATTTTTTCCGGAATGAATAATATTAATTTCATCGCCTCCTTTTGGTCCGTGTTCATGAATCCAGATTTCACCTGTTTCTGGATTTTTTGCCATTCCCTGCGGATTTCTATGACCGTAAGAGTAAATTGCTTTTTTAGCATTTGGAGTATCTACAAACGGATTGTCAATTGGAATAGACCCATCATCATTTAGTCGATAGATCTTGCCGCAATCAATATTAATGTCTTGCGGATTTACATCTCGATTTCCTCTATCACCTATGCTAAAATATAAGTAACCATCATTATCAAATTCAATTCGGGATCCAAAATGTTGTCCTCTTCCAGAATCAGGTGAAGCTTTATAAAGCACTTCTTTTTCCACGAGAGAATTGTCCTTTAATTTGGCTCTCATAATGGTTGTGTTTGCGGTGTCATCATCTCCATCATCAGACGATGCATAAGATAAATAGATCCATCCATTCTCTTTATAATTAGGATGTAGTTCAATATCCATTAATCCGCCTTGGCCTAACACAATTACAGTTGGTAAACCATTTATTTTGGTCTTTTTACCATCTTTAAAATGGATGAGTTCTCCTGATTTTTCAGTTATTAACATGGAACTGTCAGGAAGAAATACAAACCCCCAAGGAATAGCTATATCTGAGACAACCACTTCATGGCTATGTTGTTTATTTTCTGGATTTTTATCCTGTGCGCAGGACAGAAAATTTAAAAAGATGATAAATGTACAAACGATGGATTTTAGTTTCATAATTACATGTATTTAGGATATAATAATTTAAAGATAATTATTATTTGTTATTAAAGAAAAACTATATATTTGCAAGCCTAAAATGATAACCAATTTCGGGGTGTAGCGTAGCCCGGTTATCGCGCCGCGTTTGGGACGCGGAGGTCGCAGGTTCGAATCCTGCCACCCCGACCAATAAATAGCCAATCACGAAAGTGATTGGATTTTAGGCTTTTTTATTTGATTTAGGTTGAAACTAGCTTTAAAAGTAACACGACAACAAATAATTTTACATTTTTATTGGATGTTGATTTAATTCTTCTTAATTAATTCAATAATTCAGGTTTACTGAGGATCAATTCAATCTTTTTTATAATTACAGTAATTTGATTCATTTGTGCTTCTATATTTCTAAAATAGAGGCTAATATCCCTGTTAACCCAACTTTCGGAAATTACTCTTGCACCCAAACTAATTCTCAATACAGCACTTTGAATATCATTTGAATATTTTACATTAACTGCCTGCCCAATATGACACTTTTGGGCAGCAAGCCTAATTATTTCTAACGAAGATTCTGTAAAATGATCGGATAAATCAGAATTTAACAAAACATAGAGCTTTTTTACATTATCAATAGTTAGTACTTCATTCTTTTTAAGAATAAAGAAAGGGAAAATTGTACGTATATTTCTAAGCCCAAATTCTTCACTATTATAGGTGTTAATTTTTGTTTCATCTCCAAAGAGCGGTTCTAAAAAGGAGGCATCTTTAATAGAGTCTTCAACAAAATTGCAAAACATTTCAATTCCCAAATTTCTATATAAAATAGGTGTTTTGTAATACCGGTCCATTTCAACTATGGCAGCATTCCAGCGCATATATGAGCCATAATTAAATCCATCAGATAAATCTTTTGAACAGAACCAGGATGTTGGCCAATCAGAATGATTATAATAATTGTTCAAACCTTCCGGCAAAGTCTTTTTTACAGAATCAATTGATTTACTAACACTTTTAGGTACAATTAATGCGCCAGAATAGGGAGGACCTGTAAAGTATTTGCTTCCGGTAATGGTAACAATATATCCTTTATTTAAATAATTTTGTATATCCTTTGGATCTAACCTAAGTTGTGATCCATCTACAATAATTTGCATTGATAAATTATCAAGAGACTTTAAATTTTCTATCATTTTTTCACTAGGTGATTGATAGCCTAATTTTGATTGATCCATTGCATGCAATACAATATGTCTACCTAATTCATTCGTTTTTGAAATTGCATTAAATACTTCTGTATCTAATTGAGTTGATGATTTTAAATCACCATTTTCATCTCTTAAAGGAATTTTAATCAAATCAACATCCTTAAATCCTTCAATTTTATCTCCTTTTTTAACCGGACAATTCAAAGCAGTTGTATTTTCAAAATGCAAACCTTTTAACGCTGCAGGTACACCGCTACCGGTTTCATCAGAGGCGACTAGAACATGCGTAATTTTCTTGTCCGAAATAATTTGGGTTATGGCTGCTATTTGAAGAGAAGAATCAGTACCCGAGGGTGAAAAAATTATTTGACATTCATCATTTATTTTAAGGGCTTTTCTAAGGTTGCTTTTTAGCAATTCTGAAAATTCAATGGTTGAATTTTTGAAGCCTTTTTTTAAGCTGTTTTGAATCAATATTGTTCTAGCCTTGTCAGTTTTGTCAAAAGCAAAGTTTGATACACTCGTAGCTGTTGATGAGGCAAAAGTAAAAGCTTCTGGTCTTGGAAATGGTCGGCAACCATATTTATTTAACAATTGGAATTCGTCAATATTCAATCTAAGATCACCACCCGCCATTAATAAATATTCTGTTGGTTTTGCCAGATTTTCAAGAATTGGCTTCCAAGATTCTTTAAATATTTTGGTTGAATTATTTAATCCATGAAAAGATTGCAGTTCTTTATATTTTTCTAAAGATTCAGTATTTAAATCTTCATTCTTTTTGATCTTATCAATTAATAAAAAATCAAGACCTTTTAATTTTTCCTTATCCTCTTTTGGTAATAATTCATAGAATATTTGAGTAACTTTAAGAGCCGCCAAATCACATAAAACAGTATCAGATTTTTCTTTCCCCAAAGCTCTATACCATACTTGCCATTCAATACCATATCTTAAATAAATTAAAGCTAAAACAGGTTTATCTAAAAATGACGCGCCAATTTTAATTGCTTTACCGGGAATAATTTTGAACAGATCAGGCTCACTATTTGAAGTGATAATATTTATGCTGGTCATCTTAGGTACAGTATTAAATCTTTTTAAAACTCTAACCAGATAATTCACATTTTCTTTTTCAAATAATCTTGTTCTTTTATATTGATCTTCAATTAGTATATTGTTTGCCATAGGTGTTTTAAGTATAATTAATACTATAAAATTGTTAGAATCAATTGTATAGTATAGAAACTCAGACTAATGTCATTTTTTGATATTCAGCTTGTTCTAAAATGCCGCTACTAAAATTACTATAACTTTATTATTATTCCCATTCCTTAAATGGTTTTTTCACTATCATGGAGTTGTAATATTTCACGTCTCCAGTAACCTCTTTACCTAACCATTCCGGCTTTTCAAAATTTTCATCCTCAAATGACAATTCTATTTCGGCAACAATTAATCCATTATTATCACCATGAAATTCATCTATTTCAAAAGTATGCTCACCGGATTTAACATGGAATCTAGTTTTTTCTATGATGCCAGGTTCACATATTTTTAATAATTCTCTGGCATCTTGAATATCTATTTCTTTTTCCCATTCAAAGCGAGATACTCCAGAATCATTACCAACACCTTTAACAGTAATAAATCCTTGGTTTCTTTTTATTCGAATACGAACAGTTCGCTCGGGGATAGTTGATAAGAACCCTTGTGTGATTTTTATTTCTTTTTCTGAATCAACTTTAAAAGTTTTATTTTTTACTAAAAATTTTCTCTCTATTTCTCGTACCATGAAAAAATGACTAAATGATTCTATTCAATAAAAAAGCCGAACATTTGTTCAGCTTTTTATTACTTACCCAAATTAGGTGGGTCTAAATCCTGTAATTCGTTTAATTGCTTGAGCAAATCAAATGTTTTTTTAGCTTCTTCTTCATCAATTGTGCTAATAGCCGCTCCAACATGTACAAGAACATAATCATTTACATTGGCTTCAGGAACTAAAGTCAGACTTACTTCTTTTATAACACCATCAAAAGAAACCTTACCTGTTCTAAATGTTTCGTCTAATTGTGATGTGATTTCTATTAATTTCCCCGGTATTGACAGACACATAATTTACGATTTTTGAGTTTTTAACCAATCATACCATTTTGACATGCCTTCTCCTGTTGTTGCTGATACTTCAAAGAATTTCAAATTAGGATTTACTTGTAAAGCATATTCCTTTAATTTGTTAATATCGGTATTTACATAGGGTAGTAGGTCAATTTTATTAATGATACAAATATCTGATGTATGAAACATATCAGGATATTTAATTGGTTTGTCTTCTCCTTCAGTAGTACTAATAATAACGACACGTTTAGATTCACCTAAATTGAACATGGAAGGACAAACCAAATTTCCAACATTTTCAATCATTAAAATAGAGTTGTCTTTTATGTTTAGCTGCTTAACGGCGTCATAAACCATATCACTTTCTAAATGACATCCTTTTCCCGTATTTATTTGAATGACCGGAATATCCAAGGCATCAATTCTGTTGGCATCATTCAACGTTTGTTGATCTCCTTCAATTACATAAAAGGAAAGGTCCTCTTTTAGATCTGATAAAGTTCTTTCCAGAATAGAAGTTTTTCCAGATCCCGGAGAGCTTACCAAATTGATTGCAAAAATGTTCTTAGCTTCAAAATATCCTTTATTTCTGGCAGCCATGACTTCATTATGTTGTAAAATATTTTGTTCCAGTTCTATAACAGTTTTAGGATGATGTTCATGACTGTGAGAATGGTCATGACTATGAGAATGATCGTGATCATGGTGATGATGATCGTGTGAATGATCATGACTATGAGTATGTCCATCATGATGATGGTGATCATGTTCGTGAGCTTTTACCTCTTTTGGATTTTGAATAGTTACTCCATTCTCTCCTGATCCGCAACCACAAGTTCCACACATAATATTAATTGTTTTGATTTACTCAAAGATAGTTAATAAGTACAGTATTTTTAAAATATTTTTTTGCTTTCTCAAGGTTAATGTTACCCTTGTTACTTAACCCAATCTTTAATTCCCAGTCATAACCTTGAATGCCAAAAATAGACGCATCTGGTTTATGATTGTATAATTTGTTAGATAAATACAATATAGTTTCTGGCGCTAAAGCATGTGTGCTAAAACTATATTTTTCTGATGGATGACATGGTTTTAAGTAAAAACCTTCCTCGGTATTTTCTTTAGTAGCATCAACAAAAATAACTCTGTCGTAATTCGAAATTAATTCGGCATCTTCTATTTGAAGTTGATATCTGTATTCCAAATCAATCTTCGTATCCTGTTCATTTAAAAAGTCCAAAAAAGACCAACCTAAACCATCATCTTGCCTTCCGTTATTACCAATTCCAAAAATGATAACTCTTTCACTATCTTTTTTTCTCATCAATTAATTTACCATCATTATCAAATAGTGAAATTTCCAAAGGCATTTGTCCTAGTGCATGAGTGGCACAGCTTAAACATGGGTCGTAAGCCCTTATGGCAACTTCAACCTGGTTAAGCATGCCTTCTGTCACTTCAGGTTTACCACTAATCACATTGTTGGCAACCCATTTTACAGCTTGATTCATGGGTTCGTTGTTGTGAGTCGTGGACACAATTAGGTTACATCTTGTAATTCTATCTTTGTCGTCAACTTCATAGTGATGTATCAACGTACCTCGCGGAGCTTCAATGATTCCAATTCCTTCACCTCGTCTTTCACCTTTTCTAACCAGATCGTTGCTTAAAATATCCTCATCGTTCAATAATTTTTTCATCATTTCAGCACAATACAACATCTCGATCAATCTTGCCCAATGTGAATACATAGTCTTATTATTTACTTTATTATTGGTAGATAATTTAAATATGATTCGTTCTTCCTCTGCCAAAGGAGTTTCAATTCCGTTACAAATATTTATTCTGGCTAATGGACCAACACGATTCCAGCCTTTTTCTCTTCCTAATTCTTTTAAATAAGGAAATTTTAAATAGGACCATTTTTCAACACCTTCATTGAAATATTGAATGTAATCATCATTAGGAACATCATTTAAGATTACTTTTCCATTTGCATCCAACGCACGTAAATTACCATCATATAATTCTAGGAACCCGTTTTCTTTGTTGACTAATCCTAAATGACCAGAAGGGTACTCTGCAAATCCGTCTAACCACTTGTGATTCACTTCATGATAACCTTTTAAGAATTCAATAATTTCTCTAGACCAATTAATCATGGCATCAACAGATGGAATCTCTTTACTGTTTAAAAAATAATCTCTTTCCTTTAAGGTAATTTTTTTGTGAACACCTCCAGGAACAGCAGAGATACCATGGATACGTTTGCCAGCAATGGTTCTAATTATTTCCTGTCCAAACTTTCGCATTAAAATTCCTTTTTTAGCTAGTTCTGGATTTGCAATAGCAACTTCTGCTACATTTCGTTTAGTTGGATCGGCATTTACACCAAACAACAGATCTGGAGATGCTAAATAGAAAAAATGTAATGCATGCGATTGGAATACCTGACCAAAGTGCAATAGTTTTCTAATTTTTTGTGCAGGCATAGTTAAATCTTTAGGATCTAAGCCTACAATTTGATCGATTGCTTTTGCGGCGGCTAAATGATGACTTACAGGGCAAATACCACACAGTCTTTGTACTAATACAGGAGCTTCCCAATAGGGATGTCCTTGAATGAAACGTTCGAATCCACGAAATTCTACAATATGAAAAAAGGAATCTTTTACTTTGTTGTTTTCGTCTAAATGGATGGTTACTTTACCATGTCCTTCAACTCTGGTTACAGGATCTATGACTAGTTTTTTCATTTATTTTAAAGTTTATAAATCGTTGTTAGATTTGTATTTAAATTATACCAAAAAACGGGCTCTTGTCTATTAAGCCCATTATAGGCTAATCGTATTTAAATTCTTCGTGAGTAATGGAGTATTCTTCGTTTAGGAGAATATTTTTAACAACCTTCCATATATGTTTGGCGTTAGGAGGACAACCAGGAATGTAATAGTCAATTTTTACAATTTCACTACAAGGGTAAACGTTGTCTAAAAGTTTAGGTATGTCCTCGTGGTTTGGAATAACATTAGCTCCAATTTCACTTGTTAATCCATGTATATAAGCTTCTTCCAGACATTCTTTTAAAGGAACAAAATTCCGCATTGCAGGAATGCCTCCCATAATAGCACATTCACCAAAACCAATTAAAATATCACATTTTTTTCTGAATTCTTTTAAAACTTCTATGTTCTCAGAATTTGCACAACCACCTTCAATAAGTCCAATATCACAACGCTTACTGAATTTTTTAATATCGGTTAAAGGCGATTTATTAAACTCAACAATTTCCAAAATATCGATTATTTCTGTATCAATATCCAATAAAGACATATGGCAACCAAAGCAACCTGCTAGTGATGTTGTAGCGACTATGAATTTATTTTCATCTTTTCTTTTTTTAAAAGTATCTCTTCTTGGAGCATCTTTGTCTTTACCAACAATGTCATATTTTCTATCTCCAAAAGGTTGTTCGTAGATCATTCCTTTAATCAAAATGGCACCAACAGGGCAAATGTTCATGGCATGCATGGCTTCTGCATCTGTTAACTTAGCTTCTTCATCATAATCGATTTGTACTCGTGTTTTAACACCGCGACTTACAAATGAAAACACATCTTTACCATCTTTTGTTTTGATTTCCTCTACACAACGTTTGCAAAGTATGCATCTATTGGATTCCATTATCATGCGATCGGAATTGAAATCAACAACCTTATTACTATAAACATGTGGAAAACGTGACGCGGTTATTCCCATATCATAGCCTAAATTCTGCATATCACAGTGGCCACTTTTTTCACAGGATGGGCAAAAATGGTTTCCTTCGGCAAACAGCATTTCTATAATTGCTTTTCTCGTATTTATAAGTTCTGGCGTGTTTATTTCCACTTCCATACCGTCGTAAACTTTAGTTGTACAACTGGTTGTTGTTTTGCCATTAACCATAACTGTACAAATTCTACAAGTTCCCAAAGGAGGATTCACTTCATGAAAATGACATAAAGTTGGAATGTATATTCCGTTTTCTTTTGCAGCATCTACCAAATTCTTGCCTTCATGAGCTTGGTATTTTTTGCCGTCAATTGTTATGTTTATTAGATTATTCATAAGAGCTTTCTATTTCTTGGATTATACTATCATAATTTTCAACAGCTTTATCTATATTAAAAGATTGATTAATATCACTTTCCGCAAGGAGACATTTTTGGAATTCTCCAGGAAATTTTAGCAACGCAGTTAGCAGAGCATTGGTTGATGTTTTTCCGAGTCCACATCTGCTGGATTGTTTAATTATTGTGCTCCAATCTTTAATTTCATCAATGTCATCTTGATCTGCATGGCAAAGCATAATTTTATTAATTTTCTTATTTAATAAGAAGTTACCTGTTCTGCATGGCACACAAATACCGCAAGATTCTGCAACAAAAAATTTGGTTATGTTTTTAAGAATTGATAAGAGATCTCGTCTACTATTGAAAACCATAAATGAACCACCACTTCTTAAGCCAACGCCACTCATTTTTCGAGAGTATTCAATTGGGTCTTTAAATGAAAACTGAATGTGTTCTGCTAATAAATTCTCACCAGATATTTCTCTGTCAAAATCAACTTCTGATAAAAATTCTCCAGCAAAACCATTGAATAAAATATAGTGTGGATCTTTAGCTTCAATTAAGTCTAAAAACGCTTTTAATTTCATTCCCCATTCTATTTCGTAAACCCCTGGTTTTTCACAATCACCAGAAACACTTAATAGTTTTGTGCCAGGAGTAGCTTTGGTACCAATTTTTAAGTATTTGTTCAATCCCATTTCCATGATTCTCGGTACTGCACAAAGAGTTTCTACATTATTTACAACTGTAGGTTTGCCTAAATATCCTTTTTCAACTGGGAAGTATTCCTTGGTTGTTGGTTCACCTCGTTTGCCTTCCATAGAGGCTATCAATGCGGTTTCCTCACCACATATGTAAGCTCCAGCTCCCATGTGAATGTTAATTTTAAAATCGAAGCCTTTTATCCCGAGTATATCTTTTCCTAAAAATCCTTTTTGGTTGAACTCTTTAATAGTTTCTTCCAGTTTATCTTTTAAATATAGATATTCAGCTCTTAAATAAATAGTTCCTTCTGTGGCACCAACAGCATAACCGGCCATTGCCATTCCTTCAAGTAACAAACCAGGAATTTTGTTCATTAGAACTCGATCCTTGAAGGTTCCAGGTTCACCTTCATCTGCATTGCAGATAATGTATTTTTGATCTGCTTCGTTGTCTTTGCAGAATTGCCATTTCATTCCAGTAGGGAAAAATGCACCACCACGTCCAGATAGTTTAGAATCCTTAACTAGCTCTATGACTTCATCTGGGTTAAAATCTTTTAGTTTTTTTAATGCTTTCCCAGGTTTGTAAGATTTAAAAAAAACGGTTTTACCTTCCTTTGGTTTATATTGAATATTATCTTTAGGATAATTGCAAAGTGATTCTACTGAATGACCTTGTTTTAATTTTGAAACTATCTTTTTAACTTTTATAGGAGTAAGATTTGTAAACGCATGAAAGTTTATTAAAGCAGATGTTTCCTGATCGCTTAAACCAAGGCAAGATGTTTTGAAAAAGCCAAATAATCCATCCTTGGTAACATTGCCTATTTTGATGTCTAATTCTTCTTCAAAAGCTTCTTTTACCGCTTGATAATCATGGAGTTTAGAAATAGTAGAGCAATTTAGATAGATTGTATACTTACCTGCATCTTTACGATGAAAAAAATGATAGAAGGAAATGACCCCTTCAAGTTCCATTCTTGAGATGTTAAATTCTTTCGCGATTTTAGTTTTGTCATCATGACTGATGAACCTTCTTTTTTTTTGAATATCCCATAGAACATCCATCAAAGTGGATTTTTTTGCAGTGCTTTCTTTTGTCACCATAATTAAGAAATATGATTTGTAACAAATGTAACAATGGATGGAATAAATAAATATGACAATCATCATTTTATGACGATTTGCTAAGTATTTATTTTAAATGAAAAATTATATAATAGAAAGAAAATAAATGTTAAAAAGCCATTATTAATTTAAGAAATTAGGAAACTTCAAGACTTTTTACCAATAACTCTTTGCCTTTAAGAATTGCTTTAAGGTAACTTTTACAGTTTGGACATGCATCGTAAATGTTGTCAAGTTTAAACATTGTTTCGCAGTCAGAACATCGGGCTTCTCCATGAATTACCTTAATTTTTTTTTCTGCATATTCTAATACAGTGTCCTTAACAGCAGATGGCCATACAAAATCCAATGAATCAAGCTCAATTCCCGCTAAGGTTCCTATCTCAAGCTCAATAATTTCTACTTTCGTGGCTTTGGCCTTGGCAGTTTCCTTTTCGGCGATATCCACAATTCCAAGGGCTATTGATAATTCATGCATTTTGTTAAATTTTTAATGAGTTCTAAATAAACTATTTAGATTGATGATAAATATATTGAAAAACTGATAATATGATAAATATCATATTTCCATCAATAGTGTTTTAATAAATTTAATGCTATCCTAATTAACTTTAGTTTCAATAACTTTTTTAATCTTCAATTTAATTATGGCTACAAAAAACAAAGTAAAGGAAACTTATTATGAAAGCATAATAAAGCATGGCTATAGTCGAAGAGATTTCATGAAGTTTGCAACCTATATTGCCGCCTATATGGGTTTGGAATCAACCATGGTTGGTCAAGTGGCCAAATCTCTTGAGACTACACACAGGTTACCTGTTATCTGGGAACATTTCCAGGAGTGTACCTGTTGCAGTGAATCATTTATAAGATCTGACCACCCTATAGTCTCAGATATTATTCTTGATAAAATTTCATTAGATTATACTTTAACTTTAATGGCAGCATCTGGTCATCAGGCCGAAGCTGCTAAACGAGCTACAATGGAAAAATACAAAGGAGAATATATCCTTTGTGTTGAAGGTTCCGTACCTATGGGAGATGATGGGAATTACTGTTGTATTGGTGGCAGATCTGCAAAAGACCTGCTAATTGAAGCAGCTGCAGGGGCAAAAGCAATTATAGCCTGGGGAAGTTGTGCCTCTAACGGTTGTGTTCAAGCGGCATATCCAAACCCTACAAATGCAACTCCTATCCATAAAATAATTAAGAATAAACCTATAATAAGAGTGCCGGGCTGTCCACCAATTGGAGAAGTCATGGCAGGAGTTATTGTTCATGTGGTAACATTTGGCAGATTACCGGAATTGGATAGGTTAGGAAGACCAAAAGCTTTTTACGCAAAACGTGTTCATGACAGTTGCTACAGACGACCTTACTATGATGCTGGATTGTTTGCACAAACATTCGATGATAAAAATGCAAAAGACGGATATTGCTTGTATAAATTAGGCTGTAAAGGGCCTTCGACATACAATTCTTGCGGAACCATTAAATGGAATAATGGAGTCAGTTATCCTATTCAATCGGGGCATGGATGCATCGGTTGTAGTGAAGCTAATTTCTGGGACAATGGACCTTTCTATAAACGAATGACAAAAGTACCGGGACTTCAGGAAGAAGGACTTGCTGACGATATAGGTAAAGTAGGAGCCGGTGTATTGGCAGGAGGATTAGCCGTGCATGCAATAGCTGCAAATATTTCCAAAAGAAAGGAATTAGTAAGCAGAATTAATCGTGGCAAGGAAAACGAAAAAAATATTGACTCTTAAATTATAAAATCATGGCAGAAAGAATAGTAGTTGACCCTGTCACCAGAATTGAGGGTCATTTAAGAATAGAAGCAGAAATTAAAGATGGAAAAATAGTAGATGCCTATAGCTCAAGTACTATGGTTAGAGGTATTGAAAACATTGTCAAAGGCCGGGATCCCAGAGATGTTTGGGCATTTGTACAACGAACATGTGGTGTATGTACAACAGTACATGCATTAACTTCAGTTAGAGCCGTTGAGGATGCCTTAGAAATAGCCATACCCCCTAATGCTGAAATGGTAAGAAATATTATGGAAGGTGCATTATATATGCATGATCATACTATACATTTTTATCATTTACACGCTTTGGATTGGGTTGATGTGGTGAATGCCCTAAGTGCTGATCCGGCAAAAACATCAACACTTGCTCAAAGCCTTTCAAACTGGCCAAAAAGTTCGCCGGGATATTTTTCTGATATTAAAAAACGCCTGACAAAGTTTGTAGAAAGCGGGCAGTTGGGAATCTTTGCGAATGGCTATTGGGGTCACCCTCAAATGAAGTTACCTGCCGAAGTAAACTTAATGGCGGTAGCTCATTATTTAGAAGCTTTAGAGTGGCAAAAAGAAATTGTAAAAGTTCATACCATATTTGGTGGTAAAAATCCACATCCTAATTATTTGGTTGGAGGAATGGCTTGTGCAATCAATACTGAAAATCCGGGAGGACTCAATGCAGAGCGTTTGGCGATGGTCAAGTCTCTTCTTGATGAAGGAAAACGATTCATTGAACAAGTATACATTCCTGATCTGTTGGCTGTTGCGTCCTTTTATAAAGATTGGGGTGGAATTGGCAAAGGTTTTGGTAATTACATGTCATATGGAGATTTTCCAACAAATGGTTATGCCGATCAATCTAATTTTAAATTCCCGCAAGGAGTAATTTTAAACAGAGATCTTTCTAATGTATTGGATGTAAACCATAGAAGTACTGATGAAATTGAAGAATTTGTTAATAATTCCTGGTATGATAATTATGCTGAAGGAAAAGACACTGGAAGACATCCTTGGGAAGGGGAAACAAATATAAAGTACTCGGGTCCAAAACCACCTTACGAGCACTTGAATGTGGAAGAAAAATACAGTTTCATTAAAACACCTCGATGGAAAGGAATGCCAATGGAAGTAGGTCCATTAGCACGATTATTGGTTGGTTATGGTAGAGGAAATAAAGAAATTCAAGAAGCTGTTAATGCAGCATTAGCTCATTTAAATGTTCCTGTCGATGCCTTATTCTCAACACTAGGCAGAACAGCCGCAAGAGGAATTGAAACGCAATTAGTAGCTAATTGGACAATGGAGTTTTATGATACCTTGATCAATAATATTAAAAATGGTGATGAAAGAATGGCTAACACTGAAAATTGGGAGCCTTCTACTTGGCCATCGGAAGCAAAAGGCGTAGGATTTATGGAAGCTCCGCGAGGAGCACTAGCGCATTGGATCAAAATAAAGGACGGTAAAACCGAAAACTATCAGCAAGTAGTTCCTACTACCTGGAATGCTTCTCCTAGAGATCCAAAAGGGCAACTTTCGGCTTACGAATCAGCTTTAATAGGAACTCCTGTTGCAGATCCGGAATTACCGCTGGAAATAATACGTACCATACATTCATTCGATCCTTGTTTGGCGTGTGCTGTTCATTTATATGATGAACATGGAAATCATATTTCAAGAGTTCAGCATGTGGGTAGTTGTGAAATTTAATAAATAAAAAGATCATGAAAAACATAAGAAATTTTAAACGTGTTTACGTCTGGGAATTACCTGTCAGGATCTTTCATTGGTTAAATGTTCTCGCATTATTCGTATTAGTTTTAACCGGATTTTTAATAGCTAATCCACCGGCATTATTATCAAGTGCAGAAGCTACAAATTTGCATTCTTTCGGAATAATAAGGTTTATACATTTTACAGCGGCCTATCTGTTCTTTTTTGTTATGATATTAAGGATCTATTGGGCCTTTGTGGGTAATAGGTTTTCTAATTGGAGAGCATTCTGGCCTTTTACCAAAAAGAATTGGAATAATTTCTGGCATGTCATGAAAATTGATATTATGCTTATGAATGAGAAAGAGGAAGATGTAACCAAAATTAGTATTGGTCATAATAGTGTTGCAACCTTATCCTATCTAATCATGTTCGTTCTGGCTGTAGTCCAGGTATTTACAGGGTTTGGATTGTATGCTGACATGTCCTCCTGGTGGTTGCCTAAAATGTTTAGTTGGGTAGTTCCATTTTTTGGTGGAGACTTTATGGTTAGGAACATTCATCATGCAGCTATGTGGCTATTTATTTTCTTTGCAATGGTTCACGTCTATCTGGTATTTTACCACGATTGGCTTGAAGGTCGAGGAGAAGTATCTTCTATATTTGGCGGGTATAAGTTTGTTAGTGACGAGCGACTTAAGCATGCCAAAGAGGAAGTAGAAATTAAAGACGATAATGAAATTGTAGCGGCTAAATAAGTTTTATTAAACCATAATAAATTCATTCAATTACATGCGATTTTGGAATTGAATGAATTTATTTTATTGAAACAATTATGAGGGAATTGGAAAGAAATCCGGTGGCGATCAGCAGTGACTCCTATTTTTTTGAAAAAGATAAATCCAACAGCATTCTCATTATGGGAGTTGGTAATTATTTAATGGGAGATGAAGGTATTGGTGTACATATTATTCAGGAAATGTCTAAAAAAGTTTTACCTGGTTATTTAGATATTCTAGATGGTGGAACTGGAGGATTTTTACTATTGAGTTGTTTTGAAGCCTATCCAACCATAATTTTTGTTGATGCCACTATGGATGGCAAACCTGCTGGAACAATTTCATTAATTCGACCAAAATTTGCATCAGATTTTCCATCGGCTTTGAGCGTTCATGATGTTGGACTTAAGGATATGATCGAAGCGGTATACCTAATGGATGATGTTCCTGATATTCATTTATTCACTGTATCAATAGAAGAAATAAACCCAATGACAATAGAATTGAATCAAAAAGTCAAAGATTCAATTCCCAAATTAATTGATAAGATAATAGAACATTCTAAAATTCTCCATTTAAAAAAATCGTAATTTTATAGGGTATTCTAAGTTGTAGATTTAATGCAAAAAACCTATAAAATTCTTATTTCAGGACAGGTCCAAGGTGTAGGTTTTAGGCCATATGTCTATAGTTTAGCACAAGAGTTTTTGTTAACAGGAACGGTTTCTAACAACGAAGAAGGAGTTATTATTTTCGTTTCAGGTTTAGAAGAATCCATTTTAAAATTCTATAATAAATTAATACTGTTCCCTCCTCCGGTGTCCCGAATTAAGGAAAGTAAAATTTCTCAAGTAGAAGATATGGCTTTTGATGGATTTAAAATTATTCCATCTGAGAAAGGAGGTCAGCTTAATTTATCTTTAACACCTGATTTTGCAATTTGTGAGGATTGCCAAAAGGATATTGAAAATCCAGAAAACCGACGACATAAATACCCCTTCACAACCTGTGTGAACTGTGGTCCACGTTGGGCTATTACGGAAACTTTTCCATTTGAAAGAGTTAATACAAGTATAGATGAATTCCCCATGTGTAAGGATTGCATTCAAGAATATACAAATCCTTCAGACAGACGATTTCATTCCCAGACAAATACCTGTAAAACCTGTGGAATTGAATTGTTTTTAACGGATAATTTTGGCAAAAGAATAAAATCAGCAAGTGATACTTTATTCAAGAAGGTTGCTGATTTATTATCAGATGGTCATATAATCGCCATTAAAAATACAAGTGGTTATTTATTATGTTGTAATGCCGAAAATGAACATGTAGTTAAGCAGTTAAGAGATAAAAAGAACAGGCCAAATAAACCTTTTGCTGTATTATATCCATCTTTAGATCATTTAAAAAATGAATTGGAACTTGATGAGGTCCATGTTAAGTCATTAAAATCTACAGAGAGACCGATTAATATTATTTCTTTAGCAAATTACAGCGGAAATATAGCACTAAACGAAGTTGCTCCGGGATTGAGTCAGTTAGGTGTAATGCTTCCATACTCTGGAATTTTACAATTGTTGGCAAGCGAATTAAGCTTTCCAATAGTGGCAACAAGCGGAAATATACATGGGTCGCCAATTATAAGTAAAAATGTTGATGCATATGATAAATTGAATAAGGTAGCCGATTATTTTTTACAACATAATTTAAAGATTACGCATCCTCAAGATGATTCTGTTGTTAAGTTTAGCTTTAAATTTGGTCATGAGGTTTTATTCCGACGCTCTCGCGGATATGCACCAAACTATTTTAATAGTTCATTGAATTCTGAAAAAAAGATAATGGCCCTGGGAGCGCATTTAAAGAGCAGTATTGCCTATTATCCAAATGAGTATTTATATATAAGTCAATATCTGGGAAACCTTGATAACTATGATGTTTATAATCGTTTTACAAAAACAGTCCATAATTTCATAGACCTTTTTGAATATGATCCAAATGTGTTGCTAGCTGATAACCATCCAACTTATCAAAGTAGTTTATATGGTACTGAATTATCTAAACAGTTTAAAACAGAATTATATAAAATCCAACATCATAAAGCACATTTCGCTACAGTTTTAGGTGAACATGATTTGTTTGATACTAGTGAATCAGTTTTGGGTGTGATTTGGGATGGAACGGGTTATGGAGAGGATAGGCAAATTTGGGGAGGCGAATTTTTTCAATATCAATCCAAAAAAATAAACAGAATAGCTCATTTTGAATATTTCAATTGGATAGCAGGCGATAAAATGTCCAAAGAACCAAAATTATCTTTATTGTCCTTGGCAAATGATAAAATGAAAGCTGTTTTAGAGGATAAATTTTCTGATCAGAAGAAATAGCGATTTATCAATCATTAAAAAAGAAAAATAAATTAAAAACATCTTCTGTTGGAAGATTGTTTGATGCAGTCGCTTCTTTACTAAATATTTGTGATATCAATACTTATGAAGGTGAAGCAGCAATTTTGTTGGAAAATTATTTATTAGATTATAATTTAGACGATTGTAAGTTGTATTGTTCAGTAATAGAAGACAATTCTATACCTACTGAAGAATTGCTTTATAACTTGTATTCAGATTTTAAGAAAGGCAACTCAAAAGAGAATGTAATTGCTAATTTCTTATTCACATTATCTTCGATTATATTTCAAATTGCAAAAAATCAAAAGATCAAAAAAATTGCATTTAGCGGTGGTGTATTTCAAAATACTACACTCATAGATATGATCAAAGAAATGGGAGAAAACGAATATAAATTATATTTTAACCGTAATTTAGCTCCTAATGACGAAAACATCTCGTATGGACAGATCATGTATTATTTACATTGTAAATAGATGAAGTATTTAACCGAATATAGAAATTTAGAAGCGACTAAAAAGTATCTGGAGCTTATTAAAAGAACCATTACAAAGCCATGGAATATCATGGAAATTTGTGGTGGGCAAACACATGGTTTGGTTAAAAATGGAATTCTTGAGCTATTGCCAGATAAAGTCCAGATGATCCATGGTCCGGGTTGTCCTGTTTGTGTAACCCCTTTGAATTTAATAGATAAAGCTATCGAGCTATTGGAAAATGGCATTATCGTTTGTTCATTCGGTGATATGATTCGTGTTCCGGGTAGTAAGAAAAGTTTATTAGAAGCAAAATCTGAAGGTGGCGATCTTCGGATTTTATATTCACCGTTGGAAGCCGTTCGAATAGCAAGAGAAAACCCTGATAAAGAGGTGGTTTTCTTTGCGGTTGGATTTGAAACGACGGCTCCGGCCAATGCATTATCAGTTTTACATGCTCAAAAAGAAGGATTGAAAAATTATTCTATTTTGGTGTCGCATGTATTAGTGCCTCCTGCTATGGAAGCCATTTTGGATGATAAATTTTGTAATATCAATGCCTTTCTTGGAGCCGGACATGTTTGTGCCATCATGGGTTACAAAGAGTATTATCCTTTAGCCGCGAAATATAAAATCCCGATAGTTATTACAGGATTTGAACCTTTGGATTTAGTTCAGGGTATTTATATGGCAGTAAAACAGCTGGAAGAGGGAATTCACATAGTAGAAAATCAATATTCCCGAGCAGTTAGAGAGGAAGGAAATACAGCCGCAATCAATGTAATAAAACAAGTTTTTGAAATAGGTAACAGAGAATGGCGAGGCATTGGTGAAATACCAAATAGCGGTTATATTTTAACTAAGGAATTTAAAGACTTTGACGCCGAAACAAAATTTGGAATTAGCAATATCATAGTACCAGAAAATCCAGATTGTATTGCAGGCGAGATCTTAAGAGGTATTAAAAAACCACATCAATGCAGTCAGTTTGGTAAAACATGCAATCCTTCAAATCCTTTGGGAGCGCCAATGGTGTCATCAGAAGGAGCATGTGCAGCTTATTATCATTTTTCAAGTAATTTAATTTCAGAATAATACATGAACAAAGTAGATTTAGGATTTGATACCATAAATTTAGGTCACGGAAGTGGAGGTTTAATGTCACGGGATCTATTGGATAAGATCATTTTTAAAACATTCAGCAATCCTTATTTGGACCAGAAACACGATGGATCTATTGTGAAGTTCAATGGCGAAATAGCGATTTCTACGGATAGTTTTGTTGTGTCTCCAATCTTTTTTAAAGGTGGAAATATTGGGGAATTGGCTGTTAATGGAACTGTTAATGATGTGGCTATGTGTGGTGCTATTCCGAAGTATTTATCATTAGCATTTATAGTGGAAGAAGGTTTGAAAATTGAAGAATTTATAACCATTGTTGAGTCTATTAAAAAAGCTGCTGATATTAGCGGAGTTCAAATTATTACCGGAGACACAAAAGTGGTTGAAAGGGGTAAGGGAGACAAAATATTTATCAATACTACAGGTTTTGGAGAAGTAAACCCAAAGTCAAATATTTCAACAGATAATATAAAAGTTGGTGATAATATTATTGTAAGCGGGTTAGTGGCACAACACGGAATGGCGATCATGTCACAACGTGAAGGGCTGGAGTTTGAGTCAACCATTGTAAGTGATACAACAAATTTGAATTTTTTAGTGAATGATTTGATTGACGAATTTGGAGATAAAATTCATTTGTTCAGGGATCCAACCAGAGGAGGAGTGGCCAGTGTATTATCCGAAATATCACAGGATATTAATAAGGGGGTCGTTATTCATGAAGATAAAATTCCATTGGAAAAACAGGTGGCTGCAGCTTGCGAAATTCTTGGATTAGATCCTTTGTATGTTGCCAATGAAGGACTGTTCATTACTATTGTAGATTCAGGCATTGCCGAAAAGGTTTTGGAACTAATGAAGGATGATGAAAAAGGAAAAAATTCTGCAATTATTGGTGAGATTACAGCAGAGCATCCAACCAAAGTAGTTATGCACAATTCAATTGGTGGAAAGCGAATCGTGAGCCCATTAATCGGTGAACAATTACCGAGAATTTGTTAATTGCTAAACATCCAATAAAAACCTATTATTATTGCAAAAAGTCCACCTGCAAATCTAATTCCTTTAAATAAGGCATCATTATGTTCAGTCTTACTGTAAGAAGAAATCCTGCCAATAATTAAAGCAAAGACTGTCATCGCTACTATTATTCCCAGAGCAAAACCAATTAAATAATTAATGGAATCCATTTTATTACTGAAACTGGCTATAGGAATGAATAGTATAAAATGGGATATACCGGCTAAACCATGAAGAACACCTACAGATAATGAAGCAAGATGACCTTGCTTTAAATCTGCTTTATGAATGTGGTGGTGACCATGCGCATGTTGATGCTTATGTTCGTGTTTGTGAATAATTGGGGAATTTTCTGCATGAATGTGTAAATGCTTATGCCTTCTATCTTCCTTGAATATTTTATAAAACGACCATAAGCCAATAAAAACTAAAACAATACCCACCAGCTGCTCGCTATATTCTGATATCTTGACAACTGGAATTAATTCTCTGAATAAAAGAAAAAGGATTCCAATCAACATCATTCCCAATAAATGCCCAATTCCCCAAAACAGACCAATTTTCCAGGCCTTTTTTTTGGATTCGACAGCAAATGGAATTACAGCGGCTAAATGATCAGGGCCGCTAATAACATGTAAAATTGAAGCTATTAGAGCCGCGAAGAAGGGAAAAGTATCAATCATAAAAGATTAATATCGATTTAAAAAATACTAGACATTGATTATTCGATCCTCAAATAGTTTTCTGAAAAGATCCTTTTTCCATCTTCATCCAGATCTATTTGAATAAATCTATTCTTTTCTATTTGAAGTTCGAAAGGGAACTCGATATTATCTTCTATTGCTTGATTCATCATTTTTGATCCATAATCTAAGGTTTCAACCAAACTAGTATCTGTTATTCTGTAGGTTCCAAAGCCGAAATACTCTAGCGAATCGGAAGGAACTTTTCTTGCCCACATGACGTGAGTAGGAGTGTACATTTTAATCTGTTTATAACCGGGACTTAGTCCAAAGGAATCGGAAATTTTGTTGTCTTGGTAATTATAGTAACTTGTGAGTTCCCAAGTGCCTTCGAGTGTGAGTTTTTCTTCAGCTGGTATTTCAGAATTTTGTTTGGTGTTATTACAAGACGTGATTGCGAAAATCACAAAACATGCTATTAATAAATTTTTCATAGTTGCAGTATTTGATTGGTTTATGGATTCTTATAAAGTTACAAAAAAAAAACAATTATTAATTTTAGTATTAATATTTATTATTTTTTGATAATAACTTTTGATAAAATTAGACTATTTTTTTTTATTAAAAGCAATACATTTGTTTAGTAAAATTTAAAGAAATATGTCTGATACAATAGAAAGAGTAAAGTGTTTAATAATAGGTTCCGGTCCGGCCGGATATACAGCTGCCATTTATGCAGCACGGGCTAATATGAAACCGGTTTTGTACCAAGGCAACCAGCCTGGTGGTCAATTGACAACTACTACTGAAGTCGAAAATTATCCTGGTTATCCTGATGGTATATCAGGACCCGAAATGATGATTCAATTGCGGGCTCAGGCAGAGCGATTTGACACCGATGTAAGGGATGGTTGGGTTACTAAGGTTGATTTTTCAGGTCCAATACATAAAGTATGGGTCAATGATAAAAAAGAGATCCATTGTAATACGGTTATAATTTCAACAGGTGCTTCGGCAAAATATTTGGGATTGGAATCTGAACAAAAATATTTAAAATTGGGAGGAGGAGTCTCTGCTTGTGCTGTTTGTGACGGATTTTTCTACAAAGGTCAGGAAGTTGTACTAGTAGGCGCTGGTGATTCAGCATGTGAGGAAGCTCACTTTCTGTCACAACTATGTAAAAAAGTTACAATGCTTGTACGTAGAGATGTTTTTAGAGCATCCAAGATCATGGTTGACAGAGTTAAGAATACCAAGAATATAGAAATTTTATTCAATACAAATGCAGTTGAGGTGCTAGGTGACGGGCAGGTTGTGACTGGTGTTCACGTTAAGAATAATGTGAGTGGTAAGGAAAAGGAAATTCCTGCAACCGGTTTTTTTGTGGCTATTGGTCACACACCAAATACCGCAATCTTTAAGGATTATTTAAACCTTGACAAAACAGGTTATATAATTAATGTTCCAGGAACCTCAAAAACTAATGTTGAAGGTGTATTTGTTTCCGGAGATGCTGCTGATCATGTTTACAGACAAGCAGTAACAGCGGCAGGAACCGGTTGTATGGCAGCTTTGGATGCCGAAAGATATTTAGCTGCAAAAGATGCGACCTTTGAAGTGTCAACACCTCAATATTGAAATTTAGTTTTAAATTAAAAAGAAAAGCCGAAGTTTAAGCTTCGGCTTTTCTTTTATAGTTCTTTTTTATAAAGTTTTGCCGTATCAGAAAATCTGTTAACAGTAATTCTTGGATCACTGTAAATAGATACTTCACTTGACCCGGATGATTCAATAATTATTTCATCTAACACTTGTATCGCAAAATCACTTGAATCTTCAGCGATAATCTCACAATTGTTTACAGCTAAATTTTTTCCTACAAAATTGCTGGAATTAATCGTGTTAGCCTTCAATAGCTTTACATCGCCTTCAATTTTAGCAAAGGCTCTTTGATACATATCCAATTTAAGACTATCGCAAGTTATTAGTGCTTCTGTACTGCTGCTTTCATTTAGTTCCAGAACTACTAATTTACTTTCAATATTAAACCTTGATCTGGCATTTAATTTAAGAGTAGATGTGTTGTTGTTTATAAGTTTAAAAGAATCTGACCTTACATTTAAATTGGCTTTAGCATCATCATTTAATTTCAAAACAAAATTATCATTATCAATAGAATTTATAGAGTTTAATTCGGCATCGTCATTTAATTCAATTTCATGCATAGTTTCAGTATATCTAACTGTTATATCCAGTGCTTTTTTAGATGTAATACGTTTTGTGGTTTTTAATCTTAAAATGCTATCGGAAACATTGAATCTAATGACATCATGTAAATTTTCATCTGTTTTAATTTCAATGGATGCCACATCATCTTTTATTATTGAAACTTTTAATTTTTCACCAAGGACTAACTTGTTAAACGAATTAAGTTCAGTTTGAATAATGATAACATTCTTATTGCCTTTAATTTTGGATTGTGCAAACGTAATTGAAGTAAAAAGGGTTAATAGTAAAATGGATAGTAATCTTGCGTTCATCTAATATATGGTTTGATATTCACACAAATATAATCAAAAACCGTCCCAAACCTTAAAAAAGCTTGAAACGGTTTTTAATTGACTGGATAATTTATTTATTTTTTACTAACACTACCGGAAACGCCTCCTTTTTTGGTTATCTTATCAGGATTCCCATAATACTTGATATCACCTCCACTTGAGGCTTTTGCAAATAGTTCTTCTGAAGTATTTAATATTATATCGGCACCACTTGTAGCATTTGCTTTTCCAGATTTTGCATTCAAATTACCGGCTTTAATATCACTGCCACTTGTTGCTTCTGCAAAGATCTTATTTGCATTGCCAGATAACCTGAGATCACTCCCACTTGTAGATTTACATTCAACAACATCAACATCTATTTCAAGCTCCATATCACTCCCACTGGTTGTGCTTATTTTTAAATTTTCAGTTTTGATCAAATTTGTTGAATACACGTCACTGCCACTGGTTGAACTGATCTCCTGAATATCTTTAAAAACCACAAATACTTTTTGGGACTTTGATGAGGAAATGTTTTCATCGGCATAAATTTTCAAAGTATAGCCGTCGACCTCGGTTATAATTATGTCGTGCAAATTCTCATCAGCTTCAACCTGAATTGAATTATCATCACTTTGTGTTAAATACACATCCAGACCTCTGCTAACCTCAATTTTATTAAAGCTTTCAGAAATTGATCGATCTTTCTTTATTACATTTCCATTGCCCTTTACACCAAAGGGAAAGCCACCATTAAATTGGCAAGACATTAAAAGGATACTGAGTAATACAACTATAAAATAATTCGATTTTAGTCTCATAATTTAATTGATTTAAAATAATATATCTATTAAAATAGCGGCTATTATTTTGACTAATGTGATCATGATTGTTCGTTTTTTGATTGATTGTGTAAATGTCTTTTAATTTTAAACCTATTTGAAACTAAAGTTCCTGAATTGTAATATATGGATGATGAATTGTCTACATATCATCTGACTTGATATCGATGCCATCTTCATTAATATTTACTTTCACTTCTTTAGATTCTGCTTTTACGCCATCTTCATTAATGATAATATTCACGTCGTCACTTTTAATGATGACTCCATTTTCATTTATTTTTACTTTTGAACCGTCTTCATTCATTTTGACCTCAAAAATATCGTCATCATCACAATCCAAACAATCAACGGAATCTTTTTCTATCTTTAATAAATGTCCGGCGTAATTATGTGAAACTATATTTTCACTTGATCTGGAATGGTTTAAAAAGGATCCAAGATTGCTATCTAAGGCTACATAAGTGCCTTCAGGTAAATACAGGAATAATTCAATATTTTGCTCCCTGAACTTATTTTCGTAATCTGTCAGGAGAAAATTATCCAGTAAAAGCACATTATTATTTAATGTAAATTTATAATCAACTCGTTGTGCTTTATCCTTCGCCTGAATATAATCTTTTCCTTTTGCTTCTTTTTCAATTTGAATGAATGCAATAGAATCAGTTGTAGAACGGACGGTTAGTCTTACGTTTCTGGAGAATATGATCTTTTCATCCTCATCGTTAAATTTAATTTCAAATCCATTGTTTCTGTACATTCCATGTTTGTGGCTATCCAGATCGCTTGGCATCATTTTAATAGCAAGGGTATCAGCCTTATTATAAACCAATTCATGTTTAGATGTTACAGTTGATTCCAATGCAAATTCGGTAGTCCATTTAATACTTGTAATAATTAGCCCGATTATTGCCAACAACCATAATCCTAACAAGGAGAATTTAGCTACATTGCCTATTGATTTCAGATTGTTTATAAGGATCTTCAGACCCAAATAAAGAACAAAGAATGCCGGAATTCCGAAAAGGAGGAACAACATAATTGATCCTAACCAAATAGGCATTCCACTTGTTATCAAAGCATCTGGATAATCCATCCACCAAGGTTCAAAAAATGATGATGTTCCCAGAGACAATAAACTAACAAATAAACTAAATATGGTTACAGCTCCTATTATTATTAAAATTAGACCGATGAATTTGGCAAAGAGTTTTAGAAAAAACATGATCACATTACCAATGGCATCAAAGAATGTTTGTGAACTGGATTTTACTTTTTTGCCATATTTTTGGTAATCTACATTTTTTACGGTTTCACTAACATCATCAAATCCTTTTTTAATTTTTTTTTCGATGTTGCTAATGTTAACGGGTTCACCAGTCATAATAAGCTTATCTGAAGTCGTGACTGCTTCAGGTACCAACACCCAGAAGAGGATGTAAATAAAAATAAATGTTCCACCAGAGCCTAATGCTAATAGAACCCACAATAGTCTGATCCAAACCACATCAATCCCCAGATAATAACCTAATCCGGAAGATACACCACCAATATAGGAGTTATCAGTATCTCTGAATAATTTTTTGGCAGAGCCTTTTGAAGTGTAATTCTTAGGCTTATCCTCAAAGATCTCATCATCCACCAGGTAGTCTTCGGGTTGTCCCATAATGGTAATAACCTCATCAACTTCCTTAATACCAATGACTTGTTTCTCTGTTTTAATGCGCTCAGTGAATAGTTCTGAAATACGTGCTTCTATATCCGAAATTATTTCAGATCGTCCTTGAGAGTCTGTAAATGAACGTTTTATAGCCTCAAGATAGCGTTGTAGTTTTAGGTATGCGTCCTCATCTATATGAAAGAATATACCTGCTAAATTTATGTTGACTGTTTTATTCATTTTTTTGATTTTTTTATTCTTGTTACTATATTTACTGCGTTTTGTAATTCACTCCAGGTAGTATTCAATTCCTTTAAAAACAGTTTTCCTGTTTCAGTTAATCCATAATACTTCCTAGGAGGACCCGAAGTTGATTCTTCCCAACGATAGTTGAGCAATCCTGCATTTTTCAATCTTGTTAGTAAAGGGTAAATTGTTCCTTCCACTACAAGCAACTTTGCGTCCTTTAGGGTTCCTAAGATCTCTGCAACATAGGCATCATCATCCTTCAGGACTGATAATATGCAGTATTCCAGGACACCTTTACGCATTTGTGCTTTTGTGTTTTCTATTTTCATGTGTTCATTTTATTGTTTTAGAAGTCAAATGTAATTTGCATTAAACTTTTTAGGTTAATATTTAATTTTACAATTGCTTATTTCATGTTCTAATGAATTTAATTGTGATACTGTTCATTTTTTTTGATTGATGGTTATTTTAAAAAGTTGATCGTTAACGGATAATTATATAATTTACCATCCCTTGCTTTCAAACCAGCCTTAATTATGAATACAAGTTCCAGAATAAAGCCTACTATGGCTAAACCACCTAATGCGCCTCCAATATAAAGTAGAGGAGATGGTTTGTTTAAGCTTATATGAAAACTTCCAAAATGATTCATATCGATAAAATTAAAAGCATCAAATAAATTGAAAGCAAAAAAAGGAATGCTGATAGTGCCAATAATTAGAGCATAGAGTAAAATACTTATTTGAAAATTGATGGCTTGTTTACCGTGCTTATCTATAAAACTGGATTTCTCTTTATTTATAGACCATAAAACTATTGGTCCAATAAAGTTTCCCAAAGGAACTATAAACCTGCAAAAGGTTGATAAGTGGATAAAAGTTGCTATGTTTTTTTGATTATCGCTTAACATTTTATAATGTATATAATAGTATCTTATGCAAATATATAGCTTTAAAAAGGTAATATGCAATACATGGTACTATAATTTAACATATATTTAACATTATTGAGTGTAGATAATTTTATCTAAATTTATTGAAAATTAAATCTGATTAGATGAAGATTACTCCTAATAAATTAAATACTTTTCTACTGTTCAAGTTGCCATCAGCCTTTTTTTGTGGTGTCCGAACTAAATTTATAGATGACAAAAATTGCATTGTTTCGGTCAGGCACAGGTGGATTAACCAAAACCCTTTTAATTCTATGTTTTGGGCTATACAAGGTATGGCCGCGGAATTATCTACAGGTGCACTGGTAATGTCGAAAATTAAACAAAGCGGAAAAAATATTTCTATGCTGGTCGCAAATAACAACGCCTCATTTTTCAAAAAGGCTACCGGTAGAATAACTTTTAAATGCGAGGAAGGACACTTAATTAATGATGCCATTAAAAAAACAATCGAAACAGGGGAAGGACAAACCATTTGGATGAAGGCAATTGGTAATAATGAAGATGGAGTTGAAGTGTCCAGTTTTAATTTTGAATGGACTTTAAAAGTTAAAGATTAATTTTGTAACAATACAGAATAATAATCAACAAATAATAGTATAACCAAATAATCAATAACATGACAGCACACGAAATTGACTACAGAATCTACGGTGAAGAAATGCAATACGTGGAAATAGAACTGGATCCAAAAGAAGGAGTAGTAGCTGAAGCAGGTAGCTTTATGATGATGGATAATGGCATAAAAATGGAAACAATTTTTGGGGATGGATCAGATAAAAACAAAGGATTTTTGGGTTCCATTTTGGGAGCTGGTAAAAGGATATTAACTGGAGAGAGTTTATTTATGACCGCTTTTTACAATGACCAGACTGGTAAAAAAAATGTCTCTTTTGCTTCACCTTATCCCGGAAAGATCATACCGATTGACCTAACAGAATTCAGCGGAAAATTTATCTGTCAAAAAGATGCATTTCTGTGCGCAGCAAAAGGTGTGAGTATTGGTATTGAATTTAGTAAAAAGCTGGGAAGAGGACTGTTTGGAGGTGAAGGATTCATCATGGAAAAGTTGGAAGGTGATGGGATGGCATTTGTTCATGCCGGAGGTACCATGGCAAAAAAAGTACTTCAATCTGGAGAAATTTTAAAAGTGGATACCGGATGTATTGTTGGTTTTACACAGGATATAGATTATGATATAGAATTTGTGGGAGGTATAAAAAATACTGTTTTTGGAGGTGAAGGCTTATTTTTTGCGAAACTTCAGGGTCCGGGAACTGTTTACGTACAATCCTTACCTTTTAGCAGATTAGCTGGAAGGGTATTGGCAAGTGCTCCTCAAGGAGGAGGAAAGAAAAGAGATGAGGGTAGTATTCTGGGAGGTTTAGGCAATATTTTAGATGGTGACAACAGGTTCTAAAATTATTTTAAACAACATTTTTTGCTATATTAAGTATTAGTTAAGACATTTTTTAATATCTTTATCATAATAACCTAAAAGTGTTGCTTATTAAAAAATCTACCCTTATTAACCTAAAATCCAATTATAACCTATGGCAAGAGCAATGTTAGAGTACACCAAAACAGTGCTAAATAAAGTAAGTTTTGATGTGTCACTGTTTTGTAAAGAAGTGAAAAAAGCTTTGGAGAGATTGTTACCTTATGAAATTGAAGAGCTTAAAATTTTTATCAACTCACTTATCAAGCAGAATCCAGAATTAAATCAATGTTTAATCTATTTAAAACCATAAAGAAAAGCGACCGAGAGGTCGCTTTTTTTATTTAGGCAAAGGACTGATGATCTGAACATCCTGAAAAGCTATTGCACCTCTGATTATTCCCGATATTACATCTTGCAATGCTTCAATTATATGCATTTTTAATTCACTTTTATGGTAAATGATACTAACTTCTCGTGCTGGTGATGGATCATTAAAAAAATGAAGATTATTTTTTTCAGAATCTTTTAAATCCAAAGTATGCAAGTAAGGTAATAAAGTCATTCCAAGTCCTTCATTAGATAATTTAATTAATGTTTCAATACTTCCGCTCTCCAGTTGAAAATGTTCATCGTCCAGGTGTTTAAAAGTCTTGCACAAATTTATTACTCCATCCCTAAAACAATGTCCGTCTTCAAGTAATAGAATATCGCTTAAATCCAGATCTGATACATCAATTTTATTACTTGAACCAAGCCTGTGGTTTTTAGGCACATAACTTACAAATGGTTCAAAATACAGAACACGTTCTTTGATAGTTTCATTCTCTAAAGGTGTGGCCGCAATAGCAGCATCTAGATGACCTTTGTTGATCCTTACAATGATCTCATCAGTTGCTAATTCTTCTATTTTTAATTTTACCTTAGGATATTTCTTTACGAATGTTTTTAGGAACATTGGTAATAATGTTGGCATGACAGTAGGTATGATACCTAATTTGAATTCTCCACCTATATATCCTTTTTGCTGATCCACTATATCTTTTATTCTGCCTGCTTCATTTACTATATTCCTTGCCTGGCTGACTATTTTTTTACCTATATCGGTTAATTCGATAGGTTTTTTGGAACGGTCAAAAATTAAAATGTCTAATTCATCTTCTAACTTTTGTATTTGCATACTGAGGGTAGGTTGGGTTACAAAGCATTTTTCAGCAGCTTTCGTGAAATTTTGATTTTCAGCCACGGCCAAAACATAAAACAGTTGTGTTATAGTCATTATTATCAATTTATACTATAAAAATATAAAAACTATCAATAAAATTTATTGAAAATGATGTTAAATCTTTTTTAATTTTGAATAAATTAATAAATAAAAATAAATATGACCTTAAATAGTATAGGATTAGAAGTAGGAGTTACCAAAGAATTAGCAAATGACCTAAATGTATTACTAAGTAATTTTCAGGTTTATTATCAAAATTTGAGGGGTATACATTGGAATATTAAAGGCAAGAGGTTCTTTGATTTACATGTGAAATTTGAAGAGTTATATACTGATGCCAACATTAAAGTAGATCAAATAGCCGAACGTATTTTGACTTTAGGACAGACACCTTTGCATACTTTTGATGATTACATTAAAAATGTAAAAGTACCTGTTGGTAAAAACATTAAACAAGATGAAAAGGCTGTACAACTGATAGTGGAATCTTTATCACAGCTTCTTAAAATAGAACGGAGTATATTAGATAAGTCGGGAGAAGCAAATGACGAAGGAACAAACTCAATGATGAGTGATTTTATAACGGAGCAGGAAAAAACAGTTTGGATGATGAAAGCCTGGTTAAACGAATCGATTTAATTTTGATAGCTAAATGAAAAAGCGGCTTATTAGCCGCTTTTTTTATCTCTAAAATCTTATTTTAAAGTCCAGATCTTCCTGGTCAACTTCAAATTTTGCCTCGCTAAATTGTGGCGGTCCATAACTTAAAGGGTTATTTGACATGCCATAGCTTTCTATTGGCATTCCATTATTATCAAAATCCATTCGGTAGTTTTCGTTTTCATCATGAAGAACCATTATGGCATAAGTTCCCGGTGCCACATTTTCAAAAGTGATTTCAACTTTATTGTTTTCTATTTTACTTTCGGCCCTTTGCACGCTTTCTGATTTCATAAAAGTTTCTTGGTTGTGCAGACTAAATATTACTTTTCCGTTATTGTTCGAAACGTTGTCCACTGATACTTTTATTGTTTGCAGGTCATTCTGAGAGTAACTTAAATGCTATTCCAAAAAATAAGAACATAAAAAAAGTAAGTCTTTTTATGAGTTTTGGACTATTAGAATTACTTGTTCGGTAAAATATTGTTGAGAGTAGTCATGATATATATTTTATGTTTAACACTACAAATGTTCTAAAAACAGAAGTGTTTTTTTAATAATATATACCGAACTGTATATTTTTAAAGATGAATTGTATTATTTAATTAAAATAATTGCGACCCGTCGATTCTTAGCTCTTCCAGCTTCAGTATTATTTGATTCTACTGGCTTGGTTTCACCATAACCTTTTGCCGTTAATCGAGTTGCATCAATTCCTTTGGATATAAAATAGTTTCTTACAGCTATAGCCCTGTTTTGAGATAAAACCTGATTAAAATCTGAAGTGAATGTGTTATCTGTATGACCGGCAATATGAAATCTTTCATTTTCATAAGTCTTCATAATTGCCACTATTCTATCTAATGTTGATTGACTTGACTCTCTTTAGATCAGCTTTACCAAGATCGAAAAGAATCGTTTCGGCAAAAGCGTCGATGATCTTTGATTCCGACTGTGTTAATTTAGGATATGGACAACCCTGATTTTCGATTGGTCCAATCTGATTTGGACACTTATCATCCTTGTCAATTACACCATCTTTATCAGAATCCTGCCAAGGACAGCCTCTATTATTAAAAGATCCCGGAATTTCAGGACAGTTGTCAAATTTGTCAGGAACACCATCATTATCCTTATCAGGACAACCTCTGGTATTCAACCCACCTTTTTCATCCGGGCATTCGTCATTTTTATCCGCAACACCGTCATTATCTCTATCCGGACAACCTTTTAATTCTAAAGGACCAGCAACTAACGGGCATTCATCCAACGATTCTCTTACACCATCACCATCTGAATCCGGACAACCATTGAATTGAATTAATCCAAACTCTAGTGGGCATTCATCTTCCTTATCCATTATTCCATCATTATCAGTATCTATACCACCAAAATTATAAACAAGTCCTGCAAAATATTGAAAGTGATTTGAATGAGAATTGCCTTTCCCAGCAAATTTTCCTATTCCCTGTAAATTCAATCCGAAAGAAGGTGATAACCATAAAATTCCACCAAGACCTAGATTTCCAGATATACCACTTTCTCTTTCATTAAAATATCCAAATCCACCTTCAAGATAAAGGTCCATCCAGTCTGCATCAAGAAAATATTCATCAAAATAAAATTTTAAACCAGCATCCATTGCAAAATAACTTTGATCTTCAGTTATCACAACTCCATCAATTATGTCTTTACCGGCTTTCCATTTGTTAACAGTTTGCAATAAGGAGACAGCAATAACATCACTTACTTTATATTCAATTCCTAAGGCTAAAGGATTAGAAAATGCATTTTCGGAAAAAGATCCCAGAGGATTACCATCACCTGTACTTCTTACCATATTTACACCCAATTTAGCCGTCCAGCGCTTGGATAGACTTGGTAATTCTTTTGTGGTTTCTTCTTGAGAAAAACCAAAACCAAAAATTAATAGGCAAAAAATAAGAAGAATATTTTTCATGTTAATGTGGTTAAATGCTATTTAAGGTGCCAATTTAAGAAAAAAACATCTCATCTTGCAATTTTTTGTAAGAAAACACTTTTAAAAAAATAATTTAAAAGTAATAGAATCAATTAGTTGAAAATAGTAATATCTTATAATTCCGTTTAAAGGAATCAATTTAAAAATCCAACTAAATACTTTCATATTCAAAATAGCTTTTTAAGTTAAAAAAACATCTTTTTATGACCTTATTTGGATTACTTATATATTTGTGGGCAATACTAATTTCGATAAGGGACTAAGTTTTTGTATTATCTGTTAGACATATTAGGCACTATTTCATTTGCTATTTCCGGAGTTCTTATTGCTATGAATAAGAAAATGGATCCTTTTGGAATCTTGATCATCGCTTTTGTAACTGCGGTAGGTGGAGGAACGCTTCGCGATATTCTTATTGGTGTTACGCCTGTTAGTTGGATGAAAGATATGACTTATACCTATGTTATTCTTTTTTCTACTGTTTCAGCAGTGATATTCAAACAGAACATTAATTACCTAAGGACCTCACTGTTTTTGTTCGACACCATTGGTATTGGCTTATATACTATTGTGGGTGTTGAAAAAGGCATTAACGCTGGTCTGCATCCAATAATATGTGTTGCGCTTGGGACAATTTCTGCATGTTTTGGAGGAGTCTTAAGAGATATTTTATGCAATGAAATTCCGGTTATATTCAGGAAAGAAATATATGCTACAGCATGCATTTTAGGTGGTTTCTCTTATTTTCTTTTAAATAAATTACCTGTAGATAATAAAATAATCTTCTTAGCATCAGGACTTATAGTTATTGTAATTAGGTTGCTGGCTGTAAAATTTAAAATAGTCCTACCTAATTTATATAGATCTCAATAAAAAAGCCATGAGTAAATCATGACTTTTTTATTATAATTTTTAATTCGGAACGGGAAACCCTCTATCTCTCATCAATGCATCAATTTTGGCATCTCGTCCTCTAAATTTTCTATAAGCCTCTGCAGGGTCCATAGAATTTCTTGGTGCGAATAAATAATCTACTAAGTTTTTGGCGATGGCTTTATCATAAAAACCATCTGGAGTTTCTTTAAACGCCTCTGACGCATCACTTGTCAGTACATCTGCCCACATATAACCATAATAAGCAGTTGCATACCCTTCGCCGGAGAAAACATGTCCAAAATGTGGTGTCCTGTGGCGCATTGGTAATTCTTTTGGCATATTTAGTTCTGCCAGAGTTTCACGCTCAAATTTATCAATATCAATATTTGTAGGATCTGCAAGGTGTAATTTCATATCCATTAAAGCAGAAGCTAAATATTCGGTAGTTGCAAATCCTTGATTAAAAGTTGCAGCTTTTTTAATCTTTAATACTAAATCTGCCGGAATAGGTTTGCCAGTTTTGCTATGTACTAAAAATTTATTGATCACTTTATCTGTAGATAACCAACGCTCTAATAATTGGGATTGGAACTCTGTATAATCTCTGACACCTCCATTTAAAGTTGGATATTTTACATTAGATGAAAAGAAATGAAGAGCATGCCCAAATTCATGAAAAAAAGTTTCTGCATCAGCCCAAGACACTAAAACAGCTTCTCCTGGAGCTGGTTTAACAAAGTTCGAGTTGTTAGAGCCTAAAACGGTTTCTTTGCCATCAAAAGTTGTATGGCTTCTATAGGTTGTTGCCCATGCACCAGATCGTTTTCCTTGTCTTGCAAAAGGATCTAAATACCATAAGCCAATGTGCTCACCAGAACCTTTATCAGTCACTTCCCAAACTTTTACATCTTCATGAAAAACAGGAACTGAACCTTCAGGAACCGGTTTAAAATCATAATTAAAGATTTCACCTGCGGTAAAGAATAATGCTTGAGTTAAGTTGTCTAACTGCAAGTATTGCTTAACCTCATCACTATCCAGATCGTATTTTTGTTTTCTAACTTTTTCAGCATAATACCTGTAATCCCAGGGTTCAATAACAATATTGTCCTTTTTGGCTATAGCTTGCATGTCTGCAACTTCTTCTTTCACTCTGGCAATTGCTGCTGGCCATACAGCATTCATCAATTCCATGGCATTTTCAGGATTTTTAGCCATTCGATCCTGCAATCTCCAATCGGCGTAATTATCATAGCCTAATAATCCAACACGTTCTTTACGAAGTTTTAAGATTTTTGTAATGATTTCATTATTGTCATATTCATCACCATTATCTCCTCGTGAATAATATTTAGTCCAGACCTGTTTACGTAATTCGCGTTCATTGGAGTAAGTTAAGAAAGGATCCATAGAAGAACGTGTGTTGGTAATAGCATATTTACCATCATGCCCTTTATCTGACGCTATTTTTGCGGCCGATTTTATAAATCCATCAGATAATCCACCTAATTGATCCTTATTTAAATATGTAACATAGTTTTCTTCATCATGTAAAACATTATTGGAGAAGTCTGTGTATAATGTTGATAGTTCTTTATTGATTTCGGCGTAACGTTTTTTCTTTTCTGCTTCGAGTTCTGCTCCATCCATTGCGAAGCGCTTGTAAATTAAATCGACTACACGTTGTTGGTCTGCTTCTAAAGGATTTTTTTGAGAATCATCAAAAACCTTTTTTATACGAAGGAACAGTTTTTCATTTTGAGATATTTTAGATCGATAGTCGGATAGTTCCGGAGCTAACTCACTTTGAATTTTTCTAAACTCCGGTGTAGACATATTACTGCTTAAAATACCGTAATAGGCGTAAACCCGGTCTAGCTCTTTACCAGATCGTTCCATAGCAGCTATGGTGTTTTCAAATGTTGCAGGCTTTGAGTTATTAGCGATTTTATCTATATCATCTAAACTTAATTCCATGCCACTTTGCATAGCTTCCTTTATATCATCGACATTCATTTTGTCAAAAGCCGGAACACCATCATACGGGCCTGTCCATTCTTCCAGCAATATATTTTCAGTCATATTTTTTGTTTCTTTTGAGTCGATATCCTTACAACTAGTAAGCATAACAAAACCACATAAAACGTAAAGTAAAATGTGGTTTAAGGAATAGTTTTTTGTCATTATTTTATTAGAGATTATTTAGTTTATGAAGGTAAGAAAAATCTATATTTTTTAATTGAATTATTCAATAATTTCAACTTTCCTAATGTATATATTTTTTAATGGCCAATCTGCCTCATCTGTTTTTACAGCCGCAATTTTATCCACTGCATCCATACCATTTATCACCTTACCAAAAATAGTGTAATCACCATCTAAAAAATGTGCTCCCCCACGTTGCTGTACAATAAAAAATTCGAATGGTGATGCCAGTTTATATGGATTATCTATTTCGCCACTAGGCATACTAATAACACCTCTGTCATGCTTATATCCTCTTTTTGTATCAGTAGGCAACAAATATCTTCCAATTTCACTTCGTTTTCTTGATGTTTTTCTGTCATCACTGTTACCGCCTTGAATTACAAAATTGTCAATGACTCTATAGAATTGGGTTCCATCAAAATAATGTTGTTTGGTCAAAAAGATAAAATTAGATCGATGAAATTTTGTATTTTCAAATAACAGAATATCGATATTTCCAAAATCTGTATATATTCTTACTTTGTTTTCTTTATGTAATTTATCATATTCCAGAAAGAAATCCATGGCATTTTTGTCGGTTAACAATGGGTATTCTCTCTCTGGTTCGTTTGTTTCTTCCTTTTTTTCTGTGTTTTCAGCCTTAATGGAATCTATAGCGGCATTATTTTTTAAACTTTTTTTGTCAGATTGTTTATCTTCACAATTAAATAATAATAAGGCCAAGCATAGAATAGAAAAGTACTTCATAAATGAATTTCAATAATTTTTTAATAATTGCTTCAAAAATAAAAAATATCCCGTTGCCTGCAGAATCTTCTCAGTTTAAAATGGTACCTCCAAGCAGAATGGATTTTCAAGACAAATATAAAGAAGCCATGAAGCAAGCAAAACAATCGGCTGTACTGGCACTTTTTTATCCTGACAGACAAGATCAGACAAAATTCGCATTAATACAAAGAAAGCCTTACAATGGGGTGCATTCGGCCCAAATTAGTTTCCCGGGTGGCAAAGTTGAAAAGAACGATCTTGATCTGGAGTATACTGCCAAAAGGGAAACTCAAGAAGAAATTGGAGTTCAACCGGATAAGGTTGAAATAGTTAAAAAATTGACACAGATTTATATCCCACCAAGTAATTTCGCTGTTCAGCCGTTTTTGGGTATTTTGAATCTAACGCCGGATTTTGTTTTAGAAGAAACCGAAGTTGAAGAGATCTTAGAGGTGTCCTTAGTTGACTTCATAAATGAAAATTGTGTTGTAACTAAAACAGTATCAACTTCATATAATAAAAAGGTTGAGGTTCCTGCCTATTTTTTAAACGGACATATCGTTTGGGGTGCCACCGCTATGATGCTTAGTGAAGTTAAAGACTTAATAAAAGACGCACTATAGTAATTCCATTTTTTTACATTTGTAATTCACCTATACTAAAAACAACCTATGGGATTATTCAAAAAAAATCCTTTTGGACATATACTAATTATCAAAAAATGGCTGATCAGAATTATGGGTTTGCTTACTCATCAGCGTTTTAGAGGATTTAATGAATTGAACATTGATGGTTCAGAAATTATTAAGGATCTGCCAGGTACCAATGTTTTGTTTATTTCAAATCATCAAACCTATTTTGCTGATGTTGTGGCCATGTTTCATGTATTTAATGCGGGCTTAAGCGGGAGAATTGACAGTATAAAAAATGTTGGCTATTTGTGGAACCCAAAACTAAATATTTATTATGTGGCTGCCAAGGAAACTATGAAATCCGGGCTATTACCTAAAATAATGGCCTATGCCGGTTCAATTAGTATTGACAGGACCTGGCGTGCAGATGGAAAAGAAGTAAGCAGACAGGTTAAATTCAGCGATATATCTAACATAGGAAAAGCCTTAAATGATGGATGGGTCATAACCTTTCCACAAGGAACTACAACACCATTTAAGCCAATAAGAAAAGGGACTGCACATATTATAAAAAAGTACAAGCCTACTGTTGTACCTATTGTTATTGATGGCTTTAGGCGATCTTTTGATAAAAAAGGACTTCGAGTAAAAAAGAAAAATATACTGCAATCAATGGAGATTAAAGAACCACTGCATATTGATTATGAGAAGGAGTCCATTGACCAAATTGTTGAAAAAATAGAATATGCGATCGAGCAACATCCATCTTTTTTAAAAGTAATTTCTCAGGAAGAACTCCTGTTGCAGGAAGAGCTTAACAAGGAGAGAAAATGGAGGAAGAATAAAATTAGACAAAAGAAGAAGGAAAGTTAGAATTCCATTCTTTTAAGCTCTCGATAATTTTTATTCAGTCTCTTAAGTAATAACCCGTAGATCAAATAATAGAACAGTAATAATATGGCAATAAATACTGCCAGAACCACAAATACGGAAATTATTAGTGTCGCATAAAATTTAAAAACATCACCGTTGGCCGAGGCTTCGTTGAGTTTACCTATTAGTTGCTTATCCTGATCAAATTCTATAAACAGAACAACTATGGTTGCCACTACTAAATAAATTAAATTAAAAGCGACATAATACTTGACTGTTCGCCTTGTTTTTAAGATGTTTTCCATTAGGTTTTTAGCACTGTCAGTAGCAGAAATAGTCTTATAGTTCTTAAAGAATAAATAAAAGAAATAGGCCAGAATAATATATCCTATCACACTTAAAGGAATTAAAACGAAATCTGCATCATACTCCTCGAATCTTTGCATACTTTCAGTGTCTTTTAATCCAAAGGAGATCAATGTCCAAAGTGCGAATTCCAATAAACTGATTATAAAGATCCACTTCACAATTGAAGAAGATTTTTTTAAGATCATTTTATAGATCTCATCATAGGTCAGTTTAGGATATTTACTATCCTCTTTCTGCCAGTCTTTTTTTAATAAATCTAATTCATCCATAATATTACGGATTTAATATTGTTCTAAGCTTCGTCTTGATCCGATTCATTTTAACTCTGGCATTCACTTCTGTAATACCCATAGTTTCACTAATTTCTCTATAGTTTTTCTCCTCTAAATACAAAAAGACAAGCGCTTTTTCAATATCATTTAGCTGATGCACTGCATTATATAGCAGTTTAAGCTGTTGTTCTTCAGTATCATCATACGTTTCAGCGGAGATCTTGAATTGAACAGCATCAAACTCTTCAGTATTCAAAGATCTTTTGCTTTTTCTGTATAGCGTGATTGCCGTATTTAACGCCACTCTATACATCCATGTACTAAACTTAGAATCTCCTCTAAATTTAGGATACGCTTTCCATAATTGAATAGTGATCTCTTGAAACAAATCATTATGTGCATCGTAATTGTTAGTATAAAGGCGGCAAACTTTATGCACAATATTTTGATGCTTTTCAAGTAGCTCTACAAAATTATGTTGACTCTCTTTATTCAATTGGAGGGTTTAGTCTATTTATTAGTACATTATATCATTAAACCGTTACAAATTAGGCTAAAATATTATTAAAATTCAATTCATCTATATTTTTTTACAGTTCGGTTAACTAATCTTTTATGATCTGATCCAGGGATGCAAATTTGCATTATCAATCAAGATGAAAAACATAAACAACCATATAAATGAAAACCTTATTGTTGATTTTCTTTCTGGCAAATTCATTTAATCTCGTAGCTCAGGGCAATATAAACGGACTGGTAACTGACACAAAAGGAAATCCAATAGAAGGTGCTAACGCATATTTGAAGGGAACCTACGACGGCAGTACAACAGATGCTTCTGGTTATTTTGAATTCAAAACTGATGAGGTTGGAATACAATCATTAATAGTTTCTTATTTATCATTTGAAACCTATACTTTTTTAGGTGATATAAGGGAGATGAATTCTTTATCAATTCAACTTCGTGATGATGTTAATACACTTGATGCGGTCGTCTTGTCTGCCGGAACTTTTGCAGCCGGTGATAATAGTAAAGTATCTGTTTTAAAACCCTTAGATGTTGTAACTACTGCAAGTGCAGTAGGGGATTTTGTAGGTGCTTTACAAACACTTCCGGGAACGACGACAGTCTCTGAAGATGGACGCTTATTTGTAAGAGGAGGTGATGCTGAAGAAACTCAAATTTTCATTGATGGGATCAGGGTATTTACGCCCTATTCTCCAACAACAAATAATACGCCTACACGAGGCAGGTATTCTCCATTTCTTTTTGACGGGATTACATTTTCTACAGGGGGTTATTCTGCCGAGTATGGCCAGGCGCTTTCTAGTGTTTTGCTGCTTAATACGATTGATGAACCAGATCAAAATAAAACAGATATTGGGTTAATGACTGTTGGTGGAACTTTAGGAAAGACCAAAAAATGGGGGAACAGTTCATTGAGTGCCAATGCATCCTATTTTAATTTAGCACCATACATTTCCTTATTTCCTGATAGAAATGACTGGGAAAAACCTTTTGAGAGTCTGGCAGCAGAGACTGTTTTCAGACAAAAATTCAATTCGGGTTTATTAAAATTATACTCTGCTTTTGACAGCACAAATTTTGAATTAACTCAAGAAGACATCAATTATGAGGAGGGAATTCCATTTAAATTAAAGAACAACAATTTTTATTTAAACGGGTCCTATTCAGGTTTACTAAATGATGATTGGTCTTTTTTAGGCGGACTTAGTTTTACAGGAGCAAAAACAAACATTAATGTATTAGATCAAGGTATTGTTGACAGGGAAAACTCAATACATGCAAAAATGAAATTTAAAAAAAGATATAGCAATCGGTTTAAAATGACCTTTGGCATGGAATATTTTAATACTGATTTCGCTGAGGAATTTTCAGATGAATTGAATTCAAACATAAATCTGGGATTTAATAACGGTTTAACTGCGGGCTTTAGTGAGGCAGAACTTTTCTTTTCTAAAGAACTGGCATTAAAATTTGGAATTCGATCGGAATATAGCAATTTACTAAAAGAATTTTCCATTTCACCCAGATCTTCTCTTGCTTTAAAAACTTCAAATACAAGTCAGATTTCAGTGGCGTATGGCCAATTTTATCAAAACCCATCCAATACTGTTTTAAAATTCAATCAAGAGTTGAATTCTCAATTGGCAACACACTACATTATAAATTATCAGTACAATAGTGATGGAAAGATATTAAGAATAGAAAGCTATTTTAAGGATTATGATTCTTTAGTTCTTTATAATTCTGATGAAGGAATAATTGACAATATCACCAATAAAGGATTTGGTTATGCAAAAGGAATTGATCTATTCTGGCGAGATAGTAAAACGATAAAGAATTTTGATTACTGGATAAGCTATTCACTTTTAGATTCTCAAAGAAAGTATAAGGACTATTTGGCGGAATCACAACCTAATTTTGTAAATAAACATAATTTGTCACTTGTTGGAAAGTATTGGATCGATGATTGGAAAAGTCAGATCGGGTTCAGTTATGGTTATGCATCAGGAAGAACTTATACAAACCCGAATATGGGAGGATTTTTGAACTCAAAGACACGATCCTTTAACAGCCTTAGCTTAAATTGGGCCTACTTAATTAGCCAGCAAAAGATCCTTTATTTATCAATTAATAATGCAACCGGTTTCAAGAACATCAATGGATACCAATATTCCAATACACCCGATGCAAATGGAAATTTTGCAAGAAGAGCATTAAGACCTGCTGCAGATCAGTTCTTTTTTGTTGGTTTTTTCTGGACAATAAGCGATTCAGGTACCGATAACCAATTAAATAAACTATAACTTCCTTAAGAACAATATCTTGATTCATTAGCTAAGCCTATAAAACTGATAATTGTCATAGTTTTTATTCACCTAAATAGTTACTTTAATACTATATTAAATTGTAGTATTATGAAAGCTAAAAAGAATCCTGAAGTCGATTTAAGACGCAATATGAGTCTTTTCTTCTCAGTAGGATTATGCTTAATGCTATTCTTAACCTGGGCCGCATTAAATATGAAATCCTATGATAAGGAAGATTTGGTTATTAATGTTCTAGATGTTGAATCATTAATTGAGGAAGAGATTCCAGTAGTTAATATCAACACACCGCCGCCTCCTCCGCCACCTCAAATTGCATCAGAGGTCATAAAAATAGTAGAAGATGTCGCAAATATTGAAGAAACAGTCATTAAAAGTACTGAGATCAATATGGATGATGTGATTGAAGAACCTATTGTTAGGGTGGAAGAAGTTGAAGTGGAAAAAGTTGAAGAAGATGTTACAATACCTTTTGCCGTTGTTGAGAAAGTTCCCATTTTCCCTGGATGTACAGGAAATTCCAATGACGTATTAAAGGCTTGTTTCGAGAAGAAGGTAATAGAACATATCAGCAAGAACTTTATATTTCCTGAATTAGCTCTTGAAATGGGTATTCATGGTAAAGTTTTTGTCATGTTCTCAGTGGATCAACAAGGATATGTATCCGGAATCCGATCTAGAGGGCCGGATAAGATCTTAGAAAAAGAAGCTGAAAGGATCATTAGTTTATTACCACAAATGATTCCTGCCAAACAGAGAGGTAAGTCAGTAAGAGTCCCTTACAGTATTCCAATTCATTTTAAGTTAATCGAAAACTAATTAAAATATGGATTAAAAGGAAATAGCCTATGCCTGTTGGCATAGGCTATTTTTTATTTACTAGTATGAGATTTATTTTTAAAATGATTGATAATAAATAATATACCGGAAATAACAAAAGGTAATGTTATGGCGGAAATAACACCTATACTCATCCAAAGAGAATGATTCATTTTATAGTTCATTCTAAAAACAACTACACTAAACACCAATCCTATTAGAACGAGAATTATTCCACCTATATATTCATATTTCCAGGCTAATATTAGTAGTCCAAGTAAAATGAATGATGGAACTAAGTGAATTAGAAAACCGCCAATTTGTTGCCAAATTGAGAAGCTTGAATCAAAGGCATCTAATGCAAAAAGGCTTACAAAAAGAATTGCCAGAATACAAATAATTCTTGGGGCCCAGTACAGTGCTTTTTTTGGTTTTTCCATAATATTATGTTTGTATATATGCTCAATAAGTTAACTATATAAGATACGAAATATTTAAGATAACCCCTATTAAATACAAGTCATCCTTAAAAACAAACAGTTCGGTAATACACATTTTAAAAATGATTTCTAAATATTGATATTTGAATCATATTTAAATCAAAATAATATGAAAAACTTAATCATCATTTTAGTATTGTCGGTTACTCAACTGGTAGTTGCTCAAACAAACTACGATAAAGGTATGCAAAAGGCCTTTGATCTTTGGGAATCTAACCCATCGGAAGCATCCAACTTTTTTGAACGCATTGCGTCGGCAGAACCTGACAACTGGATCCCTCTTTATTACGCGGCTCAAGTCAATATATTACAAAGTTTTGGAATGCAAGATGTAGAGAAATTGACAGCTCAACTTAACAAGGCTCAAGAGTTACTTCATGGGGCAACTGCTATTTCCAAAGACAATCCGGAGTTAATGGTATTGCAGGCACTTTTACATACCGCCTGGGTGGCCTATGATGGTGCAACTTATGGCATGACATTGTCGGGAAAGGTTGCTTCATTATATGCACAGGCTGAGCAATTAGCACCTGAAAACCCAAGAGTTGTATTGAGTAAGGCTGAATGGGGAATGGGAAGTGCGAGATATTTTGGGAAGGATACCAAACCATTTTGCAACGATGTAGAACGAGCCTTGGAACTTTTTGCTAACTTTAAACCGGAATCACCTTATTACCCAAAATGGGGTAAAGAACGTGCAGAGCAAATTTTGGAATCCTGCAAAAATTAATTGAATAAATTAAGAAATTAGAACCAAGTGAATAGTTTACGTAAAAATATAATCATAGTATTTATCATAGGAATAGCTGTATTTGCTGTAGGCAACGCCCTTTCTGGAGATTTTAATTTTGCAAATAGCCAGGAGTTACTTTTAAACTTCACAATGTATCAACTTTATTCTTTTGTTTTGGGATTTTCTAATATGTTGTTTTTTCAATACTTAGAGAAACTTAACTGGAAACCAAATGATAGACTTAAACGAATATTCATTGGGATTTTTGGTTCAGTAATTATTACGCTTATCGGGTTATTCTTTTTACGGTCAATAATTGCAGTTACCCTTTATGGTAAAAATTATCAGGAATTTTTAGCGAATGAAACATTTGATAATTATAAATTCGGACTATGGATTACCTTAACTATTGTGATTATTTTTCATTTTGTTTATTTCTACAATCAGTACCAAAAACAGAAGATCAAAGAACAAAAAGTAATTGCAGGAACAGCCAGGGCAAAGTTTGATGCATTAAAGAATCAGTTAGATCCACATTTTTTATTCAATAGCTTAAATGTCTTGACCAGTTTAATTGAGGAAAACCCGGACAGTGCACAAAAGTTCACAACCTCCTTATCAAAAGTTTACCGATATGTTCTGGAACAAAAGAATAAGGATCTGGTAACCATTTCCGAGGAATTAAAATTCGCTAAGACCTATATGTCCTTATTGCAAATGCGTTATGAGGATGCTATAAAATTTAGCATTCCGGAAACTATTAGTGACCCTGAACTCAAAATAGTACCATTATCGCTGCAACTCTTGTTGGAAAATGCTGTTAAACATAATGTCATAACAACAGATAATCCGTTAGAGATCAGAATTTATGAGGATAATGGTTTTTTAGTAGTAGAAAACAATGTCAATCCTAAAGCTTCTATTGGAAAGAGCACGAAGGTTGGATTAAAGAATATCACACAGAGATACAGTTTAATAACAAATAGAGCTGTAGAAATCAATCAAACAAATCAATTATTTAAGGTAAGATTACCTTTATTAACACAAGAAATTAATATTATGAGAACAAGAGATTATAACGAAAACAGTAAATACTTAAGAGCTAAAAAACGAGTAGAAGACCTAAAAGGGTTTTACGGTAATTTAATATCATATTGTTGTGTAATTCCATTTTTAGTATTTATTAACTATAGTACATATTGGGGTTTTCAGTGGTTCTGGTTTCCATTATTTGGATGGGGAATAGGACTGGCAGTGCATGCCTTTACAGTATTTGGATATGGTTCAGAATGGGAAGAACGTAAAATTCGTCAGATTATGGATAAAGAAGATAGAAATTTTTAAAAGCAAGACAATGGAGCAAAAATTTTTGGAACAACCTGATTTTAGAGAAGAAGATAGATACCTTAGAGCAAAAAAGCGTGTTAAACAAATACAAGGATTCTATTGGCATTTATTTTGGTATTTGGCAGTAAATATCTTTTTACTGGTAATGATATACAGGGGCTTAGGTGATGGAGAGGATTTCTTTGAATTTGGACATTTTAGTACAGCCTTCTTTTGGGGAATTGGACTTTTCGCTCACTGGGCCGGAGTATTTGGCAAAAATCTTGTTTTGTCAAGGAGTTGGGAGGAAAGAAAAATAAAGGAATTTATGGACAAGGACAAATTTGAATAATAACCTTTGAATTATTTAGTTTATGCAAGTAATCATTATCGAGGACGAAAAACCTTCCGCTAGACGTTTGCAACGAATGTTGCACACTTTAGATATAAAGGTGGATACCTTATTACATTCGGTGAAAGAGTCTATTAACTGGTTTGAAAATAATGAACATCCGGATCTGATCTTTCTGGATATTCAACTAAGTGACGGATTGTCTTTTGAGATATTTGATACAGTAAAGATCACATCAGCAATTATTTTTACTACAGCTTATGACGAATATGCACTGCAGGCGTTTAAATTAAATAGTATTGATTATTTGTTAAAACCCATTGATGATGAGGAATTGAAAGTTGCAGTTAAAAAATACAAAACCCGAATACCAAATCATCAGCCGGTATCAATAGACTTCAATGATATAAAAAAGTTACTGACCAACCCTATTGAAAGAGAATATAAAAAAAGGTTTTCAATAAAAGTTGGTCAGCATTTAAAGCTGATCAATATTGATGAGATCGAATGTTTTTTTAGCGAAAATAAGGGGACCTACCTCCATACTTCAGAGGGACGGAATTATTTGATAGATTCAACTTTGGATCAGTTGGAATTGGAGCTGGATCCACACACATTCTTTAGGATAAACAGGAAGTTCTTTGTAAATATACACGCCATAAAAGACATGATAAGCTATACCAACTCACGTTTGCAAATAAAATTGAACTCATATAACGAACAAGACGTAATCGTAGCCAGAGAACGTGTAAAAGACTTTAAAGAATGGCTGGAGTAGCTTAAAGTAACCAAAGTCACCAAACAATTTTTTGTAAACTGATTTTAATCATCTTTTAAAAAAATTGTCATCTCTACTTTAGTAGTTTAATTAAAACTATTAAAAATTAAACTAAAATATTTTTTTGAGATGAAAAAATTTGCATTTATTTTATTTTGTGTTTTGGCATTCACTGCCTGTAAAAATGAAACCCAAAAAACTGAAATAACTGATCAGGAAGCTATTGAAACTGCTGCTGAGACTCCGCTATTAGCTATTGCCGAATTTGACAAAAAGGCGGGTGATTTTGTGAGTAAGCAAGTTAAAGTACAAGGTATTGTAGATCATGTGTGTAAGCATGGTGGTAAAAAGTTGTTATTAGTTACTGATGATAATAATATTCATGTCACATCAGATACGCGATTTGATGAAGAATTGATTGGCAGTGAAATTGCGCTAAATGGAGTTGTTGTTGAAGAACGAATAGATGAAGCTTACTGTTTAAAAATGGAAGAGGATAATATTAAAAGTCATTCTGAAGGTCAATCCAATGACGAGCAGTTTGAAGCCAAAAAGAAACATATTCAGGATTATAGAGACCAGATGAAAGCCAGTAACACCGATCACATATCCAACTATTCATTGGAGTTTGTATCTCTTGAAGAGATTAAATAAGGTGTCAAAAACTTTTATGAAAGGACTTCGTAAGTGGAGCAGAATTCTTCACCGCGATATTGGATATTTTTTTATTGGGACCACGCTCATTTATGGCATTTCGGGTATTGCCCTTAATCATATGAGCGATTGGAATCCCAATTATTCTGTGGAAGTAAAACACTTTACAACAACAATAAATTTATCCAATTCTTCTGACATAAAACAAAATATTCTTAAGCTTTTGGATGCCGTTGATGACAGGCAAAATTATAAACAACACTATTTCCCCGGTAGCGATCAACTAAAGATATTTCTAAAAGGAGGTTCTTCTATTGTTGTTAATGCCAACAGTGGAAAAGTAAGAGCAGAATATTTAAAGAGAAGACCGGTATTTTATGAAAGTAATTATTTGCACTACAATCCTAACAGACTCTGGACCTGGTTTTCCGATGCTTTTGCGGCTGCTTTGATCTTATTTGCAATCACTTCATTTTTCATGGTAAAAGGAAAACATGGCATAACGGGTAGAGGAGGAGTTTATACAATTTTGGGTATCATAATCCCCATAGTATTTTTGTGGTATTATTTGTAAAATTTCAACTCACTTCTTAAATTAAAGAAATGAGTTTATAATATCCGAATTATCTTTTATGCTCAGGACTATCAAATCCTGCCTGGCATCCGGCACTCCACTCGTCTGGTTGATTACCATAGGCTGGAATTCCGCCCTGGTCTTTTAACATTCTTGCCAAATGCAAACAGTTCCATACTAAGAAGGTTGTATTTCTATTTGTAAAATCGTTTTCAGGACCTCCCGAACCTTCATCTCGATAAGAAGGACCTGGTCCGGCTTCACCCATCCATCCGGCGTCTGCCTGAGGCGGAACAGTATATCCTATATGTGATAGTGAAAATAATATATTCATGGCACAATGTTTTACACCGTCTTCATTTCCTGTTATCAAAGTAGCTCCAACTTTATCATAATCTCGGTATTGCCCTTTGGAATTAAATTGATGCGTATAACCATACATACGCTCAAGTGTTCGGTTACAGACTGAAGATTTTTCTCCTAACCAAACAGATGTGCATAAAATTAATATATCGCATGCATCAACCTCTTTTTGAATGATAGGCCAGTCATCCTTATCCCATTCGGGTGTTTTGGACATGTCCAAGCCAAGTCCGGCAGGGATATCATAATCAACTGGTCTTATTGTTTTGGTGGAAACTCCATTAGCTTCAAATATTTTCTTAGCAACGTTAATAAGTCCTTCTGTATGTGATAATACAGGAGTACGGTTAAGAGTACAATTCAAGAATAAAACTTTTAAATCATCATATTTAGCTGGGGGATTGTCGCAATGTTTTTTAGTAATTTCATTTAGTTGGTTTGTCATTTTTAAATAATTTATTTGTTGAATTAGATGGATTTATATCCTCCTTAATATAAGCTAAAATAATAGGCTTATATTACTTTTACAGAATGTTGTGCTGAAATTGTCTGATTAAGATTGTAATTAAAAATATGGGAATAATCCATGACATTTTTAACATCATCAATTTTACAAAGGAATTCAACGATAGCACAGAGCCCTTTAAATAAAACATCTTTTGTCATTGGGTTTTTAGGTTTGTTTCCAAATCTGCCAAACGGAATTGAATATCCACAAGCATTTAAGAAAACAGCTTCCATTTGAAGTAATTCCAAAGGTGAATAGCCATTAAATTTCCGACCTAAATTCTGATGAACCCTGCCCAAATAATTTAACTTGATGGACCCATGACGATCGGTGAGATTTTTCCAGGCATCTTTATTGTCTAAAATATTTCCAACAGCACATTTATGACAACATGCGGGATTTAATTCATCACTGTGAAATGCCAGATAGAGTTTTTTAATAGCCGCGTCAAGTCTTTTTGATACTTTCATAAGTCTTGCAATTTTTCATCAATTTAGAAAAAAAAAGTCAAATAGCATAAATCATTCAATGTATCGATAAGATAAAAGGAGCCTAATCAATATCCGTTTCAAATTCTTTAATAATTTCCAGAGCTCGATTCAAATCTTGTTCACTTACCTGTAACTCCATTGCAAATGAAGGCATAAAATTAATTACTTGAGTTATGTACTGATTTTTTAAGAAGCAATTTATTCCTTCTGCTTCGAGCCGACTTTTTAAAACTATCAGATCGCCCTCTATATGTGCTTTTTTTATGGTTATTAAACTCATAGTTTGAATTAATTTTTATGGATATTATAAATTTCAGAATTTGGTTCGATCCGTTCTCCTGTCATTCCTTTTTTGTCATACGGAATTGAATTCAAGACATATCTTATGGCTTCTTTTCTGGCAATATCCTTATTGTTTCCTTTAATCACTACCCATGGTGACTTTTTAGTCCCTGTTTGAAGGAACATTTTTTCTTTATAAAAGGTATAATCATCCCATTTTAATTGTGCCTGAAGATCAACAGAACTTAATTTCCAGCTTATAAGTGGATTACTTTTCCTTTCTTCAAGTCTTTTAGTCTGCTCGTGCTGGTCTATTGAAAACCATAATTTGATGAGCATAATCCCATCCTCAATGATCATGTCCTCAAACTGTATCACCTGTTTCATAAACAACTTATATTGATCCTCTGTACAAAATCCCATCACTGGCTCTACCACAGCTCTATTGTACCAGCTTCTATCAAAAAAGATGATCTCTCCGGGTTTCGGAAAGTGGGTGATGTAACGCTGAAAATACCATTGTTGTTTCTCATCATCAGTGGGTTTGTTTAGTGCTACAACACGATAAAATCTGGGATTAATATATCTTATAAATCGCATAATGGCACCTCCTTTTCCGGCACTGTCCCTGCCTTCAAATAGGATGATCAAACGCTTTCTGTTTTCAATCAGCCAGTTTTGCATGCGAACCATTTCCGTTTGCAGATTGATATACTCCTTATCGTTTTCTAACGAATGTAAATGCATGGCTAGTTATTTTTTATTTAATAAAGTATTTAAAGAAGCAATTTAGTTGTCAGTCGTTATATTTTTAAATGATCTATTTCATCATCTTCCAACTCCCCGGTAAATTCTTCCTTATCAAAATCTTCTCGATTCAGCCAATAATCAGATGAAATTATTTGGTATGTATTTGCTCCCGTTGACTTTAATTCCCAAATAATACTTTCGGCATCTTTTAATTCTGTATCAGAATCAAGTTGTGTATTAAAAAGTCTTTTCAGCAAGCTTTTCTCTGAGAGTAGATCGCTCATAGTTCGTAAAACGATCTCCTTATTGACTTCTATTTTTTCATCGGAGGAAAGTTCAAAATCAATAACAGAAGCAAGGGTTTTTGGGAATTTACCGTTATAAGCATCGTAAAGGAGCTGGTTAATTTTAAATAATGGGTAATGCAAAGAAATGTCGGGGTATTCTTCAGCAACTTTATCTTCCAGCATTTCATGTGACAAATTGTTTATTTGCCCATCATTAAGTATGTTGCTAAGTCTGTATTTTAGAACAATTTTCGCTGCCTCATCCGGTTCAAAATCGGATATAGCTAAAGATAACATTTCAAATAATTCAGCTTCAGGAACGCTTTTAGCATCGTCATAATCAAAAAGCCCCAGCAAATTGATGTAATCTTCATGAGTCCAGGATCCCTCTATCTTGGAAATAGATTTGATATTTTTTAGTTTTATTGTAAACTTCATATTTTATTGAGATTTATAAATTCCAGTTTTAACTAATTTAATTCCAACAATTCTATAATAGATATTAATTAAAATTTAATTCTCTTGAGATAATTTCCTATTGAATTATTAAAGAATTCATTCATTTTATCCTTAGTTAATCTTTATGAATCCAAGATAGTAAAAGTGGATTGATTTTTTGATATGAAAATTATAACAAAAGTAAAACAGGTTAGTTAAAATAGTTTTATGAGAATAAGTAATTTATAAAAACTTTTGCACCAGGACCATTACAAATCCAATTCCAAATAATGTTGTAAAAATCAGTTTGTTATATTTTGCCAGCCAGTTGGGTAAAAAAATATCAAAATTGTCCTTTTCAGAATCTGAATAGTTCCTGGCCAAAAGGGTCAACGGACAAAACATTTTAAAAATTAATAGAACTAATCCTTCTGCAATAATTAGTCCGATACCAACCCAAGTAAAGGTCGTAATATTACTGGTTATGCCGGAATAAATAATATAAAAGATTACAACTACAAAAAACAGCCATATCAAAGTGTGAATAAATTTTATTAAAAGAAGCTTATTTTTTTGAGTCATTTTTATGAATTTGTTATAGGGTTAATTGAGTAAGATCAAGGATCGCTGAGTTAATATTAAGATAGTAATATTGATTAAATCATGAGTTCAATTACCAGGATCTTTATCCGTATAAACCGGACACATTAATTATAAATGCATTTCAAAGGATCACAACGCTTATTTATCAGACCAAACGGCGAGTTCGTTACCTGATGTATCAAAGAAATGAAATCGGCGACCACCTGGAAAAGAAAAAATATCTTTTGAAATAATTCCTTGAGATTGGATGATCTTGTTTTTAATGCTTTTAAGATCTTCATGGTATAGAATAACCAAAACTCCATTTACAATTTCATTTTCTGTTCTTTCAAATCCGCCTTGGACCCCACTATCTGAAAAAGCTACATAATCCGGACCATAATCGGTAAAGGTCCAGTTAAAAGATTCAGAATAAAATTCTTTTATCTTTTCAAGGTCTTTCGCTTTAAATTCAATGTAATTAATATGATTACTTTTCATGTTCTTTTAAAAAATGGTTAGCTTATTTAATTGAGTTTTTAGTTTAGTAGCAGTATTTTCTATTGGCTATTCATGGATGATTAAACGCTTTGCCCAAAAGTTAATAAATTATTGTCCGGGTCAAGAAGTGAAAATTCTTTTTGTCCCCAGGATTTAGTTTCTAAAGGTCCATTAGGGTGAATTCTAATTTCCTTATCCAATAGTGATCTATACAAAGTGTCAATATCATTGGTTCTTATATAAACTTGACCATAATTCTCTTTTGGATCAAGTTCTTTAAAGATAAAAAAATGGATTTCAATTTTGTCTTTTTGAATCATTAAATAATCATCGTAATCTGTATTTCCAAGTTCTTTAAACCCCAATCTTTTAATGTAATAGTCTTTGGTTATCGCTTTGTTACGCATTGGTAGTTTAGGATTGATATCTGATAGCATAATTAATTCTATTTAGTGATTCTTATGATTTATGATAAATAGTGATGATTGAATTTCTAAAGATTGAAAAAGACCTTTGCAATTAATAATTAAGGATTACCATACAATGAGAAATTGGTTTAAAAAGACTTGTTTTTAGCTCAGTTCTTTGTTGCTGCACCTTATTTTCGGTTTTTATATAGTTCGATGGCTTTAAGGTATTTTATTCCTCCAGTCTCGGTTTGGTCGTGTATAAATCCATTTAATTCAGGGTGATTTTCGTCAATCCAGTTTAAAAGTCCATTTTTGTTTCTTTCCCATTTTCTATCATTAAAATTGACGTAATCTGTTTCTATACTTGTTATTTTATCTTTTTGAAATGTAATAATCTGATTAGTTAACATTGGTTCTTCCTGAAGAAAAAAGATCCTTTTGTCCATTTTTGAAATCTTTGCTTTGACAATTCCGTCTTGTTGCTCAATTTCAAGTATTTCATAGCTAGGATCAAAAACAGAATCCCATTTTAAAAACTCCAAGTACTCGGTTTGGGAATAAGTCTCCACATATTTACCTTCTTTTGTTATGAGACTATCTGAGAACCAAGCTGATATTCCTGAATAATCAGAATTGTCAAGAACATTGTAGTATTGTTTTGCGATTTCAATTTTGTCAATTCCTTTTTCGGAATTTTCACAGGATATAAATCCAATTGTCAATAACAATGAAAGAACTATAATTTTATTCATTCGTATTTTGTTTTGCGTGTCTGGTCATGAAATAAGGCTACAGGTTAAAATTTTCCGGAAAGCTCCCGATAATTATCGGGACGGGATTCGTAAGTAGGAGAGATCAAGCAACCTGTCCGCCTCTGGTGGATTAATTATACCCTCATGCCACCATAAGTATTCATTGAGGCGGGCAGGCACGTTGTTGTGGCACGTTTTTAACTATCTTCTTTTTTCAGAGGGGAATGATGTTCACTCACGATTTTCCATCCATTATCGGTCTTAACGAACAACAACGAAATTTGATCGTTTACAACAACAAGGTCTTCACCAAATTTGAGATGAAAATCAGAATGAAAGGTTATATTGGCTACATCTCCATACACCGCAACCAACATATCTTTAGTGTCAAATTTCACAACTTCGGTTACAGCACCAAAAGTATTGCGTTCAAATTCTTCATTAGCTTCACTTCCATTGCGCGGTGCTCCATTTTTAAATTCAGTAAACTTTGGACTATAAGCATGAAAAGCAATTAGTTTATCCATATCTCCATCCTTAAGACTTTGCACAATAGCATCCCAGGTTTCTATTAATTCTTGTTGTGCTTCAGGAAATTCATCATTAATTAAATCTATTTTCACTTCTTCAACTTCTACTTTTTCTTCCTTTTGTTTACAACCTGTAATTACAATTCCGAAAATCATAATCATTACAAATGTCATTTTTGTTTTCATAATTTTATATTTAATTGATTGGTTAATAATCAGAAAGTTACAAAATTTTTAAAAAAGCAAAATTTCTTACTGCCCTTTACTTCTTTTAAACTCTTTTTTGGGGGAAGGTCTAGTCCTGAAATTTGGCTACAGGTTAATATTGTCCCGATAGCTCCCGATAATTATCGGGACGGGATTCGTAAGTAGACTAGAACCAAGCAACCTGTCTGCCTCTGGCGGATTAATTATACCCGCCTGCCACTATAAATATCTATTGAGACGGGCAGGCACGTTGTTGTGCATAGTTATATTATTCGTATGCTCTTATAGAATTAATTGTCTCTTGTGTATTTTTTCTTTTAATACCTTAGCAGCTCTAGTGTACCCACTACTACCACCATCAACAAAATGAATGTGTTTTGCATTTCTATTTCGAACATAACAAGACATTATACTTGTATTACTAACATGAATACCATAAATAATGAGCTCATTATTTTCTAAATCATCTAGATATTCAATTAACAATTGTCTTTGGTATTGCAGTACCAGAGATCACCATGTTAATACGCCCATCAATTACGAGGATATCAGATAATTGTGTTAACTCATTTAGATATTTTCTACCTTTAACACTGGGCAAATAATAATATTTACCAAGTACTCCAACTAACCATACCTTCAAAAAGTTTATAACTCCAAATTTCTTATTACTAGCTTTCAGTTCTGTTCTAATCTTTTGATAATTAAAATTCAATTTTAATTTAGGTACAGAAATAGGGTTTCTATCATGTAATGAACCATATATTTCATCTGTTTTTTCTAAAATATCTCGAAAAATAGAAGCTTGTTTTATTTCACTTAAGGCGTTAACTAATAATGAAACTACCTCATTTGAGTTTTCTGGCGGTGAAATTATGTTCCATCTACATTCCATTCCATCTAAATCTAAATTAGTCTTTTCCTTATTTGATTTATGAAGAACTTTTTCTTCGGATTTTATTAATTTTTCAGCAAACTGTAGACCGTTTCCTAAAACTATTGGAATGGTAAGCAACTTATTAATACTTGCTTTGGTAATTTTTAATTCTTGGTTGTTTTCGTATACATGAGAAACAGAAACATTTCCAACTTTTAAATGAATATCAAATTCCTTTTGAATGTTTTCTTTGTGTAAAGTTAAAGCTTCCATGATTTCTGGTAGTAAAATAGATGGAATTAATATCGTAGCTCCATCTCCACCAAAGAAAAAAGGAATATCGATCACGTGTTTTGAAGCGATATTTAACGCAGCAATTATACTTCCTGTTGCTGTTAGATTTACTATTTCAGAAAATCCATTTTCTACAGATGCAGTTGAACCTTTAATATCTGTAACTACAATACACCAATCGTCAGGGATTCGCTGGAAGAGGTCAGTTTTTGAAAGTATTTCATTTACTGGTTCTGTGTGATTTTTAAGCTGTGTATAAAATAAAGTGTTTTTCATCATATACTTATTTGAGAACCATCAGAGTAAACATATATTTCGGTTTTAGAAGTTTGGTCAGCTTTCGCTGAATGTATTCCATCGGTCTCGGCTATGAGTAGTTGCGTGGTTTAGCACTTAACTTTACAAGTACACACCAGGTTGGAAATTCCGCAGGAAGTTCCAAAGTAGGCGAGAACAAGCAATTACTGATAGCCATTGTTGGGTGTAGTTATTTTTTATTCAAAGATTTTAAAAATTCATCTGCCGTCATTACAGGTAATAAAGATTTTTTAAAGTCCTTTCCGTTTCTTGTTATTATAATTTTACAATCCGATTCTGTTGCACTAAAATATTGCAATGCATCTTCAAAGTCCTTTATTGAAGAATTGAGTCCCTTTTCAATCGTTTGTTCATCGAGCGAACATATTTCACAGATTATCTTAAATTTTCTTAGTTTTTCCCTCGCAATTTTTCCACTCTCAAATTTTGCGATAATATAGTTTACTGTTGCGAAAGAAATAGGTGAAACAACCATTGTCAGTTTTTCTTTTTCAGCTAACGTTGCAATTTTCGCAATCGGTTCATAAAATGGTTTTCGCTCTCCTAAAAAGTCAAGCATTACATTTGTGTCTATAAAAATCCTTTTGCTCATTTATATTTCTCAATTAAATAATCAGAATATTCTCTTTTATAGTCCAAATCAGCTGGAATTTCTGTTCCTGTTGAGATGCTTTTCACGAAAGGTGAAATCTCAAATTCAGAGGTGTCATTTTCGGAAGTCAAAGATTGCAAATAAGCCTCTACAATTCTGGATAAACTCATTTTTTTGTTGGAAGCATATTCCTTGGCTTTCTCAATAATCCTTTGATTAAGCTTTAAAGTCAACTTTGTGTCCATAATATTTATTTTATACGTACAAATATATGAAAACAATCCGTATAATTCAATTTTGCGATGACTTTTCCTGGTGAGGACTAACGTTTGGTGTATGATTAGATGCGTGGTTTAGCACTTAACTTTGCAAGTACACACCAAGTTGGAAATTCCGAAGGAATTTTCACAAGTAGGCAACGACCAAAGCAATTATTTATAGCCGTTGTTGTGTATAGTGTTTTTCTATTCTTTTACATCTGTATATCCTGGTAAACCGTGTAAACATTTTATTATTTGGTTTCCACCTGGTTCTCCAGCGTGATAATGATATCCTCTTTCATCATCAGAGTGTCCGCCACATTCGTCCAAATCTGTTGGCTTGTGCCCGTTTTTATCCAATAAGCCATAAATTCCAAATCCGTCAATTGCATATCCAATGATTGGCGAGTGAAATCGGTTTGCGCAATTTCTTTTGTTGAGCCAGTAACTGCATGATAATGATAACCTCCGTGCGGATTAACGTGTCCTCCGTGGTCATCTAAAGGTGCAATTGTGTGAGCTGCCAATATTGCGTGTGTGGGTGCAGGTGGGTCGTATTTAACTCCATTGAAAGCAAGTCCTATTCCGCCTCTTCCAAAACTTTGAGCAGTTTTTAGATATTTTGGTGTTATAGGAATTACAAAAGTTGTTACTTGGTCTTTAAAATATTCTGGTAAACACTCCACACAATAGTTATGATATTCTTCCTCTACTTCTGGTTTAGCAGCCGCCAAACAGCCCTCTTCTGTGTCGGTAACCTTAATTGTTCCATCTTCTCTGTATAATTTCCACTTATTATCTCTATAAAATTCATCGAGATTGGCAATAAAATGTCCTGAAACATCATAGACTTTATCATCCTTAAACCAAATTCCTGCTTTTTCCATTCCATCTTCTATATGTCTTGGGCACCAAGGTCCCATTTGATGTTCGGTTGCTTGAGAATTTGTTTTAATGATATAACAAAGTGTTTCAATTCCATTTAAATCAACCATTTGCTTTTGTATTCCGCCAATGATGTTCTCGGAAATGAAATAATCTGTGTTTACTGGAGGTCCCTGAACCGAAGAGTCAATCTCATTTGAAAAATCTGTATTTGTTTGTTGTGGCGGTCTATTCCCTTGATTTTTTCCTGCTTTATTAAGCTCTTCTAAAGTCAAAAAGCCATCATTATTGCTATCTATATTTGCAAAATCGTCTGCAATTGGACCATTGACTTCATTTTTCGATAATTTTCCATCTTCATTACCGTCCAATTCCGAAATTAACTGTGCCGCAGAAGGTCTTTGTCCATTTGGTTCTTGTTGTTCTTTTTTTTCTTGATTGGATTTGCAAGAAATCAAGAATGTAAAAGTTAATATTATCAATAAAGTATTTTTCATTTTATTCAAATTCGTTTTTTAGACTTGTTCTATTCTTAATCGTCAAATGTAATCAGAAAGATTTAATGAATTCTCAATGGTTCTTCAACATTGTACACAACTCAGGGTTAAACGTAGTTCTGCTTTGAGAATGAAAAGATAATAAATTCTATAACAATAATTTGAGAAAAGTACGTCCTTATACTCTCAAATTATTGGTCATCAATTCGCTTCGCCAAGCGAAGTATAAATTGTGGAATTTATTAGATTGGGAATTCGATAAGCAGGGCCAAATGCGAAGCATTCATGAATTCCTAATTAATGAAATAAGAATGACATGAACTAAATTACTTTTAACCAACGATGGTTCACGTTTTATTCACGATGGATTTATTATTTATTTGGAGTTCATGAATCTCGCAGGCTCGATTTGGCTCGAAGCCCGTCGAAGGCGATATAAATTATGTAGATACTAGAAAGTAATTTGGTTTAACCCTGAGATGGAACACATTTACTTTAAGATGCATTGTCTGCGAAGCAGCGCAGATTAAAGTTCGCCTTTGGCGACCCGAGCGAAGCGAATAGATGAATTCCTATTTAATGAAATAAAAATGATATGAATAATGTGTTCCATCGTGTTTGTTTATGATTTCGTTGCGCCTGCCTGCCGCAGGCAGGTGTTTCAGCAACTAATTTAGCAAATACAAACCGAATAAAAAATCCACGAGGATTTTCGTAAGTAGGCGAGTACTAGCAATGAATTATACACGGTGTTGGCAGTAGTTATTATTTATCTTTTCCAAATTTAAGTTGTCTCTCATATTCTTTATTGTCAAAATAGCCTTTTGATTCTTGGATTAATCCTTGCTCATTTATAGTCCATTCTTCAAATCCGTTAATATTTACTTTGTTGCCAGTTCCATTTGGTCCATTATTAGTTCCAGTAAGTGTCCAATGAAATTTTGTTTTGTCTTTGTTGGTAGTCAGACTGTCTAGTGAAACAACCATATCAGGAAAAGCCTCCATAAAACTTTTAGCAACATTTGTTATCGCTTCTGTACCTTCCGCTGGTATACCATCATTTATCTGTAGAATGCCATCTTCAGCGAAAAAGTAGGAGACAAAATTGGGTCTTTGGCTGCACCATACTTGTGCATAACTCTTTGCGAAAACCTCTAAATCAAACTTTTTCAACTTTTCTGGTAATTGTGTATTTGTGAATGAGATGTTAATAAATTTCCATTTACCATCTTCCTTTATTAGGGTGAAATTGTCGATGTTATTTGTCCGCGGAACACCATATGAATGTAGGGTAGCATCAGCCCAAACAAAAGCGATTTGCCCTTTGTTTATTAAGATTTTGTATTCATTCACGGGTTCGTAAAAGGGCTTCCGTTCTCGGTTTTTTTGTGATTCAAAATATTCGCCAATTGTGATGACGGAATTTTTCGAGACTCCATCTCGAACTATAGCACTTCCCAAATTTGCCTTGTTTGAAACTATGGATTCTAAAGTCTGAAAGTCAGAATTACCCACAGCAAATAAGAGCTTCTCTACAAGAGCTATTAGCTCTTGTTCCTCCACATTCCAAGTATTTTCTTTTTGGGCTTCTACAACCTTTTCAGTTTGTTTAGTTTTATTTGGATTAGACTGACAACTAAAAAATAAGCTAGAAACAATTATAAGAGATAATATTTTAATACTTAATGTTCTTTTCATAATTGGATTTTTTAATTGTTGCTAACGTTTATGTATATGGAAAGTTGCGTGTTTGAGTGCGAGGATTTTCCGATTAAGAAACCAAGATAGTAAAAGTGCGAGGAATTTCCGATAGGAAATTCAGAAGCAATGAACTATACACGTTGTTGTGTTTAGTTATTTATCCATTCAGAAATTTTCTCAATTAGCTCAAGCCTTTTATCAGAGAAGGAATGGTCAGTTTTCATGAAGATATATTCAGCATTTTCTAATTCTTGAATCCATTCTTTATTTCCTTCATAATCATCTAGTATTAGAACGGCTTTGTTTTTTAATTGGCTTTTATAAGTAAGAATTCTGTAGGCTTCAAAATTTGCTAGAATATCTGCAGTGAATCTTTGAGGATTTGCATTGAGCATGAATTTTGATTTCAAACTTTCCCCAAATCTTTTTTCGATTTGTTCCTCATTAGCTTCTTTAAAAGCATAACCAACATTCCAAGGGGCATACACAGCTATTTTTTTAACTCGGTCGTCTTGTGCTCCACTTATTAAACCAATTCCCGCACCCATGCTATGTCCAATAAGTACAAATGAATTTGGATTTACTTTGTATTCTTCGGAATTCTCTTCAGTAGAGAAAAAATCCATTACTTTAATTACATCCTCTAAGCAATTTGAATACAAATATTCGCCTTGACTTCCCCAAGATCCACGATAATTAAAATAGATTACGTTTCTACCATCTCTTCTTAACTCTTGAGCCAAATCAAGGCTTCTTTCATTTCCTGGATATCCATGAAGAAGAATAACAGTTTCTTTTTTCTCTTTTCCAGCAGCTAACATTGCATAAGCCGAGATTGAATCGTTCTCAATTGAAATGGTAAGTCCTTTGCTGGTTGCTGGATATTCATTAGTGGTCTCTTGAGCAAATAAGCTATATCCAAACAAAAGAAAAATAATTGCTAATAATATTGATTGATTTTTCATAAAACTCATTTTTTCTAATTAAACACAACTCAGGGTTAAACGTAGTTCTGCTTTGAGAATGAAAAGATAATAAATTCTATAACAATAATTTGAGAAAAGTCGTCCTTATACTCTTAAATTATTGGTCATCAATTCGCTTGGCGAAGCGAAGTATAAATTGTGGAATTTATTAGATTGGGAATTCGATAAGCGAGAGCTGCAAATTACTTTTAACCAACGATGGTTCACGTTTTATTCACGATGGATTTATTATTTATTTGGAGTTCATGAATCTCGCAGGCTCGATTTGGCTCGAAGCCCGTCGAAGGCGATTAAATTATCGGATTGTGTAGAAAGTAATTTGGTTTAACCCTGAGATGGAACACATTTACTTTAAGATGCATTGTCTGCGAAGCAGCGCAGATTAAAGTTCGCCTTTGGCGAATGTGTTCCATCGTGTTCGTGTATGGTTTGTTTTGGTCGGATTGAGGTTGTCTGAACGAGACAGTTTTGCCCTTCGGTCACCGAAGCTTCAGCGAAGGTGATGGCAAAATAGTGAAGACAACCGATCTCGGGTTTCAATTTAAGTAAATTATTCTTGGCTTGCGGTATCGCGTGGTTACCGATTCCGCAAAATGAACTATACACGTTGTTGTGTGCTGTTTTAGTTAATTTTTTTGAGCTTAATTGTTCCCGAGCGTTCGGTATAATAAATATCTGTTCCACTGCCATTGGGTTTAAATTCGATCTCATCACCCCTTGCTCTCATAAAAAACTTGCCATCTCCAAGTGGTGAGAGTAAATATCCTAATTCTCCACGTCCACGCCATAAAAACCGAAGAGCTCCTTCTTTCACTTTAAGGTCAAAAAAGCTTCCATTTTCAAATTCAAATCTACCTTCATACAGTTTTAATAAATCTTCATCAAGGAATATATATTTTTTTGGCTCTGGAATTTCGTATTCTTTGTTAAAATAAATAGCGGCCAAATTGTATTTCATTCGGTTAAATGCACCTGTATTGATATTTCCCAAAAAGATGATAGTCACTTTTTCATCTGGATATCTCGAAAAATAGGCTACCGAGCCAGGTGATGCACCATCGTGGTCGTGTTTATTTTTGTCAAATCTTTTCCAAATTCCCCAACCCAAGCCATATTCATTTTCACCAATCGATGTGAACATTAACTTTTTAGTTTCTTCGCTCAAAATATCCTCTGTATACAATGCCTGATCAAGTTTTAATAAGTCACCAACAGAAGAATACAACGCACCACTTCCGATTTTGATGGAATTATTATAAAACCCTGTTTTCTTTAAACCTGATGCTGTATTTGCTGGGTCATATCCTTCAGCTCTATTTTCAATGATCTCATCATAACTGAAAGGTTTTGTATTATTCATATCTAAAGGTTCAAAAATGTTATTCTCCATGAAATTCTGGTAAGTCATACCTGAAACATTTTCTATGATATAAGCCAATAAAACAAAATTAGAGTTGCTGTAACCATATTTTGAGCCTGGTTCAAATAGCAGGTCTTCATTTTTAAACCAATCCACGACATTTTTTAAAGAATTTTCTCTTTTTGAATATTCACCGTAATCGGGAAACCTATTATAAGATGGAATTCCTGATGTTTGAGAAAGTAGGTGTTTAATTGTGATATTATCACCATTCGGGTAATCTGGTAAATATTTAGCCACAGCATAGTCAATGTTTAGCTTTCCATTTTCATGTAAATACATCACGCCTACAGCGGTAATAGGTTTATTTACCGAAGCGATATGAAAAATAGTTTCAGATGTATTTTCGACACGATGCTCAAGATTAGCAAACCCGTAACCTTTAACCAGTTCAATATTTCCTTCTTTGGCAAATAGAACAGTACCATAAAAATCTCCTGAACTTACTAATGGGGCTAAATATGAGTCAACTTTTTTTTCTAATTCTTGAGCTTGAAGATTAAAGTTTAGAGCAATGAAAAAAATAATTTTTAGGTAATTCAGTATTGGCTTCATAAAACTTAAGTTTTTAGTAATGACGAAATAAAACCTCAGATATAATAATCAATAATATTCCGCTTAAAGGCACGAACCATTTCCAATTCCTTTTCCACCAGCTTTTTTGTTCAATCAGTTCGTTGTTCATTCCGTAGAATTTATCATCTTCTTTTTCGTATGTGTAAAATTTTTTGATTTCTCAATTCCTATATTTCGAGAGAAATATGACTTCCTAAAATTTACCAATCTTATGGTCATACGTCCCGCTATGCGTAGTTACGTTCTGGGTTTTAATTTGGTGTGAATTTATTCACAAAAAAATTAAAAGACAAGTAGAACGTGATCAAATTACATATAGCGATTGTTGGTGAACGTTTTCCCTCGAAGGGCAGCAAAAGCTGTTTTAGGTACGATTCCCAAGAATGCGAAAAGCTAAATGTGATTTGGCATAGCGGGACGTTGGAGTACATTTCCAAAGGGGTGGGAACAACGCAGTTGTGGAGCAACTTTGGTCAGCTTTAGCTGAATGTACTCCAACGGTTACGTATAAGAATAGTGCGTTGTTTGTGTGCGAGGATTTTCCGCAGGAAAATCAGACGTAGCAAACATGCACGACGACTCTTGGTTAAGCACTAAATCTACGCATTATTTTTATGCATGTTAGCCTAGTTTTTATTTATTCAGCTCGATGTTTGTCCGATAGACAAGGTTCTCCGAATTTTAATTTGTCCAAATTCATAGTCGTCCAAGCGTATTTTTATTATTACTTCGAATCATTTCCTTTTTTACAGTTTCAGTGACAAATAATGTCATTCAACCCCCAGTGTCTTCTCGTTCCAAATCTTTAGAATGCGGTTTTTAATCATTTCGCTCCAAATTCCGTTTGCATTTGGTTATGTTACTTCAGTTTCAGAGTCTTGCAGTGGTTTGGTAAATGTCATATATAAATCAGCATTTGTTCCGATTTGGATCAAAGTCAGTTTTATAAGAGCCAATTCATCATCTCACTTGAGATAAACATTGTGGTCCGTTAATGGACTATTTTCCAATTTATAATTTCCGTTTCCTTGTCAATTATTTCCGCCCACATGAGTTTTTTCAGATTTTTTCGTTCGTCCAGAAAATACTATGAAATTTAAAATAAAAATATTCGTTGTTCTTATCGTCGTTCTCCAATTGGTGCCAACGTCCCGCTATGCGTGGTTACGTTCTGGGTTTTAATTTGGAGTGAATTTATTCACAAAAAAATTAAAAGACAAGTAGAACGTGATCAAATTACATATAGCGATTGTTGGTGAACGTTTTCCCTCGAAGGGCAGTAAAAGCTGTTTTAGGTACGATTCCCAAGAATGCGAAAAGCTAAATGTGATTTGGCATAGCGGGACGTTGGAGGAACATTTCCAAAGGGGTGGGAACAACGCAGTTGTGGAGCAACTTTGGTCAGCTTTAGCTGAATGTACTCCAACGGCTTTGGCTATGATATCGGCGCAACAATGAGGGCGAAGCTTAGCGTTGGGTTTCCTGCTTTGCAGGAAAAATTAACGTTGGCAGAGCGAGCCCTGGCCGTTTCGCATTGTAGCCAAGTTTAATTTTATTTAAATATAGAAAATTTCAAGGAAGTTCTAAAGCAGCGCTGAAGGTAGCTGTTGTTGTACACAGTATTTTTTTTAGCTTTAGCTGCAGATTGTTAATTTAGGTTTATCTTTAACTTACTGATGCTTTGTAAGGTAACTTTTTTATAGTCATTTTATTGCATAGGTGATCTTTATATC
>CAVRNW010000021.1:0-118943 GCA_963722665.1 uncultured Flavobacteriaceae bacterium
AAATTAATTATTAACCCTTAATTAATAATCACTTTCTTGTCTATTGATTTATTATTTTCTGTTTGTATATTTACAATATAAATACCAGTATTTAAGTCGGAGATATTAATACCATTCTCCAAATTTTGATTGTTAACTTTATTATAGGATTTTACTGTTTGGCCTAACATATTGCTCATATTCAATTGTCTTGCCTGATCTGTCAATGACTTAACATACAGTTTTTCCTCTGTTCCATTCACATAGATAAGCGTATTGTCAGTATTGAATTCTTCATTAGAAAGTGTTGAAGGATCCTGGAATATAACCTGAAACCGAGATGTAAATGTTCCGGCTTTTGAAATGAATTGATAACCATCTTTATCTCTTAAATTATAAGATTCACCGGTTAAATTATCTCTTATGAACAAGTCTTGATCATTAGGAAAATTTGAAATCTCAGTCGATATTAGAGTATAATTAAAATTGCCTGATGCATGCATCACAAGATCTATTTCTTTATCCGGAGTTATAGGGGCAAAGGACTGTAAAACATATTGCTGGCCATTCAACAAGCTTCCCATATCATCTACAGGAGGGTTGTTAATAACACCACCATCATACCCATAATCGTACCCATCTGTAGCGTTTTCATTAAATCCTATCACAAAACTTCGGCTGGCACCATTGGAAACTCGAAACTCCAAACGTAGAGTTTGTGCTTCTGTATCAACAGTTTCTATGATTGTTGAGGGTTGTTTATTCGCAATTCTATGAAACATAGATCCACTAAATAGGTTGTGATCCAAACCTGTATGTAAAAAAGAGATACAACTATTAGAAACTAAATGTTTAGAAAGTTCATTATTGATTTGGTCAGGTGAATTTTGTCGTGTTAATTTATCATTTGCAGATCCGGCAAACACCAAGTAATTTGTAAAGAGTAGAACCAGCAAAAAGAATATTCTTTGGAGATTTTTCATATCGAGGGGTTTTTAGTTCTTTTTAGGATTAATTAAGTATTGAATTGGTAATCAACGCAATAGTTTGATAAAAATAATTCAATACCCTTGTTAAACCATATATATTCGCTATGTTATAATTGAAATTCGATTAAGTGAAGGCAAATGTCAATTTAATCGTTAAACAACTACAGGAATACTTTTTTGTAGGTTGGTTTAATTTACAAAAGGTAAGATATCCTCAATTTTAGAGATAAGATGAATTTTGATCTTTGGGTTTTTAAGACTGATCTTATTGTATTTAGATACAAAAATAGTAGAAAATCCTAGTTTTTCTGCTTCCAGGATCCGTTGTTCTATGCGTTGAACAGGTCTTATCTCACCTGAGAGACCTACTTCGGCTGCAAAGCAATAATCTTTGGGAATCGCTGTATCCTCGTTCGAGGATAATATAGCTGCAATAACCGCCAGATCAATTGCCGGATCATCAACCGTGATCCCGCCTGTAATGTTAAGAAAGACATCTTTAGATGCAAGCCTGAACCCCGCTCTTTTTTCCAAAACGGCCAGGAGCATATTCAATCGCTTGGCGTTAAATCCTGTTGTACTGCGTTGAGGTGTTCCGTAAACAGCTGTACTCACTAAAGCCTGTATCTGGATCATAATAGGCCTGAGGCCTTCTATGGTTGCTGCAATGGTATTTCCGCTTAGTTCTTCATCTTTTTGAGATATTAGGATCTCTGAGGGATTTGAGACTTCTCTCAAACCGGAACTTTGCATTTCATAGATACCTAATTCGTTCGTAGATCCAAAACGGTTCTTATTTGCTCTCAGTATTCTGAATACATGATTTCTGTCTCCTTCAAACTGCAAAACCGTATCAACCATATGCTCCAAAATTTTTGGCCCTGCGATATTGCCATCCTTTGTAATATGACCTATCAGGATCACTGGAGTGGAGGTTTCTTTGGCGAATTTTATGAGTTCGGCCGTGCATTCCTTTATTTGAGAAATACTGCCTGAAGACGATTCAATATAATCGCTATGAAGGGTTTGCACAGAATCTATGATGACAATTTCAGGTTCTACGGATTGAATTTGCTTAAAAATATTCTGGGTTTTGGTTTCAGTCAACACAAAACAGTTATTGTTGTTTGGATTGATGCGTTCTGCACGCATTTTTATCTGCTTTTGGCTTTCTTCACCCGACACATATAGGGTTTTATAAGGCAATTTCAAGGCTATCTGAAGCAGTAGTGTACTTTTACCTATTCCGGGTTCTCCGCCCAGCAAAATTAATGATCCCGGAACAATTCCGCCTCCTAAAACCCGGTTGAACTCCTCATCAGAAGTTTTAAGTCTTGCTTCATCAGATAGATCAATTTCATTGATCTTTAGAGGTTTTGACGTTCTTTTAACTGCACTATTTGAAGATGGTTTCCAGTTAGTCTTGTCTTCTTTTTGAATGATCTCCTCTACAATAGTATTCCATTCTTTACAGGATGTGCATTGTCCTTGCCATTTTGCATATTGGCTGCCGCAATTCTGACAAAAAAAAGTGGTTTTTACTTTAGACATTCGTTTTTATTAAAAGCCAAAATCTGCTTTGATCTCTTCTGCTTTCTCTAACATTAGGTCTTTTGAAATTCCGGCTATTTCTTCCAAAACATATCCTGATTTATAGGTTCTGTATGCTTTCTTTGGTTCTCCCATCTCCTCGTAATATCTAGCCAGATAGTAAGTCCCTAACAATGATTCAGGATAATCTTTATTAGCCAATTTGCTCAAATCCTGGTAGTTTTCAAACAATTGATTTTTTTCAATGGCAGATGATATTGCTCTGAAATCATTGATCAGTATTTTTTTATTGATACCAAAAAGGTCATTGACCATTTGATACTTTTCTTTTAAATAGTCAACCGGTGAATAATCGAGATTCAGGATGGTTTCCTGATATTCCTGCTTGCTTATGGGTTGAAAAGTACTAAAAATATTTTCTAAGGCATTAGGAATGGCATGGGCAGCAACTGAATAATGAGTTGGGCCGTCAAAATCATTATAACCGTAGAACAGGGATTCGTTATTTATGGAGGACAGATTAATATTTAGGGCTTCAACCCCTTGACTTACATGCCTAAGGTCATTGGAAGCTTTAGCCAGATAATAGAAATACTTATCTTGAAAATTAAGTAATCGTTCTGTGATGTTCTGTTCCATTTCCGGCGCTAATTCCGGACTTATGCATATATAGGCCATAAAAAGCGGGTCATTTTTAAATAGGTAGTAATTAATAAAGTTTGCAGTCTTTCCATGCCCTACTGCAATTCTAAAATTGGCTGTTCTGTAATTCTGCTCAATAAAAGGAACTAATTCCAGCCCGACAAACTCGAAAAAATTTGCACCTGATTCCAGAGGTAAAAAGTTTTCTTCAGAATACTTAGTATCATAATCCCGGGTTCCATATTGATCTATGCCAACTACAATTGCTTCCGGCATATCCTCCCAATAGGAGTAATAACTAACATTTCCGGCTACAGGATCAAAAAGGTAATCACCATCAAAAACAATAAATAGAGGATATTTCTGATCTGTATTTTTTTCATAATTTTTTGGCAGTTGTATTTTGATCTGCCGTGTTTCTCCAAGTTTATTTGATTCAATTTCCTGGTTTATAACCTGAGAATTAATTGTGTAGGAAAGCAAGAAAATAAAAATTAAAAGGATCGAATTTTTCATAGTTTAAAGATTTGAGAATTATTACGGCAATTTAGAAATTATTTTTCTCTATTAAAAACGGGAAGGAAAAGAAACGATAGTGCGCCAAAAAAAAGTATCAAGGCTGTTTGCGCGGTCCACATGATCCAGCCAAAGGCAAAACTGGGGTTTTGTTCAATTCCAAAAAGTGTAAAAGCGGCCAGAATTGCCGCAGGATAAACGAAAAGACCTCCATTTGAGGCCGCAATGGCAAATCCGCCAGCAATGAATCCAATTAAAATTGCTGCCAAAGGGACATGTTTGAGTTCGGGTACTGCAAATATTGTAACATAGAACATTAGAATATACATGAGCCAAATAAATAGAGTATGCCCAATAAATGCCCATTTTTTCTTCATTTTAAAAATACTGGTTGCACCCTCAATAACTCCTAGAACAAAAGTTTTAATTTTAAAGGTGATCCCTGATTTGGCATTAATAATTAGAGAAAAGAAAATAGCTCCCAAAGTAATTAAAACAATTAGGCCTATTATTAGAGTTTGCGGATTGAAGTTCCTTATTAATAAACTACTTATAAAATCATACTGAATAAATAATGTTGTAAGTACAATAAGCAGCATTACCAGCATATCGGCAATTCGCTCGGCAACAATGGTTCCGAAGCCTTTTTCAAAAGGCACGTTCTCATAATTGGAAAAAACCACAGCCCGCATAACTTCTCCAGACCTCGGAATACCGAAATTAGTGAGATAGGCTATAAAAACAGCCATGATGCTATTTTGAATTTTAGGTTTAAACCCTAATGGCTCCAACATAAACTTCCATCTATAGGCGCGTGAAAGATGACTTAGCAGTCCAAAGAACAGACCTAAAAAGATCCATGAATATTTGACCGATTTAAAGTATGGCAGTATTTCGGAAAATGGAATTTTTGAGAAGGAGTACCAGCCAATCAATATTCCGAATATTAATGGAATAACGATCTTTAAAATTTTTGATACACGCTTGTTCAAGATCTTATTTTAAAAGATTGGTGGCTTCGTCCGGGAACACTAAAGAAGGTTTAAAGATCTTAGCCTTCTCAATATCCATAAAGGCATAAGTGATTAATATTAAAGTGTCACCTACACTTACTTTTCTGGCTGCTGCGCCGTTCAATGTAATTTCACCACTGTTTCTAGGACCGGGGATAACATATGTTTCAAGGCGTTCACCATTATCATTGTTGACGATTTGAACTTTTTCACCTTGAATAATATTGGCGGCATCCATTAAATCTTCATCAATAGTAATACTACCGATATAATTTAGATCGGCACCAGTACATTTTACTCTGTGAATTTTAGATTTTACAACTTGAATTTGCATGAGGCAAAGATAATTAATTTAATGCGATATTGTCTATTAATCTTACATCGTCAGCATATACTGCAATAAACGCACGATATTTTTTATTATTCGATTTTCGTTTCACTTCTTTCAGGGTATCAGTATTTGCAATTCTAAAATATTCTAATTTTAATAATTCATGATCAGCAAATTGTTTATTTACCCATTTCGTAACATAAGCAGCACTTTTTGTGCCAAACTTAATTTTGGCAGCCTGTAAGGTTTTAAAGATAAACGGAGCTGCTTTTTTGTAATTTGGTTTTAATCGCACATTTCTTGAACTCATAGCTAAACCACTAGATTCTCTATGAATTTTGCAGCCTATTATTTTTACCGGAATTTCAAATTTTTTGACAAGTTTCTTAATTATTTGCAATTGCTGAAAGTCCTTTTCTCCAAAATAGGCATTGTTTGGTTTTACTATTTCCAATAATTGTTTTACAATAGTTCCAACTCCATCAAAATGTCCGTCTCTAAACTCGCCTTCCATTTCAAATTCCAGCCCTTCGAAATCAAATTTAACGGCATTCACGCTTTTACTGTAAATATCTTCAACACTTGGTGCAAAAACCAATATGTTGCTGTTTACAGTTTTTAACAGATCAATATCCTTTTGAAGTGTTCGCGGATATTTGAGCAGATCATTTTGATTGTTGAATTGTGTAGGATTTACAAAAATACTAACAATTACTACATTGTTTTCAGCTAATCCGTTTTCAACTAAAGACAGATGACCTTCATGTAAAGCACCCATAGTAGGGACAAGACCGATGGTTTTATTATCCTTTTTAAAGGACTTGATTTCCTTTTGAAGGTCACGTTTTTGTTTATATACTTTCACTTTAGTAAAAAATTAACAGCATGCAAACTTAAATATAAAAGACTAATCTGCATAAAATTTTGTAATTTTGCATGTTTTTTAGTCTGAATTCTCAAAAGAAACTCAATATATGAAAGATAAGAGGATATTGTACGTATCATCCGAAGTAGTGCCCTATTTGCCAGAAACAGAAATATCATCTATGTCTTTTGAGACACCAAGAATGGTCAATCAAAGTGGAGGGCAAATCAGAATTTTCATGCCCAGATATGGGAATATAAATGAAAGAAGACATCAGTTACATGAAGTGATTCGTTTATCGGGGATCAATTTGGTAATAAATGATCTGGATATGCCTCTTATCATAAAAGTTGCTTCCATACCTAAGGAACGAATTCAGGTGTATTTCATTGATAATGAAGAATACTTTAAAAGAAAGGCCACCTTGACAGATGAAAATGGAGAATTATTTCCTGACAATGATGAACGAGCCATTTTCTTTGCAAAAGGGGTTATTGAAACTGTAAAAAAATTGAACTGGTCTCCTGATATTATCCATGTTCATGGCTGGCTGGCATCTTTGCTGCCTCTTTATTTAAAAGAATATTATAAAGGGGAGCCTTTGTTTGCAGATAGTAAAATAGTTACTAGTATATACAATCAAGGGTATGATGGTGCGTTAAATAAACACATGATCGAAAAAATTAAATTTGACAAAATAAATGAGGACATAATAAAAGTCCTGCAAAAACCTTCCTATATAAACTTAATGAAAGTCGCTATAGACCACTCTGACGCACTAATAGTCGGCTCAGAGGAACTTCCTAAAGAGATTTCAGATTACTTGAAAAAATGCCAAAAACCAGTTTTAGAATTTCAAAGCAAAGAAGAGTTTGCCGAAAATTATAAAGAGTTTTACAGCACAAAATTAATGAGTTAATTTTTAATATGAAAATGACGAAGATTGTAAATAGTTTTAAAGCTATTACTGTTTTGATAGCTTTGATTGTATCCTTTATTGCTTGTGAAAAGGATTATGCTTCCATAGGTGTGGATGTTATAGGTAACAATAATTTTGAAACAAATAGTATTAGTTATCCGGTTATCGCCTTTAATAATAAGATCAAACCGGTACAAACCAATAATCTGAACTCTAATTTATTGGGTTTTTATAATGATCCGGTTTATGGAAGTTCATCAGCTAATTTGGTAAGTCAATTGAATTTGGCTACAGGTAGTCAAAACAGAACGTATGGTGTTAATATTAGATTAGATTCAATTGTGCTTACAATTCCTTATTTCAGTGGAGTGGATCCAGATGAGTCCACAGATGAAAATGGAAATACAAATTATCTTTTAGATTCTATTTATGGTAATGCCGAAACACCCTTAAAACTTTCAATTTATAAGAATAATTATTTTTTAAGAGATTTTGACCCTAGCACTGATTTTGTGCAAAGTCAAAAATATTATTCGAGTGGAGAAACATCTTTGGGTAGTCCTATATCAGTGTCTGAAATGGAATCAGAATTGATTTATCAAAACGACTCTTTATTTTTTGATAAAAATGAGATTATATTAACTACAAATAATTATTCTGATAGTGAAATTGAAGAAGAAATAACATCGAGGTTGAGTCCTGCCTTAAGATTAAAACTTGACAGCTTGTTCTGGAAAGAAAACATAATAGATAAAATTGGAGAACCAGAACTGAGCAATACAAATAATTTTAAGGAGTATTTTAGAGGGCTTTATTTTAAAGTTGAAAGTAATGGAGTGGATTCACCAATGATATTATTGAATATTAGCTCATCGACTTCAAATGTGACAGTTCATTTCAGCAGTGTTGCTGAGTTTGATGATGATGACAGTGACGGCATTCCAAATGTTGCTGATGCTGATGTTGATGGTGACGGAAATTTAGATGAAGATAGTTTAGATACAGATGGTGACGGAATTAAAGACACTGCTGATGCCGATATTGATGGTGATGGCACTATTGATGAAGATGTTCTGGACATTAATTCAGATGGGATAAATGACGAAGAATTAGCTGTAAACAGCAACACTATTGTGCTCAATTTAAATGGGAACAGAGTCAATATATTTGATAATAGTCAATTCAATGGGTCTATTTTGACCGAGATTGAAAATGCCAACACCACAGAGGGAGATGAGAAATTGTATTTAAAAGGAGGAGAAGGATCCATGGCAGTTATTGATTTATTTGGAGGAACAGATACACCTGAATTTATTGAATTTAAATCCCATCAAGACGACTGGATAATAAATGAAGCGAATTTGATCTTTTATGAAGATCAAACAACCATTACAGAAGAGGATCATAAGAATGACAGGATATTTCTTTATGACCTAAATAATAATTTACCGGTAATAGATTTATTTAGGGATACACAGTCAACAATTGCCCCAATTAATTCATTTATCAATCATTTAGGCAGAAGGTATACAGATGCTCAAGGAAATAATAAATTCAAAATTAGAATTACCGAGCATATCAATAATATTCTTTTAAATGACTCCACTAATACGAAACTTGGCTTAACCATATCGTCTAACGTTAATTTATATGATACTTCGGGTCTGTTAGGAGTGACTGAAATCGATAATGTGAAGGAATTACCAAGAGGAACTGTCCTTTCACCGAAAGGAACAGTAGTTTACGGAAATAATACTTCGCTTTCTGACAAAAAAGTTAAATTAGAAATTTATTATACAGAACCAAACGATTAAATTATGTGTGGAATAGTTGGATACATTGGCCATAGAAAAGCTTATCCTATAATCCTGGAAGGATTAAAAAGGTTGGAATACAGAGGGTACGATAGTGCCGGAATTGCACTTTTTGATGGAACTGATATACAACTTTCCAAGACAAAAGGAAAAGTGGCAGATTTGCAGGATAAGCTTGAGAAAGAAATATCAACAAAAGGAAGTGTTGGTATTGGTCATACTCGTTGGGCTACACATGGTGTCCCGAATGACGTTAATTCACATCCGCATTATTCCAATTCAGGAGATCTGGTTATTATTCATAACGGAATTATAGAAAACTATGACTCCTTAAAACAAGAGCTTCAAAAAAGAGGATATACATTTAATTCAGATACAGACACAGAGGTTTTAATAAACCTTATTGAAGACGTTAAGAAAAATGAAAATGTAAAATTAGGTCAGGCAGTGCAAATAGCCTTGAACCAGGTTGTAGGTGCTTACGCTATTGCAGTTTTTGACGTAAACAAACCAAATGAGATAATCGTTGCTAAATTAGGCAGCCCGTTGGCTATTGGAGTTGGTGACAAAGAATTCTTTATTGCAAGTGATGCTTCTCCTTTCCTGGAATATACAAAAACGGCCATTTATTTGGAAGATGAGGAAATGGCAATTATAAGAAGGTTAAAAGGGGTTGAGGTAAGAAAAATTAAGGACGATTCATTGGTAGATCCATATGTTCAGGAACTTCAAATGAATCTGGAGCAAATTGAAAAAGGTGGATTTGAACATTTTATGCTCAAGGAGATTTATGAACAACCTGAGGCTATCAAAGATACATACAGGGGTCGATTGTTATTAGAGAGCGCAATAATAAAAATGTCGGGTGTTGAGGATAATATGAAAAAACTGCTAAATGCAAATCGTATTACTATTGTAGCTTGTGGTACTTCCTGGCACGCAGGATTAGTAGCGGAATACATTTTTGAAGATTTAGCGAGAATTCCGGTAGAAGTTGAATACGCTTCAGAATTCAGATACAGGAATCCGGTCATTTCAGAAAATGATGTGATCATAGCTATTTCTCAATCTGGTGAAACGGCTGATACATTAGCGGCCATAAAACTGGCAAAATCAAAGGGAGCCTTTGTTTTTGGCGTATGTAATGTGGTAGGTTCTTCCATTGCAAGGGAGGCAGATGCCGGAGCATACACACATGCAGGGCCTGAAATTGGTGTGGCTTCAACAAAAGCATTTACAACGCAGATCACTGTATTGTATTTAATAGCCTTGAGGCTGGCGAGAGCCAAAGGAACTATTTCAAGTTCAGAATACAGACATCATTTACTGGAATTGGAAATGATCCCGGAGAAAGTAAGCAAAGCATTGGAATCTGACAGTCATATTAAGGAAGTAGCAAAAATATACAAAGATGTCCATAACTTTTTATACCTGGGGAGAGGATATAATTTCCCGGTAGCTCTTGAAGGAGCACTTAAGCTAAAAGAGATCTCATATATACATGCCGAAGGATATCCTGCTGCAGAGATGAAACATGGTCCAATTGCATTGATAGATAAAAATATGCCGGTTGTTGTAATTGCAACACATAATGGACATTACGATAAGATCGTAAGTAATATTCAGGAAATTAAATCCAGACATGGCAGAATTATTGGCATTGTCACAAAAGGTGATAAAATTGTAAGAGAACTGGCAGATCACGTGATCGAGGTACCTGAGACACTGGAATCACTTACACCATTATTGACAACAATACCATTGCAACTTCTTTCTTACCATATAGCAGTTATGTTAGGAAGAAATGTTGATCAACCTCGCAACTTGGCAAAATCGGTCACTGTAGAGTAGTATAATTTAAAAATTCCGTATTTTATTTATCGTTTTATTAAAAATTTCGTTAAAAAACGTATATTGCTTTATTAAATTAACTAAAACTATACAATGAGAAAATCCCTTTCAATTTTGTTGATGTTGTTTTGTGGTATAACATACTCTCAAACGACAATTTCAGGATCGGTTACAGACGATAGTAGTCAGCCTCTTCCGGGAGCTAACGTTATTGTTGTTGGTACTTCAACAGGAGTAGTAACTGATTTTGACGGAAATTTTACTTTAAAAGTAAATCAAGATCCTCCATTTATGGTTCAAACCAGTAGCGTAGGTTTTGAATCTGTTACAATAGAGGTAACACAAAACAACCAAGTTTTGAGCTTCGTCCTAAAAGAAGGAAATTTCTTGGATGAAGTAGTCATTTCTGCTTCCAGAACACCCGAGCGTATCTTTGAATCACCTGTAACTGTCGAACGTTTTGGTGTCAGAGAAATTAAAAACACTGCCTCTGTCGATTTTTATGATGGCTTAGAGAACATAAAAGGTGTTGATGTAAATACAAACAGTTTAACTTTTAAATCTGTTAATACCAGAGGATTTGCCACGTTTGCTAACAACCGATTCATGCAATTAGTTGATGGTATGGACAACTCCACTCCTGCTCTTAACTTCCCGATTGGGAACTTAGTTGGAATGATAGAGACCGATGTTAAAAGTGTCGAGCTTCTTCCTGGGGCATCATCTGCCCTTTATGGTGCGAATGCATTTAACGGAATCCTGTTTATGACCAGTAAAAACCCATTTGATGATGACGGAATTAGTGTTTCTATAAAACGAGGAATCACATCTCAAGAAGCAGCAGGCGATAATGCTTATACAGATTTCGGTTTAAGAATGGCATATAAATTCTCTGAAAAGTTTGCGGCAAAAGTAAATTTTGGGTACTTGCAAGGAACCGATTGGGCGGCAAATAGTAAAGAGGATAAATATACAGTTGGCGGAACAAGAGCTAACAATATAAACTATGACGGTTTAAACGTTTATGGTGACATAGTCTCTACAAATATCAGGGCAGCTTCAGGCGGACTGGGTATTATACCGAATGTATCTGTAAGTAGAACAGGATATGACGAAAGTGATTTAACTGACTATAATGCAGAAAGTATAAAAGCAGATTGGGGATTATACTTCCGACCTTTTGAAGATGACTTTGAAATATCTTACGTAGGTAAGGCGGGCTCAGGTACCACCATTTACCAGGGAACCAATAGGTACAACATTGATGGTTTTACACAACAACAACATAAAATTGAAGTAAAAAACAGTAATTTCTTTTTAAGAGGATATGTTGTTACTGATAAAGCAGGTGACTCCTACGATATGGTAGTCACAGGTATTCAAATCAATAGAGCTTGGAAAAGTGATTCGCAATGGTTTGGAGACTATATTGGCGCGTATGCTGGAGCTGCATTTGGAGGCGCAACAGATGCACAAGCCCATGCTGCAGCAAGAGCAGCGGCAGAAAATGGTCGTTTTGAACCTGGCTCCCCAGGGTTTATAGCAGCATTTAACAGAAGTATAAACGATCCAAATATATTAACGGGTTCTCAATTCAAAGATGCTTCAAAATATTATCATGCAGATGGGAATTACAATTTCAGTCACTTAACGGATTTTGCTGATATTCAAGTTGGAGGTTCATTCAGGCAATACAGTTTGAACTCTTTTGGTACTATTTATACAGATAAGGACGGTCCAATCGATTATAACGAATATGGTATTTATACTCAAATTCAGAAAAATTTGGAATTAAATGAAGCCTTAGAATTAAAACTTACCGGATCCATAAGATATGATAAATCTGAATTTTTTGATGGTTTCGTTTCCCCGAGAATATCTGCGGGTTTAACTGTTAATCGAGACCACAATATCAGGGCTTCAGTCCAAACAGGTTTCAGGAATCCAACAACACAAGATCTATTTATAGGCTTAGACACTGGGCAATATGTATTAGTAGGTTCAGCACCGGATAATTTAGAAAGGTATTCAAGATCATATCCTGTGAGTGCTGCCGGGCAATTGACTTGGACAACCTGCAACTATAACACAAACAGGTGGAGTTGCCTATACGAATTCTTACACTGCGAGTTCAGCCATTGCTGCAGCAGCAACCGGAGACCCTTCAGTTTTAGTAGTTGCAAATCCTGATATAATAAAACCAGAGCAGGTTAGTTCTGCCGAAATTGGCTATAGAGGAAAATTCAATAAACTGACAGTTGATTTTAGCACCTATTTCAATAAGTATACAGATTTTATCTCTCAGGGACGCGTTATTTCTCCTTTATATGGCACTGTTGGCGATGGAGGTTTATCGGTTGCAGCAATAGCCAATAGAGATTATCAAATCTATGGTTCCTATACAAATGCTGAAGCTGACGTTAATTCTTATGGTGCTTCCATTGGACTAACCCTAAAAGTATTTGATGATTTTAATCTGGAGGGAAGCTATACGTATGCAAAACTAGATTTCGATCAGGAACAATATCCGAGTTTTGTAACTAACTTTAATACTCCTGAGCATAAGTTTAAAGCGTCTTTTGGAAATGCAGAGCTATTTGAGAATTTTGGGTTTAATATATCATACAGATTCAGTGATGATTATTACTGGGAAGCTACTTTTGGTGACGGACTAGTTCCTGAATTCCATGTGCTTGATGCGCAAATTAACTATACAGTTCCAAGTTTAAAATCTATTTTTAAAGCAGGAGGAACAAATCTTACGGGTAAAGAATATTACACAGCATATGGTACAGGATTTATAGGATCTATGTATTACATATCTTGGACAATTAATAATTTATAATCATTATGAAAAAGAATATTATGAAATTAAAATATATATGGGTGCTTGCTCTTTTAGTAGGATTTATGTCCTGTAATGATGAAGAGGATATTTTGGCAGATAATAATGTTGAAATTCTTATTGATGAACCTTTACCGGAATTAACTTCTGGTTCCGCAGATTTTTCAAATTACGTAGCCATTGGGGCTTCTTTTACAGCAGGTTATACTGACGGTGCTTTATTTATAGCAGGACAAGAAAATTCATTTCCAAATATATTGGCTCAACAGTTTGAACAAGTTGGAGGAGGTGCTTTTACACAACCTTTAATGAATGATAATATTGGTGGGTTGCTTTTTGGCGGAGCACCAGTTTAGATGCCCAGGGAAATAACAGATTTGCCCCTCGATTTTATTTTGATGGATCTGGACCGGTAAGATTGACCTGCAGCATCAACTACAGAGGTGTTCACTCAATCCAACGGACCTTATAACAATTTGGGTGTTCCAGGAGCAAAAAGTTTTCACTTATTAGTTGATGGATATGGTAATCTTGCTAATTTGTCTACTGCTGCAGCAATCCATACTTCGTCAGAATGGCCTCAACTCCAAATGCATACAATTTTGGAGATGCAATGGCTCAAAACCCTCGTTTTTCACTCTATCTGAAATTGGTGGGTAATGATGTATTAGGTTATGCAATTTCAGGAGGAGATGGTACTGATCGATCACTGATAACACCTCAAGCTATGTTTGATGTTGTCTTTTAGAGCCAGTTGATTCAACACTTTAACAGCAAATGGTGCACAAGGTGTAATTGCAAATATACCATATATAACAAGTTTACCTCATTTTACAACTGTACCTTATAATCCTTTAGATCCTTCCAATCCTGCGTTTGGACCTCAGATTCCTACACTAAATACAATTTATGGAGCATTAAATCGGTATTTTCACGCCTATGGAGAGACAGATCGCATTAGTTGTTTTCTCAGAAACAGAAGCTAGTGCTGTCGTTATTAAAGATGAAAGTTTAGCTGATTTTTCTGCTCAGATTGCTGGAGGATTATATCGAATCTTCCTGCATTTGCAGGCTTTTATTGCACAATTCGGTTTACCTCCTGCATATGCGACTCCAGTTGCCAATTTGTTAGGAGCTATTTATGGTCAAGCAAGACAGGCAACAGAAACAGATCTATTTGTTTTACCTAGCAGTCAGTATTATAGGAACTGTTAATACTGACACTGTTGGGGTTTTAATGTCTCAGGGGTTATCTCAGGCATTAGCCGGACAGTTTTCGGTTGAAGGTGTTTCTCTACCTCTAGAAGATAAATGGGTTATAATACCTAGTGAGCAAGATGAGATCAAATTGGCAACAGATGCTTTTAATGCAACTATAGTAGCAACTGCTACTGAAGCTGGTTTAGGCTTATGTGGATTTAGAAACCATAATGCAACAATTGTTCTGGAGGAGGTTATCCCTCTGGTGATTTTATTTTAACTGCAGATCTTGTTTACAGGTGGTGCTTGGTTCTTTAGATGGTATACATTTAACCTCACAGAGGTTATTCCTTAATGGCAAACGAATTTATGAGAGCTATTGATGCAACTTATGGATCTAATTTTGCAGCATCTGGTAATTTAGTCGAAATTGGAGATTATCCAACAAATTATTCTCCAATGCTCCAGTAGAAAATAAATAAAAATAAATAGACGTCTTCATCCGAAACCTCGAAATGAAGGCGTTTTTTTGTGTAAAAAAGCAGGGATTTGCTATTCATTTTAAATTAAAAAAATTATCTTTGCACGCGAAAAACCATCGTATTCCACTTGATTGGGTGAAGCTGTTTTTCATATTAAAATATTAAGAAAACAATAAACAAATAGAGTAATGTCAAAAGTTACAGGTAAAGTTGCACAAATTATAGGCCCGGTGATCGATGTTGAATTCAAGAGTGAAGCAGATCTTCCAAGAATTCATGATTCATTGGAAATTAACAGAGAAGATGGTTCAATATTAGTGCTTGAAGTACAGTCACATATTGGAGAAGATACCGTGAGAACAGTAGCGATGGATTCTTCAGATGGATTAAGCCGAGGGACCGAAGTTGTTTCAACCGGAGCCCCAATTCAAATGCCTGTAGGAGAAGATATATATGGACGGTTATTTAATGTGATTGGAGATGCAATTGATGGAATGCCAAACTTACCTAAAGCAGGAAAGAACGGATTACCAATTCACAGAGAAGCACCTAAATTTGAAGACCTGTCAACTTCTACTGAAGTTCTATTCACAGGTATCAAGGTAATCGACTTGATCGAGCCTTATGCAAAGGGTGGAAAGATTGGTTTATTTGGTGGAGCAGGTGTAGGAAAGACGGTTTTGATCCAGGAACTTATTAATAATATTGCTAAAGGGCATGGTGGACTTTCAGTATTCGCCGGAGTAGGTGAGAGGACACGTGAAGGAAACGATCTGCTGAGAGAAATGTTAGAATCAGGAATTATTAAATATGGAGATGATTTCCTGCATTCCATGGAAGAAGGTGGATGGGATTTGAAGAAAGTTGATAAAAAAGCCATGCTTGAATCAAAAGCAACCTTTGTTTTCGGACAAATGAATGAGCCTCCCGGAGCACGTGCACGAGTGGCATTATCGGGATTAACGATTGCTGAATATTTCCGAGATGGTTCCGGTGAAGGGCAAGGAAAAGATGTATTATTCTTTATAGATAATATCTTCCGTTTTACACAAGCCGGTTCAGAGGTTTCAGCCTTATTGGGTCGTATGCCTTCTGCGGTTGGATATCAGCCTACCTTAGCTACTGAAATGGGAGAAATGCAGGAACGAATTACATCAACAAAAAGAGGATCGATCACATCTGTACAGGCAGTCTATGTGCCTGCAGATGATTTAACAGATCCGGCACCTGCAACAACTTTTGCGCATTTGGATGCAACTACCGTATTGTCACGTAAAATTGCTGAGCTAGGAATCTATCCTGCTGTGGATCCATTGGATTCTACATCAAGGATTTTAACTGCAGATGTTCTAGGAAAGGAGCATTATGATTGTGCGCAACGAGTTAAAGAGTTATTACAGCGCTATAAAGAGTTACAAGATATCATTGCCATTCTTGGAATGGAAGAATTATCTGAAGAAGATAAATTAGCTGTTGGACGGGCACGACGTGTGCAACGTTTCTTATCTCAACCGTTCCATGTTGCTGAACAGTTCACCGGAACTCCTGGAGTACTAGTTGATATAAAAGATACCATTAAAGGGTTTAATATGATCATGGATGGTGAATTAGATCACCTTCCGGAAGCAGCGTTTAACTTAAAAGGTAATATTGAGGAAGCTATTGAAGCCGGTGAAAAAATGTTGGCCGACGTTTAAAAAAACTTAAGAGACTATGTTCTTAGAAATTGTAACACCGGAAGCAACATTATTTAGTGGAGAAGTGGAGTCAATAGCTGTTCCGGGAGTAAATGGAGAGTTTCAAATGCTAAAAGATCACGCGCCTATCATCTCATTATTAAAACAAGGATACGTTAAGATCTATGGAGATATCCAGTTAGATGAAAAAGTCCTGGATAAATTTGAAAAACAAAGCAAGGGAGCCTGGTTGGCAATTAATTCAGGGACCATTGAATTAAAAGACAATAAAGTAATTGTTTTAGCTGATTGAGTAAAAATATATAGTATAAAAAAAGCTTCAAGATAAACCTTGAAGCTTTTTTTATTTCTTTCTGTGTGATTTTCGGACTGCTATAAAAATCTATAAACTTGCTAATCCGTTTGAAAAACTGGTATAAACTTCATTACTAAATGAGCTTACTATATTTAACACAAAATCACTGAAAAAATAAATGATAAAAGCGGAAATAATTAAGCAAAAAACGTCACAAGTTCGAGACATGTTAATTGCTTCATAATTGATCTTCATAATAGTGTTTGTTGTTGGTTGGTATTCAAATATATAAAAAATTAACAATAACATCATAAAATACGTAATAAAATAGAGTTTAAATTATTAAACAAACAACAAATAATCCAAAAAATTACGAAAAACACTGTCTAAGTTTAAGTGCTTATTATTTTAGAAGAATAAAAAGCAACGCAGCGATTCCGCCACCAATTAATGGGGCGACTATAGGTATCCAGGAATAGCTCCAGTCACTATCTCTTTTATGCTTAATTGGTAAGAATGTATATACTATTCGGGGGCCCAAATCTCTGGCCGGATTTATTGCGTAGCCTGTTGTACCTCCTAAGGACAGCCCTATGACCCAAACTACAAATGCTACCGGTATGGCACCTAAGGAGCCAAGGCCAAAATTAACCACTTGTTCAGATTCCAGGCTTATTTCCGGACCTGCTATATAGAACACAGCAAACAATAAGACAAAGGTGCCTACTACTTCATTTAAAAAGTTAATGGGATAATTTCGAATTGCAGGAGCCGTACAAAATGACGCCTTTATACCTTCAACATCATCGGTTAGATCATAGTGGTCTTTATGAGTTAACCAAACAACAAAGGATCCTAACATAGCTCCTAGCAACTGAGCCGATATATAAAGAATAACATTGGACCATGAGAATAGGCCGCCAATAGCCAAAGAAACCGTAACAGCAGGATTAAGGTGAGCACCGGAGTAAGGTGCGGCAACCAAAACACCAACATAGACTGCTAAAGCCCATCCGGTTGTTATCTCAATCCATCCAGCTCTTCCGGCTTTTGTTTGTTTCAAAACGACATTAGCTACAACTCCATTCCCTAATAGTATCAATAAAAAAGTACCTAATAATTCTGCTGCAAATGGTGACATAATTTCATTTTAAGTTATTCTTCAATCCAGTTTTTCGTGCGGGACACAGCTTTATGCCAGTCTTTTAACAAACCTTCAGCAATTGAATGCTTCATTTTTGGTTTAAATACTCGATCTATGGCCCACTGATCTTTAAGGTCATCTAAGTTATTCCAGAAACCTACTGCCAATCCGGCAAGGTAAGCAGCGCCGAGAGCTGTTGTCTCAAGGAACTTAGGTCTGACAACGTTGAAATTAAATATATCAGCCTGAAATTGCATTAAAAAATTATTAGCAGAAGCAGCTCCATCCACTCTGAGCTCCGTTCCTTTTGCATTGGCATCGGCTTCCATGGCTTTGACTATATCGTAAACCTGATATGCAATTCCCTCTAATGTGGCTCGAGCAATATGAGCCTGAGTATTTCCTCTTGTTATTCCCATAATTGCTCCTCGGGCATAGGGATCCCAATACGGAGCTCCTAATCCTGTAAGTGCCGGAACAAAATATACTCCGCCGTTATCGGGAACGCTTGAAGCCAGGGCTTCAATTTCATCTGTCTTATCAATGAGCTTTAATCCGTCTCTAACCCATTGCACTGCGGCACCACCCACAAAAACGCTGCCTTCAAGAGCATAGGTCACTTTTCCATTTATTTTCCATGCTATGGTCGTTAAAAGCTTGTTTTCGGAAAAAACAGGCTTGCTCCCTGTATTCATCAGTAAAAAGCAACCGGTTCCATAAGTGTTTTTAACCATGCCTTTTTCGGTACATAATTGTCCAAAAAGAGCTGCTTGCTGGTCACCTGCGATTCCCGCAATAGGAATATTTGCAGTGAAGATATCAGAATCAGTTTCACCATACACCTCACTACTTTCTCTTACTTCCGGTAATACACTTTTTGGGATATCGAAAAGTTTGAGCAATTCTTCATCCCATTGCAATGTATTGATATTAAAAAGCAAGGTTCTGCTCGCATTGGATACATCTGTCACAAAGGTTTGTCCTTTTGTAAGTTTCCAAATCAGCCAGGTGTCAATAGTTCCAAAGCAAAGGAGTCCGGCTTCTGCCTTTTTTCTGGCACCTTTAACATTATCGAGGATCCATTTTAATTTTGTTCCTGAAAAATAGGCATCTAATAGTAGTCCGGTCTTTTGTTTTATTCTATCAATATGACCAAGAGATTTTAAATGATCACAATATTTAGACGTCCGTCTGTCTTGCCATACTATCGCATTATAAATAGGTTCGCCGGTTTCTTTATCCCAAACAACAGTTGTCTCTCTTTGGTTGGTAATACCGATACCGGCAATTTCATCCATTGAAATTTTGGCCTTTTTAGTAATATCTAATGCTGTTTTTAATTGAGAGGACCATATTTCATTTGGGTCATGCTCAACCCAGCCCGGTTTAGGGAATATTTGTGTGAAGTCCTTTTGAGTGATAGCTATATTCTCTCCTTTATGATCAAATAATATTGCTCTTGAAGAGGTAGTTCCCTGATCAAGGGCTAAAATATACTTTTTAGACATTGTTAGTTAATTAAGTTAGAATATAGTTTTTTGCCAGATCTTTAAATTCAATTTCTTGATTTTTTACCCAGTCATCATCTTTGTTCAATTCTTTTGCTATTATTCTTGCAACTAATGAAGAGGCCTCAATAGCAGCCCTGGCATCAACAAATAATAATCTTACACGTCTTGCTAGAACATCTTCAACAGTCCTTGCCATTTCGTGCCTTACACTCCATATAACCTCTGCAACGGTGTAGTCATAATTTGGATGTATTTTTTTCGAATTGCTTTCATTTTCCGATTGAAGCGCTTGAATTGCTCTCTCATCAGTTCCATAAATATATAAATGATTTTTTAATGAGTGATTTTTGAAAATCAGATGTCCATGAATTTTCAGATCTATGGTTTTAGATTTTATAAAAGGAAAACCATGGACTTCAAGAGCCTTATCCATTACATCTTCTCCCATTTTTCTGTATGTGGTCCATTTTCCACCAATTATACTAATTAATTTACTGGTTGATACTAACACTTTATGGCTACGAGAAACCTCTTTGGTTTTCTCATTTTTGTCCTTAGGAGCAGCCAAAGGTCTTAATCCGGCAAAAACGGATAGTACTTCTTTTCTTTTAGGCTTTCTTATTAAATAGGACTCCATTGTGTTCAAGATAAATTCAATTTCGCTCTCCAAAGCAATTGGTTCGAGATTATGATCCTTAATAGGCGTATCTGTAGTACCAACAATAACTTTATCACACCACGGAATGATGAACAAAACCCTGCCATCAGATGTTTTTGGGATCATAATGGCCTTATCACTATTCAAGAAAGATCTATCGAGAACTAAATGGATTCCCTGACTGGGAACTACCGATTGTTTATGAGCAGCATCGTTTAAAGACAGAATATCATCAGTAAAAATTCCTGTAGCATTGATCACTATTTTTGATCTTACTTCAAATTTTCTTCCTGTTTCATGATCTTCAACAACAACCCCATTAACCATGTCATTGGTTTTTATCAAATTCACCACCTTCATATGGTTAATAGCAGTTCCGCCATGATCCAAAACTGTTTGCGCTAAATTTATTGCTAATCGGGAATCGTCAAACTGTCCGTCATGATAAATTACACCACTTTTGAGATTTTTTGTTTTCAGGGTAGGAAGACTATTGATCGTTTCTTTTCTATTGATCAATTTAGAATTCCCTAAACTCAATCTTTTCGATAGGAGGTCATAGAGTTTTAATCCTATGGCATAATAGTATCCCTTCCACCTGTTGTAATTAGGAATAATAAAAATCAGATTTTTAAATAAATGACCGGCATTATTTTTCAGGATACCGCGTTCTTCCAGGGCTTCAACAACAAGACCTATATTTCCCTGAGCCAAATAACGAACGCCGCCATGAACCAGCTTTGTGCTTTTGCTCGATGTCCCTTTTGCAAAATCTGAACCTTCAAGCAAGATAGTTTTATATCCTCTGCTAATGGCATCTATTGCTACGCCCAAACCACTGGCTCCACCACCAATAACTACAACATCCCATTCGTTTGTGTTTTTAATTGCATCAATAAGTTGCTCTCTTGAGATCATGATTTAAAGCGAATTGTTAAAGTATATTCGATCTGATTTTTTTCCACAGTTTGGACAGGATAATGCCTGATATAAATGCAACGCCAAATAAAATCAGAGAATCAGTGTATTTCCCATATATCAAATTACCGGTTGCAAACATGACACTATAAATAAGTACGCAGCCAATGAGCATAGCTATAATTCCTGAAGGAACACTCCAACCTTCCTGAGCATTAATTAGCTCAATATTGTCAGCTTTAGCCTCATTTATAATTTTACTCCAGCCGGGACCTCCGGGTTGTATTTTTTTATAAAAATTTTGAAGGACAGTTTTGTTTTCGGGTTTAGTTAAATATGTAACAAGAACCCAAACAATTGTCGTTACTAATACTACCATCGGGAATTTAGCATAAGAAGGCATTAATCCATCAACCCCAAAAAAATAATTACCTAAAGATGTAAAGTTTAAGAGGATTGAGACGATACCGGAAACAAACATAGCTGATATTTCACTCCATGCATTGATACGCCACCAAAACCACCTTAAAATGAAAATTAAGCCGGTTCCTGCTCCAAACATTAGAATTATATCGAACAACTGAAGCGCATTTTGTAAAACAAGAGCTAACAACGCGCTGAATACCATTAAACCCACTGTAGAAATTCTTCCTATAGCTACCAATTTTTTCTCTGATGCGTCTTTGTTGATCTGTTGCTTATAGAAGTCATTTACAATATAGGAAGCACCCCAATTTAAATGAGTTGATATGGTGCTCATATACGCTGCAACCAAAGAAGCTAATACTAAGCCTAATAATCCGTGAGGCAGTTTGGTCAACATAGCCGAATAGGCCAGATCGTGACCTAATTTATCATCAGATACCATTGGAAAGGCTTCCTTAATGCTAGCCACATCAGGAAAAATAACAAGGGAGACCAATGCAACTATGATCCATGGCCATGGACGCAGTGCATAATGCATAATATTAAAGAAAAATGTTGCTCCTATAGCATGATTTTCATTCTTTGCAGCCAACATTCGTTGTGCAATGTAACCACCACCACCCGGTTCCGCTCCGGGATACCATGAGCTCCACCATTGAACAGCCAATGGAATAATTAATAGAGTTATAAGTGCTTCTTTATCATTAAAATCGGGTAGAATGGATAACTTATCCTGTACATTCTCATGTTGTAAAAGAGCTTCCAATCCACCGACTTCGGGAAGACCAACAAGATAATATGCCGCACCAATAGCACCAGCCATCGCAGTAAAGAATAGGATAAAATCGGTGTAAACTACTCCTCTGAATCCTCCTAATGCGCTAAAAGTTACAGTAATTACGCCGGCATAAATAACGGTTTCCCAAGGCTCTAAACCAAGCATAATACTGCCAATTTTTATGGCTGCTAAAGTTACTGCAGACATTGCCAGAATATTAAAAATAATACCTAAATAGATGGCTCTAAATCCTCTTAAAAATTTGGCGGGAGCACCACCATATCGTAATTCATAGAATTCAATATCTGTATTAACTTGAGATTTCCTCCATAATTTGGCATAAACAAACACAGTAAGCAATCCGGTAATTAAAAATGCCCACCAAACCCAGTTACCTGAAACGCCATTGGTCCTGACTATGTCTGTTACCAGATTTGGCGTGTCTGTTGAAAATGTAGTGGCCACCATGGACACACCAAGTAACCACCATGGCATACTTCTTCCGGACAGAAAATATTCGGCTGAACTTTTCCCGGATTGTTTGGAGACATAAATACCTATGAATAATGTGATTGCAAAAAAGGAGATGATTAAAATATAATCTACTGTGGATAATTCTATCATATTGTTATAAGTCGGAAAAGTCAATTAAGGGGTTAAAGTAAGAAAATATGCCGAATTTTAGTTTATAATGAATTTGAAACCAAAAAATATTTAGAATAATTCCAGATAACAAATAATTTATGGCAGTAATTTATAAATTTGCCTGCCTGTAAACCAACTATATGATTAAGAAAGGATCGTTATTGTTAATTCTATTTTTGAGTGCCTTAACATTCTCTCAAAAGAACAATTTACCCGAAGAATTAGATGAAGTCATTATAACTTCAAACAGAATAGATATACCCTTTTCTGAAAATTCCAGAACCATTACTGTTATTACGTCCCAAGAGATCCAAACTAGTGGATCGACAAATGTGACAGATCTCTTACAGCAGTATGCAGGTATAGATATCAGGCGTCGAGGTACATCCGGAATGCAATCCGATCTGTACATTCGTGGAGGAAGTTTTGATCAAACACTTTTGCTTATTGATGGCATTAAGGTTGAGGACTCACAGACGGGGCATCATACCATGAATATGGCCTTACCTATTGAGGTTATTGAACGAATTGAAATAATTAAAGGTCCTGCAGCACGCATTTTTGGACAGAATGCCTTTACCGGAGCAATTAATATTGTGACCAAAAAAAGAAGTGATAATGTGAACACTTTCGGTTATCAGCTTGGTTCTTTTGGACAGCAAAATGTATCAGGAACTTTGGGTCAAGGAATTGGAGAATAGTTCCATCCTAGGTCATGCATCTATAAATACTTCTGATGGATATAGATATAATACTGATTATCAAAATCAGAATTATTTTTTGAAGGGAAGTATCAATAAAAGCACAAACCCGGTAGACTTAATCGCCTATTTTAGTGAACGCAAATTTGGCGCTAACGGATTTTATGCATCTCCATCAGCAATTAATCAGTATGAAGAAACCCAAACTAGCTTAGTAGGTGTATCATCTGAGTACAAGTCAGGTAGGTTCAAGATAAAACCAAGACTTTACTGGAGACGCAATCAGGACATGTATGTATTTGTTAGAAAGAATCCCTCCATTTACAGAAATCTGCATATTACGAATAAGATCGGATTTGAAGTTAATACATCTTATGAATCAAAGCTGGGTGTAACCGGTTTTGGAATAGATGTGGCAAAAGTATATTTAGTGAGTAATAATTTAGGAGATAGAGATCGTGAAATGATCAACTTTTTTCTTGAACACAAATTTAAAATACTGGATGATAAAATTGATATAACTCCGGGTATTGCGTTCAACTATTTTTCAGATTTTAAATTTCATGCGTTTCCCGGAATAGATATAGGATATGAAATTAATGATAAAATTAAAGTATATGGAAATGTGGGATATACATACAGGATACCTACTTATACTGATTTATTTTATAGTGACCCTACAACTCTTGGAAACGAAAACTTAGACCCTGAAGAAGCAATTGCACAGGAGTTAGGGATTAAGTATTTCGGGTCTAATTTAAATGCTTCTTTTGCTCTTTTTAACAGAGATTCAAGCAATTTGATTGACTATGTCAAGGAAAATGAAGACGATCTTTGGCAAGCAACTAACATTAGGGATTTAAATACCATTGGTTTGGAAGTTAATGCATCGTACGATTTTAATATAGCTGGTTTCGATCAGAAAATAAATTTAGGATATACTTTTATTGAAGATGAAGTTAAGGAACTGGATGTCAATTTTTCCAGATATTCGATCAATTCGTTGAGGCATCATTTAACGTCTACACTAAAATCTCAAGTCATTAAAAACCTGTTTCAGAGTATAACAATAAAGCATGCCGAAAGGACATCAGGTGACAGTTATACGATTGTTGATGCCGGCGCAACTTTAAAGGTTGAGGGTTTAGAAATTTCTGTAATAGCCAACAATATTTTTAATACAGACTACACAGAAACCAATTTAGTGCCAATGCCAAAAGGGAATATGTTATTTGGATTAAAGTATAAATTTTAATTAAAGTTTTTACGATTATAATTTATTCTTCTACATATTCCAAAATATCACTTGGTTGACATTCGAGAGCTTTACAAATAGCTTCTAGAGTTGAAAACCTTACTGCTTTGGCTTTTCCTGACTTTAAAATTGAAAGGTTTGCCGTGGTAATACCAATAATTTCGGCCAATTCTTTGCTTTTCATATTGGCGTTTAGCAAGCACTAAATCAAGATTTATAGCAATTGGCATAGTTATATTGTTAATTCGTTTTCTTGTTCGGTTTCTTTTGCACGCTTAAAGATTTCGGCCAATAAGTAAAATGCCAATCCACATGGAATTAGTAAAGTGAACTCGGATTTAAACTGGTTTAATACATTAAAATCTGAACCATTAATAGCTGCTAATAAAAATCTTAAGACTAAAACATTTATAGTATATACAATGAATATGTTGCCTATCTTTTTAAAATAGTTAATATTATTATCGCTAAAATAATGCCCTTTCTCAATTTCTTTTAAAATAGAAATAAAGTAGGTGAAACCATAAATTAGATAGGCTCTCCAAAAAAATAGTCCGGCACTTATTATATAGTAACTCCATTTAATGGCATTTTGTGAAATAAACCACGGTTCATCTTTATTTGCAGATTTTGCCCAGTTTTGAAATTCTTGAAATTGCTGAAAATCAAATTCTCTTAGATCATTGAGTAATATAGACGCAGATGATAGCAAGATGCCATAGGTAATAATGGTGAGAATAGTTGTTTTATCTTTCATAGTAATTATCGTTTAACGATAACAAATATATAAAAATTATCGATAAACAATAATATTATTTAAAAATATATAATAAATCAACATATATCAGTTATGCTTATATTTGATAAAATAACCTCATTCATGAAATTAAAATATATTCACCTTCTTACTTTTACTATCCTGTCTTCAAAGTACTTTTGCTCAACAAACTCCTAATATTTTTGATCAATTTGAATCCAAGTCGTCGAAATTGATGGCTATAAAATAAATGTTGAAGTTAAAGGGACTGGAGAACCCATTTTCTTTTTACCGGGCGGTCCGGGGAATTCTCATGATTATATGCAGGGAAATTTTGGTCAATATTATAAGACAAATACCGTAGTATTCTTTGATTGGCTTGGGCGAGGGAAAAGTGATGATGCAAAAGATGTATCTGAATATTCTGTAGAGAATGATGTCGAATTGATCGAAAAATTACGTTTGAAGTTAAAATTTGATAAAATTTCATTGGTTGGTCACTCTTATGGGACCGTTCCTGCTCAGGCTTATGCTATCAAATATCCGGATAATGTAGATAAGATGGTTTTAATAAATGGTTTTCATAGTGGTGCCATGTGGCAGGCCAACTGCGATAGCTATAACCATTATGCGAAAACACATTTCCCGGAAAAATGGGTAAAAGTGGATTCTCTGCGAGCTTTAGGATATCTTTCAAGTGAAGAACCACTAAAATCAATTTATGGTAATTTCCCAACCAAGTATATTTATTATCACAATACCAAGTTAACCCAAAATTCTCCCAAAACTGAACATAGAGGTTGGGCAAATGATGTTTATGTATCCATAATAGGCAAGGATGGAGACTTTGATGTAAGCGGAAGTATGATCGATCAGGACTTTAGAAAACAGCTAAAAAATATAAAGGCCAAGACTTTGATCGTAGCCGGAAGATATGATGGTGTTTCCACACCTGAGTTTGCAATACAATACAAAACATTTATGCCTCAGGCTAAATTTGTTATGTTTGAGGAAAGTGGTCATAATCCTTATTTGGAGGAGCCTGAGAAGTTCTATCCTCTTTTTGAAGAGTTTATGGGAATAGATTAAAACACTTATTAAAATTCTCAATACGTTTTATTAACTTTGATTTTCGCTAAAATTTAGATAATTGAAACTAGATCTTCAAAATGTTCCTCGGGTAAAGAATATTAGTAAAGAGGATTTCATTAAGCACTACTTTAAACCTCAAAAACCGGTGGTAATTGAATCTCTTATTGAAGATTGGCCGGCATATTCTAAATGGAATTTTGATTACATAAAGGAAGTTGCCGGAGATAAAATTGTTCCGTTATATGATGATCGTCCCGTAGATTACAAGGATGGATTCAATGAGGCTCATGCCAATATGAAAATGAGCGAATATATCGATCTGCTTAAACGAGAGCCAACTAAGTACAGAATATTTCTTTGGAACATTTTAAAGGAAATACCTCAACTTCAAAATGATTTTAGGTATCCAGACCTTGGTTTAAGGCTTATGAAAGGATTGCCTATGTTGTTCTTTGGAGGCAAGGACTCCCATACATTCATGCATTATGACATAGATCTTGCTAACATTTTCCATTTTCATTTTGAAGGTAAAAAGCAATGCATTTTATTTGATCAGGACCAAAGCAAATATTTATATAAGATTCCACATGCCTTAATCCCAAGGGAAGATATAGATTTCTCAAATCCTGATTTTAGCAAATGGCCGGCGTTAAAGCATGCAAAAGGATATATAGCTGATCTCAGTCACGGTGAAACATTGTATATGCCTGAAGGATACTGGCATTACATGAAGTACTCTGACTCCGGGATTTTCTATGAGTTTAAGGGCTATTGCTCGAAATCCTAAAAATTTAGGCAAAGCGGTCTATAATGTGTTCGTAATGAGAAACTTTGACAATGCCATGAGACGCATTCAAGGTCAAAAATGGATAGACTGGAAAAATGAACAAGCCATTGTAAGGACAAATAAATATAACGAAATCACTTAAAAAGCTCGTTAACTTTATCATATATCAAATGACTTTCCCAGCCTCGATATAAAAGGTAATCAATAAACTTTTTTCTCTTTTTATTCTTGTTTGATTCGGTAATTGAATTGAATTTTTTATCAGCCAAATCATTAAAAGTTGCTAAGTAATCAGCATCAGATATTTCTTTTAATGCTGAGTCAATATTGTATTTTGAGATCCCCTTGTATTTCAATTCTCTAATAATTCGTTGTTTCCCCCATTTTTTAATCCTGAATTTTCCTCTTGCAAATGCTTTTGCAAAGCGTTCTTCATTTAAAAGATCACGTTCCAATAAATGCAGGATAATTTTTTCTCTGGCTTCAGGGATCATTCTCATTTCATGTCAACTTATCTTCAACTTCCTTATGACAACGCTCTCGATAAACGCAGTAATTTTCCAGTTTAGTAAGTGCCTCATCTACAGTATGTATCAATTTATTGTGCATTCATCGAAAATAATACAAATTTAATTCTTTAGCCTTTATATTTATGTAATTAATTATTTAGGCTCTAAAATCATATAAATAATTAATCTATGAAAACTATTGCCCTCAACAATAAAAAACTGTTACTGGTTGTAACATTTTTATGCTCGTATTTTATTCTTTTGCTCAATGTGATCCAATTCCTGCAGTTTGGGATGGAACTAATTGGTAATTTTCCACCTCACAACTGATGTTATAATCGATGGTGATTTTGATACTAATGGAGTCTTGCCACAAGGCAGATTCAATGCTTGTAGTTTAACTGTAACCTTAAATAACTCATTAACAATTTCAAACACAGATTTTGTTTCTGTTGAAAATGATGCTTTTATAAATGGCTCAATTTATATTTCTAACGGAGGATATATTTCGGTTAATAACGATATTACAATAAATGGAACTTTTATAGTCGATTACGAAGGCTCTGTAGTCCAAGATATGATGATACTGCTACTGTTACCGGATCTGCAACTGTTAGAAAGCAAACAGCACCAATGAGGAATTACTATGAATATACCTATTGGAGTTCCCCGGTTTCAGGTGAGACTATTGGAAATGGATTAACAGATTCAGATCCGACCAGACGATTTAGTTTTGAAGCAGGTAATTTTAAAGATTCAACTACGGAAACTAATAATAATAATGCAAGTAATCCTGGGCAAGATGATATTGATGACAATGGAGATGACTGGCAATTTACTCCTGCAGCTACAGTTATGGATCCAGGTGTTGGTTATGCGTCTCACCATGAAGAATCAATTTCTTTGTACCTCCGATGCAGACTTACATTCAATTAGTTATACTTTTGAAGGACCATTTAATAATGGTGTCATAACTGTTCCTGTAGTAAGAAATGTTCCCATTTACCAGACACTGAAGAGTTGACGATATTAATTGGAATTTTATTGGTAATCCATATCCATCAGCAATTGATATCGATTTATTTTTTACAGAAAACAATTACGATGCTGCAACAAATCCAGACGGAACTTTAACAGGAGCTATTTACTTGTGGTCACAAAACACATTACCTGCAGGATCAAATAATGGAAACGAAAATCAGAATTTTGCTAACTCAGATTATGCTATCATAAACGGAATAGGTGCTACAGGGACTAACAGACGAAGGAGGTGATCAGTGAATTCCAAATAGGTACATTCCATCAGGACAAGGATTTTTTGTAGCTTATTCAGATTGATAGGCCATCAGCTACGGGAGATGTAATTTTTAATAACTCAATGCGAGTAACAGGAAATAATGATCAATTTTTTAGAACTAATAGTCGAACAATGAAAATAAGTTTTAATTGAATTTAACTATCAGAAAACGGAATATTCAATCAAATGCTGGTTGGCTATGCTGAAGGAGCTACTAATTTAAAGGATGAAATGTACTATGATGCACCAAGAAATTTGTCTACCGGAGCATCGGCAATCATATATTCTGTAATTGAAGATAGTTCAAGAAAATTTGCAATTCAAGGAAGAGATATTAACAGCCTGAACGCAAATGATATTATTCCAATAGGAATTAAAAGCACTATTAAATTCAGAGTATTCAATTTAGAAATATCGCTGGCCGAATTAGAAGGTGAATTTATGAATACTAATGCAATTTATCTTAAGGGATAATCTGTTGAATATTGAACATAATTTATCTGATTCAGGCTATACTTTTACATTGGATGCTGGAGAATATAATTCAAGATTTGAGATCTTCTTCTCAGGTACGCTTTCAGTTGACGAATTTGACTTAGACTCTGATGAATTGATTATTTCCGAAAATGGGGATAACAGCATTGAAATAACTACAAAAGATAAATCTCAGATTAGCAATATCAAAATTTATGACCTGCTTGGCAGAGAGCTTTTTGATGTTGACGGATACAATAAATCACTGGTAAGGCTGAATACTTCCTCTCTAAGTAATTCAGTATTCATTCTTAATGTGACAACAGCCAAGAGAAAGAAGTTTACCAAGAAGTTCTTAAATCAGTAATAAAAATAAAATAGTTGAAATAAAAAAGCCTTTACAATTCCAAATTTTGGAAGTAAAGGCTTTTTTGTTATTTAATCTTGTTACCATTTTTATCAAAAAAATGATACTCTAAGAATGTGTAAGCATCTCGTGGTATAATTTTCACCCATTTTTTATGTTCAAAAAACCATTTTGAACGTATAGATGGAAAACCTTTTGTTAAAAAGGCCGCTATAAAAGGATGTGTGTTTAAAACGATCTTTTTATAGTCTTTGTTAATTAGTTGTTCTAAATCGTGAGCAATTTTTGGCATTATACTTATTGGTGCCTCTACCTCTTGACCATTAACAGCGTCGGGATTTTCCTCTCGCGTTTTAATGTTCATTTCCGGTCTTACTCGTTGCCTAGTTATTTGTATCAATCCAAATTTACTTGGAGGTAATATTTTATGTTTTGCCCTATCATCACTCATTTCGTTTTTTAAATGATTATAGAGCGTTTTTCTGTTTTCTACATTAGACAGGTCAATAAAATCTATAACAATAATGCCTCCCATATCACGTAAACGCAATTGTCTGGCGACTTCGCTTGCCGAAATTAAATTAACTTCTAATGCAGTATCCTCTTGGTTTTTAGATTTGTTAGATCTGTTGCCGCTATTTACATCAATAACATGTAACGCTTCTGTATGCTCTATAATTAAATAAGCACCTTTTGCCATAGAAACGGTCTTGCCAAAAGAGGTTTTTATCTGGCGCTCAATTCCATATTTTTCGAATATAGGAACCTGGCCTTGATACAACTTAACAATTGATTCTTTATTAGGTGCAATTTGCTGCACGTAATCTTTAATTTGAATGTGAAGCGTTTCATCGTCTACAATAATACTTGAAAAAGTATCATTAAATATATCTCTTAATATTGAAGAGGCTTTATTCATCTCTCCTAATACTTTTGATGGATGATGCGCATTCTGTAGCTTTTTACTCATTGCCGTCCAACGACTAAGCAAGTTTTGTAAATCTTTGTCTAGTTCTGCTACTTTTTTGCCTTCTGCTACTGTACGAATAATAACTCCGAAACCTTTTGGAGTAATACTTCTAACCAATCGTTTTAAACGTTCTTTTTCTTCTCTGCTCTCTATTTTTTGTGAAATAGAAATTCTATCGGAAAAAGGGACTAAAACAATATATCTACCAGCTATGGACAGCTCACTACTAAGGCGAGGTCCTTTGGTTGATATTGGTTCTTTCACTATTTGTACCAGCAGTGATTGATTTGATTTTAAGATTTCAGCTATGCTTCCGTCTTTTTCAATATCTTTCTCAAATGGGAAATTTTTTAAAGAATAATCTTTAAGTTTACCTGTGCTTACACGTTTTATGAATTTCAATAGGGAAGGTAATTTTGGTCCTAAATCATGATAATGCAAAAATGCATCTTTATCATAACCTACATTAACAAATGCAGCATTTAGACCAGGAACAGTTTTTCTTATTTTGGCGATAAACACATCACCAACAGAAAAATTGTTATCATCTTCATCCTTGTGTAATTCAACTAGTTTTCCATCTTTTAATAAGGCAAAATCAACATTGTTAGAACTAGAACGAATGATCAATTCTTTATTCATTTTGTTAATTTTTATCCGTACAATTAAGTACAGATGGATTATACATTTTTTTCATCTGTATCATTTTATTTGATATCAGATGTCATTCACCAATAATTAATTAACTTAATTCATCATGGCTTATTTCACAGGATTTTTTAAATCCGGTTAGATCCTAAATATTCAAGGAATTAAAACTATTTACGACCTAGTTTTCAAAGAACTTTTACTAAAAACCGAAAAAAGTAGTTAAAAAACTACTTTTTCTGTTATTTATTTTTTTTATGGCGATTTGCGCGACGTCTTTTTTTACGCTTATGCGTTGCTACCTTGTGTCTTTTACGTTTTTTACCACTTGGCATATGCTAGTTTTGTTTTAAATTAATATTTTGTTTAAATTATTTTACTTTAACTCTGGTCTTTACACTTTCAACAAATACTTTTGCTGGTTTAAATGCCGGAATATTATGAGCCGGAATTTTGATAGTAGTATTTTTTGAAATGTTTCTACCTGTTTTTTCTGCTCTTGTTTTAACGATAAAACTTCCGAATCCTCTTAAATATACATTATCTCCACCTTCCAAAGAAGATTTTACTTCATTCATAAATGATTCTACGGTTGCCTGTACGTCTCCTTTTTCAATTCCTAATTTATCAGAAATTTTTGATACTAGATCTGCTTTAGTCATTACTTAATTATTTTTTGGGTTATCTATATTAATTATAAGGGAGGGCAAATATAATTATTTTATATTCAATATTTCAAACCTAATACATTAAAATTTAAATTATTAAACCTTTATTTTAGCTAAACCTTGAAAAGCGATATAGTTTTTAGTAATATTCTGATTAATTGGTACTTACACAACAAGCGTAATTTACCCTGGAGAGATACCAGGAATCCATATTATATATGGTTATCAGAAATTATATTACAACAAACTCAAATAGTACAAGGCTTACCCTACTATTTGGCTTTCATCAAGAAGTTTCCTACTGTTTTTGATCTTGCTCAGGCAGATGAAAAGGCCGTTTTAATCTTGTGGCAAGGACTTGGATACTATTCGAGGGCAAGAAACCTGCACTTTACAGCAAAATATATAGCAAATGATTTAAATGGGATATTCCCCAATAATTATAAGGGCCTTTTAAAACTAAAAGGTGTAGGAGATTATACTGCAAGTGCCATAGCATCCATATGTTTTAACCAACCAACCCCTGTGGTAGATGGCAATGTTTACCGATTTTTATCCAGATATTATGGAATTAAAACTCCAATTAATACATCAAAGGCTAGAAAGGAGTTTAAGTCCCTGGCTCAACAATTGATAGATAAGGAGAATCCTGTCGATTTCAACCAAGCTATCATGGAGTTTGGAGCCAGACAATGCAAACCTCAAAATCCGGATTGTAATATATGTCCTTTTAGTGATAGTTGTATTGCACTCCAAAAGAATTTGATCAAAGAATTGCCTGTTAAGATCAAAGCTAAAAAAGTTAAAAAACGATATTTCAATTATCTGGTCTTTCTTTCCGAAGATCAAAAAACGATAATTGAAGAACGAAAGGGTAAAGGGATATGGGAAAAGCTGTATCAATTCCCTCTGATAGAAACATCTCAGGAGGTCAACGTCGAAGTTCTAAGTCAAAACGAGGAATTTAAAAAATTAACAGACGGGAAAAACTTTTCTATTTCTATTTTTAATGATCAGGATATTATTCATAAGCTATCACACCAACATTTGTACACTAAGTTTTGGATAATTACATTGAATGAGTTACCAGTAAAGGGTTTGCCAGTAAAGAATATCACAAATTATCCGTTTCCTGCCTTGATAAATAATTTTATAAACGAGTTTAATTTTTAATCAGTCATAAATTTTTATTATTTTTAAGACAAGTGTGAAACAAAGCGTTAATTTTGCTTTGTAAATAAAGTTTTAGAACTATGTCAGGAACATTAAATAAGGTAATGCTTATTGGGCATTTAGGAGAGGATGTAAAAATGCATTATTTTGAAGGAGGAGGATGTATTGGCCGATTTTCCTTGGCAACCAATGAGACCTACACCAACAAACAAAGTAATGAGCGTGTCACTAATACAGAATGGCACAATATTGTTGTAAGGAATAAAGCTGCCGAAATTTGTGAGAAATACTTGAGCAAAGGTGACCGGGTATATATTGAAGGGAGATTAAAAACCAGAAAATGGCAAGATGATAAGGGGAATGACAGGTACTCTACCGAAATAAATTGTACAGACTTTAAATTTTTAACAACTAAAAAGGAAAGTGAAGAGAATAAACCAGACCAAAATCAACAAACCCAAAAACCACAACCACTGCACGATAGTGTTAATGAGTCAATTGGTGATGATGATGACGATGATCTTCCTTTTTAATATTGTTTAACTAACCCATTCAAATTTGGACCCTGAACCCTCGAGTTTTTTATTATTTCTGTCAGCAATAGATTTTTCTATAATTATTGGTGTTGTTCTGCTTTTTGTTCTATTGCTATGTTCAGCATTGATCTCGGGAGCTGAAGTGGCATTTTTTTCAATGACAAAGGCTGATATTGAAAAGGGTATAGATGACGGTTTCAGGCGATTGAAAATTGTTTCCAAGTTATTAGAGAGACCAAAGAAGCTTCTAGCCACCATACTTATTGCAAATAATTTCATTAATATCGGGATTGTTATTCTGTTCGCATATCTGGGTAATTTCATATTTAATAAGCTTTCCTCTATAGCCCTAAAATTCTTTTTAGAAGTTGTTATTGTAACTTTCTTAATCTTATTGTTCGGTGAAATTCTACCAAAGATATATGCCAGTCGAAATCATGTGAAGTTTGCGACATTTATGGCGTATCCCTTAAAGGTTTTGGATGTATTATTTTCACCTTTAAGCATGCCAATGAGAAGTATAACCTTGGCCATTCACAGAAATTTAGGCAGGGAAAAATCAAATTTAAGTGTAGATCAATTGTCCCAGGCCCTTGAATTGACAAGTGATAAAGACACCACAACAGAAGAACAAAAAATACTTCAAGGTATTGTATCATTTGGTAATACCGATACCAAGCAGGTAATGCGTCCTAGAATAGATATTTTTGCATTGAATGAAGAAATGGTATATGAAGAGATCATTCCTGAGATAGTAAAGAACGGATTTTCAAGAATTCCTGTTTATAAGGATAATATCGATACAGTTGTTGGAATTTTGTATGTTAAGGATCTTTTGCCTTACATAGAGAATAAACAATTCAAATGGACCAGTATCATGCGAGAGCCATTTTTTGTACCTGAAAACAAAAAACTGGACGACCTTATGAATGAATTCCAGGAAAAAAAAGTCCATTTGGCTGTTGTGGTTGATGAATATGGTGGTACAAGTGGTATTGTTTCCTTAGAAGATATTATTGAAGAGATCGTTGGGGAAATAAGTGACGAGTTTGATGATGAAGATCTTGTATACAGCAAGCTGGATAGTAAGAATTATGTGTTTGAAGGCAAAACACCTCTAAAGGATTTTTACAGAGTTTTAAAATTAGAGGACGACTCCATTTTTGAGGAACATAAAGGTGAAGCAGAAACCATTGCCGGATTTGTACTGGAAATTTCTCAAGGCTTCCCAAAGCAGGACAGTAAAGTAATTTTTAAAAACTACGTTTTTGTTATAGAGTCTATTGATAAAAAAAGATTAAAACGGATAAAAGTGACGATTCCTTAACGAAAACTTTAGACATAAGAATCAAGAACCTAGACAACACATTTCAGCAGACTGAATACTACGACTGAGAACTGTACAATTTATGTTAAAAACCAAAGTTCACATATTTTCATTAAAAGCTATATTAATATTTCTGGTATTTACATCGTGTGGAGATGATCCATTACCCAAGCCTAAAGCTTATCTCAGTCTAGAATATCCTGAAGCAAAGTACATAAAGACCAAAACCGAATTACCATTTAGTTTTGAAAAGAACGGGTTAGTCACTAAAATAACAAACAAGAGACTTGAGGGTTCCGGGGAAAGCTATGGCATGAATATAGAATACTCCAGATTAAAGGGAACCATTTACTTAACATATAAAAAGATAAGTAAAAGGGATGATCTGCTAAGATATTTAAGAGATGCCCAAAACTTTACACAAGAGCATACTAAAAAGGCAGATGAGATAGTAGAACAGGTCTATGAGGACTCAACAAGAATGGTTTACGGCATGTTCTATGAGGTTGGTGGCAATGCAGCTTCGCAATCACAGTTCTATGTAACAGACAGTATAAAACACTTTTTGATAGGCTCGCTGTATTTCTACGCTAAGCCAAACTACGACTCCATATTACCGGCTGCCGAGTATTTAAAAAAGGATATTAAACGGATTATGGAAACGCTTGAGTGGAAGGAATAAAAAAACCACTCGCTAGCGCTCGTCTTTGACGAGTGCAATAGTGTATTCAAGTATTCAAAAAAGCATAAGCTATTCTTACAAATCAGAATAGCTTTTTGTATTTTAGAAATATGAGCAGAAAATATAAATTTCATAATAAAGCTGGTTTATATTTTGTAAGTTTTGCAACCGTAAATTGGATTGATGTATTTACGAGACAATTGTATTTTAATATATTAGTGGAGAGTGTTAATTACTGTAGGGCAAAAAAAGGAATGGAGCTATATGCCTATTGTTTTATGCCAAGTCACATTCATTTAATATTTAGGTCTAGTAAAGACCAACCAATGGAGCTGCTGAGAGATTTTAAAAAACATACAGCAAAAAGAGTAATAGATGCCATACAAGGTAATCTACAAGAAAGCCGAAAAGACTGGTTATTATGGATGTTTAAACGCGCAGGGGAAAAGCAGGGAAATATAAGCACCTATCAGTTTTGGCAGCATAATAACCAACCTATAGAATTATGGAGTGAAAAAGTGATAAAACAAAAGATAGATTATATTCATAACAATCCGGTAGAAGCTGGATTCGTAACTAACCCAACAGATTGGAAATATTCAAGTGCAAGAAATTTTCAAAACGACCACACTGTTTTAAAAATTGATGATACTGGTTTTATTGGTTAATCATTACAATTATTATTGTAGCACTCGTTGCAAACGAGCGCCAGCGTAGGGCAGAGTATTTAAAAAAGGACATTAAACGGATAATGGAAACGCTTGAGTGGAAGAAATAAAAAAACCTTCGCTAGCGCTCGTCTGTGACGAGTGCCAGATAGACACAAAAAAAACCACTCTCCTTCGACTACGCTCAGGAACCAGAGTGGTTTTTTTAATCTATATAATTTGTTTATTAAGCCTTCGCTTCTTTAGCGCAACAATTCATTTTACAATCGGCTTTACAGGCTGTTTCCTTTCCGTTTGTCTCCTTCGCTTCTGCTTGGTCAACTTTTTTATCATCAGCTTCAAATTCCTCAACAGTTTTCATATCCTTCACAGAATAGGTGTCACCAGTCTTTTTAACAGTCTCTATTAAAAGGTCCGGATTTACTTTTTCAACATCATATTCAACCATTGCTAATTTCTTGTCAAAATCTACTTTTGCAGATTTTACACCTTCCATTTTAGCGATCTTCTTTTCAATAGTTGCAGCACAACCAATAGCACAGGTCATACCTTCAACTGTAAACTCGGCTTTAGCGTAGGTTGCATCCGGGTTTAATTCTTTAACCTCAGTAGTTTCTGTTTCTACAGTTTTAACTTCTGGTTTGGCGTCATTCTTACATGCCATTACAAAGGCAACTAGCATTGTTAAAGCAAGGATATTTCTAAGTGTTTTCATAAATTTTAAATTATTTAAGTCCTAAACGGATATTTTATCTTTTTATTTGCTGCAAATCTAATAAATTATTTTTTACCATAAATAATTAAGATTAAGGCAAAAAAGATCCGAAGTTATTAGCTTCGGATCTTAATTATTGTATTTATATAAATTTTTCTAATTAAAATCCTCAGATGTCACACCTTCATTGACCTTTACATTAGAAATATTCATTAAAATGGTCTGTGGTCCTGCTTTTATGGCTGTATTGTAAGGATACTGAACATTGCCTACAGGTGAATAGTTTGAATAATTAACAACAGAAGTCATAGATTGTCCCTGAGCTTCTACGGTTGTTTCAGTACGATTCAATAAGCCCGTTTCTACATCGTAATATCTGAAAGTAGGATTCTTTCCACTATCAACTTTTACTTTGTAAACATCCTTTCCGTCAATGGTTGTGATGCTTTCAAGGCTAACTTTAGACATGTCATAATACAATTCCGGGAAGATAGAATTCTCACCTTTTTTTGATGCAATTTCTTCTTCAGTCATTTCCCTTTTCATTCCTTGTTGCTCGGCATAACCGGTTTCTCCGTTAAAACGTTGTTTCATGATCACTCCCATGCCTTCTGCAGACATTTCCATAGATTCCTTATTAGGAGCCATCACTTTCATTTCTGCCTTTAATGGTAAAGGAACGCCTTCAATAGTTACATCGGCTGATACCAGGAAGGAGTTAACGCTTTTAGCATTATCTGCTCCACCAATGGCGTTTATATAATTATTTAAAACAGTTTGAGATGTAACACCATCTGGGATAGGTTTTGAAAATTCAGGCTTATCAGTTGCTTTTGCATACTTATCAAAATATTTGATAGGGATTCCTGTTTTTTCAAGATTGCCAATAACATCACTTCCTTTTCCTACTACTATGACACGAGCATTTTGAGGTTTAAAATAAGTGTTAGCCACACGTTTTACGTCTTCTGCTGTTACTGCATTTATCTTTTTCAAATAAGTTGTGTAAAAATCAGCAGGAAGATTTTCAGTTTTAATGTTTAAAGCATAGCGTGCAATAGTCTCAGGTCTTTCTAAAGCTAGAACAAAGTCACCTGTATATTTTGCTTTTGCATTTTTGAGCTCATCGGGAGTGACCAGATCTGTTTTAATTTTATTGATCTCCTTTAATGTTTCCACAACAGCACTATCAGTAACTGCATTTCTCACGGCAGTTCCTGCACTAAATCTGGAAGCATATTTATCGGCTCCAACAGACGATCGTGCACCATAGGTATAGCCATGTTCTTCACGCAGATTCATATTCAAATAACTATTGAATCCTCCTCCCAAGATCTTGTTTGCAATTAACACTGCATGATAATCCGGGTGATTCATTTTTAAATCAACATTATTAGTCAATGAAATATTTGATTGAACGGCATTTGGCATATCCACAAAATTGACCTGTGTGTATTGAACATTGCTATTAGGTGCCGGTAAAGGAGTAGTTACATCAATAGACTTTTCCCAACCATTAAAATATTCTTTTACTTGTTTTTTAACTGTTTTTAAATCCACGTCACCCACCACAACCAGATAAGCATTGTTTGGTGTAAAATACTTTTGGTAAAAAGCTCTGACATTATCTAAAGTAACCTTGTTCACTGACTCTTCTGTTACAAATTCGCCATAAGGATGTTTTACACCATAAGATAAGGCGCCTCCTACACGATTTGCAACCGCATCAACGCTTTTTTCCTCAGATTTCAATCCTTCAATTAATTTATCTTTTTCTTTTTGAAATTCTTCTTCAGTTAAAAGAGGGTTAATGGCACCATCTGCCATTAATTGCATTATTCTGTCGGCATATTTACTTAATGCTCTAGCCGAGGCACTTTGAGATCCAAAGAAAAGGCTTGCTCCAAGAAAATCAATTTCTTCATTAAATTCATCTTTTGGAATACTAGTTGTCCCGTTTCCTAACATCGCACTTAATAAACTGGCTACACCAGCTTTTTCACCTTCTATTATTGGTGGATTGTCAATTGTTAAGGTATAAGATACTCTAGGTAATTTGTGGTTTTCAACAACTAATACTGTCAATCCGTTTTTAAGTTGGAATTCACTTGGGACTTCCAACGCAATTTTTGGTGCCGGACCTGGTTTTGGTTGTTGTGATCTGTCAATTTGAGCTGTTGCTCCAATAGACATTAAAAACAAAGTAATTAATGCAAATATTTTAGTTTTCATTTGTAAATGGTTTCTTTTCATTATATAATTATTGATCTTTTGCTTCAGGTAAATATTCCAAAATCAATCGCTGATTTGGATTTAGATATTTCTTGGCTACATTTTGAATTTCTTCACGAGTAATTGATCTGTAAATGTTGATCTCATTGTTGATCAGGTTGGTGTCTCCGTAAAGCATATAGTATCTCGCCAATGAATTGGCAATTCCTTCAACACTTGAATTGGAGTTAACAAACTGATTTTCAAATTTATTTTGAAGCTTTTGATAGTCTTTTTCAGATATTAATTCGTTTTGCACTTTTACAACTTCTTCATCAATTTCAGTGATAAGAGATTCTAAAGAATTTTCACCTAAAGGCAATCCGTAAAGAATATACATTCCATAATCTTCCTGACTAATATTAAATGCACCCACTTGAAGTGCCATTTTTTTGTCATCAACTATCTTTTTATACAATTTAGATGATTTTCCATCGCTTAAATAAGTAGATAACATATCAAGAACGTAGGCGTCTTTTTCTTTGAATCCAGGTGTTCTGTAAGCAGCTACAACAGCCGGAATCTGTATATTAGGGTCATAAGCTTTTTCATTTATGGTTTCAGTTATTGGGTCTTCCTTTTCAAACTTTCTAACTATTTCCTCACCTCTAGGAATAGGCCCGAAATAATCTTTAACCATTTTTTTGGTCTTGGCAATATCAATATCTCCTGCCACAACCAATACAGCATTATTAGGGGTATAGAATTTTTTATTGAACGCCTGAAACTCTTCTAAGAGTAGCTGCATCCAAATGATCCATTTCTCCAATAGTTGTCCATCTGTAAGGGTGCTTTGTGAACATATTCTTTTTAACATATTCTATAAAGCGTCCATAAGGCTGGTTATCAACTCGAAGACGTTTTTCTTCTTTCACAACCTCATTTTGGGTATCAACCCCAATTTGATTGATTATAGGATGCATTAAACGTTCTGATTCCATCCAAAGGCCAAGTTCCAAACTATTTGATGGAAATACCTCATAGTAATATGTTCTGTCATCCGTAGTGTTAGCATTATTACTTCCTCCATTTGAAGTTACAATTGTAAACCATTCACCACGCTCAATATTTTGGGTTCCTTCAAATAGAAGGTGTTCAAAAAAGTGTGCAAATCCGGTTCGTTCAGGATTTTCATCTTTAGCTCCAACATGGTACATGACAGAGGTTGTAACTACCGGTGCAGTATTGTCTTGGTGTAAAACAACGTGCATTCCGTTTTCCAAATCGTACTCTTCAAATTTAACTTCCTGTGCTATTGTAGTGGCTACAATAAGCATAAAAGAAGCTAAGGTAAACAAGCTTTTTTTCATTATTTAATTTTTTAAGGTTTTATAATTTAATGTTTGTCTGTAATTTTTAAATTTGTTACAACGAGAACAAAAATAATAATCCAAATGACTTATCTATAGAAAAAGTTAAAATTTAACATCAAATTAAAGTTTGTAGTTATTTATTTTTTACTTTGACAAAATACTAACCAAAAAAGTTAATATGAAAAAGTTTACACTGCCTATTAGGTTTGGGGTTGCAATAAGCGGAAGTTTGATAGGTTATTTTTTGTTTTTAGCCTTATTAAATTATCACACGAATCCATTTTTCAGTCTCTTTAATGGGGTGATCACAGGATTTGGCATTTTTGAAGCAATTAAATATCACAAATTAGAACAGGGAAATAATTTTAGTTACACTTCTGGTTTTACAGTGGGATTAACTGCCGGTTTTCTTGCGACAATTATATTCACTATCTTTTTTTTGTTTTATGCCACAGAAGTTAATCCAAATTTCTTGGAGGAGTTACTTACAGTCTTCAAACGAGAATATAATGTTGGAGTAGGATTAGTATGTTTTGTGGTTGCAATAATGGGTTTTACAACCACAGTCGTGTTGACTCTTTCCTTCATGCAATTTTTTAAAAACAGTAATAATCCAACTTCAAAATAGGTTACTAGATTTTTTTTCCGAACTTTAGTAGACCAACTAACCGATTAAATAGAAAGTTCTATGAAAAAGTTATCTTTGCCAATAAGATTTGGAATAGTAATTAGTGGCGGTTTAATTGCATCATTTTCTGTTGCATGCTTATTTAATGCTCATACAAATCCTTTATATAGTATGTTAAATATTGTAGTAACGGGATTTGGAATTTTTGAAACTATTCGCTATTACAAATTGGAACAAGCAGATGAATTTTTCATATTCAAATGGATTTACGGCAGGAATTATAGCCGGAGCTGTGGCTACTATTATTTTTACTGTTATTCTTTTTGTTTTATGTTACTGAGATCAATCAAGATTTTCTTCCTGAATTATTAGAATTTTTTAAAGGAGATTACAAAGTAGGTGCATAGGCATGGTCACTTTTGTAGTTGCGATTATGGGTTTTACAACTACTGTGGTTCTTACGCTTTACTTTTATGCAATATTTTAAAAATAGCGGTAACTCATCTTCAAAATAAATAAATCGTTTGTAGATTAATTAATTAGCTGTATATTTGCACTCATTTTTGAACAAATTAATTAATATAAACGTTACGCTATGTACGCAATTGTAGAGATAGCAGGGCAACAATTTAAAGTTGTTAAAGACCAAAAGGTGTTTGTACATCGTTTAGCTACAGAAGAAGGAAAGAAAGTATCTTTCGATAATGTTCTTTTGTTAGCAGATGGTGACAAAGTTACTGTTGGCGCCCCGGCTATAGACGGAGCTCAAGTAGGAGCAAAAGTCTTAAAGCACCTTAAAGGTGATAAAGTTATCGTTTTCAAGAAGAAAAGACGTAAAGGTTATCGAGTGAAGAATGGTCACAGACAAGCCTTATCTGAAATCGTTATTGAAAACATTGTAGCCTCAGGAGCAAAGAAAGCTGCTCCGGCAAAACAAGAAACTAAAAAAGCAGAACCTGCAGCTAAATCTGTAGCACCAAAAGCTACTTCTTCGAAGGCTGCTCCCAAAGCAGAGCTTAAAAAAGCTAAACCTGAAGCTAAAGCTGCAACACCTAAGGTTGTTGCTGCAAAATCAGAGGCTAAAAAAGAAGCTCCAAAAGCTAAACCAGCTGCAAAAAAATCAACTGGAAAGGCAGATGACCTTAAAAAGATTGAAGGTATCGGTCCTAAAATCGCTGAAACCTTAGTGGCAGCAGGAATTGCGACATTTGCAGAACTGGCAAAAACTAAACCGGCAAAAATCTCTGAAATCATTGAAGGAGTTCGTGGTAATCACGTTCCTGACACATGGCCTGAGCAATCTAAATTGGCGGCAGACGGTAAGTGGGATGAATTAAAAAAATTACAGGATAAACTAGATGGTGGTAAGAAATAATATTTCTAACTACTAGTATTAACAATAAAACCGAAAGACAATGGCTCATAAAAAAGGAGTTGGTAGTTCCAAGAACGGTAGAGAATCAGAATCGAAACGCTTAGGCGTTAAAATTTATGGTGGACAAGCTGCTGTTGCAGGAAACATTATCATAAGACAAAGAGGAACTAAACATCACCCAGGTGAGAATGTTTATGTTTCCAAAGACCATACTTTACATGCTAAAGTTGATGGGATTGTAAAATTCACCAAGAAAAAAGATGATAAATCATATGTTTCTATTGAGCCTTTTGATGCTTAAGAAACCGATTATTATTCTTTAACAAATAGAAACCCTTTCTGGAAACAGAAAGGGTTTTGTTTTATACATTTTGCAATAACGATTGCAGTGATTAGCTTTTGTAAAACATGGCTCTGAGGTTTTGCAAAACTAGAAACGAAAAGCGTGGTGCTACGTCGCTTTTGCGTCGTAGGAATTGCCCAAATAAAAAACCCTCACATCCCGATGGTTATCGGGAATGCAAGGGTTTAATTATAAATTAGTTTCAATGAAAGAGATTGCCACGTCGCTCCCGATAGCTATCGGGACTCCTCGCAATGAGGTTAATATCTGTAATACTCAGGCTTAAAAGGACCTTCTTGTTTTACACCAATATAATCGGCTTGGTCTTTACGCAATTCAGTAAGTTCAACACCAATTTTAGCTAGATGTAATTTTGCTACTTTTTCATCAAGATGCTTTGGTAACATATACACCTCATTTTCGTAAGCGTCTTTGTTTGTCCAAAGTTCAATTTGAGCTAAAGTTTGGTTTGTAAAGGAGTTGCTCATTACAAAACTTGGGTGACCAGTAGCACATCCTAAATTCACTAAACGACCTTCGGCAAGAATAATAATGTCTTTTCCTTTTATAGTGTACTTGTCAACCTGTGGCTTAATAGTATCTTTAGTATTGCCATAGTTTTTATTCAACCAGGCCATGTCAATTTCATTATCAAAATGTCCAATATTACAAACTATGGTTTTGTCTTTCATAGCTTCAAAATGACGACTTTGAACAATATCTTTGTTTCCTGTAGTTGTTATGATAATATCAGAATTACCAACAACTGTTTCTAGTTTTTTTACTTCAAAACCATCCATGGCAGCTTGTAGCGCACAAATAGGATCAATTTCTGTAACGGTAACAATACTTCCTGCACCTTTAAATGATGCAGCTGTACCTTTACCAACATCGCCATAACCACAAACAGTTACTCGTTTTCCTGCTAACATTAAATCTGTTGCTCGGCGAATCGCATCTACAGCACTTTCACGACATCCATATTTATTATCGAATTTACTTTTGGTCACCGAATCATTGACGTTAATAGCAGGCATTGGTAAAGTGCCATTCTTCACACGCTCATAAAGTCTGTGAACTCCGGTAGTGGTTTCTTCACTTAAGCCGTTAATTCCAGTAGCCAGTTCAGGATATTTATCTAAAACCATATTGGTTAGATCGCCACCATCATCAAGGATCATATTCAATGGTTTTCTGTCTTCACCAAAGAAAAGTGTTTGCTCTATGCACCAGTCGAATTCTTCTTCTGTCATGTCCTTCCATGCATACACCGGAGTACCGGCAGCTGCAATTGCAGCAGCAGCCTGATCTTGGGTTGAGAAGATATTACATGAACTCCATGTTACTTCTGCACCAAGAGCTTGTAAAGTTTCTATTAAAACTGCTGTTTGAATGGTCATATGTAAACAGCCTGCAATTCTAGCTCCTTTAAGTGGCTGTGAATTTTTGTATTCCTCACGCAAACTCATCAATCCAGGCATTTCTGCTTCGGCTAATTCTATTTCTTTTCTTCCCCATTTGGCAAGCGAGATATCTTTCACTTTATAAGGAACATAAGCAATTGTTTTTGTATTCATAGTTGTATATTTGTCTATCAAATTTTTAAAGCGCAAAGATAACTAATAACTTTTAGAATATTAAATGCCTCTTTACAAAACCATTAATCCTAACTCACAAACTATTGTTAAAATTTGGAAGATTTCGGAGTCTTTTGATGAATTGATGCAACCAATATCATTGAAACCCGAGAGTCTGAATAGAGTGTCCAAGATGAAATCCGGGATACATCAGTGTGGGTTTTTAAGTGTTCGACATTTACTGGCAGAATTTGGATATACTGATGCCGATTTGTTCTATGATGATTTTGGCAAACCGCATTTAAAAGATGATAAATATATTTCAATTACACATTCATTTAACTATAGCGGAATAATCGTCAGTGAAAGTAAAGTTGGAATTGACATTGAAAAACAGCGTCCTATTATAACTAAAATTGCTTCAAAATTTGTTGGGTATGAATTTGAATATCTAAAGGAATATGACAGCGATTATGTTAAGCAATTGACGGTTATCTGGTGCGCAAAGGAGTCTTTATTTAAATTATTTGCAACGCAAGGCTTGAGTTTTAAACAACACATTTTAGTGATCCCATTTACCATAGAGGAAGGTTCTACTGTGAGTTGGATCGATTATAGTTCGAAGAAAAACCGATACAATATCCATTTTACTGAATTTGATGGATTTACATGTGCTTATGCTCTCGAATAGATGAATGAGATTTATCAAAACATATTGAATTCCGTTAAAACAGGTAAAAAGCTTTTAGCTGTATTGATAGATCCTGATAAGATCAAAGTAGAAAGTTTACCCGATTTTATTGAAAAGGTAAACGATTCAATTGTGACTCATGTTTTTGTGGGCGGAAGTACGGTTAAAGAAAAAGATTGCGATACAGTTGTTGCCGAAGTAAAAAAACATACACAATTACCAGTTGTTCTTTTTCCCGGTGACATCACCCAAATTACAAATAAAGCTGATGCCTTACTTTTTTTATCATTGATTTCGGGCAGGAACCCTGATTATTTAATTGATAAGCATGTCCAGTCCATTTCAAAATTAAAACAAACCTCTCTTGAAGTTATTCCGACCGGTTATATTTTAATTGAAAATGGTAAGGAAACTTCTGTTCAAAAAGTGACTCAAACCAAACCGATACCGAGAAAAAACCTCAAAAAAATAGTTGATACTGCATATGCTGGTCAGCTTTTAGGCTTAAAGCTTATTTATTTGGAAGCTGGAAGTGGAGCTACTGAGCCAGTTACATCTGAAATAATACACGAAGTAAAAAAGAACTTAAAAATCCCTTTAATAGTCGGTGGTGGCATTAAAAGTGTCAATCAGTTATCAGATGCGTATAATTCCGGAGCTGATCTTGTTGTAATTGGAACAGCTTTTGAAAATGATATATCGTTTTTTGAAGAACTTAAAAACACAATTTATTGAATCAAATCATAGACTTTTTTTTCGAACCTTATAAAACAGCATCAACATTAAATATTGTATTAGAAATATTTGCCGCTTCTTTTGGTGTTATAAGTGTTTTTTTTGCTAAACGCGAAAGTATTTTAGTCTATCCAACAGGAATAATAAGCACAGGAATTTATGTATACCTATTATCTCAATGGAATTTATATGGTGATTTGATTATTAATATATATTATACCCTAATGAGTATCTTTGGATGGTATATGTGGAGTAAGGTTATTGATGATAAAAATAGCCATATTAAAATAACTCGAAGTAATAAATGGGATAAGCTAAAAGCAACAGGAATTTTTGCTTTTACATCTATTTTTGTAATAGTTGTTTACAGATATTATAATGTTATGCCAAATAATTTAAATTTTACAGAAAGTTTAAATTATGCCGCTTCCAATCTCACTTCAGGAAGTTTAGAAAATTTTAGAATGGCCACCCCATTTATTGATACGTTTACAACAGGCATATTTTTTGCAGCTATGTGGTTAATGGCTCTTAAGAAAATTGAAAACTGGACATTATGGATTGTAGGTAACATTGCATCAATCCCATTATATTTTGTAAAAGGATATGGTTTTACGGGCATTCAATATTTTATTTTTTTAATTCTAGCAATTCTAGCATATAATCAATGGAAAAAAACCTTAAACAACAACCTGCAAATTGCATAAAAGTAGTTTTGTTTGGTCCTGAATCTACTGGAAAGACAACTCTATCAAGACATTTAGCGAGACATTACAATTCTATTTGGGTGCCTGAATATGCCAGGGAATATCTTCAGGATAAATGGAATAATGAACGAAAAACATGCGAATCGGATGATCTGTTGCCGATTGCTTATGGACAGATGAAGCTGGAAAATGAATTGGCAAAAAAAACAGATTCTGTTTTAATTTGTGATACAGATCTGCTGGAAACTAAAGTATATTCTGAGACATATTACACAGGAAGCTGTGATCCTTTTCTGGAAAAATATGCACTCAAAAATACTTATGATTTATATTTTTTGACTTATATTGATACACCTTGGGAAGCAGACGATTTAAGGGATAAACCTAATGAAAGACTGCGAATGTTTAAAGCTTTTGAAGATGCACTAATAAAGTATAAAAGACCCTATGTTTTGTTAAAAGGCAATAAGCAGGAACGATTGAATAAAGCGGTAAAACATATTGATAATCTGTTAAAAAGAACACAGTGAGTTTATCAGGGAAAGACATAAAACAAATTCAAAATAGAGGATTAACAGTTGAACAGGTCAATGCTCAAATAGAAATTTTTACAAAAGGATTACCATATGTAAATATTGAATCAGCGGCAACTGTTGGCAATGGAATATTGAAATTATCAGATTCTGAACAGGAATATTTCATTGATTATTTTGAAAACAAAAGGCACAGTGTTTCATTTATTAAATTCGTTCCGTCTTCGGGAGCGGCTACAAGAATGTTCAAGTTTCTATTCGACTTTTTAAAAATATTTTCAATTCAGGAAGAGACAATCAATGCTTATGTTAACAAACACAATGCTTCAGATCTTGCCATGTTTTTCGTAGGTATTAAAAGCTTTCCATTCTATTATATTGTTAAACAAAAATTGTATCAGGAATTCAAAGATTTTGATGATTTAAAATTAAATTTAAAACTACTGCTATTCGTTCAAACTATGCTGGATGAAGACAAATTGGACTATGGAAATTATCCCAAAGGATTGTTCCCGTTTCATCAGTACAAAGGCCACATTGCAACGGCTTTTGAAGAGCATTTATTTGAAGCAGCACATTACGCCTCGGCAAATGGTAAGGCAAATCTTCATTTTACAGTCTCGGAAAAACACAGCCTTAAATTTGATAATGAATTTGACCGGATAGAAAAGATCGTTGAAAGAAAGACGAATACAGAGTTTAATATAGGCTATTCTTTTCAAAAACAATCTTCAGATACAATTGCTGTTACATTACAAAACGAACCATTTCGGGACGAAAATGGCAAATTGGTATTCAGGCCTTCTGGTCATGGAGCGTTAATTGAGAATTTAAATGATTTGAATGCTGACATTATCTTTATTAAAAACATTGACAATGTCGTCGTATTTAAATATGAGGAAGAAGTTGCAAGATATAAAAAAATGCTCGCAGGTATTTTGTTGGAGACCCAGTCTAAGGTTTTTAAGTTTCAGGAAGCGTTGGAAAAAGGCAAATTAGCTGGATCTGATATTCATTTAATTTCACAATTTGTTTCTGACAAATTAAATATAGTACTTGATAATGATTTTTCTAACTGGTCTGAAAAATCACAAATAGAATATTTAAGGACCAAACTGGATAGACCAATTCGTGTATGTGGGATGGTAAAGAATGAAGGAGAACCGGGGGGCGGACCGTTTTGGGTACGCAAAGATGATGAAGTTTCTCTCCAAATTGTTGAATCGGCACAAATCGATAAAAACAATAATCAGCAAAAGGAGATCTTTAAGAATTCCACCCATTTTAATCCGGTTGATCTGGTTTGTGGTGTAAAGAATTACAAGGGTGAGAAATATGATCTTAACAAGTTTGTGGACCATCAAACAGGATTTATAACAACTAAAACAAGATTGGGTAAAAAACTCAAAGCTTTGGAGTTACCGGGTCTTTGGAATGGCAGTATGGCTTTCTGGAATACTATTTTTGTTGAGGTACCTTTAATAACGTTTAATCCTGTTAAAACAGTGAACGATCTTTTAAAGGATCCTCATCAAATAAAATAGTTTTGGATCTAGTACTGTTAAAAAAAGAGTTGACCTTTAAGGCGTTACGAAGTTCCGGTAGTGGCGGTCAACACGTTAATAAAGTTTCTTCTAAAGTTGAATTACATTTCGATCTGGAAAACTCAAACGCATTAACAGGTACCCAGAAACAATTGTTATTGAAAAGGTTAAAAACTAAACTGACCAATAATAATGAACTCATCTTACAATGTGATGAATCCAGGAGTCAGCATAAGAACAAAGAAATAGTTATAGACCGTTTTTATGAATTAATAAAAAAGGGGTTGGTCGTTCCTAAAAAACGAAAACCAACAAAAATTCCAAGATCTGCCATAAGGAAACGTTTAAAAAGCAAACGAATTCGATCACAGAAAAAAGCAGAACGAAAAAAACCGGATTTAGACTAAGATATTCATAAATCTAGTTTACCTTTGCCTCGTTCTCAATAAAGGGGTGCCTAAAAGCGGCTGAGATCATACCCATTGAACCTGGAACAGATAATGCTGTTTAGGAAATTTAAAACCAGAATAATCACCTCTTTTTATTCGCTAGTTTATTTACGAATGAAAAATTCAATATTGTTGATTGTGTTATATTTTTGTTCATTCCAATTGAATGCACAAGAAAAACAGCAGGATTCCACCAAACTCCAAAAACTGGAAGAGGTGTTTATCACAGCCATTCGTGTTAATGCCGATTCACCAATTACGCATTCAAATATTTCTAAAGAGGAACTGGAAGAAAGAAATCTAGGTCAGGATATACCAATTTTAATGAATTATTTGCCAAATGTGGTAACAACATCTGATGCCGGTGCAGGCGTTGGATATACCGGGATAAGAGTTCGCGGTAGTGACGCTACTCGGGTTAATGTGACCATAAACGGAGTCCCTTATAACGACTCTGAGTCTCATGGAACATTTTGGGTCAATCTCGGAGATTTTGCATCATCGGTTGAAAGTTTGCAGTTGCAGCGTGGTGTTGGGACCAGTACCAATGGAGCCGGGGCTTTTGGTGCCAGTTTAAATGTTTTAACTGAATCTATTTCAGAAAAAGCAAGCGCAGAATTAGCTTCTTCATTTGGCTCCTTTAACACATTCAAGAATACCTTAAAATTTAGCACCGGCAGACTTAATGATCATTTTGAAATCTCCGGGCGTTTATCAAAAATTACCAGTGACGGATATATTGACAGAGCAGAATCTGAACTAAAGTCATATTTTCTGCAAGGAACATTTTCTGATGATAATACTTTAATAAAAGCCTTGGCTTTTGGAGGATTTGAAAGAACATATCAGGCATGGTTTGGAATTGATGCTGAAACCCTCAAAAATGACAGAAAGTTCAACCCTGCAGGAATGTATAACGATGATGAGGGCAACACGCTTTTTTATGATAATGAAGTGGATAATTACAACCAGGATCATTATCAATTGCTTTGGAATGAAAGAATAGACAACAACTGGTCTACAAATATTGCGTTGCATTATACATATGGGCGAGGATATTTTGAGCAATACAAGGAAGATGAGGATTTTTCAACATATGGTTTTGAACCTGTTACTATTGATGGAGAGTTAATTGAGAATACAGATGTTATTAGAAGACGCTGGTTAGATAATGATTTTTACGGGACTACTTTTTCTGTAAATTACAAAAACAATAAATCTGATGTGATTATTGGTGGAGCGTTTAATAAATATGAAGGAGACCATTTTGGTGAGGTCATTTGGGCTCAATACGAGATTGATAGGGAGATTAGAGATAGATATTATGACGGAACCGGAGAGAAAACAGATTTCAATATTTTCGCGAAAGGAACTTTCAAACTAAATTCTAAATTAAGCTTATATGCTGATGCACAGATCCGTTCAATAGGATACAAGACAAATGGCATAAATTCTGATCTTAATTCGTTTGTTATCGATGATGATTTCACATTCTTTAACCCCAAATTAGGATTGAATTATAAATTTAACAATCAGAACAGTCTGTATGCTTCATTTGCGAGAGCAAACAGAGAGCCTAACAGAACCGATTATGAGAATGGAAGCCCGAAACCGGAACAGTTAAATGACTTTGAATTGGGATGGAGATTGAATAAAGAGAACCTGATTTTAAACGCCAATGCATATTATATGCATTATAACGATCAATTGGTCTTAACAGGAGCAATAGATGATGTAGGTTCGCCTATTAGAGAAAATAGTGGGAAAAGTTATAGGTTGGGAGTGGAGGTTGATGCTAAGGTTAAAATTTCAGATAGATTTTCTGTATTGCCTAACTTAGCTTTGAGCACAAATAAAAACAAAGACTTTACAAGAAATCTAAATGGTGAGTTGGTCAATCTGGGAAACACGAATATTTCTTATTCTCCCGATATCGTTTTTGGCAATGCCTTAAGCTACAACTATAACTTTAAGATCAATAAGAATGAACACAATATAAAAGTGAACTTCTTGTCAAAATTCGTTGGTGAACAATTCATGGGTAATGTAGATTCAGATGTTTCTAAACTAGACAGTTATTTTGTAAATGATTTGAATATAGTCTGGACCATAGATGATTTTATGTTCTTTGAATCTTTAGAGATCACGCAGTTGGTCAACAATATTTTCAATAAAAAATATGTATCCAACGGATATTACTACACCTATGACGATACCTGGTCCACTCCCGGAGAAATTATAACTATCGAAGGTACAGGCTACTATCCGCAGGCGACGACTAATTTTTTAATGGGAGCTACGTTTAAGTTTTAGTTAGAAATAAAATAAGTACTAGTTCCGGTTTGTTCAACTCTGTAATTTTTTAAGCCACAGGGTAGAGTTGTCCATTAAGTGACTTGACCAGTTAATAATCTATATTCATTTCCATCTTCACAATTACATTTTGCATTTAATCCTCCAATGATATCCATTATAGAACATGTTACTATATATATGATTAGGGTCAGCTAGCATCCCAAGCAAATAAACCTATTCCAGATTGGGTCACTATTACACCACCATTTCCTTGAGTTTGCTATGTAAATAGAATTTCCATGAGATTTGCAAATTGCTAAATTGAGGTAGACTTAAATTGACAGTATAGTTCAACACCAGCATTAAGCAAAAAATTACAATTAGTATTAACATTATTTTTACTACATGTTAGTAATAATAGGCAGATTAAGAAGCTAAAAATCAGGTTTTTCATTCAATTTATTTTTGATTACAATGTACGACAAAAAGTAAATTACGCTAATAATTTTGTATATTTGCATCTCTATCTCGTGCGAGCGGGATTTTTTTTATGCTGTCCCGATATCTATCGGGATTTTCAGCATCATTTTATTTATTAAAACGATGAAGTTATGAGCAAAGTATCTTATTACACAGAAGAGGGATTAAAAAAGTTAAGAAAAGACTTGAGTCACTTAAAAGATGTGGAGCGTCCAAAAGCCTCTCAGGCCATTGCAGATGCCAGAGATAAAGGAGATTTAAGTGAGAATGCCGAATATGATGCTGCCAAGGAAGCGCAGGGTATGTTGGAAATGAAAATAGCCAAATTGGAAGAGACTCTTGCCGGGGCAAGAATTATAGATGAGTCACAACTGGATACCTCCAAAGCCCTTGTTTTATCTAAAGTTAAAATTAAGAATCAAACCAATGGCGTGGAGATGATATATACATTGGTAGCCGATGGTGAAGCAGACTTAGCTTCAGGTAAAATTTCTGTAAACTCTCCTATAGGTAAAGGTTTACTAGGTAAATCGGTTGGTGAGGTTGCCGAAATTCAAGTACCTAATGGTGTGATGAAATTTGACATAATCGAAATAAGTCGATAACAAACTTCAAACTTCAGACTTCCATCAAAAAAACTTATATTTACTAGACAGTAATACAAGAATTATGGCTTCTATTTTTACCAGAATAGTCAATGGTGAGATTCCCTGTTATAAAGTGGCAGAAACGGAGGATTTTTTGGCATTTCTTGATGTGAATCCAAATTCAAAAGGACATACACTCTGTATTCCAAAAAAAGAGGTCGATAAGATCTTTGATCTGGATGAAGAAACTTATAATGGCCTAATGAGCTTTTCCAGAAAAGTGGGCAAAGCTATAGAAAAAACTGTGGAATGTAAAAGGGTAGGAATATCGGTTATTGGTCTTGAAGTACCTCATGTGCATGTACATTTGATACCTTTACATTCAATGGAAGATGCCAGGTTTACAACTAAGGTTAAATTATCTCAGGAAGAATTTCAGGCTATAGCAAAAGCAATAAATAATAATCTTTAAACAGATCGTTTTAGAGATATTTGCATAGTAGTTCCTTTTCCGATTTCAGATTCCAATACTTTAATTTTCCCATTATGGTAATCTTCAATAATGCGTCTGGCCAAAGAAAGCCCTAAGCCCCAACCACGTCTCTTACTGGTATAACCGGGTTCAAATACTTTATTGAATTTTTGTTTGGACATTCCCTTTCCGGTATCTGTTATATTTATATGGACATATTTGTCTGACGGAACAATTTCTATTTTAATCTCTCCCTTACCCTTCATCGCATCGATTGCATTTTTAACCATGTTTTCAATGGTCCAGCTATATAATTGTTTATTGAGGAAGACCTTTATTTCTTCTTTTGGAACACTAATTTCAAAATCAATTAATTTTGATGACCGGGCCTTTAAATAGTCATAAGAATCCAAGGTTTCTTTTACAATATTAGCCTTTTCTAAAGTTGGAACGGATCCTATTTTACTGAATCTGTCAGTAATTGTTTTGAGTCTGTTTATGTCCTTTTCTATTTCCTCAATATATTCAGGATTAACATTCTCATTTCTCAATATTTCTGTCCAGCCAATTAAAGATGACAAAGGTGTACCAATTTGATGAGCTGTTTCTTTTGCCATTCCCGACCATAATTTATTTTGAGTGGCATTTTTGGTACTTCGGTAAAAAAAGTAAACCACTGCACCAAACAAAAAGATGATGAGCAAAAGAGCTAATGGGTAGTATTTTAATTTATTAAGTAAAGGTGAATTACCATAATATAAGGTTTGATAAACATCATTTTTATATCGAATCTCAATAGGCGTATTTTCTTTTTTAAACTGTTCGATCAACTTATTTACATAAGCCGTATCCTTTACCTTTTTTTCATCAATATTATTATAGGTTCCCAGGCTGCCATCTTTATTAATGGCTAGCATAGGAGTCGTCGTGTTACTGCTCAATATTTGGAGAGTCAGGTCAAGATTGGTATTGGTATCACTTTTTACAAGTTCAGTCTCAGCAAAGGACCAGTTTTCCATTTTGGTGCGTTCCTCGGCCTTAAAGTTTTGAAAGAATATATAAGTGTTCCAAAGAATTAAAGAAATTATCACAAAGGATGCTACTATGATAATCCAACGAATTAAATTTCTATTTTCAGAAAATATCATTAACGAATTTTAATTTCTATTTTAAATATAATGCAATTATGTTAATATTATTGTTTTATATGTTAGTAACCTTATTTTTTCTTGCAATACATAATACTTAACTTTGAGCAAAATTAATAGCAAATGAAATCTTTTGAGCCTAAAGATCTATCAACTGTCAAGTTGCATAGATATTTATTGAGTGCTATTGCACCAAGACCAATTGCTTTTGCAAGTACTTTGAATAAAAAAGGTATGCCTAATTTGTCACCTTTTAGTTTTTTTAACGTATTTAGTGCCAATCCACCTATTCTAATTTTCTCTCCTGCACGTCGTGTGAGTGATAACACCACTAAACATACCTTAAATAATATTGAGGCTACAAAGGAGGTTGTTATAAATATGGTCAATTATGATATGGTGCATCAAATGTCCTTAAGCAGTAGTGAGTATCCTGAAGATGTTAATGAATTTGAAAAAGCCGGGTTTACAATGTTAGACTCTCATAATGTCAGACCGTTTAGAGTGGGGGAATCACCAGTACAATTTGAATGCAAGGTCAAAGAAATTATTAAGTTAGGAACAGAAGGAGGAGCAGGGAATTTAATTATTTGTGAGATTGTAAAAATGCATATATCTAAAGATATACTGAACAAGGACAAAAGTATAAATCAGGAAAAACTGGATCTGGTTGCCAGAGCTGGAGGTAATTATTATAGTAGGGCTAAATCAGGATTTTTTGAGATGCCTAAACCATTATCCACATTAGGTATTGGTGTCGACTCTTTACCGGAGCATGTTAGAAACAGCATGATCTTAACAGGGAATGATCTTGGTATGTTGGGAAGTGTAGAAGCATTGCCTTCAAAAAAGGAGGTTGAAAAGTTTATAAAGGACGTAATTGGAAAATATCCAATCATAAAGAATGCTTCGCATAGAGAAAAGCACAAAATTGCACAGAATTACTTAAGCTATGGTGATGTTCAGAGTGCGTTAAAATTATTATTATATTAAATTAAAAATTAAAGTTTAAATGGAAGTACAAGGAAAAGTAAAATTCATAGGAGAAACACAAACTTTTGGAGCCAATGGATTTAGAAAACGTGAGTTGGTAATAACAACAGAGGAGCAGTACCCACAACATATCATGGTAGAGTTTGTTCAGGATAAATCAGATCTGCTGAATAACTATCAGGTAGGGCAAAATGTAAAGGTTAGTATAAATTTACGTGGTAGAGAATGGATAAATCCCCAAGGAGAAACAAAATATTTCAATTCAATACAAGGCTGGAGAATTGAGAATTTACAGCAAGATGCTCAAACAGGAGATATGCCTCCAATTCCACCCGCTGATGCTTTTGAGCCTGTTGAAAATCTTAATGAGGACGATCACGACGATCTGCCATTTTAGAGTAAAATATTCATTGCCGGAATACAAAAGGTATTCCTCTAGATCTTATTTTGATCAGCAATCATTTTAAATGACAATAAAAAAGCCCTAATAAAAATTAGGGCTTCTTGTTTTGGTTTTAGGCAGATCTTCATCAGTTTTTTATTTAAGCAATGATGAAAAAGCTATTCAACAAAGATCTCATCAAATATGGTAATAATTAACACATTTCAAATTAATTAGTATTTTAAAAGCACTTTTAATATATCAGATTTGAAAGTTTTATCAAACATTATAGAATTTCCCCCTGTGGATCAGGCTTCAAAAGATGGTTTATTAGCCATTGGAGGTGATTTGAGCCCGGAAAGGCTGATTCTTGCTTACAAGAGTGGAATATTCCCATGGTATTCCCATGGTCAGCCTATTTTATGGTGGTCTCCTGATCCAAGATTTGGCCTTTTCCCCAAAAAACTTAGGATATCAAAAAGCCTGAAACAGGTGTTGCGCAATAATAGTTTTACAGTGACAAAGAACAAGGCATTCAGCCAGGTCATTAAGGAATGTTCTGAAGCTAGTCGGCCAAATCAACCGGGCACCTGGATAACAAATGAAATGATAAAGGCTTATATTGAACTACATAAATTAGGTCATGCTCTATCTGTTGAGGTTTGGGACAATGATAATTTGGTTGGAGGCTTATATGGTATTGATATGGGGAATAATATTTTCTGCGGAGAAAGTATGTTTTCCAAAGTTAATAATGCAAGTAAAGTGGGTTTTGTGAATTTCATCCAGAACACTGATTATCATTTAATTGATTGTCAGGTTTTCACAGAACACATGGAAAGATTTGGAGCCGAAGAATTGCCCAGGGCAGAATTTATAAAATTAATTAATAGTCAAAAAAATTTCGATAATTTAAAAAATTATTGATATTAGCTAATTATATAGAATTATATGCTAACACTAGAAGATTTTAAAAAGAGCAGCAATCCGGAAGAATTTAAAACAATTATAAAATCCAGATTTTCTGAGGACTATTATAATAGTTTAATGTACTCGATTGGTTACGAAAATGAGCTAATTAAATTACAGGCAGAATTAGTTGATCTGCAACAATGGGTAGCAAAAGAAAAAAAACGTGTTTGTTTAATTTTTGAAGGACGTGATGCAGCAGGTAAAGGAGGAGCTATCAGGCGTTTTACCGAACATTTAAATCCTCGTTCCATGCGTGTGGTGGCATTAACAAAACCTACCGATGTTGAAATGGGACAATGGTATTTTAGACGTTATATAAAGGAATTGCCAAATCCGGGGGAGATTGCTTTTTTTGACAGGAGTTGGTATAATCGTGCGGTTGTTGAACCAGTCATGGGTTTTTGTAATGATAAACAGTATGAAAAATTCATGGTTCAGGTTCCGGAATTTGAACACATGCTTTATGAAGATGGTGTTGTAATAATAAAATTTTGGTTTTCAATAACTAAAGATGAACAGGAAAAACGTTTTAATTCAAGGTTAGAAAATCCATTAAAAGAATGGAAATTTAGCGAGGTTGATAAGGAAGGTCAGATACGATGGGACAAGTACACATACTTTAAAGAGCAAATGTTCAGTAAGACTCACACTGCTTTTAGTCCTTGGATTATTATTAAGACCAATGATAAAAAAGAAGCAAGATTGGAATCAATTAGATATGTACTCTCTAAATTTGAGTATGAAGGAAAAGGGAATTCCGGAATTACAATTTTACCAGACCCTAATGTGGCCGAACGTTATCATAGATTAGTAAAACAATTCGATTAGTTCATGAATAATTTATCAGAAAAAAGCTTAAAGCAATTAAACTCTAAAAAAGGAATAAAGTACTTTTTAAGAGAACCGAATATGACCCCTTTAAAGGCGGTTCGTATCATGAACTATGAGGATAAACTAAAAAAACTCCAAGCCGAACTTATTAAATTACAACAGTGGGTTGAGTCAGAGAACGAGAAAGTGGTTATACTTTTTGAAGGAAGGGATGCTGCCGGTAAAGGGGGTGCAATAAGAAGGATCATTCAACATTTAAACCCTAGAGAATTTAAGGTTGTAGCATTGCCAAAACCAACCGAAGAAGAAAAAGGAGAGTGGTATTTTCAGCGTTATATAAACAATTTACCACGGAAAGGTAAAATTGTTTTTTTTGACAGGAGTTGGTACAATAGAGCAGTGGTTGAACCCGTAAATGGATTCTGTACAGAAGAAGAATATCAAATCTTTATGAATCAGGTCAATGAATTTGAACGAATGATCATTGAATCTGGATGCCGGTTGATTAAATTCTATTTTTCTATTTCAAAAAACGAACAGGCAAAGCGTTTTAAAGATATCAAATCAAGTCCGATAAAAAAGTGGAAATATAGTAAAGTAGACCAACAAGCTTTAAGTTTATGGGATTCTTATACTGATTATAAGAAAGAAATGTTTGAGCGTACAAATACAGAAAAATCTCCATGGATAATCATTAAGGCTAACAGAAAGAGTTCAGCAAGACTGGAAGTAATCAAACACATATTGGATATAATTCCATATAATGTCACTAAAGAAGAAGGTTAAGATCTAAAGTTCTTTATATCGGAAGCAACTGGTTTCATGGTCATTTACCATTCCTGTTGCCTGCATATGTGCGTAAACAACAGTTGTTCCCACAAATTTGAAGCCTCTTTTTTTAAGGTCAATACTAATTGTAGTGCTTAACGGGGTATTGGATGGTAGTTCTTTTATAGATCTAAAATTGTTTTTAATAGGCTTCCCTTCTACAAAATCCCATATATACTTACTAAAACTACCAAACTCTACTTGTATCCTCATAAATGCCTGAGCATTGGTTATGGTGGCATGGATCTTCAACTTATTTCTTATTATTCCGGCATCCTGTAATAATGAATCTATTTTCTTTTGATCATAATTTGCTACTTTTTTATAATCAAATGCATCAAATGCCTTTCTAAAATTTTCGCGCTTACGTAAAACGGTTATCCAGCTTAAACCAGCCTGAAACGTTTCCAAAATAAGGAATTCAAAAAGTGTGTCATCGTCAAAAACGGGTTTTCCCCACTCTTGATCATGATAGGCCTCGTACAATGGGTCTCCTTTGCACCAGCCACATCTAATTTTGCTCATTTGTAAGGTTTATAAAATTGTCCTACTAATGTAATCAATGTTACTATAAACCAGTTTAATTAAAATTAATTTTGTCAAAATTTTACCCATGGAAATATTGCAGGATATAGAAATAAATCAAATTATTGAAAAGAGTTTAAAATCAAGTTTAAGCTATTCAGAATACAGGCGACTTGTAGAAGATCTGTCGGTTCAAAATTCAACTACAGGAAATGAAAAAACAGAAGTATTGGCCGATTATACAAAGTTGAATGATAGGCGGATGAAACGCTGGGATAAGACTTTAAAAATTTCAGAGAAAACTCAGCAAAGGATTAATGTTCTAAATAAAAAAGTGACTTGGCTTGTTTTAACAGAAAGCTGGTGTGGTGATGCTGCCCATGTTGTTCCTGTCATCAATAAAGTGGCTGAAATAAATAAGAACATTGAATTAAGACTGGTATTAAGAGATGAAAACGATGACTTGATGAATGCGTTCTTAACCAATGGAGGTAAAGCCATACCAAAATTAATTGCTGTTGAAAATGAATCCGGAAATGTCATCAATACCTTTGGACCAAGACCAAATGAAGCTGCTAAATTAGTTAATGATCATAAGGAGAAATATGGAGCCTTAACTCCTGAATTTAAGCAAGATCTGCAGGTTTGGTATAATAAGGATAAAGGGCAAAACACAGTTTTAGACCTGACTAAACTTTTATTGGATTAATTTTTGCCTATAAAGTTAAAAGTAATAGTTCCTATCTGAGATTTTTTTGAAGGATCAATACTAAACCGTGCATTTTCAGCATACTCAAGCGCATGATCTATTAGGCATTCATTTGATGAAGTTGAAGAGCCATTAACTGAGGTCTCGATCACTTTTCCACGATCACTTACTGTTATGTTTATGATTATTTTTCCACTGGTTTCACACAAATAAATGGGAGTAGGCAGAAATTTATGGGTTCTGCCAACAAGTGAATATGACATAGTGCTGTTCTTGTTAGCTCCTCCTGCTATGCTGATTTCCTTTGTAGAGTTGTCACCTTTACTTTTTGTTGATCTCTGCTTTTTAGCTTTTGATGCCAGCAAGTTATTAATTCTGTTAAATGTTGAATAAGCCTCATCGTCAGATTGGTCATTATCCGATTCTATGTTTTTTAAATCATTAACATCATTAAGGGTTGCCTCTTCTTCTTGAGTGGATTGAGCGTATTTCTCATAGTGCTCCTTAATTTTATCAAGATAGTCATCATCAAGATTCTTTAAATCTGCTGTTTCGTTAAAGGCTAAATTGGTTTGATTGGATGGATTTGTAATGACCTCTTCAGGCTCGACCTCTTCTTTTATTAACTCTTCCGGTTCTAATTCATAATAACTCTCTGAAATCAAAACCATATGTTTTGATAAGTGCAAATTAAACAAAGAAAGCACTATAATTGCAGCAATTATAGTGGTCAAAATCAGGGCTTTATGTTTTGATACTAAGTTCAATACTTGGGGAAAATAATAAAATTTATCTTATTCAAACTATTTTATATACGATATTTTAGTGTGACTGGACGTCCAATAGATCAATAAAATCATCAATGGACTGTGCGTTATCAACGTTAAATTCACCTATTTTGTTGCGTCTTAAGGCTGATAAATATGCGCCTGAACCAAGAGCTTTACCAAAATCATGTGCTAAAGACCGTATATAAGTACCTTTACTGCAAACGACTCTAAACTCTAGTAAATTTTCATCAATAGTAACAATTTCAAATTCATGAATTGTAATCGATCTTGACTTGATCTTTACAGCTTCACCGGCTCGGGCAAACTCGTATAATCGTTTTCCGTCTTTTTTAAGCGCAGAAAATACCGGGGGAACCTGATCTATTGTTCCAATGAATTTTTTGGCAGTTTCTTGAATTAATTCTTCAGTTATATGATCTGTCGGGAATGATTTGTCTACTGTGGTTTCCATATCAAATGAAGGTGTTGAATTACCTAGTGTAATGGCACCTGTATACTCCTTTACCTGACCTTGAAATGTATCAATTTGCTTGGTCATTTTCCCCGTACAAATTATTAGTAAACCTGTAGCTAAAGGATCTAAGGTCCCTGCATGACCAACTTTAATTTTTTTAAGATCAAAGGTTTTTTTGATCTTCCAGCGCAATTTATTGACCACTTGAAAGGAGGTCCAATTCAAAGGTTTATCAATTAATAAGATTTTTCCGGAAAGGAATTCTTCGGCAATTGCCATATTAATTAGAAAAAGTTAATAGAATAGTTACAAATCCCACAATAAAACAATAAACAGCAAAGTATGATAACTTGCTATTTTTGACTATAGAGATCATCCATGTACAGGCAATTAAACCAGAGAAAAAAGCAGCAAGAAAGCCAACCGACAAGGCTGCGAAATTATTAGTTTCATAGCTAATTTCACCGGTCATAATGTCCTTTGCAATCTTTCCGAGGATCAAGGGTACGACCATTAGAAATGAGAATCGCGCAGCCTTGCTTTTATCATCACCCAATAATACAGAAGTCGATATGGTGGCTCCCGATCTGGAAATTCCCGGAAGCATCGCAACTGCTTGTGCAATACCAATGATAATGGCATCCTTATATGACACTTTTTTTCTGGTGTTTTTTGCTTTATCAGCCAAATAAAGCAACAAGCCTGTAATTACCAACATACAGCCAACCAATAAAATATTTCCTGCAAAAAGTTCTGCAAATTGGGCTTCATATTTATATCCCACAACAGCAGCTGGAATCATGGAAATTATAATTTTTGCGGCAAATTTTTTGTCTTCATTCCATTTTGAAGTAAATAGTCCCTTTAAAATATGCCAGATATCTTTTCGGAAAATTACAATTGTACTTAATGCAGTTGCAAAATGCAGAACAACTGTAAATAAAAGGCTATCACTAGGCAGTGATTTATCACCAAGAATAGCTTTTCCCAATTCTAAATGTCCACTCGAAGACACCGGTAAAAATTCAGTTAGTCCCTGAACAATTCCAAGAATGATTGCATCAATGATTTCCATGAAGCAAAAGTATCAAAATAGATGTATCTATAAATATATTTTAAGGAATTATATAAACATCCATCCAATAATCATCACAATTGTAATACCTGTCAACCCTTGAATTAAGGTTGACACTGTCTGACTTTTTAAAGCAGTTGTTGTATTCATTTCAGAAAATTGAGCAACTACCCAGAAAAAACTATCGTTTAAATGAGAAACTGTCATAGCTCCAGCTCCAACAGATAGAACTGTTAATGCTCTACCCATTGAAGAATCTAAACCAAAGGGCTCTAAAATAGGAGCCAAAATAGCCGCAGTGGTTATAATTGAAACGGTAGAAGAACCTTGAGCAGATTTTAATGTTGCCGCAATAATAAAAGGCAATAAAAGCCCGAGGTTGAATTCGGAAAAACTTTCCCCAATGATATCTCCTAAACCTGTAGATTGAAGAATTGCTCCAAATGCTCCTCCAGCACCAGTTATTAAAATTATTGTTCCAGCTTCCTGCAATCCCTTACTTACCCAATTAAAATGGGTTTCCTTACTCTTTCTTGGTTTTAGATTAAACGCTAAAAATACTCCAGCAAATAATGCTATTATCGGATTCCCAATAAAGTCTAAAACACCTGCAATTACTCCTTCACCAAAGGGACGAGTTGGGTAGCTGGAAATAGATTTTAAAGCGATTAGAATTATAGGAATAATAATTGGAAGAAATGATATACTTGCTTTGGGTAATCTTTCATTAACAATTTCCTCTTCTTTTAATTCTTTGGAAACATAATCAATGCGTTTTTCAAGGAATTTTGCCCAGAAATATCCTGATAATGCCACTGGAATAGCTACAACCAATCCGAGTAAAATAACCAATCCAAGATCAGCGTCCAAGACGGCAGTAGCAGCTAATGGTCCGGGAGTTGGTGGAACAAAAACATGCGTAGCGTATAATCCGGCTGCTAAAGAGACTCCTAAAACAGCCAATGGAATTCTCGAACTTTTGCTGATGGCTTTATTCAATGATGACAGGATAATGAAACCGGAATCACAATAAACAGGAATAGAAACAATGAATCCGGTTATGTTCATGGCAAGAATGGAATGCTTTTTACCAATGGTTTTTAATGCCCAATTGGCCAGTGTTTTAGCACCTCCACTTTTTTCTAGATAGGCCCCAATTATAGTTCCGAATGCAATAATGATTCCAATGCTGCCAAGAGTTTTCCCGAAACCGTTCATTAAAGTGGTTATAACTTCAGATTCATTTAATCCACCTACAAATCCCATTACAATTGCCGCTAATAATAAAGATAAAAAAGGATGAAATTTATATTTTGATGCAGCAACTACCATTAAGATTACTACTACTACTAAAGCGATTAATATTTCCATTAAACTATATTTGTGTAACGATAAAAATAACAATTTATATTTTGATTCATGAAGATAGTAATTGCTCCGGATAAATTTAAAGGCTCTTTAACAGGGTTGCAATTTTGTGCTGTGGTAGAAGAAGGTATTAAAAATGTGTTACCAAATGCTGAAATTATTAAGTTGCCATTATCTGATGGCGGTGACGGAACTATTGAAATTTTGGAATATCACCTAATGGGAAAGCGTGTTATTGTTAAGGTAAACGATCCATTATTCAGACAAATTGAGGCCTCTTATTTATATATGGATACCATAAAAACGGCATTTATTGAAATGGCAGAAGCTTCAGGAATGAAACTTCTAAATTCAAAGGATCAAAATTGTATGTTCACTACTACTTTTGGAACTGGTGAAATAATTTTAGATGCCATAAAAAAAGGCTCAAAAAAAATTGTTGTGGGTATTGGAGGAAGTGCTACTAATGACTGTGGAATTGGCATGGCAACCGCTTTAGGCTTTAAATTTCTGGATGATCAAGGCAAAGAGATCAATCCAATTGGTAAAAATCTTGAATTCATAAATTCAATAGATATATCCAATGTTAATACAGAGGTGAAAAACATTGAAATTAAAGTAGCTTGTGATGTGTCAAATCCATTGTATGGACCAAATGGTGCTGCTTTTGTATATGCTTCACAAAAAGGAGCCTCAAAATTAGAAGTTGAATTATTAGATAATGGGCTAAGAAATATTGCTAAAATCATAAACGATCAGTTTAATATAAATGTACAGGAAATCGAGGGAGGTGGAGCAGCAGGCGGCATGGGAGCGGGCACTTCAGTTTTTTTAAATGCTGAATTGAAATCTGGAATCGATTTGGTTAAAGACTTAATTGCATTTGATGATAAAATTAAAGGAGCCGATTGGATTGTTACTGGTGAAGGCAAATTGGATGATCAGACATTATCGGGTAAAACAATTAAGGGTGTTATAGATTCGGCAGTACAAAACATTATTAAAGTTGCTGCTTTCTGTGGAAAATCAGAATTGGATGACATGGGATTAAATAAATTCGGAATTTCTTACATCGATGAAGTTATGAACTATACTAATGATTTTAATGATGCCCTTGCCAATAGTCAGGAGTATGTATTTAAAATGGCTCAGAATTTTGCTAAAAAACTGAAGGACAGCTAAAATTTTTCAGTTAATCCTTTTTCTTCGGATTTACCAGAATAGCATAGATCTGAAATGCAAAGCCAATCAATACCAAAGTAGGCGCTAAACGTATTCTACGCCAGCTAAAGATTTGTGGATTAAATACATTAGGATCGTCACTCCCCCCGCCAGACATCAAGATAAAACCAATGACTATAAATGCCAGTCCAATAAACATGAATGTGTAATTGCGTCTGCCAAAAATAAACTCGGTCTTATTCTCTTCTTTTCTTTTTTTTTCGCCCATTATTCTATTTGAATTCTGTAAATATAATTTCCTTTCCAACTTTTAATTGTGCAATATGTTCCGATGTAACCAGACCACCTAATAGTTTAGGTAGATGCAAAGTAACAGATTTATTTAAAACTTTAGCGTTAAGAGAATCTAAATTTAACCCCAATTCAATACCTCTATTGATGTAGTAGCGGTCACCATTGGAATCTCTAATTACAATGTCAAAAGTTGATCCTTCTTTTATACCGGTAATGGTTTCGGTTTGCACGTAACATTCTTCCGGCAATGGATTATGTATAATACAACTGAAAAGACTAACACATATAAGAATCATTATCGAAATGGATAAAATCAACCTTTTCATTTAATTAATAATACAAATGATCAGTTTTTAAATTAAGATAACGTTGTGTTGCAAAAAAGGTCGAAATCCAGGTAATCAATATTCCCAAAACAAAAATTCCAAAGAAAAGAGAACTCACTAAAAGAGGATTATCCAGCAATTCAATTTCCGGAAAGGTTTTATTTAAGTAATAAAAAACAACAGCCATTCCAATAAGTGCTATAATGGATCCAATTATACCTAACCTAACACTTTGCCAGACGAAAGGTCGTCGAATAAATTTCTTGGTTGCACCAACCATTTGCATGGTTTTAATGATAAATCGTTTTGAATAAACCGCAAGTCTAATAGAACTGTTTATTAGCATTACGGCAATTAAAGTAAAAATGGCACTAATTATCAAGATCCATAGGCTGATACGTTTAACATTATTGTTCATGATAGACACCAGATCTTTGTCATAACGCACCTCCTCCACAAATTTTTTATTTAATGTAGCATTTGATATGCTGTCAAGATATTGTTCAGTTACAAAGTCTGCTTTTAAATGCACATCTATTGAATTCTGTAAAGGGTTAAAACCGACATCGTCTAAAAAATCCTCACCATATTCATCTTTCATAAGGGTTGCAGCATCTTCCTTAGAAACATATTTAGTGGTTTTGACGTAATCCGATAATGTTAAACTTTTTTCAAGTTGTTTCACTTCTACCTCTTTAGCAGAGTCGCTCAAATAAATAGTCATGACCACCTGCTCTTTGAAGTTATCAGAAATGGTTTTAGCATTTAAGACCAACATACCAAGCAAGCCTAGTAAAAATAAAACCAAAGCAATACTTATAACTACTGAGAAATAAGAAGAAATTAGTTTGCGTTTTTGGTATTTGTCAAAAGATCCACTCATAGAAGTTTATTGATGGTGTAAAAATAAAAAAGTAATTATTTATAAACATTTATTATAACTTAAACATATGAACATTGTTGTAAATCAATTGGATATTTTGAATATCTAATTACTCTAGAAGTATTTTTTTAGTTGGCCTACTTATTAAATAAACCCCAAAAATAACAAGTAAACAACTTAAAATTTTAATAAAATTGATATCATTTGCATATTCTTCATGCATCAGTATATAGGCGTAAATACTCACCATAATAAAACTGACAACTGGCTGTAAATATATATAACTGCCATTTACGGAAGGTGACACATACCTAAGAGCATAAATATTAAACAAATAAGCGAAAAAGGTGGTAAAAATAACTACAAACGTTATTGCTAAATAAGTATTTAGATCATAAGAACTAAAATTAGTAGACATTAAATCTTTTAAACCTATAGGAAGCACGAAACAAAAACCAAATAGAAATACCCAACTTATGACTGTAATTGCCTTGTACTTTTTCATTAATGGTTTAACCGTAATTAGATAGATAGCATAGCAACAAGTATTGATAAAAACTAAAACATTGCCTAATGTAGAACTTGTTCCGCCGGCATTTTTACCATACCAGATTAGAAGAATGGCTCCAATGCCACCCATAGTTATACCTAGAAGTTTATTGGTAGTAATTTTTTCTTTTAATACAAATGCGCTTAGAATTAAAACTAAAACCGGAACACAAGTAATTAATATTGAGGCGTCTACCGGAGAGGTTAAATTCAAGCCATGAAAGAAAAACAACTGATTTGAAGCGACCCCGACCAGACCACAGAAAATCAGTCTTGGAAAGTCTTTTTTATCAATTTTTTCTTTAATAAAAGACTTTACAATCCAAAACAATATACTAGCTCCAATGACCCGTACGAGTATAAAAGCAGATGGCCCAATTTTATCTGGCATCAAACCTTTTGCAATTATATAGTTGGCACCATAAATAACGTTAGCTCCGAGTAAGGCTAAATGAGCTTTAAAAATATTACTTTGCAATGAATGAATTGGTTTGTTATTGAATATGTAATATTAACCCACTTCAAAAACAAATCCTATTATTTTTCTCTGTAATTTCATATGAATAATGTGTTTACTGAAATTAGAAACAAACACTTTTTGATTATTACAATAAACCGTAAATTTGCCACTTGAATTCCGTTATTACGAGAAGGACTGTCATATTTAGAATGTCATATCGAGCGCATTCGAGATAAAAAAATAACCTGGTAATCTATAATCCCGAAATATCGGGAGAACTTGAAATAAAAAGATTGCCAAAACAAATCTCGATTTGTTTCACAATGACCTTATTATAAGAAATAGATTAAAATGAGATACAATTTCAACGAAATTGAAGCCAAATGGCAAAAATACTGGGCAAAAAACCAAACGTTTAAAGCAGAAAATCCTGTCCTGAACGGAGTCGATGGGAAATCTGATAAACCAAAGTTCTATGTTTTAGACATGTTCCCTTATCCAAGTGGAGCAGGCTTGCACGTTGGTCATCCGTTAGGATATATTGCGTCCGATATTTACGCACGTTACAAGCGTCATAAAGGCTTTAACGTATTGCATCCTCAAGGTTATGATAGCTTCGGATTACCTGCTGAACAGTATGCGATTCAAACCGGACAACATCCGGCAATCACAACTGAAGCCAATATAAAAACCTACAGAAGGCAGTTAGACCAAATCGGTTTTTCATTCGACTGGTCACGCGAGGTAAGAACCAGCGATCCAAAATATTACAAATGGACCCAGTGGATCTTCATTCAATTATTCAACTCCTGGTATAATAAGGATAGCGATAAAGCCGAAGACATTTCTGAATTGATAAAATTGTTTTCTTCGGAAGGGAATACAACCGTGAATGCAGCTTGCGATGATGATACTGAAGCATTTTCTGCTGATGAATGGAATTCCTTTTCATCTAAAAAACAACAGGAAATATTATTACAATATAGGTTAACATATTTAGCTGAAACCGAGGTAAACTGGTGTCCTGCCTTAGGAACTGTTTTGGCTAATGACGAAATAGTCAATGGTGTGTCTGAACGTGGTGGACATCCTGTTATCAGAAAGAAAATGACACAATGGAGCATGCGAATTTCTGCTTATGCAGAACGGTTACTACAGGGATTGGAAACCATCGATTGGTCAGATTCTCTAAAGGAAAGTCAGCGCAACTGGATTGGAAAATCGGTTGGAGCTTCAGTACCTTCAATGTTATTCCTAATGTCACGTCGAGCGCAGTCGAGACGCATCATCAGATTGATGTATTTACAACACGCCCTGACACAATTTTTGGAGTGTCTTTCATGACTTTAGCTCCAGAACATGAATTGGTATCCAAAATCACAACTCCCGAACAAAAGGCAGAAGTTGAAGCATATATCGAAGCAACTGCAAAACGTAGTGAACGCGATAGAATGGCAGATGTAAAACACATTTCTGGTGCGTTTACAGGAGCTTATGCAGAACATCCTTTTACAAAAGAGCCTATTCCAATCTGGATTGGTGATTACGTATTGGCCGGTTATGGAACGGGAGCAGTGATGTCTGTACCTTGTGGTGACCAACGTGATTATGATTTTGCGAAGCATTTCAATATTCCGATTCCTAATATTTTTGAAGGTGTTGATATTTCTGAAGAGGCCTTTGCAGATAAAGAAAATACTATAATTGCTAATAGTGATTTCATTAACGGAATGAACTATAAAAAAGCAACCAAACGTGTTATTTACGAGTTGGAGCAAATTGGTCAAGGAGAAGGAAAAACCAATTACAGATTACGTGATGCTGTTTTTAGCCGACAACGTTATTGGGGTGAACCATTTCCAGTTTATTATGTAAACGGAATGCCTCAAATGATTGATGCAAAGCATTTACCAATAACATTACCGGAAGTTGAAAAATATTTACCAACCGAAACTGGCGAGCCACCTTTAGGAAATGCAACGGTTTGGGCTTGGAATAGTATTAAGAATAGAGTAGTGAGTAATGAGTTGATAGACAATAAAACTGTTTTTCCTTTAGAACTTAATACCATGCCAGGTTGGGCAGGAAGTTCACAGTATTTTAATCGTTATATGGATCCTCATAATGATGAGGAGATATTCTCACAGGAAGCCATTAATTACTGGCAACAAGTAGATTTATATATTGGAGGTAGTGAGCATGCAACAGGACATTTATTGTACTCTCGATTCTGGCAAAAATTTATGTTCGATAAAGGCTTAGTACCTTTTGATGAATATGCAAAAAAGCTGATCAATCAAGGAATGATACTTGGGACAAGTGCTTTTGTTTATCGAGTTGAAGGAGAAAATAAATTCTTATCAAAAGGTTTAGTTGAAGATAAAAAAGTTCAGCCAATTCATGCAGATGTATCTTTTGTTAATACCTCAGATGAATTGGATATTGAAGCTTTTAAAAAATGGAGACCGGAATTCAAAGATGCTGAATTTATTTTGGAAAATGGCGTTTATAAAGTTGGTCGTGACGTCGAAAAAATGTCAAAATCTAAATACAACGTCGTCAATCCAGATGAAATATGTGATCAATATGGAGCAGACAGTTTACGATTGTATGAAATGTTCCTTGGACCATTAGAGCAATACAAACCTTGGAATACTGCTGGTATTAGTGGAGTTAATAGTTTCCTTAAAAAATTATGGAAGTTATACTTTGATGATAACGGTTTAAAAGTAAATGATGCAGAACCATCAAAAGACAGTTTAAAAACATTACATAAAACCATCAAAAAGGTAGAGGAAGATATCGAGAATTTCTCATTCAATACATCGGTTTCAACCTTTATGATTGCTACTAATGAATTAACAGCTCAAAAGTGTACAAGCAAGGAAATTTTAGAGCCATTATTGGTGTTGATTTCTCCTTATGCACCACATATTGCTGAAGAACTATGGAATGCTTTGGGAAATAACGAGTCCATTTCAACAACTCCTTTTCCGGTTTATGATGAAAAACATTTGATAGAAAGCAGTAAAAATTATCCAATTTCGTTTAATGGTAAAATGCGTTTTACCATGGAATTACCATTAGACATGAGTAAAGAAGATATTGAAAAAGCGGTTTTAGATAATGAAAAAACAAAAGAACAATTACAAGGTCGCGAACCTAAAAAGGTAATTGTAGTTCCTGGTAAAATTGTGAATATTGTTGGATAACAAATTCCTTAGAAAGAAGGAATCTTATTAAAATGAAGTTCCAATCCTAAATTGAATAAAATTCTCCTCCTTAATAAGGAGGAGTGGATTCAGTTTCAATGAAGAAACTGAAGACGAGGTGGTTTTATAACTGGATTATAAAACACTTCCGTCTTTAATCTCAAAGTAATGAGATTAAATCCACCTTCCCTTAAAAAAGGGAAGGAATTAGTCAAGCTTAAATTATAAATAATGTTAGAGAATATCGATTATATAGAAATCATTGGTTTAATTGCGGCTTTTCTAACTACTGCAGCATTTTTACCCCAAGTTTATAAAACTTGGAAAACAAAAGATGTCTCAAGTTTATCTTTGCCAATGCTCTTATGTTTTTTACTGGTGTTGTCATGTGGTTAATCTATGGGTTTTTAATAGAGAGTCTGTCAATTATTTTGGCCAAATGCTATTACCAGTTGTTTCTGCATTTATATTGGTGTATTTTAAACTAAAATATTCTAAAAATAGAACTGACTGACTGACAAACAGACATAACATTTCATTAACTTAAAAATTGGCTCATTTTTTGATATATTAGAATACATTTATAAATTAAAAATTAAAAAATATGTTTGGATATTATATATTAATTGGAGCAATAGCTCTGGTAAGTTGGTTAGTAAGCAATAAATTAAAAAAGAAATTTGCATTCTATTCAAAAGTGCAATTGCGCAATGGTATGAGTGGAAAAGAAATTGCTGAAAAGATGTTGTCTGATAACGGCATTTATGATGTTGAGGTTATTTCAACTAAGGGACAATTAACAGATCATTACAACCCTAAAAACAAAACAGTTAATCTTAGTGAATCGGTTTACAATCAGCGTAATGCCGCGTCAGCGGCAGTTGCGGCACACGAATGTGGTCATGCTGTGCAACATGCAAAAGCATACAGTTGGCTAACAATGCGAACTCAACTGGTACCTGTTGTGAGTGTTACCTCGGGCATGTCTCAGTGGTTAGTAATTGGCGGATTGATCTTAGGCGCTGCTGCAGGTCTTGGTTTAGGATATTGGGTAGCAGTTGCAGGCTTGGGAATGATGGGATTTGCTACTCTCTTTAGTGTTATTACCTTACCTGTAGAGTATGATGCAAGCAACAGAGCATTGGCTTGGTTAAAAGCAAAAAATATGGTAACTCCTGAAGAATACAAGGGTTCTGAAGATGCACTTAAGTGGGCTGCAAGAACTTATCTTGTGGCAGCTATAGGCGCCTTAGCATCGTTATTATACTGGGCACTTCAGGTATTTGGAGGAAGAGATTAATTATTCAAGAAAAATATGTATTAGATAAGCCTCTGGATTTTCAGAGGCTTTTTGTTTATGTCAGTTCGAGTGGTCTCGAAGGTTATCGGGATTGTATCGAGAAGTTTTTCAATGCATTAGTTCTCGATACTAAATTGCAAAGCAATTTCACTTGAACTGATAATCAGATCTTAATCTGCCTGTCAATTTGCTGATCAAGTGAGATAAAGGTCTCGGTTCTCGAAACACCTTCAATGGTCTGTATCTCTTTATTTAATACATGCATCAAATGCTCATTATCCTTGCATAGGATTTTTATCAAAATACTCCAGTTCCCTGTTGTATAATGACATTCAAGCACTTCCGGAATTTTTTTTAATTGTTTGACTGCATCCGGATTATTCATCGCCTTGTCCAAATAGATACCAACAAAAGCCATGGTCGTATATCCTAATATTTTTGGATTGACAATAAATTTTGATCCGGATATCAATCCAGATTTTTCGAGTTTCCTTAATCGTTGATGAATGGCAGCACCTGAAATGCCTACATGTCTCCCAATCTCAAGTATAGGAGTACGGGCATCTTCCATTAAAGCACGAAGTATCTGTTTATCAATGCCATCAATTATTAAGTTTTGATTTATAAGCTTCATTCTAAAATATGTATCAAATTAAAGCGTAAAAGTACTAAAAAGCTTTAAATGTGTAATTTAAATTAAAATGAATAAGTCAAAGAAAGTATTTTTCAGTTGTTCAAGCGATTATATCCCAAATAAGGTGCTTTTTTCTCATTGAAAACAATACCATATTCCTCTAACTCCTTTAAAATGGGCAAGTAGACTTCTTTGGAAATAGGAATTTGAACTCCAGGTGCGGTAATTTTTTTATTTAAGATCTGCAAGGTTGCGATAGCTACCGGCAAACCAACTGTTTTAGCCATAGCCGTGTAGGTCTGGTCCTTTCCAGTTGATACCATTGTAGCATCAATTTGCAGCTTTTTCCCATTTAGAATATAACCGAACTTATGATACATAACAATCATGTCTTTATCCTCTTTTTTAAGGGTCCAGCTATCCATTAATATTTTTTGAAGTATTTGCGCCGGAGTCGCTTTTTTTAGCCCAACCATTTTGTTTGGATTAAAAATGTCCAGTTCAACTAGCTTATCCCAGATGATATCATCCTGATCGATTTTAAGCTGATACCTTAATTTTAGCTCTACTGAGTCAAATGGACTATATGGTAAAAACGAATTTACAAAATCACGATAACTCATGTTCTCGCTATCATCAATAGTATAATTATCATCGGTCATTCCCAGCATCACAAAAATATTCCAGGCTTTACTAAAACCTACTCTGCGCATCGTGCCTCGGTACAGGGTTTTTATGTCATCTAATCCATAAACATTCTGGTACTTGAGTGAGTCTCTGATTAGCATAAACCTCAAAACGGCCATATCCATCTATTTCTAAAAATTCAGTACGCCTGAATAGTCTGTGATAAGGAATGTATTTATAGGTTCCTTCCTGAAGGAATTTTGCTGCCCCACCTTGTCCCGCTATCACCACATTTCTTGGATTCCACGTGAATTTATAATTCCATAAATTGTTATCGCTTTCAGGAGCAACTAATCCGCCTGTAAACGATTCAAAAAGTATCATTTTTCCGCCTTTATCACGAATTCTGTCAATGACATGTATGGCACTCATATGGTCAATTCCGGGATCTACACCAACCTCATTCATAAAAACCAATCCTTTGGCTTTTACCTCCTTATCAAGTGCCTCCATTTCTTTACTAACATAAGAAGCAGTAACCATATTCTTATTATAAGCAATACAGTCTTTTGCCACATCTAAATGAAATCTTGCCGGCAGCATAGAAATAACTATATCAGAGTTTTTAATGGCTTCTTTACGGGAGGTCTCATTAAAGACATCCATTATAATGGCTTCAGCATTACCATGACCAGCAATTAATTTTTCTGCGTTTTCTGTGTTGATATCGGCTATTGTGATAAATAAATTTTCCGAAACGGACTTATCTAAAAGATATTTTAAAAGGTATGAAGTAGATTTTCCGGAACCTATGACTAAAATCTTTCGCATAGTTAGATTTGTTGAGTATTTTTACTTACACGAATTTACTAAATAGAAACTGTATATTGATTACATAATCCAATATTTATATGAATAAGAAAATATTAATTACCGCAGCTATTTTTGGACTATTAAGCGTTGTTTTTGGGGCTTTTGGAGCCCATGGATTGAAATCATTAATTTCATCTGATTCACTTCAGTCTTTTGAAACTGGAGTTCGCTACCAGATGTATCATTCACTACTGCTTCTATTCTTAGCAACAACATCCTTTGTATCGGTAAAAAACAAGAATATAATTTTCTACTTAGTTCTTATAGGAGTACTACTTTTTTCCGGATCGATCTATGGATTAGCGACCAATGAATTGACTGGTTTTGATTTTAAAACAATTGCTTTTGTGACTCCAGTTGGTGGTTTATTGCTTATTATTTCCTGGGTTGTTCTGTTAATAAATTTTATAAAGCACAAATTCAATTAGGAACAAAAAAAAACATGATCTTTAAAAGATCATGTTTTTTATTTTGTAATTATTCCGGGCTATCTCTTGTTGACTTCCTTGATGTATTTTTCCAGAGCCATAGTCATGGACGGCGTCTCTGGAGTTGGTGCAGAAATATCTACTCTTAACCCATTTTCTTCAACAGCTTTTATGGTCGTATCACCAAATACAGCTATCCGTGTTTCGTTTTGTTTGAAATTTGGAAAATTCTTAAACAATGAATCAATTCCGGAAGGGCTAAAGAATACAAGAATGTCATAAGATACATTGGCTAGATCTGACAAGTCACTTACTACTGTCCTGTAGAAGATTCCTTTTTGCCAGTTTATACCTAAGCCATTCAAAATATCCGGTACATCGTCTTTTAATTTATCTGAAGATGGTAATAAAAATGCTTCCTCCTTGTATTTTTTGATCAGTGGAGACAATTCATCAAAGTTTCTTTTGCCAACGTAAATTTTACGTTTTCTGTAAACAACATATTTTTGTAAATAAAAAGCCACTGCTTCCGATAGGCAAAAATACTTCATGCTATCTGGCACCTTAAAACGCATTTCTTCTGCAACCCTAAAAAAGTGATCTACAGCATTTCTGCTGGTCAAAATAATTGCACTAAATTTAGTAAGATCGATTTTTTGCAGTCTAATTTCTTTACAAGGAACTCCTTCAACATGAATGAATGGCCGAAAATCTATTTTTACATGCTGTTTGTCTTGTAATTCAAAATAAGGAGAGTTCTCTATTTTTGGCTCTGGTTGAGAGACTAAAATGGTTTTAACTTTCATACTTTAGACTGTATTTTGGCTCTTAATTGTTCATTAAAACCTTATATAAAATAAGATAAGGTGCTATTTCGAGAGCGCAAAGATACAAAATAAAATAAAACAAGTTGCTTTTAATTAGACTAAGATGTGTTTTAAAAGACTCCAAAAAACCCATAAAATTAACAATGAAAAGTAATGTTATTGCACCGAAAATTAATGATCTTGAGGGTGTGATAACGAATATAAACAATATGTTAATTGGCAATAATATTAAGCCTAAATAATTTTTAAAAGTGATCTTTTGAAATAGATAGTCGTTCATCAGATCATCAATTTCAAACAGGCTTCCAATAAGTCTGTCCAACAACACTTTAATTATCAAAACAGATCCAATTCCAATTAATAATTTATAATAAAGTTGAAGGCTTTGTTCTTGAATGTTGTTTTCCAGATTGATTAAAGTAAGAATTACGAAAATGCTTATCGAAATAATTAAATTGATGAACAACAGTCCGTCAAATGCATTGATGAACTTTTGGTCCTTAGCATAGATCTTCAAATAATTTGAATTGATGATGATCTCAATAAAATCATTGAACCTTGATGAATACAGAAGTTTTGCAGCAGCAATAAAGACCATGCAGACCAAAATTAAAACTGTATACCAATCGTTAACTATAATATTTCTTAACACAATGCTAAATTATCATAATTTATAAAATCATGTTATAAAAGCCGGCATTATTTCTTATTGAAATAACTTACATTTGCTAAAATTTTTATGAATAAATGAGCGATAGCATTGTCATAATTCCAACTTACAATGAAATTGAAAATATCGAAGCGATCATAAGAGCTGTTTTTTCTTTGGAAAAATCATTTGATATACTGGTTGTTGATGATAACTCTCCCGATCTGACACAGTTAAAAGTAAAAGAGCTACAAAATGAGTTTAGTAATTTACACCTGCAAGTTAGAATGGAAAAATCTGGTTTGGGCACCGCCTATATACATGGGTTTAAATGGTGTTTAAGTCATAATTATGACTATATATTTGAGATGGATGCCGATTTTTCCCATAATCCAAAGGATTTAATAAAACTCTATAATGCTTGTCAAATTGATGGCGCCGATATGGCAATTGGGTCACGTTATATAAAAGGGGTAAATGTTGTAAACTGGCCTTTGTCCAGAGTTCTTCTGTCGTATATGGCCTCTATCTATGTTAGGGTCATAACGGGCATGGATATTAAGGATACAACTGCCGGGTTTATCTGTTATAATCGCCGGGTACTGGAAAGTATGAATTTGGATAAAATTAAGTTCATAGGCTATGCGTTCCAAATAGAAATGAAATTCAGAGCCTTTAAAAACAAGTTTAAGATCGTGGAGATCCCTGTAATATTCACCGACAGGATACGAGGTGAATCCAAGTTAAGCAAGGGAATAATATCTGAGGCAGTTTTTGGCGTTATAAAAATGAAAATAAACAGTATTTTTAAGAAACATTAATTCTCAATGCGAACAATACTTATAAAAAACGCTAATATTGTTAATGAGGGCAAAACCTTTTTAGGTGATGTTTTGATTGAAAACGATATTATCATTGACATTGACGAATCCATTAGTGCAAAGTCTGCAGATATACATGTAATTGATGCTGAAGAAAAATATTTGCTGCCCGGTATAATTGATGATCAGGTGCATTTTAGAGAACCGGGTCTAACACACAAGGCAACGATTGAGACCGAATCAAAAGCAGCACTGGCAGGTGGTATCACTTCGTTTATTGAAATGCCAAATACAAATCCTCAAACAACAACAATAGAGAAACTCGATGAAAAATTTGAGATAGCTTCCAAAACTTCTTACGCCAATTACTCATTTATGTTTGGAGGAACCAATGATAATCTTGATGAGATTATGAAGGTTGACCCCAAGAAGGTGGCGGCATTAAAATTGTTTTTGGGATCATCAACGGGAAATATGCTGGTTGATGACCCTAAGGTATTAGAAAAGATCTTCTCCAAAACCAATTTACTAATTGCGGTACATTGTGAAGATGAGACCACGATAAAAAACAATCTTACTTCTTATACGGAAAAGTATGGCGAGGATATACCTGTAAAATTTCATCCCAAGATCAGAAGCGAAGAAGCATGTTATCTATCATCCTCAAAAGCTATTGAATTAGCAAAAAAAACAGGGGCAAGACTCCATGTTTTTCATTTGTCTACCGGAAAGGAAACAGATCTATTCAGTAATAAATTACCTTTAAAAGACAAGAAGATCACAGCTGAGGTTTGTATCCATCACTTGTGGTTTACTGATGAGGACTATGAATCAAAAGGAACATTAATTAAGTGGAATCCGGCTGTAAAAACTAAAAACGATAAAGAAAAGCTTTGGAAGGCTCTATTGGATGACAGGATAGATGTCATTGCAACAGATCACGCGCCACATACTTTAGAAGAAAAAAAGAATGTTTATACAAAGGCTCCTTCAGGAGGTCCTTTGGTACAGCATGCTCTGGTAGCCATGTTGGAGATGTATCACAAAGGACAAATTTCTTTGGAAAAGATCGTTCAAAAGATGTGTCATAATCCTGCAATTTTATTTCAAATTGAAAAAAGAGGATACATCAAAAAAGGGTATTTTGCCGATTTGGTTTTAGTCGATCTCAATAAACCATGGACTGTAAAAAAAGAAAATATTTTATACAAATGCGGATGGTCACCATTTGAAGGAACGACATTTAAAAGCAGAGTTACTCATACATTTATCAATGGAGTACTGGTATTTGAAAACTCCAAATTCAATGAAATAAAAGCTGCTAAACAGTTAACATTTAACAGATGATGAATCGCTTAATTTCTGCCATACTAATGATCTTCATAATGTTGTCTTGCAATGACATTCAAAAACCACGGAAACCTGACAATTTGATCTCTAAAGATAAGATGGTAGATATCTTAGCTGATATAAGCCTTTTGAATGCTGCGAAGGGGATCAATAAAACCCTGCTGGAAGAAAACGACATAAATCCGCAAAATTATATTTATAACAAGTATAATATCGACAGTATCCAGTTTGCAGAAAGCAATAATTATTATGCTTATGACGTGAAGAAATATGAAGAGATTTATTTAAAGGTAAAAGAGCGGCTGGAGAATCAAAAAGAAGAAATAAAAAGACTTCAGGAAATAGAAAAAAAAGAAAAAGACTCCATAAGAGAAGCTAAAAAAAAGAAAAGGGATTCTATTAAAAACCTAAATTTAAATAAGCCCCGAGAATTTAAACAATTACAGGAAAAATTATCTGAAAACCCTGAATAAGCTTAACTCTTCAAGTCTTTGATATAAAGTTCACAGGTTTCGGAAATAGATTCTTCAATAGGTTTAAAATCAAATTTTAGATCTGTCTTTAATTTTTCACTGCTAAAAACAGAATTATTTAACACCGATGCAGCCATTTGCCTGGTGAATTTTCTGTACTTACGTTTAAAGAAATAATTCAACCAATCCAGTCTCCAGGCAATTTGTAATTGCCAGGATTTTGCCTCTTTTTTTGGAGGGCTTACTTGTAGTTTAGATGCTACCAAAGTAGAAAAGTCCTTGAAACTCCAATTTTCAGACACCATGATATACCGTTCATTTGTGATATCACTATTCATGAGTTTTATCATTCCATTTATCACATCATTCACATCCACATATCCAAGTTTACCTTCTGTGTAATAGGACATTCCTTTATGTATTTTTCTGAATAGAGCGCCACTACCCAGTTTCCAGAAGCCTCCTCCTAATATGATTCCAGGATTGACGATCACTGTATCCAAACCTTCCTGGGTACCACGCCAGACTTCCATTTCTGCGCCATATTTGGTTATGGCGTAAACACTATTGTCATCTTCCGGATTCCATTCGGTATTTTCGGTAATTATATTATTATCCTCATTCTTGCCCAAGGTGGCAATAGAACTCACATAACATAGTTTCTCTATGTGATTAGCTATACATAGATTTACAACATTGGCGGTTCCCTCAATATTGGTTTTTCTTAATTTATAATAGTCATTCGGATCAAAGGATACCAATGCTGCAGAATGGTAAACTTTAGTCACATCCTTAAACGCATCTATCAATTTTGGAACATCAAGTATATCAGCTTCCATCCATTCTATTTTATTAAAAAGAACATCAACATCTTCGGTAAAATAGCTAAAGATATGTTTGGTTTTCTTTATTCTGGATTCGGTTCTATAAATAGCTCTTATGTTACTTTCGGTCAACGAAAGCTTATAAAGCAAATGTGCACCAACTAATCCGGTTCCTCCTGTAACTAATATCATAAGGCTAATTTAATGTTTTTTGTCTTTTGTCTTTTATCTTATAAACATATCTTTGCAGGGGTTTAAAAATATCTAGAATGATAAAGAATTTTATTGAAGAGTTAAAATGGCGAGGTATGATACATGATGTCATGCCTGGTGCAGAAGAGCATTTGGCCGAAGACATGAGAAGCGCCTATATAGGTTTTGATCCTACATCAGATTCTTTACATATTGGAAATTTAGTACCTATCATGTTGTTGGCACATTACCAGCGCTGCGGGCATAAACCATATGCATTGGTTGGTGGTGCTACCGGCATGATTGGTGATCCTTCGGGTAAATCGAGTGAGCGTAATCTGCTTAATGAAGAAACCTTAAGGTTTAATCAGGAAGGTATTAAAAAGCAATTGGCTCATTTTTTAGATTTTGAAAGTGATGCTGAAAATGCAGCCATTTTGGTCAATAATTATGACTGGATGAAGGATTTCACCTTTCTGGAGTTCATTCGTGATGTAGGTAAGCATATTACTGTAAATTATATGATGGCGAAAGATTCTGTTAAAAACAGAATTACTTCAGAGGATTCAGAAGGAATGAGCTTTACCGAATTCACTTATCAATTGGTTCAAGGCTATGATTTTCTTCATTTATTCAGAGAAATGAACTGCACTCTGCAAATGGGAGGAAGCGATCAATGGGGAAATATTACAACAGGAACCGAATTAATACGCAGAATTGGCGGAGGTAAAGGATTTGCCATTACCTGTCCGTTGATTACAAAAAGCGATGGATCTAAATTTGGGAAAAGTGAAGGTGGAAATGTTTGGCTGGATGCCAAAAGAACATCGCCATATAAATTTTATCAATATTGGTTGAATTCCAGTGATGAAGATGCCGAAAAGTATATTAAGATCTTCACCTTTTTAAATAAAGAAGAAATTGACAAACTAATTAAGGAGCATCGGGAAGTGCCTCATATGAGAATATTACAAAAACGTTTAGCTGAAGAAATTACGATGATGGTGCATTCTAAAGAAGACCTGGAAAATGCTGTAAAAGCAAGTAACATATTGTTTGGGAATTCAACAAGCGAGGATCTTAAAAAACTGGATGAGCAAACGTTTCTGGATATTTTTGATGGAGTGCCTCAGGCCGAAATAAATGCTTCAGATCTTGATAACGGTTTGGATATAGTAGGTGCATTGGCTGAAAAAAGCGGCTTTTTAAAATCCAATGGCGAAGCTCGAAGAGCGCTTAAGGAAAATTCGATTTCTGTGAATAAGGAAAAAGTTGCCGATGGATATTCGATCACCTCAAATGATCTGATCAACAATAAATTTATTTTATTACAACGTGGTAAAAAGAACTATTTCGTTTTAAAAGTACAATAGAAAAAGCCTGAAATTACTTCAGGCTTTTTACATAACTAAACTAACCAATTAACTATTGTATTTTTCTTTTTCAACAGTTAACATATTTGTCGAAATTAATTTTAATTCCTTACAAGAGCATTAAGTTGCAACCTCGTATATCGGAGTTATCAAAACGTCCAATGATCTCAAAAGTATTGTCTTTATAAACTTTGCCCAGATCTTGTGTTGCAATAAAAGAGCAGGAGTTAACATTAGCCAGGTCAATTATATTAATACCCCCTGTTTTCCCTGGTTCTTGAATGGTCAGGCTGTCTTCTGTTTCACGGGTTAAAACACGCATCCAATTCGGGCATTCAAAAATACCATCACCTTTAGAATAGGCCTGACTTAATAGTTCGGTCATGCCATATTCACTATGTATTTTTTTTACTCCAAAACCCTTTTTAAGGACATTATGTAATTCAGTTCTAACCAACTCCTTCCGTCTTCCTTTCATTCCGCCGGTTTCCATAATTATTGTGTTTTTTAAATTGAACTGATAAGCTTCAATCAGGTCTAAAAGCGCAAAGGACACACCGATTAAAAGGACCTTTTCTCCTTTGGAGTCTAACTCTGTTAGGGTCTCTTTTAATTCTGAAAAATTGTTCAGGTAAAAGCCACTTTTTGATTTCTTGGATGCTTTTATTAAATGGTCCACCATATAAATTAAGGATGATCCTTCACGCTCTAAATAGGACGGTAATAAAGCTAAAACTGTGTAATCTTCAATGTTTCCATAGAAATTCTGAAACCCTTTATTAAAACTGGATTCATAAACACTTAGGTCGGTCACATAATGCCTGCTTGCAACACTTCCTGTGGTTCCTGAACTGGTAAAAGTCTGTTCTATGTCTTGTTTTGTGCTAACAATTTTATGTGATTTAAAGAATTGTATCGGTAAAAAAGGAATATCCTCTATAGTCGAAATATCACTGGGATTTTTATATAACAAATCACAAAATGATCTGTAAACAGTATTATTATTAAATTGATGCTTAAAAATTTGAAAAGCCAGATCTTCAAATTCTCTTTGTGTTTTTATATTAAAAATGGCCTTTGTATCTGTCATTTAAAAGCTGTCAGTTCGAGTGGTCCCGATGGTTATTGGGATTGTATCGAGAACATAGTACAAAAGTACTAAAATAAAAAAGCGCTGCCCATTAGCAACGCTTTTTAAAAACAGTATTTATGATTATTGAATAACTAATTTCTTAGTGACAGTCGCATTGTTTTGAGATAATTTCAAAATATACATTCCGGCATTTAAATTAGATACATTCAATTGGTTGTTTTCAACTCTTACCATTCATTACTTCCTTACCTAAAATATCAAATACTTTGGCATTTATCACTTCAGAATTTAAGATGAAATATTTACAAATCCAGTATTTGTTGGGTTAGGATAGATTTTGAAATTATTAGCATCTATTTCATTTACTGATAAAGAACCAGGATAAGCTACATCTGGAAAAGGAGTATGCACCTGTTGCATTTGATTATCGCCATTAGAAGTCATCTAGCTCGCTAAATGCCCAATTAGCTAAAACAGAAGTAGCCATCTGGACCTGTGTTACTTAACGATAAGCCCCACCATAAGATAATCTCATAGCTGTGTTCCATCCACCAGTGTTGATAATCACCTCAAAAACATCAATAATTGCCGCCGAATCAGATTCAATGGCAACATCACCATTAGATCCATTGCCCATCGTCATAATCAGATGGAAATACCAAAGAAATTGAATTCAGTTGAGCACATCAGTACGTATATAAGTTGCCAGCTATAGCAGAACGCTGAAGTAATCATGTTACCAGTAGTAATCCTGACCATTAGTACCACCACCCAAACTAGTATAGTACTTAAATCTGCGATATCACCATCAACATAGTAATTTCAACACCGTTTGGAGTACCTCCTGCTAATGGTCATCATAAACTCCTGTTAACACTAGATCATTCGTTGTCGTGGCAAATACATTTCCAGTTAAAGCAACTGTTCATCAGTGGCCAGCACCGGTACCAGTTAATAACTTCACGATAACTGTTATCGCAAGTCCTAGCTCCAATCTAACATATATTGTAGTTGCAGTTAGCACAGTATCCTGCTGTCAAGTTAACATGATTGCAGGTATCATAAGTACCATCCTGAATTCTAGATTTCAAAAGGCAGGAGCCGGATTGAATGAATAATATCAGCAGTTAAATAGGTCCTTCAACAGTAAAGCTATCCTCAGTTGAAGGTCCAGATCAGCTGTAATTGTAATAGTCAAAGGCAGTAACAGTTACCTGTGACTCAGATTCTGTACCATACTAACAGTGAATGTGAGCTTCTGCAGAAGATACCAGATAGCATATCTAAGTATTGGTATTAACCAGATACAGTCTACAATCCATCAAGCTCTCACTGATTATACTGTACTGAAGTAAAATTCTGAACGTAATGAATCTAGATTTGATGTGCGGCAATTAAATCGGCATCTGTTAGGTTTATCACATCCAGGCAAAACTACTTCAGTTAATGGCAGCCTGCATAATCAATTCCAGCAAGTATCATCTGAAGTACTAAAGTTGTTGCAGTTCCATCAAGTACCAGATCTGTGCTGTTCTAGCCAATACTAAATTATTGTATCGACTCCATCCACTATAGTAACATGTAGTGTCGTAAATAATCTGTCCATCGCCAGTCTTGATTTGTCACCAGTAGTCATGTTATGATAAAATAACTGTACACCAATCAATACTTCAATTGTCCAGATACATCAATAGATCATTGATGTCAATGAGACCAGTAAAATTGCTCCTATCCCATCAATGCTATACCTGCAAAATAGTAAGCACCAGCATATTGTCCACTGAATTAGATGCTACAAAAGTTACCTCCAGATGTCTGACCCATCTAAGTTCTCTGTAACAGAAATCATAATTAATCCATTTGTACAACTCTGCTACAGAACTATTGTAAATCTCTGTAGTCCAGCGTTGTAAATCCAGATCTTCAAAATGCATTACATTTGGTATCAGCAAATTGTCTGCCCAAAAGACAAAGAGGAAATTAAAAAAGTAAAAATTAAAATGTAAAGTTTTTTCATAATTCAATGATTTAATTAATTAAAGAACTTAAAGATAAAAAGAATTAACCTCAATAAATAAAAAAAAGCAACCTAAATGGTTGCTTTTAACTATACAATATTATTGATATCTTTTTATCTGACTACCAGCTTTCTGGTGGCAGAAAATTTATTCTCCTGTATCCTTAGAATATAGACTCCGGGATTTAAATTGGAGACATTCAACTCTTTACCTATGATGGTTTCAGAAATTATCATTTTACCTAAAACATCATAAATATTGACCTCTTTGACCTGATTCGATGTGCTGGTGATATAAATCTTACCATTAGAAACAGGATTCGGGTAAATGCTTAAGCCTTCAATATCTTTTGTAATCTCACTGGCAGATGAATTTATACTTTGCTGAGCATAAGTAGTTGCCGAAAAAAAGAGAGAAACAATAAAAAGTAAGCTGTAAAAGTATTTTTTATTCATAAGAAACATGATTTGGTTTGATAAAGATATATAAAATACTTCAACATTCGTACCAAAACACACCAAAAATCGATGAAATGAACTATTTTGAGAAATTATCAACCTTAACAAATGCTTATAAAGTTGACATGAAATAATAAATTTGTCTTTTTGAATCGATAAATTTTATATTTACTGTAAATTATGGTTTGAAAGAACATAAACGGAATGAAGAAAAAAGAAATTAAAATTCTATTGGTTGATGACGAGCCCGATATTCTGGAAATTGTGGGCTATAATCTTTCATCAGAAGGCTATCAAATCATTACTGCTGAAAATGGTATGGAAGCTGTAAAAAAGGCCAAGAAAGAAAAACCACAACTAATAATTCTGGATGTTATGATGCCCGAAATGGATGGCATTGAAGCCTGCGAGCAGATCAGGAAAATTCCCGGCCTTAACAATACCATCATTACATTTTTAACTGCAAGGGGGGAAGATTATTCACAAATGGCGGGATTTGATGCCGGAGCCGATGATTATATCACAAAACCCATTAAACCGAAGGTTTTAATCAGTAAGGTTAAGGCCTTACTAAGAAGAATAAAGGCACAGGAAAGTGATCAGGAGGGCATAATTAAAATTAATAACCTAACAATTAACAGGGAAGAATACAAGATCACTTTAAAGGGCAAGGAAATAATTTTACCAAGAAAAGAATTTGAATTATTATCTTTATTAGCTTCAAAGCCGGGAAAGGTTTTTAAGCGGGAAGAGATTCTGGACAAGGTATGGGGTAATGAAGTTGTTGTAGGAGGCAGAACCATCGATGTGCATATCAGGAAATTAAGAGAAAAGATTGGAGATAAAGCCTTTAAAACAGTAAAAGGTGTAGGTTATAAGTTTGTAGCTAAATGAAGACTAAATTAAAGAAATCATATAAGTTTGCATTTTACACCGCCTTATATATCACGATATTTTTAACACTCATTTTGAGTGTTTTTTTATATTTCTTTTATAGTCTTGATCCGGTTTTAATATTAGTATTTTCGGCCGGATGTTACATCTTTGCCTTTGCTATTATTCAGTACAGAGTGGAGCGTTTTATTTACAGAAGGGTAAAGAAGATTTACGATGATCTGACACTTCTGGAGTCCAGTTCATTTAAGAATCAGCCCATTACGACCGATATGGCAACCTTAACTCAGGAAATTGACAAGTATGCCCAGAATAAAAAAATAGAAATAGAGACTTTAAAGGTGAGGGAAGCATACAGAAAAGAATTTTTAGGTAATGTATCGCACGAATTAAAAACACCACTTTTCACTGTTCAGGGTTATATTTCAACTTTGCTGGATGGTGCTTTACATGATGAGAAAGTATTGGAGAAATATTTGATCCAGGCAAATAAGGGAGTGGAAAGGCTTACTTATATTATCAAGGATCTTGACATGATCACTAAACTTGAAACAGGAGATCTGAGTTTAGATCTGAAAACTTTTGATATTGTAAGGGTGATTGAAAATGTATTCGAATTGCTAGAAATGAAAGCTGCTAAAAAGAAAATAACACTCACATTTGATCTGGATTATAAAAATCCTATACTAGTTGTTGCAGATAAAGACAGGATACAGCAAGTATTGACCAACTTGATAGATAATTCTGTTAAATATGGTGATTTAAAGGGTACAACAGAGATCAGTATTGAAAACCTGATCAAGAACAAAGTTATTGTAAGGGTTACTGATAATGGGGAAGGTATAGAAGCCGTAAATATTCCCAGGTTGTTTGAACGGTTTTACAGAGTTGATCAAAGTGGATCAAGGAAAAAAAGCGGCTCCGGTCTCGGATTATCTATTGTAAAACACATTATTGAGGCTCATAATGAAAAAATTTACGTAGAAAGTGAGTTAGATGTTGGAAGTGAATTTTCGTTTACCCTGGAAAAGGCCAAATAACTTTTCATAATTAATTTCATGATTGTAGGCATGAAGGCCATAATAAAGATCGGCTTTATTAAGCATTTCAATTTTAAAATCGACTTGCTTACAGCTGGGAACCATCCAAAGACCTTCTAACCTTTTGGCCAAATACTCCTGCTCAAACTGTCCCGGAGTTGGAATAAAAAAGGCCTTTTTCTCTAATTTGGTCAGATCCATAATAGTCGTATAACCAGATCTTGATAAAACCATTTTACTTTGGTTTATGGTTTTTTCCAACTCGGCACTCTTCATAAAATTAAAAATAGTCATTTTACCTTTTTTAATGCAGGTTTGCTCATTTTCAATAATTCCCTTTACAAAAATGACAGGACCTGTAAATTCTTGTAATTCCGATAATAGTTTTTTTTCTAATAATGTCCTTTGTGGTTCAGGACCCGATAGCAAGACCAGCAGATCATATACCACAGCAGCATTTTGTTTTGTAAACCGGCTTATGGGACCGATATACTTTATTTTAAGTCTGCTTTTTTCCAAATGACCTAGTTCTCCGCTTAAACTTGGCTCGTATGCCACATCAGGAACCCAGCATTCATCGAATTTTTTAATTATTTTTTGATGCAGTTTACTGCTGAGCCAGGACGTACTTCCGCTTAAAACCTTCAACTGATGTGTGATAAATACAGATGGTACATTTTTATTGAATACGCCCAAACGGTTATCAGAAATAATACCATCAATTAAATTATTGGTTACCAGATCTTTAACCAATTTCTTTTCAGCCTTAATAGCCTTTAAGCATTTTTGGGGAATCCAATAAAATTTTTGCCTTAAGGTTTTTACCTTTTACAGAATAGGTAATGTTGTATGAAGGGAGTTCAATAGTTTTTAAAGTCGGGAATTCTATCCTTAAAAGATTTAGTGCCATACCGTCACTTGCTAAAACAGGAGTGAAGTTATTATCGATTAAAGCATTGATTAGAGGGATACATCTGGTGGCATGACCCAATCCCCAATTTAGTGGAGCGACTAAAATCCGTTTTTTTAATTCCATAAAAAACAAATATAATGCTAAAATGTTTCCTTAATTTTACCCTAAGATTAAATATTATTGTGGGTAGTAAAAATAAATTAAAAAGATTTAAGGAGAACGAAACCTTTGTTAATGTATTTCAGCCATCAAGAGGAGAATTGGTTGATAGTGCCTTCGACTTAAAAGGTAATTGGAATGCTAAAGTTTTTAAGAATACAAATCCCCTGGTGTTGGAGTTGGGTTGTGGTAAAGGCGAATATTCAGTGGCTATGGCGAGAAAATATCCCGAAAAGAATTTCATTGGCATTGATATAAAAGGGGCAAGATTCTGGCGAGGAGCGAAAACGGCTTTGGAAGAGGAAATTCCAAATGTAGCCTTCTTGCGAATGCAAATCGAACTTATTGAATATGCGTTCTCTGAAAATGAAGTTGATGAGATCTGGATAACCTTTCCTGATCCGCAAATTAAATACAAGCGTACGAAACACAGACTGACTAATTCAGAATTTCTCAATCGTTACAAAAAGATCCTTAAACCAGATGGATTTGTTAATCTTAAAACGGATAGTGAATTTATGCATGGCTACACTCTGGGGCTGTTACATGGGGAAGAACATGAGATAATTTATGCCAATCATGACGTTTATAAAAATGAGGGAAGTCCTGAAGAAGTAACCGGGATTCAAACCTTTTATGAAGAGCAGTACTTAGAGCAAAACAAACCAATTACGTATATTCGATTTAAAATTAAAGACAATTGAGTTTAACAATTACCTTTTTTCTGGGATTAACAGTAACACTAATTGGAGTAATTCCTCCAGGTCTTTTAAATATGACTGCGGCTAAAATTAGTTTAAAGGAAGGTTACATCAGAGGGATTGTATTTTCAATTGGTGTTAGCACTACTGTTTTAGGACAAACTTATATCGCGGTATTATTTGCCAGATATTTGAGCAACCATCCTGATATTATTGATGTTTTGCAACGAGTAGCGCTGGTTATTTTTATATTGCTTTCAGTTTATTATCTGTTCATTGCTAAAGAAAACCCACAATCTTCAAAAGACTTGAACAACAGAAGCAAAAGAAATCGGTTTTTCTTCGGAATGTTCTTAGCCAGTTTAAATATGTTTGCCATTCCATATCAGGCTTATATGAGCATTACACTGGCATCGTTTGGATGGATGAATTTTGACAAGACCAATATCATATCTTATGTCTCAGGTGCTGCCACGGGAACCTTCGTCATGCTTTATATTTATATTTTCTTTTTTGATAAAATAAAAAGTCAAAAAATAACCTCACATAAGAATATGAATCTCTTTATTGGGATAATCACGGCAGTCGTTGCTCTTTTTACTTTAATAAATGTCATTAAGGAAATATAATGCAACCAGAGACAGTATCTTTCTTTGATAAGGTTTACCAGGTAGCCAGATTAATTCCCTATGGTCGTGTCACCAGTTATGGGGCCATAGCAAAGTATCTTGGGGCAGCAAGAAGTGCGCGAATGGTTGGTTACGCCATGAATGTGTCGCATACTAAAGATGTGCCTGCACACCGCGTTGTGAATAGAAAAGGTTTACTTGACCGGGAAACACCATTTTGAAGGCACTAATCTCATGCAGCAATTGCTTGAAAGCGAAGGAATAACGGTTATTGACAACCAAATACAGGATTTTGATAAACTGTTTTGGGATCCTTCGATTCACCTTAAGTAACATTTGATACATTTTGGCAAAATCTTAAGTTCATTTCCTTAAAACTAATCCATTATTAATTATCTTTGCTCTTTAGAATTAATCTAAATTAACATAACCAAATATTTTATAAAATATTTGGTTATGTTAACCTCGCTGCAGGGCGAGGTCTTAACAAAAGAATATGAACAAAAAAAGAATCCTGCCTGCGCAGGAAATGAATATGAAACTAAATAAACAAGACATTTACAAGGCATTAGAAACCATTACAGCTCCGGGAGAAGGTGGCAACATGGTTGAAACAGGAGCGGTAAAGAACATAATAACTTTTGGGGATGAGGTAATTGTAGACATTACCATTAAGAATCCAAGTTTGCAGGCTAAAAAAAGAACTGAGGTTGATATCATGAAGGTTATTCATGATCTGGTCTATGAAAAGGCTAAAGTAACCGTCAATGTAAAAGTGGAAGCACCTGCAGAGCCGGTAAATGAAATAAAGGGAACTCCGATTCCCGGAATAAAGAATATTCTTGCTGTAGCTTCTGGTAAAGGAGGCGTTGGGAAATCTACCGTAACGGCCAATATGGCTGTAACCTTATCAAAAATGGGCTTTAAAGTCGGGATATTAGATGCTGACATCTATGGGCCATCAATCCCAATAATGTTCGATGTTGAAAACGAACGACCTCTGGCAGCTGATGTAGACGGGAAATCAAAAATGTTACCGGTGGAAAATTACGGAATTAAAGTACTATCCATCGGTTTCTTTACTCAGCCTAATCAGGCGGTTATCTGGAGAGGACCAATGGCTGCAAAAGCCTTGAATCAGATGATCTTTGATGCTCACTGGGACGAGTTGGATTTTTTATTAATTGATCTTCCTCCGGGAACGGGAGACATTCACTTAAGTATCATGCAGTCCCTACCTATTACGGGTGCGGTTATAGTTAGTACGCCTCAGAATGTGGCTTTAGCTGATGCCAAAAAAGGAGTAGCGATGTTCCAGCAGGAAAATATCAATGTTCCTGTTTTAGGTATCATTGAGAATATGGCTTATTTTACTCCTGAAGAACTACCAAATAATAAATATTATATCTTCGGAAAAGAAGGTGCTAAGAATTTAGCAGTGGATCTTAAAATACCATTTTTAGGAGATATTCCATTAGTGCAAAGCATACGTGAAGCCGGTGATGCAGGACGACCTGCTGCATTACAGGAAAATACGCCTTTAGAAAAGGCTTTTACTACGTTAACCAAGAATGTGGTTCAGGAAATGGTAAACAGAAACGATAGCCTTCCGCCAACTGAAGTTATTAAAATTACTACTATGGCAGGTTGTTCAGCTGTAAAAAATTAAGCTATGACCTCAAAAGAAATCAGATTGAATGTTGAAAGAGCGCTGGAAGAGATCCGTCCATTCCTGCAAAGTGATGGAGGTGACATTTCATTAATTTCTATCGAGGATGATAAATTGGTTAAGGTACAGTTAGAAGGAAATTGTTTATCATGTAGTGTCAACCAGATGACTTTGAAATCGGGAGTTGAAATGACCATTAAAAAGTATGCGCCTCAGATAGAAAAAGTTATCAGTGTAGAATAAATGTACCAGGTTTTCACTTTAAGTTAAATGTGATTAATTTCTGATGTCACTGCGATTGACTATTAGGCACTCCGAATAAAATATTTAAATAATTCTTTCCCTGATTTATGGAAGGTGGATTTGATCTCAATATTTTGAGATTAAAGACGGAAGGGTTAACCCACCTCGTCTTCAGATATGGTTTATAAATCAATCAGTTTTATAATCTGATATATTTATTGGTCCTTCCAGAAGAACTCTTACAATTTGAAGTGTTCCATCTTCTTTAGTGGCTATTTGCCATTTAATTAAGGCGATAGTTCCTTTATCTATTTCAATACCGGTAATGCTTCGTGGATGCACACAGCTACCATCATTAAAAAAGGCAATATCACCGGGTTCCGGAAAACGAGGTCTGTGGGTATGACCAACAATGGTTATCAAATTGTTATTTTCTGATATCCATTTCTTGGTTCGTCTTTCAACCTTTATTAATTCTTTATAATTTTTTGCGGGACTTGTAGGGTCTGCAATTCCCATAACATTTAGTGGTTTCCATAGAACCCGAACCATAAATCGGCTCCATCTCCAAAACAGATAATTCCACCAGTCTGCCTGATGACCATGAGTCAAAAATATTTCCTGACTGGTCTCGCAATGTTTAAGAATTATAGCTTCATGGTATTGAATGCCTCTAAATAGTTCTTCGTCTTTACCTGTTTTTGGATCAAAATAGGTAGTCAAATGTTTTGCAACATATTTAGGGTCACGATATACCATATCATGATTTCCCCAGATCATATGTAACTTGTTCTCATCATGGAACTGCTTCATCAATAAATACACATTCTTATGAGCATAAAAGATGGATTCAAAAGACAGATTTTCCCATAATTCATCACCATCACCAATTTCAACATATTGAAAGCCTTCTAAAAAGTAATGTTTTAATGCGTGAAAATAAATGTTGCGGTTATTGGCAAAATCATCGGCAAAACTGTTATCACCTCTGTGACAATCACTGAATAAAATAAACTTACTGTCATTGTCAAAATCAACTATTTTGGCATTTTTATAAGCTCTGTCTAACCTTTTCTTAGATGAAAACATGTTTTAATTTTATCTAAAATAAATATAAAAATTAAAGTTGAGCCGGCTTATTGTAATTTTTCCAATGCAACAGGTAGAATACGTTCAACAAATCTTGAATAGGCCAATTCTGAAGGATGAAGACCATCAGATGCTACCAGATCAGGATTGTTCAAGCCTTCCCTGGTTATATCTGTGATATAAACATAAGAGATGTTATTTACGCTGCAATAGTTTTGTGCAAACTCATTGTATGCATCCAATTCTTCCGATATGGTCGTATTGCCATTGCCAAAAGGTGTATAGGCATAATCCGGAATGGAAACGACGATAACATTATCAGGATCTCCACTTGCTTTTTCAATTGCTGTTGTAACCAATTGAGGGAATTCCTGTTCGTATAATGAAAAAGGTTTCCCTTGGTATTGATTGTTAACCCCTATTAAAAGGGTGACAAGATCAAATTCGTTCGCCGGGTTATTCGAGTTTATTGCATTAATTAAGCTGGTTGTGGTCCAACCTGTTTGCGCAATGATTTGCAATTCAAAAGTACTATTTTCTGATATTATTAGTTAAACTATCCTTTAATTGTTCTGGAAATCTGCAGGTTTCGCATACACTCTGGCCTATGGTATAACTGTCGCCAAGGGATAATATTTTAAAATTTGGTCCTGAAGTATTGTCTTCACCTTCATCACTGGTATCATTTCCGTCAGTGGAATCATTGTCTTCATCATTTGTATTTTCATCATTATCAGGATCTTCAGATGTATTACTATCTTCAATGTAATTATTGATCTGGTTTGAACTTATATCGTCATTGTTGCAGGATAAACTAAAGCTGATGGAAAGCAATATCAGACTAAAGGTAAAGGTGTGAATCAGGTTTTTCAAAATCAATTTTTGTTTAAATATAAAAAAAGCCTCCAATTACAAGGAGGCTTAATTATAATTTTTTTCTATCGATCTAATTACTTGAAAGCATTTAAGCCTGTAATGTCATGTCCTGTAATTAATAAATGAATGTCGTGTGTTCCTTCATAAGTAATGACACTTTCAAGATTCATGGAATGACGCATTATGCTGTATTCTCCAGTAATTCCCATACCACCAAGAATTTGTCGGGCTTCTCTTGCAATTTTTATCGCCATTTCAACATTATTTCGTTTGGCCATGGAAATTTGAGCTGTCGTTGCTCTGTCTTCATTTTTCAACACGCCCAGCCTCCAGGTTAAAAATTGAGCTTTGGTTATCTCAGTGATCATTTCGGCCAACTTTTTTTGTTGTAACTGGAATGCTCCGATAGGTTTACCAAACTGGATGCGTTCTTTGCTATATCTTAAGGCAGTATCATAACAATCCATAGCAGCTCCAATGGCTCCCCAGGCAATACCATAACGCGCAGAGTCCAGGCACCCAAGAGGTGCTCCGAGACCTGATTTGTTAGGCAATAGATTTTCTTTTGGCACTTTGACATTGTCAAAAATAAGCTCTCCGGTTGCACTTGCACGAAGTGACCATTTGTTATGTGTTTCAGGAGCCGAATATCCTTTCAAACCTTTTTCAACGATTAAGCCATGAATCCTGCCTTCTTCATTTTTAGCCCATACTATGGCTATATCGGCAAAAGGGGAATTGGATATCCACATTTTCGCACCATTCAATAAATAATGATCTCCCTTGTCTTTAAAATTGGTGACCATACCACCAGGATTTGACCCATGATCAGGTTCTGTCAATCCAAAACAACCTATCAATTCTCCAGAAGCTAATTTTGGTAAATATTTTTGTCGTTGTTCTTCGTTACCATATTTCCAGATCGGGTACATGACCAATGAAGATTGTACTGATGCTGTACTTCGCACACCGGAATCGCCACGTTCAATTTCCTGCATGATCAATCCATAGGAAATTTGGTCCAGACCGGCTCCTCCATATTCCATTGGAATATAAGGGCCAAAAGCTCCAATTTCGGCTAAACCTTTTACGATCTGTTTAGGGAATTCTGCTTTTTGAGCATACTCTTCAATAATAGGAGATACATCTCTTTTTACCCATTCTCTGGCTGCATCACGTACTAATTTGTGTTCTTCAGTCAAAAGCTCGTCCAGGTGGTAATAATCAGGTGCTTCAAATAAATCCGGTTTCATGTGCAAGTATTTAAAATTAAAAAAATGACAATATTTTTAAGGTAAAATTGTCAAACTCATAATTACTTATCAAATTTAATTATTCCCATTGAAAGCATCACATTTTTAAATAAAAATCTTTGGTTAAATTAATGTAGTTTTCTGTGTATTGATGTCTGGAAGTTTCTATAATGATCTCTTCCTTTTTAATTTCAGATTTGGTGAAAGAAAACTCAACCAGGCTTCTAATAATTTTAGAAGATGGATTGCCTTTTACTTGCAAGATTCTTTTAGGAAATAAATTAACTTTGGCAGCTGATTTAATAAAGTGATTTTCTTCCTTATGAGGAATTATTACTGAGAAAATTCCCTTATCAGATAAGAGTTTCGCAGTACAGCTAATCAAATGTTCGAAGGGTAATGCGTCCTGAAATCTTGCAAGGTCACGCTGTTCATTTTTACTTTTAAAGTCCTCTGAATAATAAGGCGGGTTTGAAACAATCAGATCATAAGTTTCATCAATTTCTTCTGCAAATTCTAGCAGTGAAGCATGATAACAGAATAGTCTGTCTGGCCAGGGAGAGTTTTCAAAATTGTCGACACATTGTTCATATGAATCGTCGTCAATTTCTATAGCATCTATTTGTAGGGCATCACTGCGCTGAGCCATCATTAAAGCTATAACACCTGTTCCGGCACCAATATCTAAAATACGGGAAGCTTGCTTGTTCAAAGAAGTCCATGCACCAAGAAGCACAGAATCAGTACCAATTTTCATGGCACATTTATCCTGATCTACTAGAAAATTGTTTGAATTGAAAAGGGAGGTTAGACATCCAGCTTATAAATAAAGATCAATGAGCCCCTCCGGAGTTTCAACAAGAATGATCTTGTTTTTCCTGTCTACATTTTTTATGAATTCGTCATTCATAGGAATTAGGATTTCGGTTCCATCTCTATCAATTTCAAATAAGGACTGTGCTGTGGAGTCGTTGATGTTTTTTACGATACCAACTATACCAAATTTGACATCTTCAATTGTAAATCCAATTACTTCATGAAAATAGAATTTATCACCTTCCAGTTTTGGTAAAAATTCGAGTGGCAGATACAAGGCACATTTTAAAATGGAATCGGCATCCTGCTCGTTATCAACATCCTCGAACTTGATACGCAATAATTCCGATTTATGTAATTGTGAATGTTCAATAAAAAAGGGTACCAAATTATTTCTCAATTCTACCAGAATGGAATCGAGATTTTCATAAAGCTCCGGTTGGTCAGTATCTAATTTGGCTAAAACTTCACCCTTAAAACTATATTTCTTAACGATCTTACCTAAGTAAAAACAATCTGTTTTTTGCATGACAAATTTGTATTTGTCTTTCCCACAATGTTGGAAATCGGTTTATTAATGATCAAAGACTCCCTTTTTCAAGGGGATGTGCAAAAGTTTTTGCACAAAAAACTCCGATACACAAATATCGGAGTTTAAAAGTATAAAAAATTATTTTTTTTATTCTTCTTCGTTTGAAGCTTTAACTTCTTCTTTAGGAGCTTCGTTTTCAGCAACTTCCTCTTCAACTACATCTGGTTTAGTTTCAGCAACTTTCTCCTTAACTTCAGCGGGTTTAGTTTCAGCAACTTCCTCTTTAGCTACAGCTGGTTCAGTTTCAGCAACTTTTTCTTCAACTACAGCGTCTTCAGTTTTCGCAACTTTCTCTTCTACTACAGCTGCTGCTTCAGTTTCAGATACTTCCTCAGTTGTTTCTTCAACAACCGGCGGAATAGCTGTTCTTGCTTCATTAACTGCTTTTTCAGCTTCTAAAGCTTTCTTCTTAGCATCTGCCTTGGCTTTTTCCAAACTACCAGCTTTTGATGCTATTTTTGCTTCTTTATCCTTAACCCAGGCATCAAATTTCTTTTCTGCTTCCTCTTCTGTTAAAGCGCCTTTTTTAATTCCACCTGCAAGATGGTATTTAAGCATGGCTCCCTTATAAGATAAAATAGCTCGAGCTGTATCGGTTGGTTGAGCTCCATTTTGTAACCAAGTCACTGCACCATCGACATTTAACTCAATAGTAGCAGGATTTGTGTTAGGATTGTAAGCACCTAATTTTTCAAGGTATCTACCATCTCTTTTTGATCGTGCATCGGCTGCAATGATCCAGTAAAAAGGTTTTCCTTTTTTACCGTGTCTTTGTAATCTAATTTTAACTGGCATATAAATTAATTAGTTGAGGTTCCCGACCTCTGTTATTAATAAGAGCGCAAAGATAATATATTTTTTAAAAATAGAGCATTTACTTCTTTTTTATTTTTAACGGTATAATTGATCACTTCCTGTCTGCTTAACGAATATAATTGCTATTTAGCCAAGTATTAATCAAGCATGAATAGCAATTGATACATTTGGCTATATAATAAATCCATTAAAATTGAAATGCGAAAAATTTTACCCCTAATCGTCGTTTTCTTTCTTCTTCTGACCTGCAGTAACGATATTCAATTCAACTCTCCTGCTTTACAAGGAACAAAGAACTATAACCTTTGGCGAGCAACAGATATTCAAGCCACGCTTATGGATAACGGAGGTATAAGGATCATCGGATTTAATAAAAATGAATTAATGACTCTTAAACTGGAAGCTTTTGAAGAGAGAACATATACATTGGGATCTTCTTCCGGTAACTCGGCTTCTTTTGAAGATGACAGTTTAAAGACCTATTCTACCAACAATAAAGGTGATGGTGAAATTATTTTGGAAGACTACGACGCAGTTAATTTAACTATATCAGGTACTTTTAAGTTCAATTCATATTCTGCCGGCGGAGAAATTATAAATTTCATTAATGGAGTTTTTTATCAAATACCTTTTGAAAATAACGCTGAAGGCAATCCAAGCCTTGCTAATATTTTTAACGCCTCGGTTAACTCCAATAGTTTAGAAATTAATGGAGTTGAAACCATTCTGGGTGATGATGAAGTGAATATTAAAGCTAAATATGCAGATAATTCCTCGATAGAATTATTTATGCCAAAAAACATATCTCTTGGAGCGCATACTTTAAATTATACTTCTAATATTTATGCCAATTATACTTTTCCTGATGGTACCCAAGTGTCATCACAATACGGGACCTTAATAATTCTTGAACACGATATTCAGTTCAGGAAAATAAAAGCCAGTTTCACATTTAACACAGGTTTTCCACATAACCTTTCGGTGTCAAATGGGAATTTTGTCATCTTTTATTAAGAACAGGATAACTTCAGTATTCGTTAAAAAATTCCAGACAAAATAGTCATTTATTCAGCCCATTGTTAATAACAATTCCGGAAAGTAAAGTCATTTATTCTTATTTTTACCATTCTTATTTATTCAGAATAAATTCACTTTATGTACCTTATTTTTGATACTGAAACAACAGGATTACCCAAGAATTGGAACGCACCAATAAGCGATACTGATAATTGGCCGCGATGCGTCCAGATCGCATGGCAATTGCATGATGATATGGGTAACTGTATCGAGCAGCAAGATCTTTTGGTGCAACCCGAAGGCTATGATATACCTTATGACGCCGAAAAGATTCATGGGATCTCAACAGAATTAGCTGAAGAACAAGGCATACCAATTTCGGATGTCTTAGACCAATTCAACAATGTAATAAATAAGGCAAAGTTCATCGTTGGGCATAATGTAAATTTTGACCTGAACATTATGGGGGCCGAGTTCTTTCGTGCTGAGCTAGCGAATAAATTACATGAATTACCGGTTTTAGATACCTGTACTGAGCAAACAGCTAAACTCTGTGAGCTTCCTGGAGGCAGGGGAGGTAAATTTAAATTACCTACACTATCGGAAATATATGAGTTTTTATTCCATACAAGTTTTGTAGAAGCCCACAATGCTTCGGCAGACGTTGAGGCCACTGCCAGATGCTTCTTTGAATTGATCCGCCAGAGGGAATTTACTAAAGAGGAATTAGACGTCCAACCAGATCACTTTCAAAATTTTATTGAATCCAATCCGGGAGAGATCCAGCTTATCGGTTTAAAGCACATCAATTTAAAAGAGGAAAGTGCGAAAATTAACAGGAGACTTCAGGAATCTCAGAAAGTTGACCTTTCGGATCTTGAGATTAAAATTGACAGATCAGAATTAAGTGATATCAGTTTCGCTCATTTACATAATCACTCTCAATTTTCAATATTACAATCAACAATAAGTATAAAAGATCTTGTTTCCAGCGCTGCAAAACACAATATGCCAGCCGTTGCACTTACAGATCATGCCAATATGATGGGCGCTTTCCATTTTTCAAGGGAGATAGCCATTCATAACAAAGCAATACAGGCCAAAAACAAAGAAGCTTTAGCGAAAGGTGAAGATCATGTTGCTAAAGAAATAAAACCCATTTTAGGATGTAAATTCTTTGTTTGCGAAGATCGACTTGACCGGACCCGAAAAGATAATGGCTATCAGGTTGTTTTCTTAGCTAAGAACAAGAATGGCTATCATAATCTGGCTAAATTGTCTTCATTAGCCTATACCGGTGGTTTTTATTATGTACCCAGAATAGACAGAACCTTAGTTGAACAATACAAAGAAGATTTAATTGTCCTTACAGGTAATTTATACGGTGAAGTTCCGGGCAAAATTTTGAATGTTGGGGAAAAACAGGCCGAAGAGGCTTTAATATGGTGGAAGGATCAATTTAAAGATGATCTGTATATTGAGTTAATGCGCCACAATCAGGAAGATGAAGATCGTGTTAATCCGACACTAATAAAATTCAGTCAAAATCATAATATTAAACTTGTCGCTTCCAATTCTAATTATTACTGCAATAAAGAAGATGCCAATGCACATGATATTTTATTATGTGTAAAAGATGGTGAAAAACAGGCAACACCAATAGGTCGCGGGCGAGGATATCGCTACGGACTGCCTAATCAGGAGTATTACTTTAAGTCTTCAGAACAGATGAAGGAGATCTTTAAGGATCTGCCTGAAGCAATCACAAATATTCAGGAGATCCTCGATAAAATTGAATACTACAAGTTAGAGCGTGAAGTGCTTCTTCCAAAGTTCACTATACCTAAAGAATTTGAAAATGAAGATGATTATTTGCGCCATTTATCATATCAAGGTGCTGCAAAACGCTATAAAGATCTGACCGATGAAATAAAGGAACGCATTGATTTTGAGTTGGATGTCATTAAAAAAACAGGATATCCGGGATATTTTTTGATCGTTGAAGATTTTATTCGTGAAGCAAGGAATATGGATGTTTCTGTTGGGCCCGGTCGTGGATCGGCAGCCGGATCTGTGGTTGCCTATTGTTTATGGATAACAAATATTGACCCTCTTAAATACGACTTGCTTTTTGAGCGTTTTTTAAATCCGGATCGTGTTAGTATGCCCGATATAGATATTGATTTTGATGATGAAGGCAGAAGTAAGGTCATGGAATATGTGATCAATAAATATGGCTCTAATCAGGTGGCTCAAATTATTACCTATGGAACGATGGCTGCTAAATCATCCATCAGGGATACTGCCAGAGTATTGGATCTTCCTTTGGGTGATGCCGACAGGATTGCCAAATTGATTCCAACCATGTCCAAGCTAAGCAAGATCTTCGGAATGGAAGAAAAAGAACTGCAGTCCAGATTCAGAGCGGAAGACCTGGAAAAGGTCAATCAGCTTTTAAATATTTCTGAAGGTGAAGACCTGGAAGCAGAAACAGTAAATCAGGCGAGAAAGCTTGAGGGATCGGTCAGGAATACAGGTATTCATGCCTGCGGTGTTATTATTACTCCCGATGATATTACCAATTTTGTTCCGGTGGCAACTGCAAAAGACTCCGATCTTTATGTTACTCAGTTTGACAATTCAGTAGTTGAAGATGCCGGCTTATTAAAAATGGATTTTCTTGGGCTTAAAACACTGACTCTTATCAAGGATACTGTAAAGATCGTTAAGGCCAAACACGGTATTGAGCTGGATCCGGATAATTTCCCGCTGGATGATGAGAAAACCTATGAATTGTTCCAGAAAGGCGAGACAGTAGGGATTTTTCAGTATGAATCGGCAGGTATGCAAAAGCATATGAAGGATCTGCAGCCAACGGTTTTTGATGACCTTATTGCTATGAATGCCTTGTATCGTCCGGGACCTATGGAGTACATCCCAAGTTTTATCAAGCGAAAAAAAGGAGAGGACCCTATTGAATATGACCTTCCGGAAATGGAAGAATACCTAAAAGCAACCTATGGTATTACGGTTTATCAGGAACAGGTTATGTTACTGTCACAAAAATTAGGGGATTTTACCAAAGGTGAAGCCGATGTTTTGAGAAAGGCCATGGGTAAAAAGCAAAAATCTGTTCTTGACAAGATGAAGCCAAAGTTCATTGAGCAGGCAGCGGCCAAAGGGATGGACAAGGAAAAACTGGAAAAGATATGGAAGGATTGGGAAGCCTTTGCCAGTTATGCATTCAATAAATCGCATTCCACCTGTTACGCCTGGATTGCGTATCAAACAGCTTATTTAAAGGCACATTATCCGGCTGAATATATGGCAGCTGTGCTTTCCAATAATATGAATGACATCAAACAGGTTACATTCTTTATGGAGGAATGCAAGCGCATGCGGCTGGAAGTATTGGGTCCTGATGTCAATGAATCCTATTACAAATTCTCTGTAAATAAGAATAATGCCATCCGGTTTGGCATGGGAGCCGTAAAAGGTGTGGGACATGGCGCTGTAAAGACCATAGTTGAAACCAGAAAAAAGGAAGGGCCTTATAAGTCTATTTTTGATATGGCCAAGCGAATCGATCTGCGGGCAGCCAACAAAAAGGCCTTTGAAAATCTTGCACTGGCAGGAGGGTTTGATTGTTTTGCGAATACTCACAGGGCTCAGTATTTTCATAAAGAAGGTGAAGATCTCACTTTTTTGGAAAGAGCCATACGATATGGTAGTAAATATCAGGAAAACGAAAATTCTGCACAGGTTAGTTTGTTTGGAGATTCAAGCGAAGTTCAAATTGCCGAACCTGTTATTCCGCCATGTGAAGAATGGGGAACCATGGGAAAATTAGCACGGGAAAAGGAAGTGGTAGGGATATATATATCCGGTCATCCGCTGGATGATTTTAAAACAGAAATGAATACATTTTGTAATGCCACATTAACCATGTTCAACGATCTGGATAAATATATTAACAGGGAATTGACTTTTGGAGGTGTTGTTACAGATGTTCAACACAGGGTTAGCAGGCAAGGTAAAGGCTGGGCTCTTTTTACAATTGAAGATTATACCGATAGTTTCGAATTCAGGATATTTGGAGAAGAATACCTTAGATTCAGGCATTTTTTAATGAAGAATAATTTTGTCTATGTAAGGACTTTCATAAAGGATGGCTGGAAAAACAAGGAAACGGGAAAAGCAGGTGACCCACGGATACAGTTCAGTAATTTTCAGTTACTCCATGATGTTATGGATACCTATGCTAAAAAGCTCTCCATTCAATTAAACATTAATGACCTGGAAAAGGATAAGATCACTGCCTTAAAGGATCTGGTTAAAATGCATCCTGGAAAGCAAATGCTGAATTTTGTGATCTATGATAATGAGGAGAACATCAAATTACAAATGCCGAGCAGAAAGCAGAAGGTAAAAATATCTCAGGAATTATTGGATGAACTGGAAACTAATAAGGTGTTCTATAAATTGAATTAAAATTTTTGCGACTTGCGCAAAGGATTGAGCAATTGTTGGAGCTCTTTTTTGTCACACTGAGCGCAGTCGAAGTGCAGTCGAAAGGTCTCAAACAAAAAAAGCGACTTGTGAAAGCCTGACATTTTGCCCCGTCATAGCGGGACAAAATGATGCGCCCAAAACCAACAATAACAAGTGACAATAAGCCTATAAGCAAAACAAATTGTCAGGTTGTAAGCTTTGGCAGAATTTTTGACTAATTTTGTAAAATAACAATTAGTAATACTTAATAAATTTATATTATGGCATTAGAAATAACAGATGCGACTTTTGAAGAAACTGTATTAAAGAGTGATAAACCGGTAATGGTTGATTTTTGGGCAGCCTGGTGTGGCCCTTGTAGAATGGTTGGACCTATCATTGAAGAATTAAGCAATGATTATAAAGGTAAGGCCATTGTTGGAAAGGTTGATGTTGACGCAAATCAGGAATTTGCAGCTAAATACGGAGTTAGAAATATTCCAACGGTCCTTGTATTCCAGAATGGAGAAGTTGTAGGACGACAGGTAGGAGTAGCCCCTAAGAATGTTTATGCAGAAGCAATAGATTCTCTTTTATAGATCAAATTTAAAAGAAAGTATAAAAGGTTTGCCAATATGGCAAACCTTTTTTAGTTTAGACAATCATGAAACTGGAACAGGAAGTAAATAAGACCTCGGGATTTAAAAATCTGGAGCTACTGGCTAAACAGGTAGTTGAAGGGTTTATTGCGGGCATGCATAAGAGTCCGTTCCATGGATTTTCGGCAGAATTTGCCGAGCATAAAATTTATAATACCGGAGAAAGTACCAGGCATATAGATTGGAAACTTTTTGGTAAAACAGAAAAACTGTACACGAAACGTTATGATGACGAAACAAATTTACGGTGTCATATCATTATAGATAACAGCAGTTCCATGCATTATCCGGAGATGAGCTCATTTTCAATAAATAAGTTGAATAAAATAGCATTTTCATCCTTAGCTTCTGCTTGTTTGATACAAATGCTTAAAAAACAAAGGGATGCTGTTGGCTTGAGTATTTACAGTGACACCTACGATTTTTATGCACCGGAAAAAGGAAGCGAAAGACATCATATAATGATCATGGATCAATTAAAGGACCTTGTCATTTCAAAGCCCATCAATAAACAAACAGACACCTATACCTATTTACATCAAATTGCCGAAAAGATACACAGACGATCCATGATCTTCTTATTTACTGATATGTTTCAAACCACTACAGATCATGCAAAATTATTCGAGGCCTTGCGACATTTAAAATATAATAAGCATGAAGTTATTTTATTTCATGTGTATGATAAGACCAAGGAATTAGACTTTAATTTTGATAATAAGCCCAAACGATTTATTGATGTAGAAACAGGGGAGCATATTAATTTGTATTCTGATAATGTTAAGGAAGAATACGAAAAAGCAGTGGCCGATTATTTTAAGGAAATACGATTAAAATGTCTGCAATACAAGATCAAATATGTTGAAGCTGATGTTAATAGTGATTTCAACAATATTTTGACCACATTTTTAGTGGAAAGACAAAAGTTTGTTTAGATTCCCGCTTTCGCGAGAATGACAATTTTAAAGGTCATCGAGATACCGGGCATCGAGAAATTCTTTTCTAAGAATAATATTAAAAAACACAAAAAAACATTTGAGATATAAAAAATGGAATGTATATTTGCAACCGCTATAAAGCAACGGTTTGGTAGTTCAGCTGGTTAGAATACCTGCCTGTCACGCAGGGGGTCGCGGGTTCGAGTCCCGTCCAGACCGCAAAGTGTAAAAAAGCTCCCGCATTTTAGGAGCTTTTTTAATACATTGAAAGACGTTGTGTTGATTACCTCATTATGTTTGAGGTAATGTGGTAGAGATGCTGAAATAAATTCAGCACAAAGCCAATGGAAAGCTTTCCTTTTTTCTTTTAGAAAATAGGGATGCTTTTTTGTTTCAGAGGGGACGTTTTGGGGGCGGTTTTGGCGTATTTAGTAAAAAATATGGGAATTATTTTTAAAATAATTTTGAAGCCGTTTTCGTAGTTTTTAAAGCTTTTTTGTCTGTTTTTTTAGCCTGAGACGGCTAATTCTTTAATCGATACTTCCAGTTACAGACAACTGTTCAAATATAATTATAATTTTTTATTTGAGCGATAGTTCAGTTTATCAACTTTTTTTCAAAGTATAAATATTTTCTGCTGTTGTTAAGATTGACGATTATTTATTAAAAACAGGGTTCTGTCTCATCTGTTTATTTTGATAATAATTTATTCAATATTTTTCTTTTTAATCTAATGGTCAAATCATTATATTTTCTAGGTTAAAAGAAGTCAGTAGAGGAGAGTTACCTTTCGCAAACCTTTAAATATTGTCAGTGATAGCAAGGGTTCCCGGTTTTTAAGTTGCTTTAGGATAACCTATAGGGTAACCATTGTTTTAAGTATAAAATATTGTAGTATAGTTCAGACAAATAAAGTTTTAAAAGTTAAAATTTATGATTAACAATTACAGGTTTGAATGTTACCTTTATTTCTTTATAAAGGCCTTAATTTCTGACAGCATTGGTTTTCTGTTAGCGCTTATTTCATATTTTATGATAACATTATTTAGCATTTATGTGCTATTGGAACCAAATAGTGTTAAAACTTCTTAAACACTTGATTTTCAATAATAATTTATTATATTATATATATGAAATTTGAATTGAATATCACATTAAACGTCTTCTAAGTCAAGATAATTGACTTTATTTCATTCAAAAGAGAATTATTCTCTAAAATATCTCACTTTACGAAAAAACAAACCAATTGTTTGGTAATTATAGTACACTAAAAAGTGAACTGACTGAACAATATTATTAATAACAAATAAAACTATATAAATCATGGAAATTACTAAGAATAAAAAAACTGAAAGCAATAAAAAAATCAAAAAACCTTATAAAAAACTTGGCTTTACATACTTGGATACAGCTGAAATTGTGGTGGCATTAAATCAATTGTTCGCCAATTATCAGGTACAGTATCACAAGTTAAGAAACTTCCACTGGAATGTGGAGGGTCCGGATTTTTTTGAATTACATGAGGCTTTTGAGCAAGACTACAATACCACCAAGAAAAATATCGACGAAATTGCAGAAAGAATTAGAGTATTTGGTGTAAAACCCATGTTAAGTATTAAGGATGCTCTAGATCTCTCAGAAATTAAAGAAATGAAAAAATCGATTACCGCGATGGATATGGTGCGGGAAGTACTTAAAGACTTTGAAATCCTACACGACAAAATGTTAAATGTGCTCAATGCTGCCCTAGAAACCGGAGATAATGTAACAGAGCAAATGATATCTGATTATATGAGACACCTGGAAAAGAGAAACTGGATGTACACCTCTTGGTGTAAATAATCATTGTCGTTTCCAAGAAAAATGAAAATTAATTTTTAAAACACATAATGAATAAAAAATTTAAAAGAAACAAAAACAAAACAACAAAAATTTCCTATGGGAAAGTAGGGCAGATAAACAGAAAACTAGACCTTGAATCTGAAACGATAAAAGAAAAAAGAAATCCTGATAAATAGTGACTATTAATTCCATATATAAATTACTAAGGCATCATTTTCATGATGCCTTTTTTATTCAAAAAGTAATTAATTAATTGTACTGAATGCTTTACGAAGGGTCATGGGGGCATTTTTTGACAATTATGTTGAAGACCCAAGACTAATAATATTTCTCTGCTAAGAAGAAACATAGAAAGTGCAACCAATACGATTTAAGGAAAACTTGTAATAAATTTGGACGATTTCTATCAATAAGAAATTGTACATTTATATATCTAATATAGATATGTACAATTTCAAAAATGGGATAGAATTATGGCTATAAAACACAAAAGAATTGGAAAGCACGGTGTACTGGTTAGTAATATTTGCCTGGGAACCATGAACTTTGGTTGGCATACAAGCGAAGAAGACAGTTTTGCAATTATGGAACGCGCTTTAGAATTAGGTATCAATTTTTTTGATACGGCTGATGTCTACGGCTGGTCTGTGGAACATGGATTAACGGAGGAAATTATGGGGCGATGGTTTGCGCAAGGTGGTGGACGTCGGGATGCTGTTGTGTTAGCAACAAAAGTATATAACCCCGTAGATAGAAAAGCAAATTTACCGGAAGTCAATAGTGATGGACGAAGCCTGAGCGCCTATAAAATTATGAAGCATTGTGAAGGCAGTTTAAAGCGATTGCAAACGGAAAGAATTGATTTATACCAAATACATCACATTGACCGTGAATGTCCATGGGACGAGACATGGAACAGTTTTGATACATTGATGAAACAAGGTAAGGTAGTGTATGCTGGTTCAAGTAATTTTGCTGGTTGGGACATTGCCACTGCATGTCAAGAAGCATCCAGACGCGGCATGATGGGTTTGGTGAGCGAACAGAGTATTTACAATCTCGATAACAGAATGGTTGAGCTTGAAGTGATTCCGGCATGCAGACATTATGGGTTAGGACTGATCCCCTGGAGTCCTTTAGGCGGTGGACTTTTAGGAGGCGCACTTCAAAAATCAAAATCGGGACGTCGTAATGACGAAAATTTTGCGAAGCAGGTAGAAGAGAAACGCGTGCAACTTGAGAAATATGAAACGCTTTGTAATGAAATTGGTCATCCACCAGGTGAGGTCGCATTGGCCTGGTTACTACATAATCCAATTGTAACAGCACCAATTATCGGTCCGCGCACCATAGAACAGCTTGAAAGCGCTGTGAGAGCAGCAGACATTCAACTGGATGAAGAAATACTTAAAAAACTGGATGAGATATTTCCCGGACCAGGTGGAGAAGCACCAGCGGCTTATGCCTGGTAAAGAGAGTTCTCCTCCGCAAGTTTTTAAATTTTTATTAGTGCAAATAAGGGTTTCAAGTTTACAGTTAGTATAGTGTAACTTTGGGTTATAAGGCTAAAATTAACGAGGGTAGGTTTTACACTTCTAGTGTAAACAAAGGTAAATATTTAGTATATTTACCTTCGTTTATGTAACACAAGTAATTATTACCCTTGTTCAAAATGACAGATTTTAATAAAAATAAACCCTATAATAGCTTACCACTATTACCACCAAAGGCAACATTAGAAACCACTAAAGTGTTACGCAAGACAATTGATGCCAGTAGAGCATTAGCACAGCTTAATGGTATGTTAACTAATTTACCTAACCCAACCTTATTTTTAGATACCATTCATTTGCAAGAAGCAAAAGCAAGTTCTGAAATAGAGAATATTATTACTACTAATGATGATTTGTACAAGTCTATTGTTGCAGATAAAAAATTTGAAAACCCAGCAACAAAAGAAGTTATAAGTTATAAAGAAGCACTTTGGAATGGATTACAAAGTATTGAAAAACGTCCTTTTATAACCACCAATCTTTGTGTCGAAATAGTACAAAGCATTAAAAAAAATACAGCAGGTATTAGAACAACACCTGGAACTGCTTTAAAAAATGCTATTGGTGAAACCATTTACACACCACCGACAGGAGAAGCTGTTATAAGAGAAAAATTGGCCAACCTTGAAACCTTTATTAATGGTAAAGATGCTATTGACCCATTGATTAAAATGGCGTTAATGCACTATCAATTTGAAGCCATACATCCTTTTAGTGATGGTAATGGTAGAACAGGCCGTATTTTGTTATTACTTTACTTAAAACTTGAAAAACTTTTAGATACTCCTGCTATTTATTTAAGTGAATATATCATTAAAAATAAAGCTGAGTATTATACCAAACTACGTGAGGTTACCGAAAATGAGGATTGGGAAGTGTGGATACTCTATATGCTTGAAATGGTAGAATATACTGCCAACAAAGGATTACAACGTTTAAAGGATGTACCTAACTTAATGGAGCAAATGGCTAAAGAAATTAAAGAAACGTTACCCAAAGTATATACTAAAGAATTAGTTGAAATACTGTTTAGATTACCTTATACAAAAAGACAGTTTTTAACTGATGCTAAATTAGGTACATCAAAAACGGTTGGTAACTATTTAAAAGATTTAGAGGAAGCTGGCTTTTTAATTTCTGAAAAAGTAGGTAAAGAAAAACTATATCTGAATCATAGATTAATGGCTGTTTTAGAAGCATTATAATTGACTTGGTTAACGAAATGAAACATCAATTATAATTCCTTTGAATATTATAAGTGTTAGCAAGGGTTTCAGTTTTAAAGTTTTTTCAGGGTAACTAATAGGGTAACTACTTTTTTAAAGGTTAATATGTGGAATTAATGTGAGGGTCTTAAACGACCGCAAGATTGTTAAAAGCTTCAACTCGGTTGGAGCTTTTCTTAAGCATTAAAAATAGTTGTGTTGTGCTACAGTATTGTAGCAAGTAGTCTTAATTTAGACTAGTGAGAAGCTTTTCCTTTAATGGAGAGGCTTTTTTGTTTTACAATAACAGGGTTTAATACTCGTGTAATGGCAGCAGTAACCAACTCTTATAATTTCATTGTTAACTGAAATGTAAGAAATTGAAGAAATTTTCTTATCTTTAAATAAGTGTTTTTCACAAAAGTAGATTTTCAAATTGATAATACAGTTTATTAATTTTTAAATCTAAATACTCATGAAAAAATTAAAAACTCTTGTTTTTTTGACAATAGTAGCTTGCTTATCTTTGTTAATCTTAAATTGCAACAGAGCGAAAGCTTCTAAAATGGTTACCGAAAACTTTAAGGCCGATTTCACAGGTGAATATAAATATGTAGGCCCTGATACTTTGTCAAATAAAAAATGTATTGGCCAGTTGTCATTGCGGGCCATTGTTGACGGTAAAGGAACGGGCACACCTATGGGAGACTTCACGGTGCATTTCGATTTTTGTGGTGATAGCCTGAGTAATTATGGTAATAGTTATGCCTATATGGTTTCCTCTGACAATGATACTCTCCTTATTGACCTCTCTGGTCGGGTTATTGAAGGACGATTAGATGACCATCCTGAATACGTTACTGAATACTGGCGTGATTCGATTAGGTTTATAGGTGGTACAGGTAAATACGAGGGTGCAACAGGAAAAGGTATCACAGATGATTACAATAGCTCACAGGATAATAATTCTCACCATAGCTGGAAGGGAACCATTACTATGGGTAAGGCAAATAAATGAAATAACGTGTTTGTGTATGATTTGGTCACGCCTGTGACGTGATGAATTAAACGCCTTGTTGGGATGCTTTTATTCGGTTATTCGGTCAATTCTTATTTTACCGTTAAATGGTCCGCTTCGGAATATCAGTCCGTCTTCTTTTGATAATTCATAGTTTGTTCCAAAATACAGCCAAAATAAAAGTCCGACGACTCCGAAAACAAGTATCATAGTCCAATATTCGTGTTTTTCCATTTCGCCATTAATCAGACCTAAAATCGTGATTCCAATCAGAAAAGTATTTAATCCAAGGATTATTACACTAAATAATATGTCTTTTTTACTGTGGAATTTCATTTTTCTGCTTAACGTTGGTATAAGATTAGTTAGTGGTTAAGGACTTAATTTAGCAATTAATTTTATCCGTTGTTGTGAACTTTTTTTCTCTCTCAGTATTTTTACAATACGATTATATACAATTTGTGATAAATTCCATTCGTATCCATCAAAATTAGTTGTATTAACAAATTGAATGACAACCGTGTCGATGTCTTTGTGGTATTCAGCAAGACTCTGATAGCCGGGGATTAGACCACCATGCTCGTAGACGTAAATGGAGGAATAGATTTCCTGCCCCCCTTCATTAAACACCGAACCATCGTTTAATGCCCTCAAGAATATACCCACATCCTGCGCTGTAGCGATCATTGAACCATAATCATTTGTTTTTAAATCGACCTCGTATCCAACGTAATAGCCACTCATAACATCGTCTATATTCACTTCACTAAGCGAACTGAAAGTATTTTTCAGTTCGAGTGGTATCAAAATTTCTTCCTTGATATATTGGTGATGGCTATAACCCACCACTTTGTCAATGAGTCTGGAAAGCAACAAATAATTGGTGTTCGAATATTCATAGTCATCACCCGGTTCGAAGTTGGCCGGCAAATCAAGTGCGTATTCAAGCACATCTTTATTGCTTTCCTGTGGATTATTCCAAAAACCGGGATGGTCGGTAAAATTGGGAATGCCACTCCGGTGTTGCACCATCAATCTCAGGGTGATTTTTTCTGCATTTTCAATCCTGCCCACTAATTCCGGAAAGTAATCAGCGAGCGTTTTGTCTAAAGACAAACGTTTGTCATTGACTAATTTGGTGATAGCAACAGCGACATATAACTTATTGATACTGGCAATCTTGAATAATGAATGTGGGTCGGCAGGTATTTTGTTTTCCCTATTTTTCCATCCGGCAGCATAAAATTCAGGTTCCTTTCCTCCCTGATCTACATAAACAATCATTCCATCAAATCCGTAACCAATAGCCTCATTCACTTGTTCTTGAACGGTATCAGGTAGTGGTAAAATCCAAGCCTTTACCAGAATCCATGGCACAAACCACAAAGAGGATATGCTTGCAAAAATAAATACTATTCTGAGTATTCTTTTTATCTGTTTCTTCGTCATACTATTTCAGGGCGATGCGGTTTTCTAAATTGCACATTACGGTTTGTATATGATTAGTTGCCTGGTTTTAGTCCACTAATTTAGCAATTAATTTTAATCGGGTTGAGGTTTTCTTATGGGTGTCAATTACGATTGTTTCTTTTTGATCTTATACAGGATGCCTTGTATTGATGCAATTGCTACCAATAAAAAGCCAACTCCTACAATACAAAGGACTATACAAACTATGGCACCAAGAACTAAAAATTCATCGGATACATCTGGATTAATAAGATTGGCTATCCCAAACAACAAAGCAAAAAAGCTAACAAATATCGAAAAAAGGAGAATTACTGAATTAAGGAAATACGATTCTCTGATCTTAAAAAATCTCATAGTTCATTGAATTTGATGAAACAATTTAAAAAGATATAATATCAATTTATGCCGTGCAATGATATTGGTCAATACCCATTAAAACTTATTAAGCGCAGGTCATTATGGCTTGCGCTTTATATTTGGTGTTGCTTTGTCTATCTTTAGTCTATGGATAATAATAAGAAATACAAAAACTCCAATTATGAAACCGTTTTCTAAAATCGCATCTGTTCTTTTGGCTGTTGTTGCTCTTCTTCATTTCGCCAGGCTTATCCTGGATATGCAAGTAATTGTGGGTAGCCTTGAGATACCAATGTGGGTAAGCATCCTTGGCTTTATTGTGCCTTCCTTGTTGAGTATTGGCTTGTGGAGAGAATTAAAATGACTAAAAAGGATAAGAGATACAAAATAGACAACTACATGGGCAGGTACAAAAGAACTTTCAAACGCGGATTGGTGTATGTAATTGCTTTTTTGATCTGTTATGGTATGTATGAACTTTATGTATATTTCTTTGAATGAGACTCTAAAATTTCAATAAACTCTAATTAGAAGATCAACAGGATGTCCGTTGGAAAGATCGGTAGTTTCGCGAGAACCACATTACAAAAAAGAAAGATGCAACTGTTCTGCAATGGACAGGTTTTTTTATTCGGTTATTCTTTTTTTTAAATCCATTCTCTCGTGTAAAATTCTGGTAATTTCAACATAGTTTTCATTTATAGTTCAGTAGAAAAAGATATGTCGATTCGTTTTCATTCCGAGTAGACTTTGAATGATTCCGTCATAGTCTTTTCCTAAATTCGGATTGTCTGCAATTTCTTGACAGTTTGAAATTCAGCCATTCGAGTGTTTTTTGGCTTTTAAAGATTCCAGATGCTTTTTAGAGTTAAAATCGATAACAAAATAATAAAGGCCCGTTAAAAAATTATGACTCTTGAATTTTCATCTTTGTAGTATAGTCAGCACTAAATTTTGTCCTGCGATGATGCAATACATATATTTATATAGTAGTATTTTTGAAGAAATACTATTATAAATGACATCTGCTAGTTTCCCTGAATTCCTCAACCAAATCAGTTCTAAGCCACTTTATGTTCTGGACTCCGGGATTCCCCTTCAATTATATGTACCTTTAGATCTGTCAATTTCCAATAACCATCTTTATGACATTGACACATCCAGTTCAAAGGATTTAGAAGCCTATATTTTTAATTATATAAAAGCCAAAAGGGGCAGAGTTGCTTATGGAGGTTACAATGAGGTGCGAAACATTTACCAAAGAAGCACACATTTTAATCAACAAGATACTGCATCCCAACGCAATATCCACTTAGGAATGGATCTATGGATAGAGGCCGGAACCCGGGTGTTTTCGCCATTGGATGCCACAGTACACAGTTTTGCAAACAACAGCAATTATGGCGATTATGGTCCAACTATTATTTTAAAACACGGTATTAATGATATTGAATTTTATACGCTTTATGGCCATTTAAGTACGGAATCAATTACCAGCATAAATGTTGGTCAAATCTTTAAACAAGGTGAACAGATTGCCTCTTTGGGTGAAGCATCCGTTAACGGGGATTACGCACCACATTTACATTTTCAAATTATAAAAGATATACAAGGTTATAAAGGGGATTATCCCGGCGTGTGCTCCAAAAAGGATTTGAGTTTTTATTTAAACAATTGCCCAGACCCAAATGTGCTGTTGAAGTTAATGTGATTTTGGAGCTCTTACAATCTTTTAACCTCCATTTCATTTACTTGTCCTTAAAAAATTAAAGAACTTCGAGTATGTAAATCAGGTCATCTTCGGGATATATATTCCATTGATTTTATTAAATAAATGAATTATAATTAGTATGTAAGTATTTGACATAAAATAAATGGTTAGGGGTATAGAAACCAATTCTTATGATTTCATTGTAAACCGAAATAGTGAGAAATTGAAGAAATTTTCTTAACTTTAGGTAAGTGTTTTCACAAAAGTAGATTTTCAAATTGATAATACAGTTTATTAATTTATAAATCTAATTGCCCAATGAAAACAAAATTTTGTTCCGCCTGTGGTGCTAAAATTTCTCAAAAAGCACTTTTTTGCGGCGAATGTGGTTCAAAGATAGAACGAATTACAGAATCCCTTGAAATCAAATCAAAACAATGTCCTGACTGCAATTACACCGCAGTTGGAGATGAAAACTATTGCCCCGATTGCGGTAAAAAATTACTAGCAGGTGGCAAGGAAAACAAAAGCTCAAAACAAGAGCAGCAAGCTCCCATAAAAAAGGAATCAAAGAAGGTTGTCCATCCTGCTCCTGAACCCGTTAAAAAGAATAAGAAAGGGTTTATGCGAGTGTTTTTAAAAATAGTATTAGGGCTGGTGGCCATACTTGTTGTTGGGTCTATCGTACTCTATAATTTGGGAGATGGAGAAGATTCTTCCGGGTATGAAGCTGATTCCGATTATGAAGTTAGTCAAGATAATCAAGTAGATTCTAATTATGAAACGGAACCTGGCATTTCTAATGCTTTAAGACAGCCAAAGAGCCTAAAAAAAGCAGCGGGTAAAATGGAGGCCATTTTTAAAGAAGCAGATACCACAGAACTTAAATTGCTATTATCAGATACTAGTCTGAAAACATATCAAGGAGTTTACTCAGAAATACAACCTTATATGACCGAATATGCAAATGCCTTTAAAAACAGAAAGCTTATAAAATTCAATAAGATATTTGCTCTGTATTCTTTTGAGGATGAAGACGGCAATAAATTTACTGTCGAATTTGTCGCAATAGATAAAGACACCTGGAAATTAACACGGTTTTAATTAAAAAAATTAATCATGAGAAAAATTAATATAAAAACATTGTCAAAAGTATTCACTCCTATTATTTTAATAGCTATGAGTATATTTTTAATGAGTTATGGAAATATTAAAAATCATCCAAGCATTAACGGTTTTATAGTTAAATCTTTTATGAAAAAGGCTAAAAGTAAATCCATAATTCCAGATTTTAAAAATTATACGTTTAGACTAGAAAGTGGACTACTTGAAGGATATTATATAGCAGAATCTGGTTATTTTAACGCATATCAATTGGATAATTGGAAAGGGGATCTACTTAGTAACATTAAAAAAAATAGTACATATACGGAAAAAATAGGAAGAATGTATCCAGCTGAATGGATTAAGCATGGTGGATATTCTGCCGATGTTCCCGAAGTGCCAGCGAGTTTACGTCACTTCTATGATCCAACACGAAGTAAAGGATATCGATACCTTACTGATATTATCAATTCAGCACCAATGGAAATAATAAAATATAATATGGATGATCCAGAAACAAATGGAGTTGAATGGGCATTAGGATCAAAAGGTTCTTTTGGCTCTAGGGAACATAATTATACTTGGGAAAATGGGAAAAGTTATATTAAAGGAGCATTGGAAGAATCAAATGTTGATAAAAGAAAAAAATATATGGCACAGGCCTGGCGCTCTTTAGGAGAAACCTTACATATGATAGCCGATAACGGTTGTCCAGCACACGTAAGAAACGATGCCCACCCTGCAGTACCATATTTGAATTTTTTGGGGAATCCTGATATGTATGAGGAAGATATGGCAGAGAAAAAAGATTTAATAGGAGTTTTTAATACAGGGAATGTCCCTAAATCACTAAAGTCAATATTCCAAAAGGAGAAAACAACAGAGTCTATTGCCCACGAATTAGCTGTTTTTACCAATAAAAATTTTTTTACTACTGAAACTATTTCAGGTACAGATTGGAAAGGGAATGACATTAAACAAATAACACATCCAAATTATGAATATAGCTCACCAAAATTGAGTCCAGGCAATTATAATAATAATTATTATCGAGGTAAAATAGCAGGATTGAATAAAGAAGTATTATTAGCTACTGACACTTGGTTTTTCAGGAAATATCCAGTTGTAAAAAAAACCTATCCATTTCTTGATGAAGAATGTGTTAACTCACAAGCAGAAGTACTAATACCTGCTATTGTGGAAGCAGGTGTAAATGTGATGAAATTATACATCCCAAAATTAAGAGTTGTTATTACCAGAATTAAAAGAGGATGGTACCATAAAAGGTGAAATAATTCATAAAACAGACCAAGAATATACAGAAACAATTTATTACAATGGTCCAGTTGAAATTAAGCAGTATGGTACAAAATTGACTAGCTTTAATGCTAAAAACGGGAAATTCTCGGGTCAGATAAAAGTTGAAGAAAAAACATTTGCAAATGCTGAAATTGAATTTGGAAGAGTCTTTGTAAAATCCGATGAATTTATAATAAAAGCTGAAAAAGGAAGAAAATAAAATTGAAAAATTAGTAACTATTGATAAAGAAAAACCAAAAACCGGTCATTGGGTGCTATATGAAACAAAATCAATTGACGGTTGCCAATTCTATGAATCAGAGTGTTGGCCATTAGAGAGTTGTACAGGAAGTGCCGGAAGTTATTCAATCTCCGTAGCGTTCAAGCACATGCGGAAGTAATGCTTCAGGCTGGTCTGGTTCCGGGACTTATTCGTTACCACCTTCTAAATTGATACCCGGGGAGACCATTACATTTGAAACTACTGCCGTTGGAAAGTGGATATACCAGGGTAAACGTTTGTTATTTTAAGATATAAATAAGTTGTCTATGGATGAACATGGTTATAATACTGGAGATTCGTCCGAGTTCGTGCAATAAAATAGTATCGTGTTGCAGCAGTGAATCTCCTTCACAAGGAGAATATAAAATAAAAGCAGCTTATAACAAAAGCAGTGCACTTAGAATAGACGGAGGCGGTAGTATTGGAACTGCATCTACATCAAGACATTATTTCTATTTATATAAATGGCAGGAGTAAAAGATATGACTGCATTACTTTAATAGGTAAGTCTTTAAAAAATGGTAACAAATGAAATATTGTGAAAACTGTGGCAGCGCATTAAAAAAGGGCGCAACATTCTGTACAAGTTGCGGTGCTGAAATTAGAGATGCCAGCCAGGAAGTTACCGAACTAAAAAAAAGTAGTATGCCTGTTACCAAGGATGCCGTCCCTTTTGATTTTAATACTATTAATAATCGTATTAGCATACAAAACAGCCAAAGCAAGATCGTAAAGAGAAGCCGGTATGCAGCATTCTTCTTTTTTATATTGATGTTCCTGCCGTTTCAGGAATGGGGTCCTTTTACAGGTTTTTGGGCTATGGCCATTATATCATTTTTCCTGGTAATAGTTTCCATAATAGTTGGCTATGTTTTCAAGAGCCGGGAAAAGAAGTTAAGAACTCTTATAACAGGTGAAAATTTATTGGCACATTGGGAATTGAGCCCGGAGTTGCAAAAGACATATGTCGATACGCTTTACAAAAAAGAAATAGGAAAGAATATAGTCATTTTATTATCGGTTGGCATTATTGCCGCTGTTGTTTTCGGACTCTTTATTTTGACGATAGACGAAGCCCAATTTTTCATGGTTTTGGTGTATATCGGGCTGATGGTTCTTATGTCGATATTCGCTTTTGCCATGCCTGTCTATTATCGCTATAAAAACAGAAGAAATGATGCTCAAATATTAATTGGAGCCAAATATGCCTATGTCAATGGCTATTTTCACAATTGGGATTTCCCATTATCGGGCATTAAAAAGGCCAGTATTATCAACAAGCCTTTTTATGGTCTAAAGATCCGGTATTATTATACTGACCGGACGTTTACCAATACCGAGGAGTTAAATATTCCAGCCCCGGAAGACTTCGATCTGCAAGATGTTTTAAGGGAACTTAAAAATCAATAATCTTAAAGTTTCGTCCTTAAAAGACCGTAATCCCAATAATTCCCGATAATTTTAGAGATCAGGACCGGAAAATAGGATATATTTTTGTTTGAGGAATTACTTGATTTTATTCCCGGAGCGAATGATCCGGATAAACCAGACAACGAAAATTATTTTAAGACTTATACCTAAAACTATAAAATAGACAGGTTTTAGATATATATTTTCAGGATCCAGGCCATACAATCCTGTAAACAGCAATAGTAATCCTAATCCCAAAACAAGAAGTTCGCTGCCTGGTTTATAGTCGCCATTTTTCACTTTTATGAGTATATAGAGCAGTTTACATAAAACACCAATTGCTATAAGTGTCAATCCCAGATATTCTAATTGATCTGTTGCCCGGAGAAATATACCGGTTGTTAGCGTTATGATCCCTGTAAATAATAAATATTTTGATTTCATTAAGCTGTTTATATGTGGCAAAATTGACCTAAGCCATTTTAAATTTGGGTATCCTTATGAGCCGAATGTTTAATGGTCTTCGTTTGTAATAGGAAATGGTTTTGTTGCTTCGCCCCTGTAAATTGAAATATGAGGGAATGGTATCTCAATACCTTCTTCTTTAAACCTTTCGGTTATCTGCTGAAAAATTGAATTTCTAACTTGTAAATAATTTGTTTTCTCAAACCAAATTCCAAATATGAAGTCAATACTGCTTGTATTAAAGGTATTTGCAAGAACCAATGGTTCCGGTTCATCCAGGCATAATGGATTTTCATTGGCAATAGATCTTAAAACCTCTGTAACCTTTTTTAAATCTTCTTTATAAGCAACACCTATTGTAATATCCATCCTTCTGATTGGGAACTTAGTGATGTTAACGACTTCTGTAGTAATTATAGTTTGGTTAGGAATACGAATGAGTAAATTATCAAGTGTCCTAAGCTTAATTGATAAAAGGTCAATTGAATATACAACGCCTTGCTTTTCCCCAACTCTTATTAAATCGCCTATTTCAAAAGGTTTTTCTGAAATCAGGAATAAGCCGCTAACTATGTTCCCAATACTGGTTTGAGAGGCGATACCAAGAATAATACCTAAAACGCCTGCTGCCCCCAACATTGTATGAAATACGTTCTTTAACTCTAAAATGTTAATTATAGTCAATACAATAATTAGAACGCCAGAATAAATAATACCTTTAGTAATTAGCATTTTAGATTGTGGACTCACTTTTTTAAAGAAAACCCTTCTGGCAAGAATAACTATGAGCTTTATTATTATGTAGCCCAATATCAGGGTTAGAGCAATTTCTTTGACCATGCTTATTGCTTCCGGACTTATGTTAAAATTTAAAGACATGTCTGTTACGCGGTTAAGGATTTAATAAAATGAAAACTTTTTGAAAACACATTAGTGGATTTACTGCTTCTTGCATTAGCGATCTGAACAGGATTTTTAACAAATGATGGTGCCTGATTTACATACTGAACATCGCTAAGCTCGCTGTCTCCCTCAAATTTGATCTTTACTTCATTAGACCATAATTCTTTTTTATCCCTGTAAATAGTCAGGTACTCACCACGCAGCAAAAACCTTTGCACATCTAATGTTATACTTGAATCGTTGATTAACCTGACCGGGCAAATTATATTATGACCGGAATGTTTAGGTATTTCGAAGGCTGTCGAAATTTCCAATGGCAGGCTGTAAGCCAGGATGCCATTATCTAATTCACCAAACCATGTTGAGGATAATTCCCGGCTGCAACATTCAAATATCAGGTTTTCGTTTTTATTTGTATCTGAATAAAACTGAATGTAAAGAGGTATTTCTATAAACAATAAAACATCTTTTTCGGGAAGTACTTTTAAAGCTGTTTTTGGTTTAACAACAATTGGGCGGTCAGGAAATGCCGGTAAGCTTAGTACTGTGTTGCCTACAGTGCCTATAAAAGTCAGCCATTCAGCATTGTCAACAGGACTCGTTTGCTCTCCACAAATTATGTCTTTTGCCGGGTCTTGCAAATCCTTTAAAGAAAACAACCATTCCTTGTTTTTCTTTTGCAAGAAGATCCCCTTTAGTCCTAGTTCCCAGTAATACGTACTTCCTTGTTCAATTGAAATTTTTGACCACATTATGCTCCTTTTATTAAATAAATATATTTGAAACTTTGCTAATTGAATAAAGCTATTTCTTTTTTTTAAAATACAAAAGTAAACTAATTAGACCTAAAGTATTATAAAGCAGTAATTAACTTCTGTAGGCTTAGTCCTGATAAAGGAATTGTTAATTAT
>CAVRNW010000022.1:0-128758 GCA_963722665.1 uncultured Flavobacteriaceae bacterium
AAACACCTTGGCTACAATAAAAAGTGAGACTAATCATCCCGGATTTTCATTGAAATAAATTCAAATAATTAATATTTTTATGTTTGGCTAATGGAGAAAAAAAATAACAAATATGGAAAGTAAAAAATCAAGAAGAGAATTTATTAAAACAGGAATTAAAACAAGCATAGGTTTATCCTTGTTACTTTCTAAGCTTATACAGCTGTGATTTTAAACATAAAGAAAAGAATAAACATTCAAAAAGCAAGAGCAAACCCCTAAACATTCTCATACTTGGCGGTACAAGTTTTTTAGGGCTTCACCAGGTCCCTATGCTTTAAACAGAGGGCATTCTATCTCAATTTTTACAAGAGGAAAAACAAAGCCATCGATTTATCAAGATTTATTTAAAAATGTAGAACACCTGATTGGTGACAGAAAAGATAATCTAACCGCCTTAGAAAATCGCAAATGGGATGCTGTAATTGATAACTCCGGGCATGATGCTGAATGGACTAAACAATCTGCCAAATTATTAAAAGACAATTGCGACCTCTATCTCTATACATCTTCTACAGGCGTATATTATCCATATTTAAAAAGTGATGTCAAAGAAAGTGCAGAACTATTATTAAAAGAACCTGAAGGTATTACCGATGAATATGAAAAAATAGAATATTGGTACGGAGTGATGAAGGCAAATTCTGAATTAGAAGCCATTAACCAATTTGGAGAGGACAGAACCATAATAGTACGACCAACCTATATGTTTGGACCGGCTGATAAATCAAACAGATTTATACATTGGCCGATCAGATTGAGCAAAGGTGGAGAAGTTTTGGTGCCGGGCAAAATAAATGACATGGTGCAATATATTGATGTAAGAGATGTAGCAGAATGGATGATCCGCTTAATTGAAGATAAAAAAGCCGGAACTTACAACGCAGTTGGGCCTAAAGAAGATCAAAGCATTCATGAATTTGTAGAAGAAGCAGGACAAGCATTTACAGTCAAAAATACTTTTATAAAAGTTGATGATTATGAGTTTTTAATGAAGAATGACATTTATGGTATTGTGCCCTGGATTTTACCTACGGGTAACAACAGCGGCTCTGCTAAAATAAATAATGAAAAAGGCTTAGCCAATGGATTAAAAATAACGCCATTAGTAAAGTCAATAAAAGATACTTATGAATGGTGGATATCTGACGCCGTTTCACAAGAACAAAGAGATAAAGTTGAATTAGATCCTGAATCTATTTTGATAAGAGAACACTCTATTCTTGAAGAATGGAAGACACTGTAACCAACACCGCAAGAAAACAATTGCGGTTATGTTCTTAAAAAAGAGTACGTTGCGCCTGCCTGCCGTAGGCAGGTGTTTACGACAAGTCATATTCTGCGGCACTAAAAAGCGTGACAGGAAGGAAGACCCTGCAGAATTCTGTTTTTTGTATTCGGTTAGTACGCTTTATTGCGTTCCTGATGCGTTACTAAGATACGAATAAAAGCTTTAAATTAGTAACATGATTGAACAAACTTTAGAAAAATATATAGGGTTATTCAGAAAACTAAACAGGGGTTATAACAAAGGTTTGGGTAAAGCCCCTCATAAACCAATCTCTATTGCTTTCAATTATTCAATTAATCCAGAATGGGCATATCAGTTCAAATAGAATATTTATTACTTCTGAATTGTTGATGGCCTTTAAACAAAATTGGAAAAATCTTGTAGAAACTAGACATAAAGCAAATTTTGCATTGCCATTTTTTCATATGAGAAGCGAACCTTTTTGGTTTCTTACAACTAAAACTGGAATGCAATTAAAATTAACCAATTCCAAAAGCATCAAGAGCTTTAAAAACTTAAATGAAACAATAGCATTCGCTGAAATTGACAAGAAGCTATTTGCCTTAATAATGGACTCTTTTTCCAGAAATGTTTTATTAGAAACATTGCTTCAAAACTATTTTCCTGTCACTAAATTAAACTATACAAAATCGTCGTACGAGACTGAGGAATTATCTATCGAAAATCAAATTTTAAATGAAACCAAGGATGAATACCAGAGTCATATTAAGGATTTAAGAGAATCTCTTGATGAAGATGAATTTGAGGAGGAGATATTCATTCGTTGTGGCTTGTTTAAAAAAACCATACCGAAGATTTACAATTACAGCTGTTGTATTTCTGGGATGAAAATTGAATCATCCCAAAACGCCCAAATGGTTGATGCCTGCCACATAATACCGTTCAATATTTCCCATGATGACACAATCCCAAACGGCATTTCTTTATCTCCTAATTTGCATAGGGCTTTTGACAGGGGGTTGATTACTATCAACAAAAATTATATAGTTAGGCTATCTCCAACTGTCAAGGACAATGATTCCGTTTATTCAATTTCACAATTTGATGGCACACAAATCATGCTTCCTGAAAAGGAGAAATGGTATCCATCATCGGAATCAATAAAGTGGCATAACGCTGAAATTTTCAAACTTAATTTTGACTTTCTCTAAGGTTTTATGAAGTATTTCCCGTAAATTAATTCTTTTATTTTATGCAAAAACCCATCCTTTCAAAATCAACATTCATTCGCGGCTTGCAATGCGAAAAGTCATTGTATTTATACAAGCATAATTACAGTGCGAAAAATCACTGTATTTATATAAGCATAATTACAATTTAAGAGATGAGATCTCTCCTCAATTACAGGCCATTTTTACTCAGGGAACCAATGTTGGATTACTGGCTCAGGAACTGTTTCCAAATGGTGCAGATGCTTCCCCTCCGGACCATTTTAAAATGCAGGAATCGGTCTTAAAAACACAGGATTACATTGAAAGAGGCGAAACCATTATTTATGAGGCAACGTTTCAGTTCAATGGCGTTCTGGCAGCCTTAGATATTTTGGTGAAAGATGAGGATGGCTGGAAAGCCTATGAAGTAAAAAGCTCCACGAGTGTTTCTGATACCTACATCATGGATGCGGCTATTCAGTATTATACCATCGTCAATTCAGGAATTGACCTTAAAGGATATTTCAATTGTCTATATCAATAATCAGTATGTTAAGAATGGAGACATAGATGTGCAACAGCTTTTCGCCATAGAATCTGTTTACGACCGCGTTCAGGAAGTCCTTCCAACTATTCCGGATCAGATCGAGCGATTAAAACAGGTCATAAAACAGGATTCGGTTCCAAACATTGATATCGGTCCGCATTGCTTTGATCCTTATAACTGCGATTTTATGGGGCATTGCTGGCAACACATCCCGGAGTATTCCATATTTGATATTTCAAATCTCAGAGCCAATAAAAAATTTGAATTGTATGAAAACGGCATCCTGACCTTTGACCAGATCGATCCGGATGATAATCCCTTAAATGGAAACCAGCTTTTACAGGTAAGCAGTGAATTGAATAACACAACACATATTGATAAGGAAAATATCAGTGGGTTTCTAAATGCCTTGAATTACCCCTTATATTTTCTGGATTTTGAAACAATAGCGTCTGCAGTTCCAATCTATGATGGCAGCAGACCGTATCAGCAACTGGTCTTTCAATATTCCCTGCATATCCAACGAGAAAAAGGAGGCGAATTTGAGCATCTGGAGTATTTGGCAGAGGCCGGTCCGGACATGGACCCCAGAAAAGGATTTGTGGAGCAAATAATAAAAGACTGCGGAACGGTTGGTGATATTTTAGTTTATAATTTAGGCTTTGAAAAAGGGAAACTAAATGACCTGATCACCCAATATCCTCATTACGAGAATGAGATCAGTGGTATTATTGCACGCCTCAAAGACCTGATGATTCCTTTCCAAAAAAAATGGTATTATACTCCGGCAATGAAAGGCAGCTATTCTATTAAAGCTGTGTTGCCCGCTTTGGTGCCTGAGCTTTCCTATCAGGATCTGGAGATCAGTGAAGGCGGAACGGCCAGCAATACGTTTTATCAAATGGTAACAGGTGAGTTTCAGGGCGATATTGAACAAACCAGAAAAGACCTGCTGGAGTATTGTAAATTGGATACCTATGCGATGGTGAAGATCTTGGAGAAGTTGTATCTAGTAAATTAATCTTCGGGTTTTTTATGAGGCCAGGTGTTATCGGCCTGTTGAATTCTTTAATATTTTGGATCAAAAAATCTCTGACAGAAAAAGGGTTTAGTCACTCATCATAATTTATACGATCTCGTATTGTACCATCAGCTCTGTGAATAATAACATCAGCCTTGTATTTTCGGGCTAAGGTTTTGGCTTTGCGTATGGCTGTGCTTTGTTTGCGGTGTTTGGAGGTCACGCGTTTGTTGCCCTCACGTCGCACGGCCCAGCCATCTTCATAAGGCATCATAATTACACAATTCGCGATTCGCGAATCGCGAATTAATATATTTTAGGTATATTTGCTTCATAACAAATACATTAGTTATGAAAAAACATAGTGGTATGCGTCCACACGATATTGTAATCCTGCTTAAAATAGCAGCAAAAGGACGTCAAAAGTGGTTTATGAAAGATTTGTCTTACGAGCTTAATATTAGTGCAAGCGAAGTAAGTGAAAGTATTAACAGGTCTGTAATTGCTGGCTTAATAGCACCAAACAAAAAGCAATTAATGAAACTAGCAATACTCGATTTTTTAGAACATGGGTTAAAATATGTATATCCACAACAACCTGGTGCCATTGTCAGAGGTATTCCTACTGCACATTCGGCTGCGCCTTTAAACGATATTATTGTCAGTGAAGAAAATTATGTATGGCCTTATGGCAAAGGACATATGCGAGGACAGGCTATAGAACCATTATATCCAAAGGTTGTTGAAGCTGTTCAAAAAGATGATAAACTCCATGAACTATTAGCATTGGTTGATGCCATTAGAGTTGGCAGAGCCAGAGAAAGAGAATTGGCTGTAAACGAGTTAAATGTTCGAATTATGAATAATAATTCTAATTACGATAAAAGCCTATTGTTATTAAGAAGTAAGAAATAGACTTGTATGGAAAACAAAATAATTAATATTGCTATAGTTGCAGAAATTGCCAATGCGCTTAAGGAGCTAAAGGATCAAATGGTGTTTGTTGGTGGTGCTGTAGTAAGTGTATATGCAGACGATCCATCGGCAAATGAAATAAGACCAACAAGCGATGTAGATTTAACCATTAACCTATTAAACTTTGCAGAATGGTCCCAAATGCAAGAGCGGTTAGCTGAACTTGGATTTAGTCCAGATCTAGAAGGTCATGCTATTTGTAGCTATATATATAACGGTATATCTGTGGATATAATGCCATCAGAAGATGGACCAATTGGTCCTGCAAACAAATGGTATAAAATGGGTTTTAAAAATTTATGGACCACAGTAGTTAAAGAACAAAGTATCAGCATTTTTTCGGCGCCTTGCTTCCTGGCAACAAAATTTGCAGCATTTAGTGATCGTGGTGGCGATTATAGATTAAGCCATGATTTTGAAGATATCATTTATGTATTGGATAACAGAACCACAATTGTTGAAGAAATTAATAAGGATCATCCGGAAATTAACCAGTTTTTAAAAGAAGAATTTGCGAAAGTTTATAATAGCCCAAATTTCGAGGAGATAATTACAAGTCATGTACATCCATTAATTTTTGAAGATCGATTGCCAATTATTAAAAGTAAAATAGAAAGTATTATTAAAATATAAACTGCATAAGGACCAAATGTTATTTGAAAGAGCTTATGCTTATATTAAGGAGTATTATTAATCACTCCTTATAACTAATCCGCTCCCGTATCCCACCACTGGCTCTGTGTATAATAACATCAGCCTTGTATTTTCGGGCTAAGGTTTTGGCTTTGCGTATGGCTGTGCTTTGTTTGCGGTGTTTGGAGGTCACGCGTTTGTTGCCCTCACGTCGCACGGCCCAGCCATCTTCATAAGGCACCACGTGCTGGTGCCAGGTGCGTTTTTTACTGGCGCTTTTATAACTGTTAAAGAACTCTTCTAACAACTCTACTAATACTTTTAACCAGGATCTGGATTCTGCCATGTGGTAATTTTGGTGTTTACCAAGATACTGTTTTTTGGTAAAATCTTAGGGCTCCTTTATAAGGGCTCTAATTCCGTTAGGTTTTTTATACACAAATCACTCTTATGATTTCTTTAGACAACTCTTATGATTTCATTGTAAACTATAAAAAAGTAAATCATACTCATATATGATGAGTTATTATATTATTCAACTAAACTTTTTCACTTCAAGCAAGTTTTTTGCACTTCATGGAATACTTTGTAAATAGTATAGTTTTATTGGTTGATTATCGAGTTTTATTTGATTAATACAAATCTGTTCTGACCTTTAGTATACTACAAATTAAAATCTGTTTTACATATTAGAATAAATAAAGGTTTGTCTAATTTAAGTAATAAAATATTTGATAGTGGAGACCAGAACTCACTTTAAATAAACGGGGAAATATTCGAAAATCCATAAGAGTAGAAAATTAAAGTATTTTTATCATGAAAAAGTATCTCGTATTTTTAATTGTTGTGATGTTTTTCTTTACAAATTGCAGTAAAGATGATAATGCTACTGATACAAATGACCCAGTACCAGTATTAGTTGGAATGGATGGGAATCCAAGATTTAATTTAAATTTTACCAATCCTGAAAACGTAGATTTAGATCTGTACGTTAAAACCCCAAATGATGTTATTATTTATTTTGGTAATCTAACAGGAGATTCTGGACAACTCGATGTAGATTGTTTATGTGATGACTGTCCTGAAGGTCCGAACGAAAATATTTATTGGGAAGATGGTACTGCTCCAACTGGTACTTATGAATATTGGGTAGAATACTATGACTATTGTACAACCGAAGGTTCTGCATCTAATTATACTGTTAGAGTAATTAAGAACGGTGTCGTTTTAGTAACTAAAACAGGTACTTTGAATAGTGAAGGCAGCACTGCACACTGGACTTTTCAACTAGAATAAAATAGTATAAAAAAGCTTAAAAAAACAGCCACTTACATTGAACTCCTCATATTTTGGGGAGTTTTTTTATTTGCGCTTTGGAAACTGTTAAAAATTCCTCTAACAGTTCTACTAATACTTTTAACCAGGATCCGGATTCTGCCATGCCTTCATTTTGCTGTTTACCAAGATACTGTTTTTTGAGTAAAATATTTAAATGTGAATTAGATAAAAAAGAATCTGAACAACATATTTTGGCAGGCATTTTGATGTAGTCTTTAAGTATTTAGTTTATCTTCATTCACTTAAAATAAAACACTATGAAATATTTTGGTAACATTCTTTTTGCATTTTCAGTGCTTTTTATTTCCTGTACAGGCGATCCAGGTCCTCCAGGTAGAGATGGGTTTGATGGGCTTAACGGGCTTGACGGTGATGCACTCTTAGGGACCGTATTTGAAACGCCAGCCATAGATTTCAATGCAGGAAATGAGTTTTGGTACGTTTATGCCTTTCCAAGTAATTTTGAAGTGTACGATACAGATGCCATTCTTGTCTATCTGCTGGAAGGTGTCACCGATGACGGAATTGGCGGCGAAGCAGATATCTGGACACCACTGCCACAAACCTATTTTTTAGAAGAAGGCACGTTGTTATACAGCTTTAATCACACCTATTTTGATGTGGCTGTTTTTCTGGACGGCAACTACGATCTGTCACTTACACCTGATGGGTTTACGCAGGATCAGATCTTTAGAATAGTAGTCGTTCCCGCAGATCCGTTTTCATCTGCTAATCTGGATACATCGAATTTTCAGGGTGTATTGAATGCACTTGGACAAACAGAAAATGATATTATAAGAGTTTCTGCTCAGTAATAGATCTCAGGTTATTATAAATGTTCTTTTCATGAGTATTAATGCGCTTGAACGGTCTTGTGCCTGCCTGCACTTCGACGCTTCGACTTGGCTCAGCACAGGCAAGCTCAGTGACCACAAGTAGAATTCCTTCATGCAAGGCGATTGACGTGAGAGGATTTTCCAGGTAGACTTGTACCAAACAACCTGTCCGCCTCTTGGGGATTAATTATAGCTGTTACTGTGTGTAGATTTTATTCAGTTATTCTTTTTTTTAAATCCATTCTTTCATGCAATATTCTCGTTATTTCAACATAATTTTCATTTATATTTCTGTAGAATATTATGTGTCGATTTGCTTTCATTCCGCGAAGTTGATTTGATATTCCCTCGTAATTTTTTCCTAAATCTGGATTTTCAGCAATTTCTTGACAGTTAGAAATTAGTTCATAGTAATACTTGTCAGCTTGTTTTTCCGACCAAACTTCAAATGTATAATCCCAAATCTTTGATAAATCCTCAACAGCTTTGTTGGTCAATTTATATTCAGCCATTAGAATGCTTTTTCGCTTTTAGGGATTCAAGATGTTTTTTTGGGTCAAAGTCTTGAGCTATTCCGCTGTCAATTCCGTCCTGTATTGCGTTTTTCAGAGCAGCCACTTTACTTTCTTCTTCTTCTAAAAGTCTTAATCCGGCACGTATGACTTCGCTAACGTTTTTAAATCTTCCTTCCCTTATTCGACTTTGAATGAATTGGTCAAAATAATTTCCGAGTGATATTGATGTGTTTTTGTTCATTTGATTACAAATTTATTCTAATATACCAAAAATTGGTATAATAGCAAAATTTTCTCAAATTGAACACAACTCAGGGTTGAACGTGCCTTAGGCAAAGAGCTTAAGCTTAACGAAAAGTTCCTGCAGGATAAAGCTGCAGTCAAAACCCATTGGGGATGCCAGACGTAAGGCCATTATAAGCATGCTGGACATTACCGAACTATCGGCTGCTGTTAGATATAACATTTCGTATCCATTGATCTGCAATAAAAAAGTCAGTAAAGGGCTGGCTGAAACATACAATATGAAACGCCTTATAGGCTGGGATCTGGAAATGCTGGTGGAGAGCCTCTATTTAAAAATTGCCTACCTAAAAAAAGATATGGATAACAAAAATATTCACCTTAACCTGCGACTTATCAATATCTACAAGTACAACAGCATCCTGCTGAAATTGCTTAGCTAAATTTAAAATCCCTGTTGATCTTTAATCACTGCTAATAGGAACAAATTGATCTGCAGTCAATTGGTTCTCCCAATCAAAATGGTTTGAACCCATAAAGTTTTGCTTGTATTGTTTAGGCGAAACAAATTTATTCTTTTTAAACAGCCTGTTAAAATTAGCGATATTATTAAACCCGGATTCAAACGCAATTTCACTAATGGACTTATTAGAATTTTGCATCAGCCGGATCGCATGACCAAGTCTTAGATCTACAACAAATTGTGTAAAACTTTTATTGGTGCTTTTTTTAAAGAAATGCCCAAATGCAGAAGCACTCATGTTAAATTCATTGGCCAATTCGGTTATTCTTAAACCCGGATCACTAAAGTGGCTTAGAATATATTCGTACATCTTATTAATTCGGTCACTTTTTTCATCATTCTTAATAGAAGTGAATCCTCTACCGGACAAATAGGTTTTATCTTTTGAAATAGAAAGCAGGTGCAGGATCTGAAGAAATTCCAGGACAGCTTCAAAATCTTTGAACGATTCCAAATTTTGCATTTTATCTGATACGATCTTAAACGTGTCTTTAGTAAATTTTAAACCTCTTTGAGAATCGGTTAAAAGGTTTCGAATAGATAAGAACGATTCTTTTAAAAACAAGGGTTGATCTAATATGTCCTTGGAGAACTGAATGGTTATAACATGAGCCGTATTCTTTCTCTCAGGTGGCAGATCGTCATCATCCCATTTATGATAAATTTCAGGACCGATCAATACCAGGTCATTCAATTTGTATTTTTCAACAGAGTCTCCAACAATCCTGTTTCCCGAGCTATTTAATATGAGTGACAGTTCAAATTCAGAATGATAATGTATTGGGTAATCGAAGCCTACATTTTTAGAATTTACGATTACAAATACATCATGTTTGGTTAAAGGCGTTATTTCTTTATAGATGATCATAATTGATAGGAATAGCTTAAAAGTACTATTTTTTAATGAATAGTCAGCTTGTTTAAAATTTATTGTAATTCTTTAAAAAACTTCATTTATGATTAAAAACTTGCTATTTATAGTTGTTTTTCGACCGTTTTTGCTCTATAATTGCTCAAAATGCTACATAATTAGCTTTTCTTATTACAATATTTTTCATCTAATTATTCCTAATAGTATCATTAATTAACCGAATTACATTAGTTTTTAGTTGTAAATTGGGAGTACATTGCATAATGCTTAGCACATTCTAATCATAAGATTTTATGATACATAGAAAATACATCATTCTAATACTCATCGTTTTAACGTTTTGGTCCTGTAACAGGTCCAAGAATGACAAGGATAATAAGCTCCTGTTCTGGTCATCGAATAACATGGGAGAAATAGAATTCACGAAATATTTTGTCGATCAGTGGAATGCCACAAGTCCGACAGTAGTTAGATTTCAACCCATTCCCGGAAGGGCAATCCAGTGAAGAGGTCATTTTGGCATCGGTAGTAGGTAAGACCACGCCAGACATTTATGCAAATATGTGGCAGGGCAGTGTGGAAATGTATGCGGTAGCAGGGGTTTTAATTCCTTTAGACACCTTACAGGGTTTTACCGAATTCATAACAGAGCGATGTAGCGCAGAAACAATTAAAGAGATCACATCCACAGATGGGCATATCTATCAGGTTCCCTGGAAGATCAATCCCATCATGACCATTTACAATAAAAGGCTGGACAGTGATTTTGGATTGACTGAATTTCCTCAAACTTATAAAGCCTATTTAAAAGCAGGAGAGGCTATTAAAAAAGACAAAGACAATGATGGCTATGTCGACCAATGGATTGGTTATACCGAAGTAAAAGTTCTATGGTACCAGCGTTTCTTTAATTTTTATCCTTTGTATCTGGCAGCCTCAAAAGGAGGTTCGCTGGTTAAAGACAATAGGGCCGCTTTTAATAACGAACACGCTGTTGGTGTATTCCGTTTTTTACAGGAGTTGTATATAAATGAATATTATTCGAAAGAAAGATTATCGGCCGGTCAGGACCGATTTATTACCGAAGATATTTTTACGAAATGGACAGGACCCTGGGAGATACGTCATGTAGATAAATTCAAAAAACGTGCTGACTTCGATTTCGATTTTTCTCCTATGCAGGTTCCGGACGATCATGAAGGTCCGATATACACCTATGCCGATCCGAAAAACATTGTTATTTTTAATACTTGCCGGCAACCTCAAAAAGCCTGGGAATTCATTAAAACAATGATCGATAAGGAAGGTGATAAAAAGTTTTTAGAAGTGACCGGCCAATTGCCAAACAGAAAGAACCTGGAAACAGATGAGATGTTTCAGGATTATTTTGACAAGAACCCAAAGGTCAGAATTTTTGCAAAACAGGCGGACCACGTTAAAGGTGTAGATAATTGCGAGATCATTACAGAGGTTTTTGATATCATTTCGCAGGAATATGAAGCCTGTGTTATATACAATAAAAAGACACCTGAAAAAGCCATTGCAGATGCAGCAAAAGCAGTGGATAACTTATTAATGAACTGATAAAGCGATGAAAAAGAAGTGGCTTCCATATGTTTTAGTTTCTCCATACATTCTGCATTTCATCGTATTTGTAGCATTTCCTGTGATATTTTCACTGGTCCTTACATTTCATGAATGGAACATCATTTCACCGATGAAGTTTAATGGCTTCGGTAATTATACCAAAATGTTCAATGACCGGATGTTCTGGAAATCTATTGTAAATACCTTTAAGTTCCTGATCATTCATATACCTCTGCAAATTATAATTTCATTGGCATTGGCAGAGTTTTTAAATCAGCATATAAAATTCAAAGGGTTCTTTAGGGCTGCATTCTTTCTGCCTGTGATCGTTTCCGGAGTTGTGGTTACCATATTATGGCAACAATTATTCGGATATGATTCCGGTTTGTTCAACAGAATGCTGGTTTCAGTTGGATTAGGGAAAGTTGGATGGCTGATAGATCCTAATATAGCCATGGGCTCCATTGCCATAATGGCAACCTGGAAAAATGTAGGGCTTTATGTTATTCTATTTTTGGTAGGCCTGCAAACCGTACCAACGCACTATTACGAAGCAGCTTCATTGGAAGGAGCCACGCACTGGCAACAATTCAAGAAAATAACCTTGCCTATGATCAATCCAACCATTTTTATGGTGGTGATCCTGTCGACCATTGGAGGATTCTCATTGTTTATAGAGCCTTATATCATGACAGGTGGTGGCCCGTTAAGCAGCACGATGTCTTCGGTATTATATGTTTATAAACAGGCCTTTGAATATTTCCATATGGGTTATTCGGTAACCTTAGGATTTTTCTTTGCCATGTTAATTCTCGGTGTAGTAGTTCTTCAGAAGAAATATTTAGAACGAGCAGAGGATTAAACAGGAATCAAAAAAATCAAGATCATGACCAAAAAAATACTCATATATACCTTACTCATAATTGCCTCACTAACTTTTCTATATCCATTCTATTGGATGGTTGTCGCATCATTAGCTCCGGAAAGTGAAATAGGAAACCTGACATTTTTGCCTTCCAGTTTTTCCTGGAAAAGTTATGCTCAAATGTTCTCGAAAATTCCGATAGGCAAGGCCTTTTTTAACAGTATCGTGACTGCTACTATAACAACAGCAGGTGTTATAACCTTTTGTTCCATGGTAGGATATGCGCTTGCGAAAATGGAGTTTAGAGGCAGGAAAGCTATTTTTTACATCATTATTTTCACAATGACCTTACCTTTTCAAATTACCTTGATTCCTAACTATATAACCATGGTAAAACTGGGATTAGTTGATACCTATGCGGCTTTGATTCTTCCGTTTATGTTAAACGCCTTTGCCATATTAATGTTCAGACAGGCTTTTATGACCATTCCTCAGGCCCTGATCGATGCAGCACGAATAGATGGTTGCAGCGAAATGAGAATTATTTTTCAGGTATTATTCCCTAATATCATTCCAACCATAGTTACCGTAGGAATTTTGTCGTTTATGAATTCCTGGAACGAGGTGTTGTGGCCCTTAATTGTGATAAGAGAAGAAAGTTTAATGACGATGCCTCAAATGGTCACCTTGTTTTCTGTAGGAGGACGATCGGAAAGTCAGTTGGGCGTAAAATTGGCAGCAGCTGTGGTTTTAGCATTACCCATAATGATAGCTTACGGATTTTTTCAAAAATACTTTATACAAAGTATGGCCAGTTCGGGAATTAAAGAATAACTATATAAACAAGACCATAACATAACTAATGCAGGTAAATAGATCACATATCAGGTTAAAAGCAAATCATAATAAAGTTATTATTAACTTTTTAGATCTGGGAGTTAACACAAATAATACGAGTAGAGTCAATCGATTAATTAATACGGTTCTTGCTCTTCCTGAAAATGAGTTAAAGGCTCTTTACGAGGAGATTAAAAACAATTTCGGGTCAAGACATAGAAACTTTGAACATTACCTTAGAATAAATTTCAATAAAATTCAATCGATTCTTCCGAAAGATCAGGAGATCTCAGACCTGAGGAGCTTGGTAATGGGCGCCTATTTTTCGAAAGAATACTCCATTCAATCAGCAGCCCTTTTTAACCCATCCATGGTTGCACATCCGGATCAAAGTGGCTTGAAAAAAGGTGAAAAACGTTTTATTATAAGTTTAAGATCTGTTGGTGAGGGTCATATTTCTTCAATCGAATTCAGATCGGGTATTGTTGATTCTGAAGGGAACATAACTCTGGATGAAGAAACACGATATTCGTCTTGTTCAGAAAAAGATCTCAATAAGGTTTATATAAAAGATACCATTCTCAAAAACACCTCTGTTCTTAAAGATTTCGATCAGTCCATTTTAAATGTTTTCGAAGACAGATTCACATATCATGACTATCTGGAAAAAGTAAAATTGAATTTGCTTTCAACTTTCGATAAGGCCACTCAGGAAAAACTATTTCATATCCTTGATACAAATTATGATGTGACAACCGATGGATCTGCACCCATTTGCGAGCGTGTTATCTTTCCTAATGCCAAAGGAGAATGTATGGGAATGGAAGATGTTCGATTTGTTGCTTTTACCGAAAATGGGAAGACAGAATATATTGGTACCTACACCGCCTATAATGGTCATAAGATCTCACCACAATTAATTATCACCGAAGACTTTGTTCATTTTAGAGCACGCTCGATGTATGGAGCGGCTGTAAGCGATAAGGGTATGGGTCTTTTTCCTGAAAAAATTAATGGGAAATATGTGATGATAGGCAGACAGGGAGGCGAGAACATTACGATGATGTATTCTGAAGATCTGTTTATCTGGAAGGATTATGAAGTGATAATGAGACCTCAAGATTCCTGGGGATACGTGCAATTAGGCAATTGTGGGGGTCCTATAAAAACAGCTGAAGGCTGGCTGGTCATTACACATGCTGTTGGACCAGTCCGGAAGTATGTTTTAGGAGCTATTCTTGCTCGATCTGGAGAAATCCTTCAAAGATCATTAAAAAACTCAACAGGCCACTTTTGTCACCAAATGAAGAAGAACGTGAAGGTTATGTTCCTAACGTTGTTTATTCCTGTGGATCGATGGCTCACGAAGGAAACTTAATTGTGCCCTATGCTATGTCCGACTCTGCTTCAACATTTGCCGCTATTAATATTGCAGAATTATTAAATGAAATGGATGCTTATAAGGCATCAAATAAAACCGAACAAAGTGTTTAAACTTAAAGACAGCATATTATTCGCTTTAATAATTTCAATAGGCCTTGCTTCCTGTTCGGGTAAAAAAGAAACAAAGCAGGCATTAACAGATAGTGTCAATTTAGATCATTTCAATCACTTGTATAAAGAAATTGAACTAAATGGTAAAGACGTTGCCATTGTTCATATTTACAGTGAATATCCAAATTATGACTTTGAAATAGAACCCAATGAAGGGTTTACCTGTGTAGATGATGTGGCCAGAGCAATTGTGATGTTATCAAAATATCTAGAAGCGCAATGAAAATGATTTGAAGTTCTGAATAAAATAAAATTGCTTACCGAATTTGTCTTGCAAATGCAGAATGAGAATGGGTATTTCAATAATTTTATTTGGAATGATCTAACTATAAATACAACCTATAAAACATCGGTTGCAGAACTTAATTGGTGGTCTTTCAGGGCGCTTTGGGGACTGGAATCTGCTTATGGTGTGCTGAAGACTGATCCGAGATCGCTAATCGAATTGAAAGTGCATTAGAAAAACTACTTGTAAATATTAAAACAGATATCCCAATAAATAAACAAGACATAGAAATTATTGAAACTTTGGAAGTGCCTACCTGGTTGCCTCAAAAATATGCTTCCGATCAATCGGCTTTATTAATACTCGGATTACTGAAAAATTATGACAGAACTGCTGATAAGGAAATTAAATTGTTGATTGATGCCCTGGCAAAAGGGATTATGGTCATGCAAAAAGGAGATGCAAATAACTATCCGTATGGCGCTTTTATGAGCTGGCAGAATTTATGGCATGCCTGGGGAAATAGTCAGTCTTATGCTTTGTTGATGGCAGGTCAAAAATTTAATGATCAGGATTATATTGACAGTGCACTTTTGGAGATTGATAATTTTTATCCTTACCTGTTGGAAAATGGTTTTGCTGAAGCTTTCTGGATTCAAAAAACTGAAGAAAACAAATACATAGAGACCAGACGAAACAGTTACCCTCAAATCACTTACGGCTTGCGGCCTATGATCTGGGCTACTTCGGAAGCCTATAAGTATTCGAAAGACAAAAAGTATTTAAAACTTACCCATGAACTGGAATCCTGGTTATCCGGGAATAACGATGCGAAAACGGTCATCTATCATCCGGAAACCGGAATTTGTTTTGATGGGATAAAAAGTAAAGAGGAAGTCAGCAGAAATTCAGGTGCCGAATCAACTATAGAGAGTTTACTGATCATGTTGGAAATGGAAAAATTAAACAGAGAATGAAAAAACTAGACCTATCTAATCCAGTGCAGCGTTATAAGGGAAATCCTATTGTAACCGCCAGGGATGTCAACAAAGTATGGACCGACCCAAAATGGCAAACCATAACAGTTCATAATGCAGGAATTACAGAATATGATGGTGATGTTCTTATGCTGTTTCGTTCACACTTGCGTAATGGCATGTCAGTTCTGGGAATAGCAAGAAGCCATAATGGTCTGGATAATTGGCGGATTGACAAAACCCCTGCTATGTTACCTTGTAATGAGAATGACTCATTTGCTGAAGGGAGCAATATTGACGAACTCATAGAAAATGAGCAAGGTGGTGTCGAAGATCCACGTATTGCTAAAATAAAGGATACCTACTACATAACCTATAGTGCTTATCATGCAACCGTAGCACATAGAGTAAGAGTCTCCTTAGCAACAACTAAAGATTTTAAAACCTTTAAACGGCATGGCGCACTTTTAAAAACAGACATGCGTAATGTTGTTCTGTTTCCTGAGGAAATAGGTGGAAGATTTTATGGTCTATTTCGTCCAAACGATAGCACTCAGGAACATACAGGAGGCATCTACAAACAAATACAAATAGGTTCCACAGAAAATATTAAAACCGGAAAATGGCATATTCAGGAACAGCCAATAATGCTCCAAAATGACGGTCCGAGTAGTTTTTCAGATAAGATCGGTCCCGGAGCAACTCCAATAAAAACAAAGCATGGGTGGATCAATATATTTCACGGTGTACGAAGTACCATGGACGGCAATCCTTATGTTTTGGGAGTTGCTTTACATGATCTGGAAAAACCTAAGCAGGTAAAAGTGTCCAATATTCCGATAGTATTCCCGTCTAAAGCAGATTGCAAAGTTACTGACGACAGTTATATACATGTTCCAAATGTGGTTTTTTGCTGTGGTGCTTTAAGAAAAGATAATGGGGATATTTACATCTATTACGGAGGAAATGATACGGTTATGAATGTAGCAATCACACACGAGGATGTATTAGCCGAATTATGCGAAAAATATCCACAGGACCCCGAATCTGGAAGACCATTATATCCGTTGAATTAAAAAGAAATTAAGAACGAGTAGTTTAATATAAAAATCATGGGAGAAGTAAAACTATCAAACATTAGGAAAACATATAAAGGTGGTGCAGAAGTGGTAAAAGGGATAAGTTTTGCGGTTAAGGACAAAGAGTTTCTTGTGCTTGTAGGTCCGTCTGGTTGTGGAAAATCTACCGTTTTAAGAATGATAGCAGGACTTGAAGACATTACAGATGGAGACCTGTTTATCAGTGATAGAAAAGTGAATGATATTGCTGCAAGTGATCGCGGAATAGCGATGGTTTTTCAGAATTATGCCTTATATCCACACATGACTTCTTATGAAAATATGGCCTTTGGACTAAAAATACAAAAAGTACCAAAAGAAGAGATCAAGAAACTGGTTATGGATGCTGCAGAAATATTGAATGTGGAATCCCTATTGGATAGAAAACCCGGTAAAATGTCTGGTGGACAACGCCAACGAATTGCCATAGGAAGAGCCATAGTGCGACGTCCTGATGTGTTTTTGTTTGATGAGCCTTTAAGCAATTTAGATGCAAAATTAAGAGGTAAGATGCGTATCGAACTGGCCAAATTACATAAGAAGCTGGATACTACTATGATTTATGTTACACATGATCAGGTGGAGGCCATGACCTTGGGTGAAAGAATAGTAGTGATGAAAGATGGTGATGTTATGCAGATAGCACCTCCAATAGAATTATTTAATGACCCTAAAAATAAATTTGTAGCGGAATTTATAGGCTCTCCTCAAATGAATTTCATTGAGGGAAAAATTGAATTACATGAAAGAAAAATCTTGTTTAAGAATAACAAGGGAACCTCTATTGATGTGTCTAAACTAAAATTGAATACATTAAAGGAATTCATTGGAAAGGAAGTTTATTTAGGAATCCGATCGGTCGATCTATTTGCCGAAAAAGGGGCGTTGGAAAATTATTCACCTCTTACAGGAGAGGTTATTGCAATTGAGCTTTTAGGAAACCAAAAGCATGTTTATTTAGAATACAATGATATGGAATTAGTGGCGACCTTTAGATCTGAAGTCGAGGTTACACAAAATACTACTTTTGAATTATTTTTAAATTTAGAAAAGGCCTACTTTTTTGATAAGGAATCAGAGGCAAGGATTTATTAACTATCGTGTTTCAATATTAAATTTGGCAATTATCTTCGCTCTGCTATTGCCAAAATAGTGTTTATCAGCATAAGTATTTTTTATTTTTAGCAATTGCCGGATTCATTTTAGGAATTAGGAATTAGGACTGAGGATTGAGGATTGTATGAATTACGAATTACGAATTACGAATTACGAATTACGAATTACGAATTTGGGATTTGGATTTTGGGTTTTGGGTTTTGAGACGTAGAATTGAAGATTGATGATTTACCATTATGGATTTTGAAATTTAATACCATTCATGTCAACTATTATGTTTACTTTTTTATATATTTGTAAACACTATAGTTTACTTTAATATTATATTGTAAACTTTAAAGACGACATTTAATGAGAAGCAATAAGAAACTTTTAATTGAGCAACTGGACGAAAAGTTAAAACCTTTTGAAAAATCTGCTTTGGTCCCTGTCCCCGAGAAAGGCTGGATAAACACCATACGCACGTCACTTAATATGACAATGGCCCAGCTTGGAGTCAAACTTAATATGACCAGGCAGGGAGTAAAAAGAATTGAAGACAGTGAAGCCAAAGGTACGCTGTCTATCAATGCATTAAAAGAGGTTGGAGAAGTTTTAGATTTAAAGTTTGTATATGGATTTGTCCCCAAAGATGGAACTATTGACAAGCTCATTAAAAGAAAATCTGAAGATCTGGCTCGAAAAATTGTTTTAAGAACCGATCAAAATATGAAACTGGAGGATCAGGGAATCAGCGATAAAAAAATCAAGGAATCAATAACAGATCTGGCCAATGAAATTAAAAGAGAAATGAGAAAGTCATTATGGGATTAGAATTAAAATATTCAGATGGACAAACTCCTCTGGATGAAGAAGAAAAAGAAGGTCTGAAGATCAGATCGGTCACGACACAGCAAGAATTGGATGAATTTGAGCAATTGAATATTGAAAAGGCTATTGAATGGACCATCCACAACAATTTGAAACCCGAAAAAATACTGACGGAAAAATTCATAAAAGATTCACATAAAAAGATGTTTGGAGATGTTTGGCAATGGGGGGGTGAGTTTAGAAAGTCTGATAAAAACCTTGGAATACATTGGCCTCAAATTTCAATAGAACTAAAGAAATTATTAGATGACACCCAATTTTGGATAGAAAACAATACCTATTCACCGGAAGAAATTTCAATCAGATTTAAACACAGGCTTGTAGCAATTCACTGTTTTCCCAATGGGAATGGAAGGCATTCAAGATTGATGGCAGATATTATCATGGAGTCTGTTTTTGGGCAAGACAGCTTTTCCTGGCATCGATCAAATATGGTTAAGGCCGATGAAACAAGAAAAAAATACATATCAACATTAAAGGAAGCCGACAATGGAAATATCAAGCCCCTTATAGAATTTGCCAAAACTTAAAACTAAAATCGGACTTCGGATTGATGATTGAGGAATTACTCCCGATAGTTATGGGGATTACGATTTACGATTTACGATTTTGGATTTTGTAACTGAAGACTGCCGACTGAAGACTGATCTAAAGTCAGTTTTTATTTAGTAATTTAGTTGCCGAAACACACAAGGCGCAACATAATTAGTCACATGTACGTTGTTCTTCTTTAATCAATAATTACAGGAATGTTAAAATCTTATTCCCCGTCACCAATAAATAAAACTATAAACTTCCCGGGCTTCCGGGGCTTAAACCTTTGGATCCTATTTTTAACTCTGATTTTGAATAGTTGTTCTGATGATAACCCATCACCAGATCCTGTGCCACCTGTAATAACGGACATTTCTGTAACATCATCTGAAAGTTTAATTATTTGGATTGACAATAATGACCTGACACAAAAATTGGAAAGTGCTTTGATCTTCAATTATGGGACTGCCCTTGAAAGTGAGATTGAAAAAACAGAAACATTTGCTTCAGACTCATCTCAAGTTATCGTAACCATAGCTTTTAAAGAAGCATTCCAAGACGATTACATCGACTCAAATACATCAAATAATTCAGTTACCATTTCACTTGAAAAAGAGGTTGTCACTGGAGCAGCGGTCCAACTAAATGCCGATGGACCCGGAAATACGTATGAATTGATTACTTCGGTACTGGCCCCGGGATTTGATCCTATTGAAGTACCGGATTGCAGTCATCCGGAATTTGGAGATCATATTGATGAGCTTTTTGACAGCGAATTAAACACCAATGTGTTTCGATTCTATATCCATGTAGATCCTGACAACGACAGATGTATCAATTTTGACAGACAGCGTAATGAGATTAAAACATACGACCAATCACCGGATAATTTATTGGGTATAGAAAATGAAACAGTCGTCTATAAATGGAAATTTAAATTGCCGGCTGGTTTTCAATCATCACCAAATTTCACGCATATACATCAATTAAAATCGGTTGGCGGGTCATTTGAGAGTATGCCTATGTATACTCTGACAACAAGAAAAAGCAGTCCGGACAGACTTGAATTACGCTATGCCGAAACAGACACCCAGGTGACATTGGCACAAACAGAAATAGCTCCTTTAATTGATGTATGGATGGAAGTAACAGAAACTATCACCTATGGTGTCTCCGGCTCCTATGATATAAACATAAAACGAGTCAGTGATAATTCTGTTTTGTTTGAATATTCGAATAACGCCATTATTAACTGGAGACCGAACGCTGATTTTGTAAGACCAAAATGGGGAATTTACAGGAGTTTATTAAATGCGCAGGATCTTAGAGATGAAGCCCTGTTATTTGCAAACTTTAGTATTGAGGAATTATAAGCCTAATTTAGGATTGATGATTGATGAATGATGATTGAGGATTGAATTACGAGTTACGAGTTACGATTTACGATTTACGAGTTTGTGACCTGGGACTAAAGACTGTAGACTGTGAACTTAAGACTGATGATTGATGATTGTGGATTGAGGAATTACGAGTTACGATTTACGATTTAGAGTTTGTGACCTGGGACTAAAGACTAAAGACTGTAGACTGTGAACTTAAGACTGATGATTGATGATTGATGATTGATGATTGACGAATTACGAATTACGAATTTGGGATTATCTTTTTCAATCTTTGTTAAATAATTCCATATAGCTTTTGAATACATACTTCTTGTTCCGATGTGTTCCTTTTATTTCTTTAATAACTCCTAATTCAGAAAGGTCATTTAACAATCTGTATGAAGAGGCAAGTGACTTACCTGTAATATCTTGTATTACCCCTACATCCAAAATAGGGTTGGAATACAAGTGCTGCAGTATTTTTTGAGCATCTACTTTTCTGCTACCTAATTCTGATAATGTAATATCCATGCTCTTTTGAAGCTGCAAAATATTATCGAAAGTTTTAACGCCATGTTGAGCTGTTTCTATAACTCCAGTTAAAAAGAACTTGAACCATTGAGCGATGTCATGATGTGTTCTTGCTCGCATTAAATTATCATAATACAAGGTCCTGTTTTTTTCAAAAAAGTCAGACAAATACAAAATAGGCTGTTTGAGAATGCCTTTACTCACTAAATACAAAGTGATAAGCAATCTGCCAACTCTGCCATTACCATCCAGGAAAGGATGTATGGTTTCAAACTGGTAATGGATCAGTGCTATTTTTAATAAATCCGGCATAGCATTTAATTCATCATTGGCAAATTTTTCCAGATCAGACATGAGATCATTAATTGTGGTATGAACGGGAGGTACAAAAACGGCATCATTTATAGAGGCTCCTCCAATCCAGTTTTGACTTGTTCTATAGGCTCCGGGTAACTTTTGCGCACCTCTGGCCCCTTGTAGTAGTATCTTATGAGTCTGCTTAATAAGCCTGGACGAAAACGGGAGTGTATGAAGCATTATTACAGCTTCGTTCATTGCTGAAATATAATTTTGTACTTCAACCCAGTCATCCCGCTTTTCTGATGTTATATCATTTTTATCCAAAAAGGCTTCCTCTATATTGGTCTGTGTTCCCTCTATTTTTGAGGACTGAGTAGCTTCCTTGGCAATATGCATCCTAACGAATAGGTCTATGTTGACATATTCGGAATACATGTCCAAACGCCCTAACTGTCTGTCGGCCTTACTTAAAAGACTTATGACCTGCATATCGTCCACCTGCCAGTCCCTGTTAATAAATTCAGGCTGGAAACTTTTATAATACCCTTGGCTTTTATACTGGCCTGAATTAAAATTTCTCATTGAAAGCTGATAATAATTTGTTTTATTTTCTCAAATATAACACTTTTTTGAGAATATGAAGTATTTCACTCTCTTAATGTGTCCTTTTTTGAGAATATCTAAATTGGAGTTCTCATATTCCATAAAGGTCAGGCAAGCCCCTTTGAAATCAAATTAGTTAGAGTCATTGAATTCAATTCCTAGCCGCAATAGAATTGAGGAATTACGAGTTACGATTTACGATTTACGAGTTTACGAGTTGTGACTGGGACTAAAGACTGTAGACTGTGAACTTAAGACTGATGATTGATGATTGATGATTGATGATTGAGGATTGAGGATTGAGGAATTACGAGTTACGATTTACGAGTTACGAGTTACGAGTTACGATTTACGAGTTTGGAATTTGGAATTTGTGGAGGTAACTGGATTCATTTTTTTGCAGGTAAAGAAATGGGCCAAATGCGGTGGGCTTTAAAATGAAAAGTCTAACTTATTATACTGCAAACCATTTAAGTTAATAATAGCATTAATAAAGCAGCAAGTGAAGCTCCAACAATAGGGCCTACTATAGGAATCCAGGAATAACTCCAATCGCTGGACGCTTTATCTTTTATAGGAAGAATTGCATGAATAATTCTCGGGCCTAAATCCCTTGCAGGGTTAATGGCATAGCCAGTTGTGCCCCCTAGTGACAAACCGATAGCCCAAACTAAAAATGCAACAGGCAAAGCCCCTAAAGAACCTAAACCAATGACTGTTTCTGTATCGGTAATCATAGCATTTGTAAAGTATAGAATTGTAAATATCAACACAAAAGTACCGATTGCTTCACCAAAGAAGTTAAAAAATAAATTTCTAATGGCGGGTGCGGTACAAAAAACGGCTTTTTTAGCATCGCCATCTTCCGTAGCATCAAAATGAGGTTTATAAAACAGCCAAACCGTTACGGCCCCCAACATAGCGCCAATCATTTGCCCTAGAATATAAACAGGCACCGATTCCCATGGAAATTTACCTGCAATAGCAAGACTTATGCTCACAGCTGGATTGATATGCGCACCACTATAAGGCCCCGCAACTACCACCGCAACATACACTGCCAATGCCCAACCCGTGGTAATAACTATCCATCCGCCGTTATGACCTATGGTTTTATTTAGTACAACATTCGCGACTACACCACCACCCAATAATATAAGTATGGCTGTGCCTATGATTTCTGAAATAAAAGGTGTCATATTTTTTTATTTAGTTGGTTTAGTTTTTTGCCCAGTATTCCAATGCATCTATAGCTCTGTACCAGCCCTTGATCTCTTTTTTGATCGACTTTCTTTCTGAAGTTGGATTGAATTTTTTATCGGCTTCCCATATACCTTGGATTTCCTCTGCATTTTTCCAATATCCAACAGCCAGTCCTGCCAAAAATGCGGCACCCATCGCGGTAGTCTCTACAACTTTAGGACGAACGGTGGTTGTATTTAATACATCGGCTTGAAATTGCATAAGCATATTATTTACCGTGGCGCCTCCATCTACACGTAGTTCCTTAATAGATATCCCGGAATCGGCTTCCATTGCTTTTAAAACATCCATGGTTTGATATGCAATAGATTCTAACGCAGCCCGCGCAATATGAGCATCTGTACTACCTCTGGTCAATCCAAATATAGTACCCTGCGCCTGTTGATTCCAGTGTGGCGCGCCTAAACCGGCGAATGCAGGTACAAAATAAACGCCTTCTGCACTATCAACAGAACTAGCCAGTTTTTCAACATCAGCCGAGGTTCTGATAATTTTTAAACTATCTCTTAACCATTGCACAACGGCACCAGCAACAAAAATACTGCCTTCCAATGCGTATTGGGTTTTGCCGTTTATTTTCCATGCCACCGTTGTCAACAGATTATTTTTAGAAACGATGGGTTTTTCTCCAATATTCATCAACATAAAACAACCTGTGCCATAAGTATTTTTAACCATGCCCGGTTTCGTGCACATTTGCCCGAACAATGCGGCCTGCTGATCTCCGGCTATTCCTGAAATAGGGATTTTAGTATCAAAAAAAGATGACTTCGTGTGACCATATACTTCACTGGACTGCCTTACTTCCGGCAACATACTCTTTGGAATGTTAAATAATTCCAATAATTCTTGATCCCAATCCATTGTATTAATATTGAAAAGCAATGTTCTTGATGCATTAGTAACATCTGTAACATGCTGGTCGCCTTTTGTAAAATTCCATATTAGCCAAGAATCAATGGTCCCCATCAACAATTCTCCAGATTCAGCTCTTTTTCTTGCACCTTTTACGTTATCCAATATCCATTTTACTTTGGTCCCAGAGAAATATGAATCAATTACAAGCCCTGTTTTTTCTCTAATAAAATTACTCTTGCCTTGTTTTTTGAGCTCGTCGCAAAATGCCGATGTTCTTTTATCCTGCCATACAATGGCATTATAAACAGGTCTGCCTGTTTTTTTATCCCAAACCACAACGGTCTCACGCTGGTTTGTAATACCTATGGCCGCTATGTTTTCAGCATTTAAGTTTTTACTTGTAACAGCTTCTGCTGCAACACCCGCCTGGGTGGACCAAATTTCGTTTGGGTCGTGTTCTACCCATCCAGGTTTCGGAAAATATTGAGTAAACTCTTTTTGTGCTACTGAAACAATGCGTCCCTTTTTATCGAAAACAATCGCTCTTGAACTTGTCGTTCCCTGGTCTAAGGATAGTATATATTTTTCCATGTTTTCAAATAGTTTAATAAATTTAATTTTGAATGCAATATTGACTTGCCAGTGCTATAAATTCAGAAATTTGTTCTTTTTGCCATTCTTCATCCTTATTTAATTCTTTTGCTAATATTGTTGCCACAGCTGGCGCTATTTCTATGGCTGCCTTTGCATCTAAAAACAAAATTCTTACCCGTCTTGCCAATACGTCTTCTATAGTTCGAGCCATTTCGCTTCTCACGGCCCAAACAACTTCTGCCTTTGTAAATTCCAAACGTTGATGCAATTTTTCACCTAAATCAGGAGCATCCTTAATAAGTTGTTCTATAGCTTTCTGGTCGCTACCGTAAATATATAAATAACTGGATTCAAGGGAAACACCGTTGGCGCCGTGAATTAGCAAATCTTTTGTCTTGCAAGGTTTGTCTTGCAACATTCCTAATTCAATTGCTTTATTAACTGTATCCTGTGCCATGCGTCTATAAGTCGTCCATTTTCCACCCGTAATAGTGATCAATCCAGAATGTGACACCATAATTTTATGACTTCTGGAAATTTCTTTAGTTTTTTCTGACTTGTCTTTTGGTGCCGCAAGTGGTCTTAAACCAACAAATATGCTTAGCACATCCTCTTTACTTACATTTATATTGAGGTATTTATTTGTCGTTGATAAAATAAATCCAATCTCCTCATCCAGAGGTCTAGGCTCTAAACTATGGCTTTCAATCAAAGTATCCGTGGTTCCCACCACCACTCTATTGTGCCATGGGACTAAAAACAACACACGACCATCATCTGTTTTTGGTATCATTATAGCATCTTTTCCGGGTAAAAAGGAATTATCCAAAACCAAATGAATCCCTTGACTGGGGCGAATAATATTTTTGGCTTCTGCATTATCCATTTGCAGGATGTCATCTGTAAAAACACCTGTAGCATTTATTACAACTTTAGCATTTAAACTATAAGATTTATTGGTCTCGGCATCTCGTGCTACAACACCATGTATATTTCCTTCATCGTTTTTTATTAGTTGTTCAACTTTGAAGTGATTTAAAACAGTAGCTCCTTTTTCTATACAAGTTTGGGCTATGTTTACGGCCAATCTGGAGTCGTCAAACTGTCCGTCATGATAAACAACACCTCCCTTCAAACTTTTATTTTTAATGGTCTTTAATCTGGAGAGCGTTTCTTTTTTAGTGATACGTATAGATTTGCCAAAACTTAATTTTCCCGCTAAAACATCATATAACTTAAGTCCGATGGTATATTTTATAGTTTCCCACCAATTGTAATTTGGGATGATGAAAGATTGATTTCTTGCTAAATGCGATGCATTTTTTAATAGCAATCCTCTTTCATACAAGGCCTCTTTAACCAAATCAATATTTCCTTGAGCCAAATAACGCACACCCCCATGAAGCAGTTTGGTGCTTCTGCTGGACGTACCTTTTGAAAAATCTACCTGTTCTAACAACAAGGTTTTAAAACCCCTCGTGGTGCAATCTAATGCAATACCCAAGCCAGTTGCTCCTCCACCAACGACAATGACGTCCCAATTTGAATTTTCTTCTAATTGTTTAATTAATGTTGTCCTGGAAAAGGAATTTAGTTTTTTCAATTATTCTTATTTGTTAATATTTGCTAACGTAATTTATAAACTTTTACAAATTATGTATTTATATTTTAAGAAGTGATTCTTTCAAATTATTTAGAAGCCAATAATGAATTGCCCCATATCAACAATTTATTGTAATTTTTATACTAACATACGACAGATGGATTTAACCAAATAAATTATCCCCCAATTTTAATAGTTTCCAATATTAGCATTGCACCAGTCTTGATACGCTGTTTCCAATTCTTTTACTTTTTCCGGATACTGAATTGACAAATCGATTCTTTCTCCGGAATCCTCCTTCAAATTAAATAATTTAAGAGAAGCATCATCTCTAATAGGTTTTATATACAAATTACTAGGTCTGCTTTTCCAATGGTCTTCCTTAGCGTTGGTTAATTTCCAATCACCCTTACGAACAGCCCAATTCTTTTGCCATTTCCAAACTAACAATCGATCCTTAACAGGTTGTAATAAATCCACACCATCAATGGTGTTATCATTCAATTTTAGTCCAGCTGCAGTTGCAATAGTTGGTAAAATATCGGTTGCAGATACATAATCCGTAAACACCTGATTTTCTTGAATTTTATCTGGCCAACTGATGGCCATTGGCACACGAATTCCGCCTTCCCAAAGCGAATATTTACCTCCGGTAAGTGGACTGTTATTTGCCCCGGTAAGTGGAGAGCCACCATTATCTGAAATAAATATAATTAGCGTTTCTTTTTCTAAGTTTTCATTTTTAATGGTCTCTAAAACCTTTCCGATATTATCATCTAAACAATTCAAATTTGCCAAATAATAGTTACGTAAATCAGTATCTTGAATAGCTCCTAATCGGGAATATTTATCATAATATGCCAAATATGTTCCCGCTTTATGGTTTCCAAAAGCCATCAAACTATCAGGGTCATAATTACTTATAGGTTTTACATTGTATTTATCCAAATATTTTTTGGGCACTTCATGTATTAGGTGATGCACCGAGTTATAAGCTAATGTCAAGAAAAACGGTTTTTCCTTTGGTCTTCTAATATATTGAATGGCTTCATCAGTCAATATATCTGTTAGATAGCCTTCACTATAACTTTTCTCACCTTTATTATACATTAGTGGCCCTAAAACCGCACTTGTTCCGTTAGGGTCTGGTGTTTTATCTTTTATTTCTTTTGAAAGCAACCAATAATCATGGGCATGGGCACTAAACCCTAAAAACTCATCATAGCCATGTTCCAATGGATATTCCCTAACATCATATTTATGAAAATTCTTCCCCAGATCATTTTTCCCAATTCGTGCAGTAGTGTAACCAGCATCTTTTAAGTATTCTGCTATGGTTTTAACTGAATCCGGTAATCCAGGACCCCAACTCGCTTTTTTATCCCATCGAAATTGATTTTTCCCTGTCAACATACCTACTCGCGAAGGACTGCAAACAGGGGCGGTTGTATAGGCTTGTGTGAATATCATGCCTGAATTTGCCAATTTAGCCATATTGGGAGTTTTGGCTGAAGCATCATGATTTTCAAATGGCTCAAAATCGGCATATCCTTGGTCGTCCACTACTATTAAAAGAATATTTGGCATTTTGTCAATCTTATCGGGTTGCTCTGCATTCTTACAAGACAACAATCCAAAAAATATGGACATAATGAGAATATATTTCATATTAAAATCTTTAATATTTATCGATATTTTAAATGCTATCATAAGGTTTGGGCTTTCACCAAAATATTTAGTGTTGGTTATTCTAACGTCAATTCAACAAATACAGGAAAATGATCTGAAGGATATTTTAAATCTATGGAACTCGATAATACAGCATATTTGTCAACTTTAATTTTAGATGCTTTTGAAATCATTATATAATCAATTCTTCTGTTCACAGGTTCATTATATTTAAACCCATTGAATGTTCCACCAGGTCCAAAAACTACCTTAGCAATATCTTTGGAATCGTCCATTTTTTGTTTTAACCCAATTAGCAATTCGCTATCGGGCTCTACATTAAAATCGCCCATAATTATAACAGGATGATTCTCGGTATTGAGATCGGCTATTTTTTTAAGAATTAGTTGCATGCTTTGTTTTTGTGCTACAGGACCCACATGATCCAAATGGGTATTGAATACCCAAATTTTACGGTTGTTATCAAGAAGCGTAAATAATCCATACGTACAAATTCTTGGATACGCCGCGTCCCAGCCTTTTGAAAATTCGTTTGGTGTTTCAGACAACCAAAACGTGTTTTCATTTTCTACTTTCACTTTTTTATTATTGTAAAAAATAGCTGAAAACTCACCTTTATCGCCACCATCTCTACCTATTCCGAAAGCTGTATAATTTTTTAAAGCCGATTTTAAATCGGTCATTTGATTAGGGCGAGCTTCTTGAATACCCAAAATATCGGGACGGTAGAACTGTACTTGTGAGCATAAAAAATGATTTCTGTTAAGCCATGCATTTTCACCATCTGAAGAAACATCCAATCGGATATTATAAGTCATCAAAGTAAGATTGTGACTTTTAGATTCTTTTTCAGTTTTACAGCTTAAAACACCTAATGACGCTATACATAGCAGTAATAAAAAACGCTTCATTTATATTCTGTTTTTTGAAAAACCCTAACGTAATCTATTAGCATGTTTTGCGGGAAAACACTATCATCTATGCCTTTTTGCCCGCCAAGCATGCCACCTACCGAAACATTAAGTATTAGATAAAACTCTTGATCAAATGGCCATTCTGCGGTCGTTTTATGTTCGTTTTCAATATGATTATAAACGACATCATTCAAAACAAAATCTATTTTTTCAGGAGTCCATTCTATCGCGAATACATGAGAAGAATCATAAGGTTTATCTATAAAAATCTTTTTTCCTCTTTGGGTACCAATCATATGGTTATAGGCTTTAGTATGAATCGTTCCGAAAATGGAATCGGGATTAAAACCAACATGTTCCATAATATCGATCTCGCCACATTCCGGCCATCCAACTTCTTCTCTATTTTCGCCTAGCATCCAAATTGCAGGCCATAAACCTACCCCTTTTGGCAATGTGGCTTTTACTTCAATACGTCCATATTTCCAAGAAGCCAAACCCATTGTTTTCAGTCTTGCTGAAGTGTATTTAGCAGTATCTGTTTCCGCTATGTATTTTAACCAACTTTTCTTTTTAAGTTCCGCATTGCCATAATCCTTATTGGCTATTTTCTCCTTATGCGCCTCGATAATTAAATGACCATTTTCAACCCTAACATTCTTTAGACTATCGGTAAAGTATTGTTCTTCACGATTGCTTAAAAACCCATAATCGTAAGCCCATTTTTTGCTGTCGGGTTTTCCTTGATAATTAAATTCATCACTCCAAACTAAATTCCAACCTTTACTAGCCGGACTTTTTTCCAATCTTTCAAAAGTTAATTCTGGTTCATCAGTTGTAATATAATCAAACCTATTTGCTAAGAACCAATCTATATCTTCTGTTTTATTTACCGTCCACGCATTTAAAATTAAACCGTTTTCTTTAGCACTTTTTATCCAATCTGGATTGTATCTGAATTTATCAATATAATAGTCAAGTCCTGAAATGCCATCCTGTTTTAATTCTTCTGGAGGTTTAGAACCATCTAAATATTGTGTCTTAGCGTTAGCATCTAAATTATTTATCTTCTCTAGAATTTGATAACTAAAACTAATATAAGAAAGTATGTAGCTTTCTGCTTTTACTTCTTTAACTAAGTCAATTACTTTTTCTGCAATAAATACATTGCGCCCTTGAAATTTAGAAGGTTTTATTTCGCATACCAAACCTGTGGTTGAGTTATTCGTCATCCCAGCAAGGACATATTCCTTTAAGGTAGGTAAACTTTCACCATTAGGAAGTTTATGTTTTGATAATTCAGCATAGTTAGAATCCTCCACACCCATATTATTATAATCCGGATCATGGGTTACAATAAGTACACTATCTTTGGTCATTCTTACATCAAATTCAGAACCTGTACAACCTAACTTAATTGCCATTTTTAAAGATGCAATGGAATTTTGGGGAAGATCATTGGTTTTCCATGCACCACGGTGAGCTATTACTGGGTTATCAACAAATGTGATTTTATTTTTTTTCTGCTCTATTTTGCAAGCAGCCAAACTTATAAAAAATAATAATATGTAAGAATAACGCATATCTTATGGTTTAATAATATAACATTTGTAGCAATTCATTCTTTAAAAATCCAAGGAGCAATTTAATTCTCCCTGGATTTCTAAAACTCAAACTAATTCAAACTATTACTATTAATATCCATCATTTTGAGGATAACCGGGACCTAATAAATCTAAATCTCTTTGAGATATTGGCCAGTTAATAAAATGTGGTCGCCAATTCTCTCTAGGATCTTTAGATCCAAGATTGGCAGGAAAATATTCACCATCACCAGCATAACTAGTAATTTGGGTATCAATAACATCTTGTCCCATACGTTTAAGTGTAAACCAACGCTGACCTTCAAAAGCCAATTCTCTAGCTCTCTCATCTAAAATAGTCTGCTGATTTACCGAAGTAACGGGAGCAGCACCTGCACGAGTTCTTACCTCATTAATATATGGTAATGGATCACCTGATGACCTCATAATAGCTTCTGCAGCTATCAAATAAGTCTCTGCTACTCTGTAAACAGTAATATTGCTTCTATTTAAATACGAATCAGGATTGTCATCTTCTTGCGCAAACTTGATACAACAAGGATGCATTCTTTGGTAATAACGCGCATAGGTACTACTTGGATTATCCAAATCTGTTATTGGTGCATAATCATCTACTTCTTCACCAGCACGATCACCAGAAGTATAGTACCATTTTAATCTAAAATACGTATTATCGTCTCTGGTGTCATTAGGATCTTCTGCTAATAAGTTTAACAAATAAAGGTTAGGCAGAATTCGAGAGAATCCTCTTCCACCTTGCTCTATATTTGCTTCGATACCAGAAATTTGAAAGTATTGTGTTACATAGTTAGCGTTCATCATTGTGACATTTCCACCACCTAATAAATCATCTTGAGCTTGAATTACAAATAACGATTCCGAATTATTTCGGTCTCCTGCAAAAACATCTGCAGTGGTAGCTACTAAACTATGTGGTCCTTCTTCAATTAAAGATACTGCTTGGTCTTTAGCCTCCGTCCAATCACCTTGCCACATTGCTGTTTTTGCTCTTACGTGTTTAGCAGTACCTTTAGTAATACGACCAAAAGTATCTGTCCAGTCTAAATGCTCAACGGCAAAATCGAGATCACTATTAATTAGTGCAAAAATTTCCTCTTCTGAAGATTTGTCGTTAATGACATCAAAAGCATTATCTACAGTAATTGTTTCTGAAGTTACATAGATGTTATTATACATTCTATATAAGTAAAAATAAGAATGGGCTCTAAAGAATTTAGCTTCAGCTAAGACTTGATTCTTTATATCTTCATCCACTCCTTCAACAGCTTCTGCAGCATTGATAATGGCTGTTGCTTTATTGGCGATATTGTAATAATGTTTCCAAAATAATGATGATGCAAAAGTAGCCCCAAGATCCTCAGGTGAAATGCCTCTTTCGTATCTACCCAATAATCCAGTGTAACCAGATCTTGAAAATGCTAAATCACTTCTAGAAGACATAACAACTGATCCCATCCAATCTTCTGTACCATATTGATATCGATCTCTCTCAAATTTATATAAACTTACCACACCAGATTTTAAACCTTCTGCAGTCGTATAAATATAATCAGAATCAATGAGTGTACTTGGCTGCTCTTCTAAGTAATCTTCACAGGATACTGCGAAAAATAACACCATAAGTAGTACACAACTACCTTTTAATTTTGTATAAATATTTTCTGTGTTCATAATTTCTTTTTTTTTAAAATTTAACTCTTACTCCAAAGGTGAAACTTGTTGCATCTGGATAACCCGTATCTGCATTTGAAAATGTAGATCTAATATTTACCTCCGGGCTATAACCTATATAATCTGTATCTGTAAATAAATTTGTTCCGGTCACATAGAATCTAACCTGCTCGAAATTTAATTTACTTGAAAACTTATCATCTAATGTATACCCTAGACTAACAGTTCTCAACCTAATATATGAAGCATCTCTAATAGCCAATGAACCTAAGTATAATGGTTGAGCATCAAAATTTGGTCTTGGGAAAGTTGTTGACGGATTCTCAGGTGTATAATAATCTACCTTAACACCATTTAATTTTCCTGATAATGTTCCACCATTATTAAAGTCTGATAAAAATGGATTCACTTTAGTTGCTCCTTCTACAGCGTAGAAATCTACAAATAAATCAAATCCTTTATATTCTAAGTTTGTAGATACTGACCCAAACCAATCTGGATTAGGATCTGTAAACACACGATCTTCGGGTGTTATTTTTCCATCAGGACCAGATATTAAATTTCCTTCATCATCGACACCATTAACATCTCGAATTCTAATATCACCCGGTCTTAGATTATCTTGCGTAATTGAAGAGTCTGGATTTGCTTGTGGCGCATTTACAAAATCATCACCTTCTTGCCATATACCATCAAATTGATATTGGTAAATTACCCCAACAGGCTGACCTACGTAGTAATTGTAGGTATCATCTTGTGTAATAGGATCACCATTTCCATCATTATAAAGATCTATTAATTTATTTTTATTGTTAGACCAGTTAGTTGATACAGACCATTTAAAATCTTCAGTATTGAAAATATTAGCGGTCAGGCTCAATTCAATACCTGTATTTTGTAATTCACCTGCATTAAAGAATGTATATTGATAACCTGTAGTTGAAGGTACGCCTCTTCTTAATAATAAATCAGTTGTTCTGGCATCGTACCAGTTTATATTACCTGTTAAAATTCTATTGAAAACTGAAAAATCTAATCCGACATTGGCGGTAGTAATAGTTTCAAATTTTAAATTAGTATTTGGTAAAATAACTGAAGGAGAATAACCTGAGGCAGATTCACCATCAAAAATATAATTTTGACCTTCGGCAGTAAAAAGCGAGGTATAAGCACGATCCAAACCGTTAACTAAGGAACCATAACTCATTCTTAATTTTAGTTCTTGTATAGAATTGACATCTTCTAAGAAGCTCTCTCTATGTATCATCCAACCAAATGAACCACCGGCATTGGTACTCCATTTATTATCAGCAGAATTGATAGAGCCTCCATCATTTCTAACGGTCGCAGTAAATAAATATTTATTCATCAAATTATAACGGGCTCTAGCCATATAGGATGCTAGTCGTTGCTTATTTTTATCACGCTCAACCGTTACATTTCCGATAGCATTTGTAATTCCATCATAACCCAGACTTTCGTTAGTAAAACCTTGACCCTCTGTGAATGTTCTGCTGAATTGATATTCTTGAGCCGATTGAACTAAAGTTATATTTAGTTTATTATCTTCATTGAATTCTTTATCCCAAGTTAAGATATTTTCAATTAAATAAGATTCGCTCAATTGATTGTCTATTCTTGCAATACCCATAACATCATCACCAGCAGAACTTAAGGACGATTGGTATTGACCTCTTTCTGAAGTTCGTCTCGTTAAATTAGCTTTTAATTGGTATTGTAAATTTTCAGTGATTTGCCATATTGGTGTGACGTTAACAACAAAATCATTTCCTTTTTCATCATTGTCTTGCTCACGTAGATTCCATAGCGGACTTACAGCAGATAATTCTTCCCCACTTGGCCAGCGTGTTAAACTACCATCAAGATTATAAGCACTACCTAAAGGTGAAGTTGTAATAACATTCACATTAGCTGCTCTTTCAGTATAATCGTTTAAAATATTCAAATCAAAATTCACTGAGAATTTATTGCTGATTTTTTGATCTACATTTAATCGTAATGTATTTCTATTATAATTAGAGCTTGGTATAAGACCATCTTCTTTAAAGTAATTTACACTACCAAAAACCTTCGTCATTTCTGTACCTCCACTAATGCTTATAGCTTGACTATTTACAAAACCAGATCGGACAAGCTCATCTTCCCAATTCACAAACTCATTGTTTGCAATATTCTCTAATTCAATTTCAGAGAAAATATCTACATCATCTGGATAAGAATCATCAGCTCTATTTGATCTGACAGCTTCACGTCTTAATTGAGCAAATTCTTGACCACTGTAAACATCAAAGTTTCTTTCTAGTGATTTGGTTGTTATAAAACCATGATAGCTAACACTAATTTTATCTGCTTTTCCTCTTTTTGTTGTGATTAAAACGACACCATTTGCACCTCTAGAGCCATAAATAGCCTGTGCTGAGGCATCTTTAAGAAATTCTATAGATTCTATATCGTCTGCATCTATATCTTCTATTCCTCCATCTCTAACAATACCATCAACCACATAGATAGCACTAACATTACCTTCTATAGAACCTTGTCCTCTAAAAATAATGTCTGATGAACCACCTGGTCTCAAAGTACCACCACCTACATTTACTTGTAAACCAGCTATTCGACCTCTCAACATCTCATTAACATCTGATGTTGGTGATAGTGTTGCCTTTTCTAAATCTGTTGTGGCAACAGCATTTACAATATCACTTTTCTTTTGCGTACCGTAACCAACAACAACAACCTCATCCAGCATACTAGCATCAATATTTAATATAATATTTAAGTTATTAGAAGTAATCTGTACATCTTTGGTTTTGTAACCTAAATAAGATATTGTTAATGTAGTTGAACTGGTTGCGACAGTTAAAGTGAATTTTCCATCAAAATCAGTCGATGCTCCATTGGTTGTTCCTTTAACAACAACCGACGCACCGGTTAATGGCATATTATCTTCTGATGATAATACTGTTCCTGTTACTGTCCTTTGCGATTGTGCCATTACCGAGAAAGAGGCAAACAAAAGCAGCACTGTAAATAGAACACTAATTTTTTGATAACGTAGTTTTACTTTCATAAAATTTGATTTTAGATTGGTTTCAAAAATGTTATTGGATTTTAATAATCCGTATACATTCATAAGATTATGTATACTGTAAGATAGTCTCTAATATTGACAATTCCATAATTTTATTACCGATAAAAAACGAACATCACAATAATTAATACAAATATTTATCAAACTATCAACCATACACCCTATTAATACTATGAATTAAATAATTATTAAAAAATTCGTATTACTACTTAAAATCACTAAGTTTTAAGCGCGTGTCGTGGTAATGTCGTGGTAATGTAGTGGTAAAATGATGGCTTGTAGTATTGCTAGAAATTTAATATATAGTTAACAAGGCCACTATCGTGTTCTAAACCCAATTTCTTTCTCAACCTGTAGCGTTTGGTTTCAACACTTTTGGTAGAGATATTTAACAGTGGTGCCATTTCTTTTGAAGACAAATTCAATCGTAAATAAGCACAAAAGCGTAAATCGTTTGGTGTTAAATCTGGGTGGGCTATTTTAATTTTATCTAAAAAATCTTTATCAGCATTATTAAATGCCTGTTCGAATAATGACCAATCTTTAGAATCGTTTAAATTGCTGTTAATGAGTTCTACAGCAGCAGTGTTATCCGTATTTTTCTTCAACACCATTTTTATTTTGTTGAGTACCCTATTCTTTTTAATAATACTCATTGTTGAAATAGCCAATTCTCTGTTTTTGCTTTCTATATCTTGGTTTAACTTTTCATTTTTAATTTGCATAATGGTTTGCTTATTTTCCAATTCTCTGTTCTTAAGCATTTTGCTATAAAAGTTTTTATAAGTTTTATTGGTTAATAACGCAAAAGCAAATAATGCCAAAAGATATAAGCCCAATGCCAAATTAGAAATATACCAAGGTTTATCTATTGTAAAACTGTAGGACACAATATTCTTTGATAGCTTGTTTCCTATTTTAGCTCTTACTTCGAAACGGTAGTCCCCAAAGGACAGGTTTTCAAAGCTAACTTCAGCCTTATTAGACCATTCACTCCACTTGTCAATGTTTCCAATTAACTTATGTTGATATTTAACATCTAAATACTTTTCATATTTAGGCACCGAGTATTCAAATGTTAGAATTCCATATTTATAATTAAAACTTCCATCGTCTTGAAGTGAAATTCTTGTTGTTGTATGCTGATTCAAATCAACATTTGTTATAGAATTTAATAGCACTAAATAATCATCTCTATAGGTAATATTATCAAGGTTGAGTTTTAAATAACCATTAGCAGTTCCTAAAATATAGAGATCATCCTTGATAATTTCTATGTTTTCAAACCCCAAAGCCCCTCTTCTAAAATAAGAGGGGATAGGCATATTGGCTATTTTCACTTTATTGGTAAGATCATCGTTATCTACAAAACTGATACTATCCTTAGAGAAAATCCATAGCTTTTTATTGAAATCGACCACCATTTTTCCAGAAATGTATTGATTGCCTAAGGCTATCTTACTTAAGTTGGAATCTTTTCTGAATGCTTTTAAACTATCATTGTACATAAAAACTCCCTCGTCGGACATATATAAAATATTATCTCTATAAGTTATTAAACTTGAATTTTTCCCTCTGGGTAGATTGTTTTCCTTTACTACTTCAAGTATTTTTGTTAGGCTGTCATTTAAATTTAGTTTAAACACTCCTTTATATTCATGACTGACCCAAACTTGATTGGATTTATTAATTTCAAAATATCTGGAGGAGTTGTCAAAACCTTCAATTTTATTTCTTACTCTCCAATTGTTATTATCTTTTTTAAGGACATAAAGGCCGTCGTAATTCCCTTGCATCAATATATCTTCATGGTCCGGAATCCTTTTAATGGTCCAACCCCCTAAATGGCTGCTTACTTGTTTTACCTTGTCCTTATTTACTAAAAAAGTGCCCAAATGATGACCACAAAATAAATCTTTATCTTTATAATTAAACAAACTCCAAACCTGACCAGCAGTACCTTCTACAAATTTAAAGCTGTCATTTACGGATTCCAGTTTACGATAAAACAACCCTTGATTTGTGCCTAAATATAGAAAGCCGTCGAATACTTTTGTAGCATACACTGTTCCCAAAACCCCTTCGTAATCAATAAATGTTCTAATTGGTGATTTAACATTTATACAGTTGATACCGTTATCCAAACCGGCCCAAACGTTATTGTGTCTATCTTCAAACAGTGACAAAACGGTATTATTGCTGAGTCCTTTTTTTTGATTTATAGTGTAAATAATTTGTCCGTTTTCAGTTAAATGTAAAATACCATTGGAAATGGTTCCAATCATAAAACTTTTATCATTGAGTTGTATGGCGCTAAAAACACTTACTTTTCCTAACATATCTTTAGCTGGCACATCCCATTGAATGAGCTGATTAGATTCAATTTTATAAAAACCTGACTTTCTGGTTAAAATAAACAAGCCTTTTTTGTGTTCGAAAATATTTATAACCCTGTCCTTTAAAATAATTGTATCACTAACCAACAACTTTGGATTTCCATCTTCAACTATGTATAATCCCTCGTCAGCTACATGATAATAAATACGATTGTCCACCTCGAAAATTTTGTATATTAAATTTTTTGAGGTAATAGTTTTAAATTCTTCCGTAATTGTATTATAAAAATAGATATGTTTACTTGCCTGAAATATTACCCATTCGTTGTATTCAAGAATGTCCCAAATTTCTTCATCTACCAATACTTTATTATCGAGCTTTGATACTAACGAAATATATTCCAGTACACCAAAATCATTTTTTTTCCAAAATCCAAATTCTGAATAGCACCCTGTATAAATTTTATTTTTAATGACATTTACCGATCTAACTATAGTGTTATTAGGAGATGGATAAACAACCCAATTGTGACCGTTGAACTCAAGCAACCCTTTATTATTGGCTGCATAAATAAAGTCATCAGGACCTTGCGAAATCATCCAATTTTGACTGTCACCACTATAATCCGTAGGAGAAAATTTCTGAATAGGAGGTAATTCTTGTGCAATTAAATTATCAACGACCAGGAATAGAATGAAAAAAAGAGAAATTATTTTAAAATTATATTTCATGAAAATCGTGTTCAAATATGAGTTTGTTTCACTATGACAATTTAAGAAGTTTTAAGGTGGTATTTATTATTGTCTTAAATACCTTATTACATAAAACTAATCTTATTATTAAGTAACTTCACTAAAAGTAAAATTTCTCAATTAAATTACCAATATTTAAACTAATTGCTCTGGTGCTCTATTAATAAAAATTATTAAAACCTAAATCTACTATTATCAGCCACTTTATAATTCGATGATTAATTTCTATAATATTGTTTTGATACACACTCTGCAATAGTAGTATGTTTTAAATTGGAATCTAGTTTATTTGAACTATGCGAATTCTTCTCAGATTATAAACTATTTAATAAGTTTGAATAATTAGGATTATTTGGAAACAACTCAACTAATCTGAATAATATATTCTTTGCTTTTTCCGGATTATCAAAATTTAAATAATGATAGGCTAATGCATATAATAAACTTTCATTATTTGCATCAATTTTTAAGCCCTTAACAAGAATTTTTTCAGCATTTTTATGATCCTGTATTTTATCATACAACAAACTCAAATTATAATACACACGAATATTTTCCGGCATTATTAAATTTGCTTTTTTTAGCATTTCAATGGCTTCATCTGTTCTATTTAATTCAGCTAGTAGTAATGCTAATGAGTAATATGTAGGTCCAAATTCAGGCTCTTGTTCAATAACGGTTTTGAATAATTCCTCTGCCTTGATAAAATTTTGTTTTGAATAGTATAAATTGGCTAAGGTTATTCTGGCTTGATTATTAAGATTATCAATTTCCAAGGCACTTTCATAACCTTCAATACCTTTTTGTAGGTCACCTTTTTTAAGATAATAATTAGCTCTTTTTATACGTCCTCCTACAAAATCTGAATTCGTATTTAAATGGGTAAAAAATTCCTTTTTAACCCTTTGATAAGCATCTTTGTAGTCTTCTGGAATTTGATCTTGATTCAAACCACTCAACCCATAAAAAGCCTTTATCCTTACACTCCTTTTAAGATCTTTTAAAAGTGGTATAAAATAAGTTACATAATCTGTATTGTTTATTTCACTTAACACATCTACACTGGCTCCTCTAACCAAAGGCGATTCATCATTTAATAATGCCAGATACTCATCAATGAAATTTTGTGTATTGTAATTGGATAAGGCTCTTGCTGCAGAGGCCCTGACAATTTCTGGTTGATTATTATCTTTTATAAGTTCTGTCAATCCAATATGTGCATTCGGATGCATGGCAATTCCAGGAGCTAATTTATCAGAAAAATGTAATGAATCAACTTCTCCATATTGTTTTTTAAATTCCTCCCATGCCCACTTATCATCTTTATCTTCATGACAGCCTGAGCAGGCATTTGGTGTACCGTATTTTAAACTTTGATCTGGTCTGGGAATTCTGAAACTATGGTCTCTTCTAAAATCATTTCCCATGTAAAACCTACCTGTCATATGGCAATTGATACATTTTGAAGCTTCAGTATTTTGCTTGTGGAAATGATGCTGCGGTCTATCATAGGTTTCAGGCAAATGACATTGAGCACAAAGCTTGTTGCCGTCAAATCTCAGTTTCAATGAATGGGAATCATGGCAATTATAACAAGTGACATTGTTTTGATACATTTTACTTTGAACAAAAGAACCATAAACATAATCTTCATCTAATATCTGACCATCAGAGAAATAATGACTATCTGTCAATAATTGAGGATAATAATGATCCAACATGGTACCTTCAAAATTGAAATGTTCTGAAAATTGTTCTCTTCTCATATGACAACGTGCACATTGATCTACTAAATTCTTTGGTGTTGTATTTAAGGTCATTTGCAAAGTTCTAGTATCACTATATTGGTCACCTAATCGGTTGACATCATCGACATGTTGTTTTCCCGGTCCGTGACAAGCTTCACAATTAACATTTATAATAGAGTACCTTGTATTGTAACGGTGAGTTTCCTGATCGTAATTTTTTCTAACATTAGTGGAATGGCAATCAGCACACATATTATTCCAGTTTAATCCACCTCTTGACCAATGTAACCACTCCGAATGCACAATTTTAAAGTCCGGATACAGATCAAACCATTTATTTTTTACCGAATCCCAGGCTGTTCTTAAACATTGAAAATGTCCATCTGGAAATTTTACGATGTACTGTTGTAAAGGTGTTATACCAAAGGTATAAATGATCTTATAATCGTGGTAATTACCGTCAGGACCTTCTGTATTCACATAAAAATCACCATCTTTTTTATAAAAATGGGATGTTACTCCCTGACTTGTGAATTTTTCCCCATTAAAATATGCCAATACGGAAATGCTGTCTGCCGTCTGCATTGCTTTGTCATGATGCGATCCTTGCCATAGGTCGAATTCCTCCTGATGGCATTCTTTGCAGTTTTGATCACCTAAAAAAAGGCTGTCTGGAATTTCTTTACCGGAAATAAACAAATCATCTCCCGAGACTAATGCCGCATATTTGTTTTTTTCATCGCAGGCTATAAAAAACACACATAATAATACTAGAAATACTATTGTCTGAATTGCATTTATAATATTTTTATTAGTTATTCCTTTCATTAATATGTTTATCATTTAATATCAAAGATTCAAAATATTTTATTGTTTTCGAGCTTTTTCAATGTCAAATTTAAAAACCGGCGCAGTGCCCAGTGGAAAACGATAAGAATCAATTGAGTTTTTCTTTAATCGCAAGTATATTAATGGATTCAAAACATGATAAAAAAGAAAAAGTCAGCATTTTTGCTGACTTTATTTCTTTAGTAAATGGGACTTTGCCTTACGAGGAATTGGGGCAAAGCAGGTGGCTATAAAAAGAAAACCAATATTGCGAGCAATTTTATTTTTTATGGTCTTAAAAGCTAAGATAAAACTCACTATCTTGAATGACTGGATTAACTCGTAGCACTCGTTGGGCCAGAAATGATAACATCTAAATTATAGTAGGTGGCTTTTTTTGTCTGTGTTTTCCCCTCTATTGCTCCATGTTGAGTGGTATGTGCAAAATCTGCACATACCACTTTTTCTGTCAATTCACCTTCCCTGAAAATATTTCTTATATGTCGACCAATAACCGTTCTATCTCGTTCGAATAAATGACTCAGTTGTTCTTGATTCAGCCAGACAGTTTCATTATCAAATGTTACGGCTACCTCTGCTTTTCCGTCTGAACTTTGGAAGATCTCTATGTCACTATTATTATTCATTTTTTTTTCAATGTGCAACAACGTTTTTGCGCCTGCCTTAGGCCGGCAGGTGATTAAGCAACTAATTTAGTAAAAATGAAACGAACCAGAAGAAAATTTGACCTGCCAAGTGTTTGGGCGGGGGAGGACAATTCCGCGAGAACAACCAACCTGTCCGCCTTTGGCGGATTAATTATTCCCGACTTAAAGTTATTTCGTTCTGCTTTAGACTTCTAAAAAGTCAAAACATTTCCCCATTTTAAAAGAAACATTGTTAAAGTTGTAAATCCGATACTATATAATATTGCAGCTTGCCAATATGATAATCTTGTTGGCCAATGTTTCCACATCTTTGTACCATATCCTTTTTTAGCATAACCACTAGTCAGCTTCCAAAAAAGAAAAATGAATATTAAGAAAATAAGTATTGCTATTAATAATATCCATTTTTTTTCCATTTGTTAAACTTTTAGTTTTGTTGGTAATTGTTGGCAATGTGTTTGTTACACTATTTCCAGGAAGTACTACTGTATTATTGTCTACATGAAAATTTGCAGTAACGATAAGATTCTGTTCCTATAAATCTACTTGCATTGACATAGTAATAGGTTCCAATACTGTATGCCTGTCTTTTGCATCCTGAGTTTTTGGATCGCTCATGATAGCTCCAAATTTTTCCATGTCTGTAACTTTTATAACCAGTATCACAGATTTTGGATCGTCCTGATCCTGAAACGTTTTAAAGCCTGATATGGCAGGACCAAATAGCTGCATCCTTTCTTTATGACCTTTCAACCATTTATTAATGTCCTTTACTTTGTGTCGTGCTACAATTGTTGTTTTCATTATTAGTGTATTTATTTTTTATGCTTACTCTGATTGGTTTTCAGCATCCCCGTTTTTATATTTGTGAAAGTAAATTACTTGCCGTATAGTTTTAAGTCAACACTGTATTACACAGGCATTAGGCATAACTTGTTCGTAGATGATTGTTGCAGTTGGGACCTAAGATAACAAAAAAAACCGACTAGAAAATAAGCCCGACCTGTCCCTATAAATCGGTATTTTAAACAGGCTTGGGTTTTTAAAACAGTGCTTTGTTGTAATCAGTTTCCTTTTTTCAATTTCTAATCATTTTTAGTAAAATAGCCTTCATTGGACACTGCAGCATCACTGACATATATACTTGCTGTTTTAAACCAGACTTCAGCGTAGTTTCCGGTTTCATATTGTTTTTTAATATCACCCCCTTGTGTTTCAGCACCGGTAGTTATTCCGTTAGTTTGATTGTAAGAACCTAGCTTAAAAAAAAGGCCCTCACCGGCGTACCCATTTTCACGCTCTATGCCGTCTTTACCATTAGGAATATCGGCAGTAGTTGTATATTCTGATACGATTAAGTTTTTTGTAAATGATTTGGTTTCATGGCCTTCACTAGTAAATATTATATTCATAATACCATCCTTAACCTCGATCTCGTAACTAAAGGCTTCACCCAATGCAATACCATCCTCAGGTTCTTGTGGGTGGGTGTTATCTTCAGTTCCTACAGCAGATACATCGCCCCAAACAGCTGTTGAAAAATCCCATCTTCCAGAATTGTCATCTCCTTTTGTATTAATTTCATAATTCCAATAAACCGAACCTTTGGCATGTCCGGGGAATTTCTTGTAAAAAATTTTAAGCGGTTCGTTTTCATGTCCATCGGCACTATGAATCTGACCAACAACAACAGAGTGCGCAGACGATTTCCTGGGATCACCCGAAATGGATACATTCATTACTTTGAGTGTAGCTGTCAATTTAGCATCGGTTAAAGGAGACCATTTTTTCGTTTGAGCCAATTCGGTTCTTGTATTTTTTGAAGTTCCATGGGTATCCCCTGCATTGGGTGCCTTATAAACAACCCAATTGCTTTTACCATCATTTGCTAGTATAAAAGAAATCTTTATGCTCAAAATTATTTGCATGACCGGCATTTGACCCATCACCTAAAATCAAATTCCAATGATTGAAAAATGGAATAACCTCACTTGGGTAAACGGTTTTTTTGGCTTCTTTTTTACTTGTGCTTAGCGTAGTCGAAGTATCAGGATTTTTAGCCGTATTGTTACAGCTATTTAGTGTTAGAAAAACACCAAGGATCAAGAACGTTGATATTGATGTGACTATTTTATTATTCATTTTTTTAGTGTTTATTTTCAAAAGTATAATTTAAATGTGTAATTATTTATTTTAATTTTCGGCTACAATTCGCCCACAACTTATTTCGTGGTCATTAATTTTATAAAATAAGTCTTGTTTTTGTAATTCAAATCCCGCTCTCACCACACCAGTAACTCCTTGATTGGAAAGTGCAACAACATAAAAAAGATAAGAGTCACTAGGGCTAATGCTTATTCGCAACTCAGACGGTTTATTTATGTTTTTATCTAAAAATGATTTTAAATCCAAACCGTAATTGAACAAGGGTTCTTTTTCAAGGGTCATTTGATCCTTTGGCAAATATAATTGGAATTTTGTGCCTGGAGAGGAAGGAATTGTGAATGAATCAATCCTAAAATCAATTGTTAGTTCTAGGTCAGAAGCTGTTTCATTAGTTACACATGTCCAGAATATAACATAAACATATTCTTTACCATTGAGGTCGGTGTATTTTTGTCCACCTTTTGGATAACTATTCTGAATTGATATGCCTTTATTTATAGAATCAGTGTACTTAAACTCGGTATGAAATTTTTGCCCCATTATCGTGAAAGAAGATAAGAATATGGTAAAAACAATAAGAAGTTTCATTGGTCTGTCTGTTTTTTCAGGCTTGCGCACAAAATGTTTGTGTAAGATTAGTTGCATGCTTAAGCACTAAATTTAGCAAATAAAAACCGAAAAGAATCTCGTCCTATCTCGATTCATCTTGATTTTAAAAAGGTCGGTTTTGTTATTCTGTGCTTTGTTGTATTATGTTGCTGCCTTCCCAATGTTTTTATACTATTGGTAGAAATAATCTATCTCACCAGAAACAATTCACTCTCCTTAATATCCGTTCCTAATTCACCTATGGTTTTGTTGTTAAACAAGGATAGGAGGCTGTCTCTTCCAATTTTAAACACATCGTGAATAGGGCAAGGGTGCTCATCTGAACATTCGTCTAATCCAAGTCCGCAGGAAGTGAAATAGGCTATATCTCCCATAGCCTCCACAATCTTTATCATAGGGATCTTTTGATTTTCGTTTGACAGAAAAAAACCGCCGCCCGGCCCCTTGACAGACGTGATTATATTCGCTCTGGCTAACTCCAGTAGTATTTTACCTGTGAAAGCTAAGGGGATCTTTAGCGCATCAGAAACATCTTTCCCTCCTTTTAGTCCATTGCCCCTGTTACTTTCAATGGACAAATAGAGTACGGACCTGATGGCATATTTACACTTTTGAGATAGCATGTTTAAAATATTAAGTTCTGCCTAATGCTTCTTTGCCTTCCGCAGTTAATCTATCCAATGACCAAGCCGGTTCCCAAACAAGGTTTACCTTAACCTGAAAACTGGGATATTCATTTTGAATAACCTGTTCGGCATTTTGTAATATGACATCGCCCAGGGGACAGCCCGGTGATGTTAAGGAAATATCGATCTCTACACTGATCGTAGGTTCGTCCACCCGAACATCGTAAACTAAGCCCAGATCGACAATGTTGACCATTAGCTCCGGGTCAATTACTTTTTTCAGATGATTAAACATTTCCTTTTCCTGATCGTTGAATTCTCTTTTCATTTTATTTTGCTTTATGAAGAACTATTTTTAGAATGTTCCAGTTATAAATTAGTACTGAAACAAATACTGTTAATCCGGCTGATCGTATCACCATTTCATTTTGAAAAACAATGCCGCAGAGTAAAACGGCAAAGCCAATGGCGAAAAGCCATAATTGCATTGTTGCAGCTTTTTCTGAGTATAAATCTTTAGGAAAAGGTATGTCCCCTTTCCCTATCTTTTTTCGATAAACCTTTAACCAGACTATAAACGGTAGTGTTTTGTAGGTTTGACCCATTATTAAAGAAGATATAAAACCTATGAGCAAAGCACTCCCATAAGCTATGGCTAAAGGAAGTAGATTTGTTTCTGTTTGCGAGGTTCCAAATGCCAGTATTATTATAAGTACTACCGGAATTGTGAGGATAACAAATGAAAGCGCACTTTTCCTCATCCCAATATCCAGTTGTTTTTTCACTCTTTTTTTATAGGCTTCAAAGAGGAATGATATAAAGAACAAGATTCCGGAAGAAACCAAGATCACGGCAGCCAAAGTCCCATAATGGAATTGAAAATAAAGGCTGATAATCCCGATGATCAATCCAATATTCACCAGAGCATACGCTGCTTTCAGTTTTCTTTTATTTAGCTGGTGGGATACCATGAACATGGGCAACAGTCTGCTGCCAACCCCCATAATTAGTTGTATAAACCATCCTACAATACCCGCGTGGGCATGTAGTTTTAATAATTCTAAATGGGGCGTTGATAGATAAGGATGTGTAAGATTGATGGCAAGCGCTATACCTACGCTAACTGTAAAAAGAAGCCAGACAACAGATGTTTGAATGAAATTCTTCTCAGTGCTTTTTTTTACTGATGTGCGACTTGTTACAAATACATTTACAGCAAATAATGTGACGGACAGAAAAACAAAGGCAGATGCTATATACATAGGTGTAGCCAGCCAAAAATTCCAAAACGATATGGCCAGTAAAACGGCTCCGGCTGCCAGGAAAACGAAGGATAGAACAGCTAATATTTCACTATATAATTTAACTTCCATTATCACAGGAATAAGCTGATACAAGGCTCCAAATATGACCATGCTTATCCAGCCAAGAACTAGCAGATGTGTGATTGCTAGTAGTTTTGGATTGAAGTAATGCCCAATAAGAGCTTCAGGAAAGAGTGACACAAGTAAAGTGACGAAAAGCCAGATGAGTCCCCCAAAAACAAAATGAGGGATCACGATAGCCGGTGATGGTGCGTTTTGGCTTGCGACCTGCTGCATTAGTTATGTATTAATAGTTTTACATTTCCTTCTTCAATCTCGGAAATCCAGGTTATTAACTTCCGCTCTGCCAACTCAGGCAATAGATATTGCGGAACTTTTTTATGATTTATATATAGGGCATGACCTTCTGGTAGTTCTTCCAGTTCCTTCAGGATAGTAACCATTGGCAATGGCATTTCTAAGTCACGCACATCAATTTCTTTACATTTATTATTAAACCTGGCTTTCTCTGCTTCCAGCTTCTCAATGGCAATATTAAAAACCCGCTTGCCGTCATCTATATCTTGACCTGTTTCCTCGGTCCCATTTATAAAATATGTCTTTACTACACCATCCTGTGATCTAACGGTGCTGGGATAGCCTTTTTTGTTTAAAATTTTTATAAGCGGTGTAGGTTCAAAAGAATTAATAACCTCTAACACAAATCCATCAGGAAGTATTTTTATGGCATCCATAATATGTTGGAATGGGTCAGTGCCTTGCTGTAATACTGGTCGGACATCCAGTGTTTTGATCTTACCGGAGCTAATAGATTGCATTATTGTTGGATTTCCCTTGTCAGCTTGCTTCGGTTTTGGTGTTATTATTTCAATCTCAAAACCAATCTTGGAAAGTGCGTTTAGAAAATCGTCTACTTTACATTTACCAATTCTGGCAGCATCGGCAATGGTTACCCTTGGTGCTAATACTTTTCTCAGTATCGGATTCTTCAACTTTTCAAAATGAGGGTTAATGGCAGCAATTACATCAATAGCCTCCTTGTTGTGTTTGATAATTGTTGATATTTTTGTTTGGGTGTTAATTTTCATTTTTTCCAAAATTCAGGTGTGAAACGATGTGATGAGCTCTCTGTATCTCCCAGTTTTTCGCCAATGATAGCCAGCTCTGCAGCAGTTAAGACTTCATTTTCCAGCCAGGGAAACATAGTCCTTTCTTCAAAGCGGATATGATTTTTAATTAGTTCACCAAGCTTCAAGGAATTCTCCTTTGGTGATCCTTTTTCTTCCATGATTCCTTTAGCCAAATCTCGGATCTGCTTATGCTCTGATAAAAACCGTTTAGCAATCTCAGAATCACCAAAATAGGGTAACAGTATGTTTTCTTCACTTTTAAAATGCACTGATAGATGGTTGTCCCAAAAGTCTTTGACAAACCGTTTCAATGTAATATCATCTGTTTTATCAGCTTTCTTCAGGCGACTGCAAAACACCAATCCGTGATGATGTTCATGGGATAGGGCAATTAGGTTTTCATTTCTTTTTACCGGTTTTTCACTTGTGTTTAATTTAGTAATTTTTATTTCCCATATTTCAGGGCCATTTAACAGGTATTCCCATTTAAAGACTTCGCCTCTTTCTGCTATTAATTGGTAATACAGTGGTTTAGGGTCATGATCGTTGTGAATTACAAAGGCCTGGCCACTAGACAAAGCATCGAATCTTTCAAAGATAGTTGGATGTTTTAGTCTTGGTTCAATTTGAGTTACATCTAGTGTTTCCATAATTATGTAATTGATTTTTAATATCTGTTTGATACTGCAAATATATAAGTTTTTTTACAATAAAAGACTAAATGGTCGTTTATTGTAAAAAATCATGATCAGTGAACAAGATATCGCAGTGCAAATAAATAAATATAGCTTTGAATGGAATAATTATCGATCGTTTTTTGTCTTTTATTCGAGACCTTCAAATCGTGTTGGAGAGCTATTATTCATAACGAGTACTTTATGAAAAGGGGCTGTTTTTTATAAGTTACCAAAGTAGCCACTAATTCCGCTAAGTATACTTTGAACCGCGTAAGCAGCAAGTATCAATCCCATTATTTTGCTAATAACCGTAATTCCATAGTTTCCAATTATTTTTTGCAGATGGTTTGCTGTTAAAAGAATTAAACAAGTAATTACTATAACAACTAATACAAGTCCGGTGGTAATGCTTTGTTGTTGGATTGTATAAAGGTGATTATCTGTCATAAGAACCACAGCCATAATTGCTCCCGGAGATGCAATTGAAGGTATTGCAATGGGGAAGGTAGTTACGTGTTTATAATCTGTAATTCTATTTTTTTCCTGCTCAGGTTTTCCGTCTCCGAAAATCATGGTTAGTGCAAACAAGAAAAGAATGACTCCACCTGAGATTTGAAAAGCATCTAGGGAAACGGACATTCCCTCTAAAATTAATTGTCCAATTACAATGAAAAACAAAAGAATTAGGAAAGCTATTACCGATGCACGAACTGCAATTTTCTTTTTATGAATTAGATCAAACTCTTTAGTGGCCTCAAGATAAACTGGTATTGAACCGATTGGGTCAATCACAGCAAAAATGAAAAATATAGTAGTTAAAATCTCAACCATATTTTATTTGATTCGTTTTGCGTGAGTTGTAAATGACAACCCTTGTTGCCCCATTGTTGAACTCATAATTCCTTCAAATAAAGGTTCCGGACAGTTTTTTGGGATTTTCCATTCAAATATAAAGTTTGCGCCAGTTCCTCCTGATATATCAATTTCATCGATAATTATCTCTGTCGTTTCCATTGGTGCCAAAAAAATTGGATAATCAAAATATTTTCTAATTGATACTCCGTGAGTATCAAAATATTCGGCTTTTAGAATATAGATTGAATCTAAATCACTCACATTACGCAAGCTTACCATTGCTGTCAAATTGTGTGTTTTATGTTGTGACAAACTGTAAATCTGTGAATAAATTGAAAGATAAGATTTTCCATATTCAAGTGAATCATCTGCTTTTAGGCTAACCTTTCGTTTTGACCAGTTTTCGGGATTTATAGAACTCATTTCTTTACTTTCATTACAACTGAGAAGTAGAATGACTAATACTATTGGTATATATTTTTGTTTCATTTTAGTAAGATGTTTTTTTAAATGGGATATAACTGTTGCTGTATGTTTAGTTGCGCCTGCCTTTGGCAGGCAGGTGATTAAGTAACTAATTTAGTAAATAAAAACCGAATTGAATCCCGTTCCCACCCTATTATTAACGGGAGCTATTGGAATTCGTAGCAGACCAGAACTTGCAATTTGTCCGAATTTGAATGTAGCCAATAAATTGACGCAAAAATGTAAGCATACATTTACCCACCATGACCGCTTAGTGATTGTTGTAAAGTGTTTTTGAAGTTGAAGTTGTCTTTCAATTACTTGTTCTTGTTAGAATCAGGTTCATCTTTAAAAAATAATACGCTCCCTATTAGAATTCCGCCAATAATTATTCCATAATAAGATTGAGAAAAGTCAGCACCGTCAATGGCTAAATATATACCCGAAAGTACACCTACCGACCCAATTACTATTAGAAATGTCTTTGCCGTTTTAGCCATAGTCTTATTATTTTTTTAACTCAGTTAATTGTTGTTGTTTTAATTTACTTCTGCTCCAATTCTTTGGTCCTCGAAAATGCATAAATTATAAAACCTCCAAATGCAATAACAAGCGGTCCGATTACAGGAGCATAGGGTTTGACATCAGGAATAACTGAGCCAATAAAGTTTTGAAAATTTTCTTGCCCAATGAATATAAAGATGATGGCAGCTATTATGAACAGGTAACCTAAAAATTTAAATACGCCGGGGTATTTTGATTCTTTAGCAGCGACAATAAATAAAACACCAAAAACTAACCTCACTACTATTGCAGAGATATATAGCAAAGTATTTTCCATATTTTCTTCTATAAAACCAATAAGTATTTCAGGATTAATGAGCAGTGATATCCCTGCAAGGAGCATTAGAATTCCAAATAGTTTGATAATTAAGTTCATGAATAGATTTATTATAAATTGATTTTTTATTAGTCAATCTCGTTGTGCAGAGGATATAATTCGGCTTCGGCATTAATACCATTTTTCTTTGCCAAAGGCACCATAATTTCGCCAAATTGACCAAAGTCTTCTGCTGATTCCCAGATATCAACGACCAGGATTTCACCTTCTTTTATGGAAGCGAAGTGATGCGGTCTCGCTTTCAGTTTAAGTTGTCCTGCATCGGTTAGATCCTGCACTAAATTGTCATACTGTTTTGTGGTCGCACCTTTAAGGCGGACCACTGCCAATACTTTTCCCATCGTTTTTTATGTTTTGAAGTTGATTGGCCTACTCTTATCGGTTTTCGGCTTCCCCGTTTTATGTTTTCCAGAAAATTTGAGCTAAACACGGGATAAACGCAGTTTTTCTTTGGATTTATTTTAAATTGAAACTAAGTTACATAAATTAAATAAATACTAAAGGGATCGTAAGTCCTCATGCATCGGGATTTTAAATAGGCTTGTTTTATAACTCAGTACTTTGTTGCAGGCTATATAGTAAAAATCAGTCGATCATTAGTTTGACTATGGTTACAATTCCAATAAAAAGAATGAAGAATAAAGACAATTTTCGGAATTTGGTTTGAGGAATATAGGCTAATATCTTCTTGCCTACAAACGAGCCTAGGATGCCGATAACAAACAAAAAAGGCACATATTTTAGGTCGTGTTTGTGAATATAACCATTGTTATAGTAAACAAATGTTCGTGAAAAATCTATCATAAAATCTATAAATGCCGAAGTTGCTATAAATACACTTTTTTCTAAATTAAATGCAGCCATAGTCAAACCTCTGATTGCCCCTCCGGTTCCCAACAAACCTGCTGAAAATCCGGAAAAAGAACCTCCAATAATTGCATTTTTTTTATTTGGAGCAATACTTAATTTACTTTTAATTATAAATAACAGACTAAATCCTACTAAAAATATCCCTAAAAAGATCTCTAAAAAGTTACTATTCAGGATCTTTGAAAGAAAACCACCTGCGATAACAAAAATTACCGATGGTATTCCAATGTTTAATAATAGTTTTTTATCCAGACCTTTTTTGAACAAAAAGATTTTACTCAAATTACTTGATAGGTGAAATATTGCAGTAATGCCTAAGACAGAATAGAAATCAAAATAAAAATTACCCAAAGGCACAAAGAAAACTGATGAACCAAAACCACCAATTGTTCCAATAATTTCAGCTACTAAAGCCAGGAGTAAAAAAACTATATTGACATCTTTCATTCAGATATTCTTTTTTAGTTTGCAGGTAATGGTAAATTTCATGAGTAGTGGCAAATTGCTTAGTACTTTCCTATCGAATCTTGATGAAGCTTGATCGGGCAAAGTACCGTGATATTTTGCGTTTTACCTCCATTATTTATACAAAATGGTAGCCTCAGTTATTTTTTTTTAGTTTAAGCCCATCAATTCTTTTCTTATAGTGATCGCTACCACTTAATTCAAAAGCTTTGGTTACATATTTTAAAGCATTGCCATAATCACTAATTCTTTCATAATAATCCGCCATAGAATCATAGGCATTTGCACTTTCAGGATAATACACAATGGCAAGCTCAAAGTACATTTTCGCCTTTTCAAGCTGTTGCATATCCATATTCATATAACCTGACATATTTAAAAGTTCTTCCGGATAAGGAGGCTCAGAATATCCAAAATGGTCTTTGAGCTTCTTTTCTCTATATTTTATGATCCTGAATAACTCATCTTTTGGAGTATCAAATGAATTTATTTTATCAGTGTCTTCCATTTGATACCATTTAAAAAGTGAAATCAAACCATCCATAATGGACGGAAATGAAATGGTACCATGTAAATCTCTTGGATAGAACTTCCATTCAAAAGCCAATCCATTTTTGGTATTTTGTTTAATCAAGTTTGAAAAGGCAATATTAGAACGGGGAAATAAGGTGTAATCTGAGGTATCTTGCATTACATTGTCTATGGTTATCTCAGAGTTCTGCATATGCAATTGTCCGCTTAATGACATAAATAAAGATTTGTTTTCATATTTCTGAGTGGCGAGTGATCCTTGAGCCTCTTTCAATAGTTTTTGGTCGTCCCAATCCAGACTTGGGTCTATGGCTAAATAGTTGGCAAATAACTGCGAATGATTCATTAGTATATAAATGGAAAACAAGCCTCCATATGAATGACCAATTAATGTTCTAAAATTGGTAACGGGATATTTGTTTTCAATAAAAGGAATAAGTTCTTTTTCAAAAAATTTACTAAAATTTTCAGCCTCTCCATTTTCATCATTAAATGGCATTCCATACTTCTCCGTTATTTTTGAAGGCGTTAAGTCTCGTGTTCTGTTATTTGCATTTGAAATGCCAACAAGAACCATTTCAGGGGTAAAACCACCACTATAAAAATCCTGAACATTATTAACGGTGGCCAGAAGAACCTCTCCGTCTAAAATATAAACCACAGGGTATTTTTGATTTTTCTCAGGGCTATAACTGATAGGTAATTGAATATAAATCTCTCTCTGTTCATTAAGAATTTCGGAATACAAGCTATCTATAATTCCAGTTTTATTCAAGAACTGCTGATTTTTATTAGTCTGGGCATTACCCAACAGTTGGATAAAAACTAAGAATCCTATGCTCAATACTATTTGTAATCTATTTTTCATTTTGTGCCTTATAATTGATGTCAACGGAGCAATTTTTTTATTGAATGTTTGTCGCTTTGAACTAAATCTGATTTGAATATAAATTTTATGCAGTGTTGGCAGCCGGCTTTTCAATTTCAAATATTATGTTATTAGCATTATCTTCATCCTTTCTGTTTTCAATAAACCGGAAGCTGTTTTTTTCCAATAGTCTTATTGAACTTTTATTTTCTTTATGAGTAAAGGCCTCAATTTTATAAAGTCCTAATTTATTGAATCCAAAATTAATAATACTTTTAAATGCTTCATTCATTATTCCTTTTCTATGAAAGGCAGGATTTAGGTCATATCCGATTTCAGCAATTTTTTTGTCGTTGGAAAAATTCCACAAACAAATAGTTCCAATAATTTTAGGACTATTTATTAAAGTTATGCCCCAGGCAATTGAATTATGGTTTTCGAATGCTTCATTTATTTCTGTAATAAATTTAATAGCATCCGTTTTATTTTTAGTTTTTCTGTTTTCGGGTCTTTCAATGAATTTATTTACAGTTTTATCAGAACGTAAGAATAAGATAACTTCAGAGTCTAATTCCTCAATTTTTCTTAAAAAAAGTCTTTCTGTTTTAATTTCCGGAAAAGGTCTGAATTTCATTTGAATATTGTTTTCTGCTTGCAGTCAGCTGGTTGTATATGAAAAATAGGGCAGAAGATAAGCGATTTCCTTTCCGGTTATGCACAAGCCAAATCAAATGATCTGGCAAAGTCCTAAATATATCCAAAACTCATGATTTAGCAACAACTTCCTCTATTTTTTATATACAATGATGTGCCATGTTATTTCTTCATTTTTTTAATTCAGTGAGATATTTTTTGGTATACTTTTCGCCAAAATTGTCAATTGTAATGGCAACAGCAAAATGTATAATAAGCGCCGTGAATATCCCAAAAAGTATGGAGTTAGAATTTAATCTTGACATTAATAAAATCAATGCTAATATCAGAATTCCATAAATTAGTTTGAGCCAAAAAAAGGATTTCAAAGCTTGTTCTGTTTTTAATGATTCTTTCTCGAAAAAAACTTTTTCATTGCTTTTATAGACGGAGATTTTATCTTCTATTTTCTGCTGATATTTTAAGTAAGTTGGAAACATTACTGACATTTCCAACACTCCAATGACCAGCATTGTAATCGCAAAACTTTTGTGATTAGAAAATAGCAGAAAAAACAAACCAACTACTACGGAAATAAAACCTATTATTCCGGCAAATAGATATAATGCTTTTTCGCTGTTTAAAAATTCAGTTATCCATTCCATTTTAGTTAGCTTATTTTCCAAGTGGGTTATTATTTTTGATTTGAAACTACAATTTTATAATTTGTTCTGACTTCGACTTATGGTCTAAAAATAAGCGTATTATTCATTTCTTGCATATCAATGTATTCGCCAACTTCAATCATTTCTTATAATGTAATGTCACATTTTTGGATTCGTGAAAAGTTCTCGCTATTGTCGATACACTCGATTTCATAATGTCCTTTTGCATGTAGAACCATTTAATATAAACTTTCTATTCGAATGTACTTTTCATAATGTCAACCATAGAATAGATCCAGATCCCAACATATATAATTTCAATAATTCGCCAGATTAAAAGATTAGAAGAGTCTTTTGGCACGACATCCAAAAACTATTTTTTTTCAGTTCAGAGTTTTGTTAAATATTCAATTTCTTTATTGTTGCTTAACAACTTACGTACACCGTTTTAAAGTTGTTTTTCTATATCACGCAAATACTTCTTATAACCTTCTAATGATTTCCTGGTATTAGGTCCCAGTAATAAGTTTCCATTTTTTACCTCATTTTCAAAAATTGCTATCTCACCAAAAGCGAAATTTATGAGTTCAGCATCATAAGTTTCTTTCTTTGTGGCATTGAGAAATACCATATTGTTCCAAAGGCCATCAGGGGATTTTGGCTGCTTTAAGGAACTTAGTACTTCCCGAATAAAAACAGGATCATTAGCCTGTTCTTTTATTAACTTATCGGTAGAAGTGATGCGAATATTTTTATCTAAATTATCCATTTCCTCCAGTGCAATTTGGTTAAGATTGGGTCTTAATGGAACCGCGCCAGGATCTCCTTCCCATTCTTCTATGGTAACTTCCAGATCTTTTACCAAGCCAGTATTTTTGAGCAATTTCAAATAATTTAGTGCGCTATTAGGATCTGTCGTCTCAACCGCTTTGAGAATCAGGCTGGACCTTAACTTTTCCTTTTCAAGTTTAATATTATAATATCCGCCTATTGAGGCGCCGATTCCCGTCCCGAATAACCCAATTAATGCAACCAGTACGGTCCCTACAATTGGATTTATAGTAAAGGTTTTTCTTTTAGATTCAGTTTCCATTGTTGATTTTGTTTATTTGGTACAACGTGTATATGGCTTGTTTCGTGGTTTAGCGCCTAATTTAGCAAATAAAAACCAAATAGACTGGGGTTCGTAATTAGTCTTGCGCTAGCAACCTGTCCGCCTCTGGCGGATTAATTATACCTGCCAAGCACCTTAAATCTTTAATGTGGCAGGCAGGCATGGTGTTGTGTAGTTATTTTTGAAAACTGTCAGTCCAACCAGGTTCAGATGCAATCGTTGTTGGCTGCTTTAAAATCACCTTGAATATTTATATTCATTCCTCATAAGCCAATCATCAGAATTTTCGAATTTGACCTCTTTTCTAATTATAAACTGAGATGCTCCAATAGTATATATATTCTTTATAAGAGCCTGTTTTCCGTCGTCTTTGCCTGAATGTTGGGTGGTTATTTGAACTTGCCCGTTTGGTAAGATTTCTTTTGATTTTACGTCAAGCTTATTCAATTGAGTCCCATCTTTTGATATTCTAATTTTATCTCGGCTATTTGCATTTGGTTCTTTAGGATAATTAATGTTCAATATTAGCTGATTATTATTTTTTCCTTGACTTACAATTAAGTTAGCCGGCATTGTAAATGGTTTATTAGTGCCGTAATCAGAATATGTTAGCGTTCCAGTCCATTCACCCAAAATAGTTTTTAAGTCGTCAGTTGTAACGATATTTTGGGAATAATTCTGAATAGGTAATAGAAAAGCAAATGCTATTAAAAATTTGGTCAGGGTATTTTTCATTTTGTTTGTTTTTATTGTTAACAACGGTTTTGTATAAGTTTAGAGGCGTGGTTTAAGCACCTAATTTAGCAAATACAAACCGAATAGAATCCCGTCCCACCAGCCTAAATTCATAATACATTATAAATAATTAATCCGCCAAATAGAAAAGCGAATGGTGAAATTAATTGAAAATAAATTGGTTTAATGATATCTGCACTTTTCATCGAAAATTTATGATGTATTTTTCTTGGGACAGCATAAAGTATCAGAGAGGTTATGAGCATAATCCATCCTAAAATTTTAAATGCTTCTGGAAATTTAGAAAAATCTGCGTATAATATTAGGGCAATCGCTGGAATCAATCGGATTGTTATTTCAGCATAGTTTATAAAATTTGTACTACCCGCTTTTCTCAAAGTTGTTCTCGCTTTTGTCGGATTAATAAGCATTAGAAATCCAATAAAGATTATAAAAATTCCGAACAATATTATGACCCATTTTGCAATTTCTATAATCATAGTTTGGTTTTAAAAAATCAGATGTAACAAAATGTCAACGATTTCCTTATTGTTGCTATACAACTTATGCACTACGTTTTTGTTTAAGCCTAAAATAACAATAATTTCTATACCGTGTTGGCAACAGTATTCTTCGGGAGATTCATTTAATCCATTTTTTCATTTTAAAATAAGCCACTGCAAATATGAAGCTTAATATCATCAACCCAATTGCTGTAGGATATCCAAATCTCCATTCTAATTCTGGAATATTTTTAAAATTCATCCCATATACTCCAGCAATAAGTGTTGGTAAAGAGATGCAAACGGTTATAATTGTTAATGTTTTAAATATTTTATTTTGTTCTAATTCAATTTTACTATTTATATTTTCCTTCAAATCATCGAGTCTGTCAAAATTAAATTGAATATGGTCTGAAATTACTGCAATATCGTCAAGCTCAATGTTTATTTTATTTGTTATTGTCTTTTCTTCAAATTTGTTTTGTATCAGTAAATGCAGGATTCTTTGAAAATTACTTATTGATTCCTTTATTAAGAGGTTATTAAAATTTAGGATCATTATTAGATCCAAGTCATTTGACCTAAAATCTTTCGAGTTTAAAATATTCTCATAAAACTGCTTTACTCTTTTGGATATGAATTCTGTCAAATCTGCATAATAATCTGAAATTATTCCTATTTGAAACACAAAATGTTCTAAATGAGAATTGAAATTTATACTTGTAAAGTCATATCGTGTTTTCGTGAGTTTTACAAAGTTTTCATCAATATTTGAAGACAAAAAATAAAAGACGACCCCCTTTTTAATTATTATGAAAATTTCTTCCTCTTTAAAAAGAGTTTTAGAATTGTAATTAGGTATTGAAAAGTTAAAAGATAATTGGTCACTTGATTTTAAGTAATGAGAACTTATTTCAATATCCTCTTTTTGATTAAAGATCGATATATCAATCTCAAATTTATCAGAAATTTCCTTTAATACTTTTTCAGTAGAATCAATTATACGAATATTAAATATGTCTTTAGCCTTATAGTTAATTTCGCTTATTAAATTTAGTTTCTTTACTTCATTAGTCTTTAAATATAGTTCTATCATATTATTTTTTGCGATTCTTTGAATATAGTCTCTTGTTGTTGCCAACGTGTTTGTTAAAGCCTAAAATAGACAATTATTTCTATACTGTGTTGGCAGTAGTTTTTATTCAGGTATTTCAATTTCATAACTTTGAATAAATTTCCCAATTAAAAGACCTGTGTTTTCTGGTTTATTTATCAATAGATATTACTTTGGGATTATCAGAATAATGGGGTTTAAAAAAGTATCTTTGTCATAGTATTATTTATCTGTTTATAGTAATTATCCCTTCGCATAACTTTAGCGAATTGCTGAGGCTTACTTTTTAGCCCTTATTATGATCAATGAAACTCTGGTGGCCAACTTAAGGTCTTATTGCTGATAAGTAACAATCTAATAGTGATTTTAATCTTACGCTTTGCATATGTCATTATTCTGCAATTCGTTCAATTCAAAACAATATGGCTTTATTAAAAATGGGTGTTATTGGGACATCAAGAAAAGAAGATGAAAGGCGCGTGCCAATTCATCCGGAACATTTAAACAGGCTTCCTGAACACATCCGCAGACAACTTATTTTTGAGAAAGGTTACGGCGCGCCTTTTAATATAAAGGACAAAGAAATTAGCGGCTTAACGGGTGGAATAGCGACACGAAGTGAAATATTATCCGACATTGGTTCGCGCCATTATTGCCAAGCCTGTTTTATCTGATCTGGAAGAGCTAAAAGAGGGTGGTCTTATTTGGGGATATCCTCATTGTGCCCAACAAATGGAAATTACACAAACAGCTATTGATAAAAAATTAACCTTGATAGCTTTTGAAGATATGTATGTGTGGCATCCTAACGGACAAATGGGAAGGCATACTTTTTATAAGAATAATGAAATGGCCGGATATTGCGCAGTGATTCATGCGCTTCAATTAAAGGGTATAGATGGTCATTATGGTAACCAGCGAAAAGTGATCATTTTTAGTTTTGGCGCTGTAAGCAGAGGCGCTATTTACGCATTGAAGGCCCATGGTTTTAGAGACATCACGATCTGTATTCAACGACCGGACCATGAGGTGAGAGAAGAAGTTTTAAATGTTCACTACGTAAGAGTTAGAAAAGGAAATGAGGGAGAACCCAGGTTAATTGTTGTTGAACATGACGGCTCAGAACGACCCTTATTGGATCTGATAAATGAATCGGAAATATTAATTAATGGAACGTATCAGGATACTGATGATCCAATTGATTATGTAAAAGAGGATGAAAAATCTATGCTTAGACCCGGCACATTAATTATAGATGTGAGTTGTGATGAAGGAATGGGTTTTTATTTTGCAAAACCTACCACTTTTAAAAACCCGATCATAGCAATTGATAATATTGATTACTATGCCGTAGATCACACACCGAGTTACTATTGGGAAAGTGCGTCCAGATCTATTTCTGCTGCATTGATTGTGCATTTGCCATCTGTAATATCGGGTCGTGAAAGCTGGAATGAAAATAAGACCATTAAAAATGCCATAAATATTGATAAAGGCGTGATCGTAAAAGACAATATTCTTAGATTTCAGAATCGCAGCAGAGATTATCCTCATAAAGTAATTGGCTAATTGCACTAGAAAAAAAAACTGGAAATCCCAACTCTTTAATTTTTTCAATTGTTGGATTGCTATTATAAGAATATGGTCTTAAGAGATGAATTACTTTTTGCGACCAGTGAAATCTTCCATAGTCTTATAAATTCCCAGCACACTGCCTGCAAACCAATCAAATAAATTAATTGACATAATGGCTTGCCCTAATCTAGTTACTCTATATACATATCCCGGAATGGTCAGCATTTTTTTGTTTTTTTCTATTGCTTTTACAATAGTAAGTGCTGTAGACTCAGGTTCAAGAATTGGGATTTTAGATTTCACGCCATCAAACATTCCTGTGTTTATGTAATATGGCATTATGGTGGTCACATTAATATTTTTATTAATTCGTTTCATTTCTAATCGCAAACTATCAGACCAGCCTATCAACGACCATTTGCTGGCTACATATACAGACATCCTGGGATTAGAGATCAGCCCACCGGAAGAAGCAATATTACAGATATGTCCTGAATTCTTATTTAGCATATCCTTCTAAAAATTCCATTCGTGATTAACATTGGAGCATTAGCATTAATATCCATGGTTTTGGTTATGTCTAATGTTGAATGTTCATGAAAATATTTACCTATGATTATCCCTGCATTGTTAATTAGCACATCAATACTATCGTGTTCTTGTTTTACTTTTTCTGCAGCTTCCCGTATTTGTTTAATTTTCGAAATATCTACATTAAAGCCGGCAATAACTCCAAGATTTGAGAAGGCAGAAATAGTTTCTTCTATTCTTGATTGATCAATATCCCAAATTATCACTTTTGCATTTCGCTCCAGCATCAATCGGACCATAATTTTACCAATACCGGATGCTCCACCTGTTATTAAAACTGTTTTATCTTTTAATTGCATTATTTGTTTTTATGGCTGCCAGCGGTTTTTGAATGATTAGTTTTGGGAATTCGGTTATGTTTTCCCTCAATGGTACTAAGTTAAATAATTAGCGTGAATTTCCGGATGTGAAATTATATAACAATTAAGTATACTCATTGTCAGCAAAAGTTTTTTAAGAAGATCCTATAATAATTGAAGTATAAGTGGGAATTTTCGGCAATATTCAATCTGATTAAAGATGTAGGCTATTTAATTTGGTTTTTACCATGTCTAAGTTGTATATTCAGTGCTTAACCAAACCATTATAATTATGAAACAAAACATTAGACTAATTGGAATTTTAGTAATTACGGCTTTAACTTTTTCTGCGTGCACAACTACAGAAAAAAAAGAAACAGTTGATTTAGAACAGATCAAAGTCGAAATTCAAGCTATGGAAGACGCCTATGCAGCAGGGGAAAAAGCCGAGGATGCCGATGCTGTGGCTGCCTATTACAGTGACGATGCCATCAGCTATAGCCGAAATAAACAGCCTCTTAATGGTAAGGCAGCAATCAGGGAAAATATTGCAAGTAATATTGCAAGTGATACAACTGGAAATTATAGCGTATATAAAATTGTTGACTTATTTGCAGATGGTGATACTGCGGTTGAGATAGGTTCCTGGACCAATTTCGATTCTTCCGGTAATGAAGTGGAGAATGGACATTACATGTCATATTTCCAGAAACGCGATGGAAAATATATTTGTGTGCGAGATATGAGTACTACTACTTCGCCTGTTAAATCAGGGATGTAATACAAAGAACTCTGCTGTACTTTTAAGGAATTTTTACTAAAGTATTTACCTTTATTTCGTTGTGGGCGGTTCTGCAGGAATTATTCACTAGTGAATCAGGCGTTTAAAGGTAATATTTTGTATGTAGCAAAGAAGGTACAGTTGATTTCATTCGTTGTTAGGTGTTGTTTTTATTAAGTTTTTTTTGTTTTTGCATGGTAAACGCGCTGTTTATACAGGTCCTTTTACTTTCTTAAAATCTTTTCCATTGCTTTTCCTTTTGCCAATTCGTCAATCAGTTTATCTAAATATCGAATTTTTTGCATGAGTTTATCTTCGATATCTTCTACGCGATAGCCACAAATTACACCGGTAATTTTTGACACATTAGGATTCATTTGCGGGGCCTGTGCAAAAAAGGTTTCGAAATCAGTTTTTTTATCGATTTGTTGCTGCAAGGATTTATGATCGTATCCTGTCAGCCAACAAATGACAGTATCAACCTCCTCCTTGGTTCGGTTCTTCTTTTCCGCTTTTGTAATATAATGAGGATAGACACCTGCAAATGACATTTTATATACTCTTGAATTATCCATAGCTTTTATAAATTATTACCATATAGCATTTATTCAATCATTTTTAGAAAATATTATTCCAAACTGTTGCTTAGGTTTTTGTGCATGATTCGTTGCTAATTTAAAAATAAAAGATGGATAGAATCTCGATAGTTATAGGGAATGTGAAGTTTGGGATTTTTTTTGTTTTAAAGATTTCTGAACTATCTGAATTTCTACAATATGTATCATTTAATAAATTATGTTATTTTAGGGACTTGCGTAGACATAAGTTTTTATTAGAACTAATTTACATTGAATAATAAAATCAACATAAACAGGAATAATTTTATGCCTATATTAAGGGTTAGCTGGTTACTTTGTTGCTTTTTTTTGTTCTTTAAAGCATATAGCTCTTCAAATCCGGGAAGTACACCTTTTGTTACAACCTGGAAAACTGACAACAATGGAGATTCAAATAGTAATCAAATAATTATACCAACAACCGGAACAGGTTACAGTTATACCGTAGATTGGGGAGATGGCACTCAGTCGGCCAATGAAACCGGTAATGCCATACATACTTATGCGAGTCCGGGCATTTATACCGTAAGTATAACTGGTGACTTCCCAAGAATTTTCTTTAATGGTACCGGTGATATAGACAAAATAATAAGCATTGATCAATGGGGAGATAATCTTTGGGATTCCATGCTTGGAGCTTTCCGTGGGTGCGGAAATTTGGAAGGGAATTTTTCAGATAGTCCAAATTTATCTCAGGTTTCTAGTATGTCCTACATGTTCTATGATGCGGATGAGTTCAATACATATATTGGCGACTGGGAGGTAAGTAATATAACGGATATGTCCTTTTTATTCTCTGGAGCTTTGGACTTTAATCAGGATATTGGTAATTGGGATGTGAGTAATGTAACTAATATGGCACATATGTTTGATAGCGCGACATCATTTAATCAGGATATTGGTAACTGGGATGTGAGCAATGTTATAAATATGTCCAACATGTTTTATTATACTATTTCATTTTCTCAAAGTCTTGATAATTGGAATGTAAGTAGCGTAGAGGATATGTCTTATATGTTTACAAGAGCTAATTCGTTTAATGGTGCAATAGGAAATTGGATTGTAAGTAATGTACAGGATATGTCCTATATGTTTTTTGATGCAGTTTCATTTAATCAGGATATAGGAAATTGGGATGTTAGTATTGTACAGGATATGTCTTATATGTTTACTTCAGCTGTATCTTTTGATCAGAATATTGGAAACTGGAATGTAAGCAATGTTTCTAATATGGCTGTTATGTTTTTTGAAGCTATTTCGTTCAATCAGGATATTAGTTCATGGAACCTTAATAATGTAGTTGATATGTCCAATATGTTTGAAGAAGCTTTATCCTTCAATCATGATATCGGTAGCTGGGATGTTAGTAATGTATTAGATATGTCTTCAATGTTTTCAGGAGCTATTTCATTTGATCAGGATATAGGTAATTGGGATGTTAGTAATGTAATTGATATGTCCGATATGTTTGAAGGGGTCACGCTTTCGGCTACTAATTATGATGGGCTATTGATTGGATGGAACTCAGGGAATTTGCAACTTAATGTTTCTTTTAGCGGAGGTCTTAGCCAATATTGTGAAGGTGCATCTGCCCGAGAAAATATGATTGCAAACAGCAATTGGCAAATTACCGATGGAGGTACATCAGGACCAACAATAGATGAGTTGTCTGATTTGTCTGTGCCTAATTTTTATGTTTTGCCCGTAATAGCAGGAATAAACCTCACAGGGAATGAAAAATATTATACCGAACCCAATGGTTCAGGGATGTCTTACAACTCAGGGGATGTTATTGGTTTCAATGATTTTTCCTCATATCCAATAGTATTATATATATATGATAATTTTAGTTTAGGATGTGGTTCAGAGCAAAGTTTTGAATTGACCATAACTTCAGATCTTTCCTGTACTACCTTGGCATTACCATTCACAGGGCAAACAGATGTTCCTGTTGATACAGATATATCCTGGAATTTAATCATTGAAGCTACGGGATACAGATTGAGTATCGGGACTTCTTTTGGCACTTACGATATATTAAATAATGCAGATGTTGGTAATGTATTGAGTTATGATGTGCCCGGAAATTTACCTGTGAATTCAATTATTTACTTAAAGATCATTCCTTATAGTGATGAGGGGATTTTATTATCTTGTCCCGAGGAAAGTTTCACCACTGTATCAAATTCTGATTTAAACAACAAATTACCTAAATTCTTTACACCAAATAATGACGGTATAAATGATAGATGGACAGTTCCTGATCCTTTAAATCAGATATCAAGAATTATGATCTTAAATCGATACGGTAAATTATTTCTGGATTTATTCGATTTTTCAAAAGGTTGGGATGGAAATTATAAAAATCAATCTTTACCTGTGGATGATTATTGGTATATTATTTATTATAGGACAGGTGAAATTATAAAAGGACACTTCAGTTTAATAAGATAAATGGGTTTTTTAAATCAAAAGATAATTCACTCAAAAAGATTTTTTATATCATCCCGTTCCGATAACTCTCTACAACTGGCGAAAAAGAATTAGAAAATGAGGTTTTTTTTATTTCTTTTTTCAAAAATTCCAATTATCCGATACAATACTATACTTTAAAATCATAAAGTGATATTAATAAAAATGATGGTGGCATTTTTTTTAGTATTTTTATAGAAGCCTCAATTGTATCATAATTTTCCAGTACTTCAAAAAATTAGGATATGCCAGTGTATCAATTAGAGATTAATAACGAGTTAGTGAATGTAGAGGCTGACAGAGACACACCATTATTATGGGTGTTAAGAGATCAGTTAGACCTAGTAGGAACAAAATATGGCTGCGGAATTGGCCAATGTGGTTCTTGTACAGTACACGTAGATGGGATAGCTGTTAAGAGCTGTTTATTACAAGTATCTCAGTTGCAAGGAATGAGAATCACAACTATTGAAGGGCTTTCAGATGAAGGCCTTCATCCGGTTCAGGAAGCCTGGAAGGAAGTGGATGTGCCTCAGTGCGGCTACTGCCAAACAGGTCAGATCATGACAGCATCTGCTTTTCTTAAAAACAATCCGAAACCAACAGATTCTGAAATTAGAAATGCAATGCAATTGAATATATGTAGATGCGCCACTTACAATAGTATTGAAAAAGCTGTAAAGGTTGCAGCAAAGAAACTAGGTTAAACAAAACAATCCGTATCAAATGAAAACTTCCAAACAAATAAATAAGAGTAGAAGAGATTTTTTAAGAACTTCGGCTTTGGCAGGCGGTGGCATGATCATCGGGTTTAACTTGTTCAATGCCTGTAAACCTGATATCAAACCTCCGGTAGATCTCAGTTTACTCGATTACAATGATTTTAATGCATTCATTAAAATATCTGATGATGGCAAAGTGACAATATTTTCACCAAATCCTGAAATTGGCCAAGGTGTAAAAACCTCAATGCCCATGCTAATTGCTGAAGAACTTGATGTTGCATGGAAAGATGTCAATGTCGTACAAGGAGCATTGGATACAAAGAATTACACCAGGCAAGTTGCAGGAGGAAGCCAATCGATAAGGCTTGGCTGGGAGCCACTTCGTCAAACTGGTGCTACTGCGAGACAAATGCTGGTTAATGCAGCAGCTGCAAAATGGAACGTAGAGCCTTCAGAATGTTCTACTAAAGAAGGTATGATTAAGAATTCAAAAGGAGAGAAATTAAGTTATGGAGAAGTTGTAAAAGATGCGGCTATGTTGGAAGTGCCTGAAAATATTAAACTTAAGGATCCTAAGAAATTTACAATAATAGGCCAGGATATTAGTAATGTAGATATCGATAAAATAATAACCGGTAAACCTTTATTTGGATCAGACTATAAGGTTGAAGGGATGCTGTACGCATCTGTTTTAAGGCCTCCAGCCTTTGGGCAGAAACTAGCATCTTATGACGACTCAAATGCAAAGGTTGTGAATGGAGTTCAAGACGTTATAAAATTTGGTGACAAAATTGCGGTTTTAGCAAATAATACCTGGGCTGCAATGAAGGGAAAGAATGCTTTGAAAGCAGAATGGATTGAAGATTCAAAACCTGAAGACACCAAGTTTCATGATGAAACTTTACTGGGCCTTTTAGATGGCAATAAATTTGAAACCTTAAGAAAAGATGGTAATATAAAAAAAGCATTTGCCGAAGCAGATTCTGTTCTTGAAAGAACTTATGAGTCACCATTTTTGCCTCATAACTGCATGGAACCAATGAATTTCTTTGCGAATGTGACTGCAGACAAGATTGAATTGGTAGGGCCTATTCAAACTCCGGAAGGCACTGCATATCAGGCAGCAAAAATGTTAGGCAGAAGTGCCAGTGAAGTAAGTCTTCAAATGACCCGAATGGGAGGCGGATTTGGAAGGCGGCTATATGGTGATTTTGCTATGGAGGCGGCCGAAGTTTCTCATTTGGCAAAGAAACCTGTTCAAGTTGTTTTCTCACGAGAAGATGATATGTCAGCAGGTGTTTACAGACCTGCAATAAAATACAGAATAGCTGCATCTATTAAAGATGGTAAACTGACTGGATACCATTTAAAGGAAGCGGCAATGAACAGTAATATGTATGGATTGATTCCTAATTTCTTTCCCGCCGGAGCCATTGAAAACTACCAGGTAGATGTGGCGAATTATAAAAGCAACATCACAACCGGAGCCTGGAGAGCTCCTTATACAAACTTTTTAGCTTCTGCCGAACAAAGTTTTTTTGATGAACTGGCGGAAGTAATGAAGATAGACCGAATTCAATTGCATCTGGATCTGTTACAAAATGTTAAAGGCACAACCGATGAACGAATTCAATATAGTCCGGAACGATTAGAAGGGGTTATTAAACTGGCAGTTGAAAAATCTAACTGGGGGAAAACTAAGGAAGGAGTTTATCAGGGATTTTCAACGTATTATTGCCATAATTCCCATGTAGCCGAAGTCGTGGATCTGGAAATGCAAAATGGATTCCCAATCATAAAAAAAGTGACCTGTGCTGTAGATTGCGGAATCGTTGTTAATCCTCTTGGAGCAAGAAATCAGGCACAAGGTGGAGTTCTGGATGGAATTGGTCATGCAATGTATGGTGAGTTAACGTTTACTGACGGTATGCCAACATCAAATAATTTTGACACCTATCAATTGATCAGGATCAATCAAACTCCAAAAGTGGATATTCATTTTGTTGAAAGCGATATGGCACCAACCGGATTAGGCGAACCAACATTACCACCAGTTGGAGGAGCTATTGCAAATGCTATTTATGCTGCTACAAAAAAACGGATCTACAAACAGCCATATATCAATAATCTGGAATTACAAGAATTGAAGAGCTAAATATTGAATTATAAAAAACACGATCAGATTAAATAGTTTGTTTTATGATGCATGAATTCAAACATATCGTCAAGGCTTATAAGCAGGCTAAAGCAGTTAATCTCAAAACTGTTTTAGCTACAGTAGTTGATTTGGATGGCTCGTCATACAGAAAACCAGGAGTGAGAATGTTAATTCTTGAAAACGGCAAAATGATTGGAGCCGTAAGTGGAGGTTGTGTTGAAAAGGAGGTGTTACGGCAAGCTCAAAGTATTTTTCTCGATGGTAAATCGAAAATGATGACCTATGACGGCAGATACAGGTTAGGCTGTGAAGGGGTTATCTATATTTTACTGGAGGAGTTTAAACCTGAAACTCAATTTATTAATCATTTTGAAGTTTGTTTAAAAGCAAGACAATCGCTAAGAATTCAATCATCTTATAGAAGAGAGGAAGGAATCTTTAGTGAAATTGGTTCTATGGTCACAATTGATGAGATTCAATTTTCTTTATCAGGAAATAAGGGTTTAAATGAATCTAAAAACCAATATAATCAGGAATTAGCACCTTGTTTCAAATTAATTATTCTGGGCGCCGAACATGATGCTGTTCAATTATGCCAGTTAGCATCTGCAACCGGATGGGAAGTTGAGGTGGTTTCAGGAGTTTCAGAACCTAAAACAATCGAAAATTTTCCTGGAGCTCAAAGCTTAGTTTCATCTTCTGCTGAATCTTATGAGAAAAACACTATTGATGCTGAAACTGCAATTATGGTAATGACCCATAGTTTTGCAAATGATTTGAAATGGCTATTAGCCTTAAAAGATTGCCAGCCTGCATATCTGGGTTTATTAGGTCCGGTGAAAAAGAGAGAAAGCCTGATCTCAAGTATGCTTGAATATGAGCCAAATATTTCCGAGAGTTTTATTGAGTCCTTACACGGTCCTGCCGGATTAAATATTGGCTCTGTCACTTCACAGGAAATCGCTGTTTCAATTATTGCTGAAATTTTAGCTGTAAAACGCAATCAGACACCTATGTCCTTAAAAGAAAAGACAGGAAACATCCATGCATAGATAAAATGTCCGTTAAATCAAAAATTGCAATTCTGATCCTGGCGGCTGGTAGTTCGTCCAGAATGGGTAGCCCAAAGCAATTATTGAAATGGAAAAATTCCAATCTTTTAGGTCATACAATTTCCAAAGCAACCCAATTAAAAGTGGATGAGATCATCCTTGTTTTAGGAGCAAATTCTGATAAAATTATCTCAGAGATAGATGCAAAAAATGTTAAAGTTCTAATCAATCCTAATTGGAAATTGGGACTTGGAAGCTCCATATCAGCTGGATGGATTTAATTATTGAAAACTATTCTGATATTGATGGCATTTTAATCATGCTTTCCGATCAGCCCTTAATTGAACATGAACACTATCTAAAATTGATCAATGGGTTTACTTCTGGTGAAAATCAAATAATAGCCACTAAATACAAAGATGGGAAATTAGGTGTTCCGGCATTATTTGATAAGGTCTATTTCAAAGAGCTGGTCTCGCTGAATTCCGACTTTGGGGCAAAACAACTGTTGAAAAAGTATCAGGAAAATGTTACTTCTGTCAGCAGCGACCAGTCTGTATTCGATATTGATACACGTGAACAATATGAGGCGATATATAAGGCGAATCACACTTAAATTTAGAGTCTTTTCTAGTTAATTTTTCCTTTGAATTGCCTAGTTAATCATCGTAAATATTAAATTTTTGTGCAGTTCATCTAAAACATTCGTCATAATTCACGCTTTTTCACATTTTTTTCTATATTGTTATCCTTCTAGGTCCCCAAAATAGTATTTTAAGACTTTAGAGGTTTAATAATTAATCCATTTACAGATACAATTCTGTTAAGAATTTTATCGACTTCCCTTTCGTTCAATTTTATTACTCAAGAGGTATATATACATCTCTGTAATAAGATTTATGGATTAAAATATTCTAGAATATCTAGATAAAGATAACAATTGTTAAACCTTAAATTATTTAAAGATGAGATCCTTAAAATTACTATTAGTAGCAGCTGTTTTTTGCTCTGCATTCGTTGCATGTGAAAAACAGGATTTAAACGAAGACGAATTAATGCTTAACCAAGATGTTGTATCAGTCACAACAGGAGGTCAGGTAGATGATGATGGTGGAATAGACTAATTCTACATCAAAACTATATTTTAGAAGCTCGTAACAATTGTTATGGGCTTTTTTATTTATATCAAAAAATTATGAATAAATTTGAGAACATTAAAACTACTGATTTGTTCAAAAAGCTTTTTCTCTTTTATTGATTGTTTTACAATTATCTTTCTCGCGTATTCCCAAAACAGAAAATTAAGTGAAGTTGATAGTATATCTTATTTGATTGAAAGAGCTAGATGACAAATCAATATCTAATATTGAAAGATTGACATTTGCTGAAAGTGCTAAACGACTTTCAGAAAAGGTAAATAATGATACTTTAATAAATAAAGCTTTAAGATATATTGCGGTTAAATCATTTTAGTTTAAAAAATTATAATCTTTTTAAAAAAGCGGGCAAGGACTTACTTAGATCATTCAATAAAAATAAAAGATTCTTCTAGTATTGCAAAGGCCAATGTCTATTTAGGCCAGTTTTATTCCATGGCTTCAGAAAGTGACAGCGCCTATTTTTACTATTACAATGCAGAAAAAGTTTATCGATCAATAAAAAATGATTTAGAACTTGCCAAGACTCTATTAAAGATAGCGGTTGTACAAAAGAACGAGAAGGATTTTATAGGGAGTGAGGTTTCAACCATAGAAGCTATTAGTCTGTTAGAGTTCTCCGAACAAATAGAATCCTCCGACAAGAATGAGTTTCTGGCACCTTTATATAATAATCTTGGTATCATTTATAACGAATTAGGAGATTATACGGAAGCGATTAATTATCATGAAAAAGCTTTAGAAATAAGGAAAAAATTTGAAGACTAGGGATTTACGTAAGGAGGAGGAATCTCAAAACAATATCGCAGTAGTTTACAAAAACGCAAAGCAATATGATAAAGCTTTAGAATATTTTGATCAGATTCTAATAGATAAGAATTTAAAGCTGGATGACCCTTCATTCTACGCATTGGTCATAGATAATTATGCACACACAAAATTTTTATTAAACGATACTGAAAATATTCCTAAATTATATTATGATGCGCTTAAAATATGCGATAGTATAAATGACGATTACAGGGCTATTGAATTAAGTATCCATCTTTCAGAATACTACAACAGTATCAATCAAACGGACTCTGCAAAATATTATGCCTATGCAGCAAAGAATTATGCTACCAATTCTCATAACGATGATTATTTGAAAACTATTATTGCATCTGTCAAAAATTGAGGAGGATAGTCTTGCTGTAAAGTATTATAAGGAGTATATCATTTTAAATGATAGTTTAGTAAACAATGAAAGGACTATAAGGAATAAATTTGCAAGAATACGATATGAGACCAAGGAGATCGAACAACGTAATGAGCAAATTACTAAGGAACGATTATATCTCTTAATACTTTCTATTGCCTTAATACTTTCAATTTTCTTAATTTATAGTACTATCTCCCAGAGGGCAAAAAATAAGGAATTGAAGTTAAATCAGTTGCAACAGGAGGCAAACGAGGAGATCTACAATTTAATGTTGACACAACAGGATAAAATTGAAGAGGGCAGAGCGCAGGAAAAAATGCGTATTTCAGAAGAGCTTCATGATGGTATCTTAGGAAGATTATTTGGCACCCGGTTGAGTCTGGATAGTTTAAATGAAAACACAGATAAGGATACAGTTAAGAACAGGGGCGAATATATAAAAGAACTGAAAGCCATAGAGCAGGAAATAAGAAAGATCTCGCACGACCTGAACTCTGACTTTGTAATAGGATCCGGCTTTTTTGAGATAATTAAAACTTTGGTTGAAAACCAGATCCAAGGCCTTTAATTTAAAATATGAACTTAAAAAGAATGATGATATAGATTGGGAGGATATTCCGAACAAAACGAAAATAAATTTATACAGAATAATTCAGGAATCCTTACAAAATATTTATAAACATGCAGATGCTAAACTTGTAAAGATTAACTTTGAATTAAAGGATAATTTTATTTTATTAGAGATCACGGACGATGGAATTGGCTTTGAAATAAATAAAGTAAAAAAAGGAATAGGTTTAAAGAATATCGCATCCAGAGTTGAGGATCTGGGAGGCGATCTGGATATAAATTCAATGAGGGGGAAAGGGACTACTATTTTGGTCCTTATTCCAAATAAATAAAAATCAATCATGCAAAACATTAAAATGTTAATGATAGATGATCATCCAATGATAATTGAGGGTTATCAAAATACGATCCTATCTACTAAAACACACAAGCAGGAGTTTGATATAGACATCGCCTTTACCTGCGATACAGCTTTGGAGTATATTCATAACTCGTTAAACAGTAAACCTTATGATATCCTGTTTGTGGATATAAAAATTCCACCTTCTTCAGATGGATTGATCACCTCAGGGGAAGATTTGGCTAAATATGCAAGAAAAATGCTGCCTAAGGCCAAAATAATAATATTGACCATGTATAATGAATCCTATCGGATACATAATATTTTAAAAACAATAAACCCTGAAGGTCTGCTTATTAAGAGTGACTTGACATCCAGTGAGTTATCAAGTGCCTTTTTAAATATTCTGGAAAATCCCCCATATTACAGCAGTACGGTAAATAATTTTTTGAGAAAGACAATTACAACAGATATTTTTGTAGATGAAAAAAACAGAAAAATTCTTCATTTGCTGTCACAGGGTGTAAAAACTAAAAATCTAGCCGAACATGTTGGACTGTCTTTAAGTGCTGTAGAAAAACGAAAAAAACAACTCAAAGAATTGTTCTCTGTGGATGATGGGCAGGATGAAACCTTGCTAAAAGAGGCCAGAAATAAAGGTTTTTTATAGTTTTAATATAAAAAATGCAGTTTTAAGGGGTGTTTTGTCACGTTAAAACCCTTGTTATCATTGAGAAGTGAACGGCTTCCGTATAAATTCTGTGGTTTTACCACAGCAATTCTAAGTTCGTAAACCTTACTTTTGTACTAATCAACAGTATGATTGATTAATCCTCATTATTAATTGTTGATTAATAGCAACCCTCATGGCCCTATGATTAATAAGATCTTTACTTATAATCATGGGGCTTTTTTTATTTCTAAAAGGTGAAGAATTCAGCTTTATTTTCCCAGAATGTTGCTATAAAAAAACCAAAGTAAATAATAGCAACTACAAATTTTAAAAAGGTTCCTGTTAAGAATCCTAGAAATGACCCAAATGCCGCTTTCATGGCATCTTTGGATTCTGCTTTATTGATCAATTCACCAATCAAAGCTCCTAAAAAAGGCCAGATGACAATACCAAATATTCCAAGAATTGGAAAGAAGATCGCCACTAACAAACCGATAGTTGTACCAAGCATGCCTGCTTTGGTACCACCAAACTTTTTGGTGCCCACAACAGGGATTATGTAATCCAACGCAAAAACGACCAACGCTACTGCCAAAGTAATACCTAAAAACCACCAGTCATCTTGAACTGTTTTTGTAAGGTATAATAGCAATAAACCAATCCAGCTCAATGGTGGTCCTGGTAAAACAGGTAAAAAACTACCTATTATACCTATCAGCATAAATAAAAAGCCAACTATTAATAAAAAAATGTCCATTTACAATTATTGAATTCAGATGTAAGACGAAGATACTATAAGTTTGTTACAGAAATGGACAGTATATGAATCAAATTATTTGTATTTTTCAGAGACCATTTTTTATAAAAATGAAGAACTTTCTATTAGTTATTATTTGTTTGATCCTTTTCTCATGCAATTATTTTGATGTAAAGAAAACCTCTTCAGATGCGATCTTACAAGAAGAATTAAGATCAATTAACTTAAATGATGTAGATGTATATCCTGCCTTTGCTGCATGCGATTCGTCATCAACCATTCTGGAAAGAAAATTGTGCTTTGAAAACACCTTGATAAACCATATACAAAACCGATTAGCAAATGAAAAAATGGTGGTTTCAACAGATCTCAGGGATACAATATTAATTGATTTTGAACTATCTGATAAGGGGGAGATCTCAATTTTAAATTTAAAAATCCAAAAGGAGACAATTCAGGCTTTACCAAATATTACTGATCAGATTAAATTAGCAATAGATTCCTTACCAAAGATATATCCGGCCATAAAACGAGGACAATTGGTTACCACTCAATTCAAATTACCTATTATAGTTAGTGCTGATTAAAACCTGATAGCCAGTTTTTGAAGAAATCTCAATATCTCAACATATAGCCAGATAAGAGACACTAAAAGGCCCCATGTTGCTAACCATTCTTTATATTTCGGAGCTTTATTCTTTTGGTTTTCAATAAAATCAAAATCCAAAAGTAGCGTAAAGGAAGCAACAATGGCGGCTACTACATTAAATCCAATGGCTATCCATGAAGTTCCCCAAATGAATGGATTATGGATCCCGAAAAAACTTAATATCCAGGATACAATGTAAATAACAAAAATACTGGCTGCGGCTGTTACAATTACGGTCCTAAGTCTTTTTGTGACAACTATAATTCGGGTTTGATATAGCAGTAGCATAGTAAAAAAGGTAATGAGCGTTACACCAACTGCTTGATAGGGCAGATCGGGGAATTTAACATGTGCATAGGAACTGAAACCACCAAGAAAAAATCCTTTTGCAATTGCATATAGAGGGACTAAAAAGTGAGCCCAATGATTTCGGACAGAGATCAATATGCTAATTACAATTGCGGCTAACATACCACCTAAAGTAAACCACTTTACAGGTGTTCCTTCAGAATGAATTTTCCAGACATAAGCTATGATTGTAGTAATGATCGCCAGTAAAACAAGTGATTTTATAATAATGCCACGAACCGACATTCTTGTCGATGACTTTTCAGAACGACCCCAAAAATAGTTGTTAAATGCCGGATTGGAAGATTTGTAAATACTCACTATAAATTGAATTTATATCCTATAGCAATATTCGTTGAAAAATTCCCTTGGTTGTCTAATGATAAAGCAAATAATTCGTTGTAGTAAAGAGTGATAAAACTATTATTACATATTTTAATATCGGCACCAAGACCAAAAATAACCGGAGCATCAAAGGAAGTGGCTGACTTATCAATTGGTTCTCCTCCCTCTTCTAAAGTGGTCGTTTTATTTGAAAAACTGAGTGTTACCAATTTTAAATTAGCATGCATATTAAACCTTTCAGTATAGATAAATCTAAATCTGTAACCTAATGCTATTTCCGTTGTTGAATAATCAATTGTATCATTATCTTCATTAATAAGGGTTTTCTCTGTTATATGAGTGAACTGCAAAAACGACGCATGACGCTTAGCTATATTGTCGTCAAATAACTCCAATTCTGCGCCAAACGAAGGAGTTGTTTCATTTCCGGTATTTTCTACAAATGGATTATTCGTTATACCAACAAAGAAACCTAATCTTGATTTTAATTCTATTTTATTGTCAGTATAAGCATAATTACTATCAACACTAGCATTATAGTCATTGATAAAATTTCGTAAACTTGGTAGGGTGAGTTTTACTTCATTTGAACTAATTTCAGAATTTCCTGTCAACAGTTGCAAGGTCTTAATGTATTGATCTTGATAAGAGCCATTGTTTATTTTGGTATTGGTCAGCTCTTCAATTTTATTATCTTTTTCAACAAAATATCTGTAATTACCATCAATGATATTCCATAACAGATCAATGGTACCATCAACTTCCGTTTTCAATTGGTATGATTCACCATTTACAGTATATTCCTTTTGAGAAAAAGAACTGGAAAATGTGCAAAATAGCAGAAAGGTTAAGCTGAGTTTTTTCATTTTTGTTTGGGTATTGGTTAATTGATTGCCTAAAAATAAGAAATATTATATAACTCTTTATTTTTTATAGTATTTACCTTTCCATTTGTACCCAACAAAAACAGATAATAATGCCACATAAACGCTAAAGAACGGATATATAAAACTGCTTAATAGATAAGTCGAGAGATATTCTTCCTGATCTAAAAAATGAGCTGTCTTGTAAATAAGTAAAAAATCAATGCTGAATTTAATTAGAAAAATATAAGCCAAAAATTTAGGAGTTAAAAGCCCGATTAAAGCAAACAATAAACCACAAATCAACGAGGCATTCATAATTAGGACTAACAAACCGGTCAACTTTCCAAATAGATTTTTGTAACTGGAAGTTTTAGCTGCCCAGCGAATACGTTGCGATAATAAACTATTAAAATCAGGTTGAGGTTTGGTTTTAACAATAGCGAGTTCTGTTTTTAAATAGTCTACATTTTTCGGATATTTTTTTATTGCCTTTTCCAATAAAAAAATATCATCACCACTTGCAATATTAGTATTACCCTCAAACCCATTTAACTCTAAGAACAGATCTTTTTTGTAAGCCAAATTGGCACCATTGCATAAAAAGGGTTTACTAATACCAAATCCGCCAATTGTGGAACCATTAAGACTCAAGATGTCCAATACCTGAAATCGTTTTAAGAATGTATCAATTCCATAATAGCTTACCGGAGCAACCAGCAGTTTCGGGTTGTTTATCTGAATAAAACTGTCAAAGCTTTCTAACCAGTATTTTGGCACTATGCAATCTGCATCAGTAGTAATGATCCAATCATATTTCGCAACTGAAATGCCTTTATTTATGGCATCTTTTTTAGGGGAATTTGTCTTGCGTTCTGACTCTAAAATCTTTATGTCCGTTCGAGTGGAATTCTCTTTGGAGAATTTTGTATCGAGAACTTTTTGAATTATAACTTTCGAATCATCTTTAGATTCGTCATTTACCAAGATCACTTCAAATAAATTTTCAGGATAATTCAAATTTGATAAAGACTTTAAGAAGTCAAGGGTAAATTTTCGGCTTCATCCTTAAAAGGGATTATGATGGAGAATGATGTTTTGGGCTCTATATCAGTTAGATTATATGGTTTAACTCTATCAAAACCAATTACAAAGCTCCCAATAAGGAACAAATAGGCTATCGTAATAAGAAGTAGTATTATGGTCATAGGTCATCTGAATAATTCCAGTTAAAATTAAGAACATAATAACTGCCAAAAATACTTGGTAATACAAAATTAAGTATCCACATGATTGTAACTATGGCAAGAATAGTCAGCTCGCTAACATCGACAAAGGAAAACAAATAAACTGCAACACTGCCTTTTATAATAACATCAAAAATAACAATTGAAGGTATTACAGAGGCTAACAGATACATGCTGGTAATTACCACCATGGCATCAAGATAAGGAAGATGAACATTAAAAATTTGCATCAGGAAGTAGAACTGAAATGAGAAGATAAAATATCTGATTAACGAATACATAATATTTAAAATATGGATTTTCAAGGATATTTTTTTTATATACTCCTTTATTCTCTCAATTGAAAATCCTTTTATTTTAAACCGATCCTGCTGAAGTCCAAATATTGAAAAAGCTATAATAAAAGCTACAATTATTAATAATCTAGATAATTTCGCAAATGAGATCTCCACATTGTATTTATTGACAAATATTGAAAACCCTATGATCCCTAAAAAAACAGTGACCGACATTTGAGCCATATTCCCAAGTAAATTCAACAACAATATCCGTTTTCTGAATTGCTTTGCGAAATAAATGGCCTTTGCTCCATATTCACCAATTCTGTTTGGTGTAAAAAGAGAAGCGGTCAAGGCACCCAAACTTTGTTCAGTAGATTCTTTTATAGTTATTTTTTTAACAAAAGAGACTAAATTCTGCCATTTTAAAATTTCAAAAAACCAATTAAAAATGGTCAAAAACAAGACAAAAAGTACATGTTTTGAGCTAAAAAGGTTCTTTTTTGACAAAAAATCAACAAAAACAGAAAAATCCAGCTGATCATTATTGGTTAGTTTATTGTAAATGAAATAAAAAGCTCCGAGTACAATGCTTAATTTAATAAGTACAAAAAAGAATTGTTTAGTTTTGTAAGATAAGGTCCTATGCATTACCACTTAAATTGCATCAGGTGGCCACAAATTAAAACATAATTCCAACATGAACGAGTCTTTTGTAAAATTAAAACCTATCTTAATTTTAGTATTGGTTTGTTTGATCTATAGCCCAAATTATAGCCAAAGTGAGACAAGCACATGGAAAGCTCAAATTGCTTTTGGCTTTAACTATCCGGATATTGACGGATTTGTTAAAGGATTTGAAGCCAAACCATTGAATTTCCCGACAATTAATTTAGGAGTACAGCATATGTTTACTAGAAATATGGGGGCTAAATTAGATTTTGGTTACAACAGGTTTTCTAACGTTGAAGGTTCGGCAACTTTTAAAACCAATTATACCAGGATCAATGCACAATTTGTATATGATGTCACAAATGACCTAAGATTTTTGCCGCATAATATTGCCATTGTTGGTCATATTGGTCCGGGATTAAGTTTTATTAAACCTTTGGGAAATTATGGCAACAATAAACACTCTTTTTTTAATACCTTGGCAGGATTGGAATTGCATTACAGAATTGCCAAGACTGTTTCGGTCTATACGGATGCGTCTTATGTTATAGGTTTTTCTAAAGACAAAACATACAATCCAATATCAGAAGGATATGGAACATTTAATAATAACTTATTTACCATAACATTTGGAGTTTCTGTGTCCTTAAGTGGTTGTCAATATTGTGATTAATGAGTAAAGAAAGAATCATATTAGGAATTGATCCGGGAACGACCATAATGGGTTTCGGGCTGATAAAAGTTGTCGAAAAAAAAATGTTCTTTATACAGCTAAATGAATTGAGTCTTAAAAAAATACGATGACCACTATTTAAAATTGAAACTTATTTTTGAACGAACCATAGAATTGATCGATACGCACCATCCTGATGAAATAGCCATTGAAGCACCTTTTTATGGAAAGAATGTACAAAGTATGCTTAAACTTGGGGCGTGCACAGGGAGTGGCTATGGCGGCGGGATTAAGCAGGCAAATACCTATAACGGAATATCTCCCAAAAAAGATCAAGATGGCAATTACAGGCAATGGAAACGCAAGTAAGGAGCAGGTTGCCAAAATGCTTCAAACTTTACTGGAACTGAAAAGTTTACCAAAAAATCTGGATGCAACAGATGGTTTGGCAGCTGCAGTTTGTCACTTTTACAATTCAGGAAAGATTTCAGTTGACAAAAGTTATTCTGGATGGTCTAGTTTTGTCAAGCAAAACGAAAACAGAATTAAGTAGGCAATTAACAGTCACATTAAACAATAAATTCATATTATAATTTGAAAAATGAAGATTATTCATAATGTTTTATTTGTCAAGATGAAAACTGTCAACTGCTACTGAAAACTTAATATTAAATGAGCGGAATATATATTCACATACCTTTTTGCAAGCAGGCTTGTTATTATTGCGACTTTCATTTTTCTACTTCTTTAAAAAAGAAAGATGAACTTCTTCAAGCATTAAAAAAAGAGTTACGACTACGCAAAGATGAAATGCTTGGTCAATCTGTAGAAACCATTTATTTTGGAGGGGGAACACCTTCGATTTTGACGATAGATGAATTACGATCGTTGATCGATGAAGTCTATGGTAATTACCAAGTTGTTGAAAACCCGGAAATAACTCTTGAAGCTAATCCGGATGATTTATTGTCAGTTCGAGCGCAGTCGAGAACTATTTTTGATGAATATTTAGAAATTGGAATTAACAGATTAAGCATTGGAATTCAATCCTTTTTTGAGGATGATCTCAAAAGTATGAACCGTGCACATTCAGCTAAAGAGGCTAAAGAATGCTTGGAAACTGCCACTAAATACTTCAACAATATAACCATCGATCTTATTTATGGAATCCCGAATATGAGCCTTGAAAAATGGAATGAAAATTTAAAAACCACATTCAGTTTTGGAGTGAACCATATTTCTGCTTATGCTTTAACGGTAGAACCTAAAACGGCTTTGGATACTTTTATAAAACGAGGATCTTATCCGCCTATAGATGATGAACTGGTTTTGCAGCATTTTAATCATCTGGTCAATGAAACCAGCAAGCTAGGCTTCACGCAATATGAAATATCAAATTTTGGAAAACCAGGTTATTTCTCCAGACACAATACAAGTTATTGGCAGGGGAAACCCTATTTAGGAATTGGTCCTTCTGCACATTCGTTCAAAGGAAATAAACGCAGTTGGAATATTTCAAATAATTCAAAATATATTAACAGTTTACAGGAAAACATATTGCCACAGGAAATAGAAATATTGAGTAGATCAGATCTATATAACGAATACATTATGACCGGACTCAGAACGATTTGGGGAATATCTTTGGATTTTGTTGAAATAAATTTTGGGAAAGATTACAAAGAACATCTGTTAAAAACTGCAGATAAATATATAGATCAGGGATTTCTCCTTCCATCTTTTGATTTGGTAGAAACTAATCGTATCGAAAAGTTAAATACCACTCAAAAAGGAAAATTTTTAGCAGATGGAATGGCCTCTGATTTATTTATGATTTAGTTATCTTTGAAAAATGATCGCATCCATTAAATTAAATAGCAAAGCATATCAATTTGATCTATCTAAACCAATAGATATTTCAATACCGTTAAAAGCATCAAAATCAAATGTAAATGCCTGGTATATTAAAGAACCTAGAATTGAACCTGAAGAATTTGAAGGATTTACTGCTGCAGTAGCCGAAGGTGCATCCATCAATTTCAACAACATATTTTTTAATCCGCATGGACATGGAACTCATACAGAATGTGTTGGACATATCACAGAAAAAGTACATTCTGTAAATAAGAATTTAAATCAGTATTTCTTTTTAGCCGAACTTGTAACCGTTGCTCCAACAATTCTAGATGGTGATTTTGTAATCTCTAAAAAACAACTACAATTTGCCTTAGGAAATAAAAAAAGAGATGCTATAGTTATAAGAACTCTACCAAATACAAGAGAAAAATTGTCTAAGCAATATTCCTATACAAATCCACCATATTTATTGGAAGAGGCAGCCATTTATTTAAAAGAAAAAGAAATTAAACATTTACTTATTGATCTTCCAAGTGTCGACAGGGAAAAGGATGAAGGTTTATTATTAGCTCATAATGCTTTTTGGAATACAAGAGGGAAACTTCGTTTAGATGCAACTATTACCGAGTTGATCTTTGTGCCAAATAATGTTGATGACGGGAGCTATTTACTGGACATACAAATGGCACCTTTTGAAAATGATGCATCACCAAGCAGACCTGTTTTATATAAATTAGAAGATTAGTTATCATGGAAGCATTTCTTGGAATAATTATTGGCGTTTTAGTTAGCCTTGGTTTTGTCACTTATTTTAAATCTATTAAAAAAAAGCAACTGGTAAATTCGCAGTCCATTTTATTATTAGATAAAATTAAAACGGTTTGCAAGTTTATTACTGTAGAAGGCGATTTTGCTGAGATCTACCATTATGAAGATGTAAAAGAACGCTTTTTAAAAATGGTAACCAGCAGAAAGAAAGCCTTAGTGGTTATCAATGCCAAGGCCCATATTGGCTACGACCTGTCGAAAATTAAATTAGAGTCAGATAAGGCTAATAAAAAAATAATACTGAAACATTTTCCGCAACCGGAAGTGTTATCGATAGAAACGGATCTAAATTATTATGACAAAAAAGATGGCTATTTCAATAAGTTTGTAGCATCTAGTCTGACAGAGCTAAATCAGGAAGCAAAAAAACACATTCAGGATAAAATACCTCAGAGTGGTTTGATCCAAATTGCCCAGAAGGAAGCATTGGAAACCATATTATTAATTGAAACCATAGTTGAAACTATTGGTTGGAAATTGGATTATTCTGCATTAAAAATTGAAGGTGAGTTGCCTAAAAAACTGAAATGAACATAGAACAACTTCAAGACTATTGCCTGGCTAAAAATAAAACGACAGCTGAATTTCCTTTTGATGAACAGACTCTGGTATTTAAGGTATTGGGGAAGATGTTTGTCATTGCCCCTTTGGATAAATGGGAAAAAGGAGAGGCTTCAATCACCTTAAAGTGTGATCCGGATTATACCATTGAATTAAGGGAGCGCTATGCCAGTATTTATCCCGGTCCATATGTGAGTAATAAGCACTGGAATTGTATTGATATTTATAAAGGGGAATTAAACCCCAAATTCATCCTGGAACTTATAGACCACAGTTATGATATGGTAATTAAAGGTATGACCAAAAAACTACGTGAGCAACTTTGAATTTTCAAGAAGAGTTAAATCTTAAACATAGTGTAATCATTTAACATAAAAAGCAATAGTTATTGTATTACTTTATTTTGTATATTCGTTTGCTTCATATCGAGAAACTATTCCCATAGTTGAATTATTTATTGACATTCATAGCAAATTTTAATTTGTATTTATTAACCAATTATATACTAATTTAAAATTTGAAATTATGAAAACAACCAACCGATTGAGTATTGTAATCTTTACAATGCTATTGCTATTTAGCACCTCAATATTTTGCGCAAGACGAAATGAAACGTCCAATGTATGTCGTTGCGACGACTATGTATTGGAATATGGATTATGAAGGAGATGGTGACTGGAAGGCCATTGAGAAAGAGTACATGGATAAGGTAACCAAGAAAAATGAACATATAATGAGTGCGAGATTCTATACTCATTTGATGTCAGAAAACAGCACTGAATTAATGTATGTACAAACATTTGCTTCTTGGGAAGATATTGATAAAGCTGGAGATAGGGATGCCGAATTAGTTAAAGAAGCATGGCCTGATGAAACAGAAAGAAAAGCATTTTTAAAATCTCAAAATGCATTTTATTCGAGAAATCATTCAGATGAAATCTATGCTACAATGGCGGGAGCTAAAGATATGGCTGAAGCACCAACAAACGATATGATATTATATCTTAGAAGAAGTCATTTAGCTTTTCCTGAAGATGGTACAACGAAAGAGTATATGGAGTTAAGTAAGGAATATCAGGAGAATGTATTAATGAAGAATGATTATATTAAAGGTTACTATCCGAACAGACATTTATGGGGAGCAGACGGAACAGAATTCGTAGAAGCTTTCCTTTTGGATTCTATGGATGACCTGGATGATATGTTAGACAAAAACGGAGAATTGTTTAGAGAGCATTGGGCGGATGAAGATAAAAGAAAAGAGTATTGGAAAAAATCAAACAAATATTTCACTGGAGTACATGGTGATTATGTTTATACCATGGTTCATGGTATTTCCGAATGATTATTAATCTTAAATCAATTAAAAAGGATGCCAATCGGCATCCTTTTTAACTTAATATTTACTTAACAATATTTTACTCATCTAAAGATTCGGACCATTCAACTTATCAAAAATTGATTTTATCTAAAAATAAATAATTAAATAGCATTATAAAATACTTTTGAAGCATTATAAATCAAAACACATTTTGCTATTATGTATTTTACTGTTACCTCATTATTTATCATTTCACAATTTGTGGTGTGGTTTTATTATCAAGATATTTTTTTAGTTAGGGCCTATTTTAAACGCAAAAACTCGGAATTCTCACCTGTTAATTTATCGCTCTCACGTCTTGATAATGAAGAAAACGACTTTCCAAAGAATCACATTAATATTGGCAAAGAACCTGAAAGTCTGGATTATCAAAGTCATAACCTGAATTACAGTTTAAGGACACTGGAATTCATTACTTTTTTAGAAAATAAATTAGGGTCCTCGTTGTCCTCGAAATCGCTTTCTGCTGATAATTTGGCCGAACTTCTAGAGATAAAAGTTAAGGTTCAACAAAATATATTAGAATCAACAGATAAATATTTGAAAAAATAAAAAAACCACTCGTCTACACTTATCTGCCATTCATCGACACTTAATTTTGCTTTGCCGAAATCTGATAGCAATCAGCCATAATTGCCTTACTTTTCGACATGATACTGCAAAAAAACAAAGGAAATGAATAAATCATTGAAAATATTATTGATAGAAGATGACACTATTGAAGTAATGAAATTGAATAGAACAATAAATTCATTACAACTAAAACATAGATTAATTGAAGCTAAAAATGGCGAAGAGGCTCTGGAAATATTAAATCAAAAAAATAATTTACCTGATATTATTTTATTAGATTTAAACATGCCTAAAATTAATGGCATAGAATTTTTGAGGATCTTAAAGACTGATGAGGTATTGAAATATATTCCAACAATTGTGCTAACCACTTCAAATAACCATAGGGATGTTTTAGAATGCTATAAAATTGGTATAGCAGGATATATGATAAAGCCTTTAAAATATGAAGATTATGTAGCTAAAATTGAAAAATTATTAGCATATTGGAGTATTAATGAATTAATTAAAATTTAATCATAAATGAAAGGTATTGTATTTACTGAGTTTTTAGATTTAGTTGAAGATAAGTTTGGTTTAGAAATGGTTGATAAAATTATTACTCAATCTGAACTGGAATCTAAAGGAGCTTATACAGCTATTGGAACCTATGAGTTTTCTGAAATGCTTCAATTATTGCAAAATCTTAGCAAAAATACAGGAATTTCCAGTGACGACTTATTACTGGTATATGCCGAACATTTTTTTAGTGTTTTGGAAAGTAGTTATCCCGATTTGATAGCTTCGTATTCTGATCCCATCGAAATGATATCATCAATAGAAAATCATATACATGTGGAAGTTCGAAAAATTTATCCGGATGCAGAATTACCTACTTTCGAAGTGTTAGAAAAAACGGAAAATTCATTAATAATGATCTATAAATCAAGCAGAGCTATGCATCATTTTGGCCTCGGATTGATGAACAAGACATTTGAACATTTTGATTCAACTGCAACAATTGTATTAGAGAAGATCAAGAAAGATGGAACAGAAGTTAAGTTTATAATCAATAAAAATTAATGAGTCAACAACAAATTGACATACTTCAACGCGCCTTAAATCGGGAAAAAGCAGCACGAAAACAAGCAGAAAGAATATTGGAAAACAAATCTGCTGAACTCTTCGATATCACTCAAAAGCTTAAAGAATCTAATGAAAAATTAGGGCATCTGGTAAAGCAGCAATCCTCTGAACTACAGGGTGTTTTCGAAAATATAGTAGATGCTTATGTGGTTATGGATCTTTTTGGCAATGTTTTAAAAATGAATGATGCTGCTGTCGATCTAATTGGATATAACATTGAAAATGAAGAAGTCAATTTGATGAACCTGGCTCATCCTGATGAATTAGATAGAGTCAACAAATCTTTTAAATCATTATTAAGAAAAGGAACACTTACCAATTTTCTTTTAAAGATAATAACGAAGGATAAAAAACAAAAGTTAGTCCATATCAATTCCAGTATAATTTATGATGACGACATACCAATTGCAGCTCAGGGTATTGTTAGAGATATAACAAAAGAAAAAGAATTTGAAGATCAATTGGTTGAATCTGAAAACAGGCTGTCAACGTTGATTTTAAATTTAGATAGTGGTATTTTGCTAGAGGATGAAAACAGAAGAATTGTACTGACAAATAATAAGTTTTGTGAATTATTTCAAATTCCGGTTTCCCCTGAAAATCTAAAAGGTATGGATTGTTCGGATGCGGCGGAAGAGAACAAGAAGTTCTTTGAAAATCCTGAAGAATTCGTGTCAAGAATAAATGTGATCATTAAAAACAAAAAAACAGTTTTAGGGGATGAGCTAACTATGAAGGATGGCAAAATTCTGGAAAGGGACTTCATCCCTATATATAAAAACGATGAGTATCAAGGTCATTTATGGAGTTACAGGGATATTACACTTAAAAGAAAATACCGAAAAAGCATTGAAGGAGAAAAGCAAAAGTATAGCAATATCATTGCAAATATGAACCTGGGGCTGGTGGAGGTTGACAATGATGATGTGATCTTGATGGTAAATCAAAGTTTTTGTGAGATGTCAGGCTATGAAGAAAATGAGTTAATTGGTAAAAAAGGTGCCGAAATATTCCTGACAAAAAGTGATGTTGAATTGATCAAGTTAGAAAATGAAAAGAGAATTAAAGGAGAGTCTAACTCATATGAATTAACAGTAAAGAATAAATCTGGTGAAATTCGTCATTGGCTTATTAGTGGGGCACCTAATTCTAATATCAATGGTAAGGTTACCGGATCTATTGGTATTCATTTGGATATAACAGATATAAAGAGCCTGGAATTACAAAAAGAGAATTTATTGAGGAAACTGGCAAAAAGTAATGAAGAACTTCAGGACTATGCACACATTGTATCTCATGATCTTAAATCACCATTAAGAAGTATTTCAGCTTTAATGTCATGGATCAAGGAAGATTACAGCAATGTGATCGATGAGGCCGGAATGCAAAATTTCAAGCTCATTGAAGATAAATTAGAGAAAATGGATCATTTAATAGATGGCATTTTAAATTATTCTAGTATCGATGAGAAGCATTCTATTAACCAAAAAACAGACTTAAATGAGACTATTAACAATATCAAAAATATAATATATGTACCTGAACATATTAAAGTAAAAATTAATAATAAATTACCAGTTTTAAATGTTGATCCAATAAGGATTCAGCAGGTATTTCAAAATCTAATAAGCAATGCAATTAATTACATAGATAAGCCTGAGGGCTTAGTTGAAATTGGATATATTGAAGAAAAAAATCTTCATCAATTTAGTGTTGCGGACAATGGTATTGGAATCTCTGAGGAATATCACAAAAAGATATTCGATATATTTCAATCGGTTAGCGAGGACGAGTCAACAGGAATTGGATTGTCTATTGTAAAAAAGATTATTGGTTTGTATAACGGAACAGTTTGGTTAAAATCAGAGTTGGGTAAAGGCACAACTTTTTATTTTACAATTAAAAAATAATTACATGGAGGAACCCAATTTATCCTATATTAAAAGTCTTTCTGGAGGATGAAGCTTCCTTCGAGGAAAAACTGATAAGTATTATCAAAAAGGAATTTCCTGAAGAAAAACGAACGTATTACAATAACCTTAAAGAAGAGAAATATTCAGAAGCTGCGGATAACGTGCATAAACTTAAACATAAAATTAGTATTTTAGGACTTGAGAAAAGTTATGATGTAGCTGCTGATTTCGAAAATGGTCTTAGGCAAAACAGCATTGCATTAAAAGATGATTTTGAAGATATTTTAAAAAAGATTACAAAATTTTTAAGTACTATTTAACCAGAAATTTATGAATTGTATTATAATTGATGATGAAGCAACGGCAAGAGCCATAATTGCACAATTATGTTCACAGGTAGATGTGTTAAATTTGGTTGAAGAATTTCCAAATGCAATTCAGGCCATAAAATACTTAAATCAAAATGAGGTCGATCTTATTTTTCTGGATATTCACATGCCAGATTTTACAGGATTTGATTTTATAGAAACCCTTAAAAATCCGCCTAAGATAATTTTAACGACATCTGATGCTAACTTTGCCATTCAGGCTTTTGAATACGATTGTATTGTCGATTATCTTGTAAAACCAATTGCTCTTCCAAGGTTTGAAAAGGCAATTCAAAAGGCTGAGAATTCAGCCATTGTAAATAAAACAAGTAAAGTAGATGATAAAGTTGAGTTGTCTTCCGGTAACGATCTTTATGTGAATATTGACAGACGATTGATAAAAATAGATATACCAAGCATTTATCTTATTGAGGCCAAAGGCGATTATATTAATGTAAAAACAGAGGATAAGAACTACACGGTACATTCTACATTAAAGAAAATTGAAGATAAATTACCACCAGACCTATTTCTTAAAGTACATCGTTCGTTTATCATAAATATTAAAAAAATTATAGATATCGAAGATAACAGTGTATTGATTAAAAGGGATGTAATACCAGTAAGTCGTTCTAATCGTCCTGAATTGATGAAACGATTAAATTTACTTTAAATATCTTTTCTGAAAATTGGTTTCTTGCATAAATACCATCTTAGTTGAATACCAATTTCTGTATAATTAAAACCTGCCGCTGTTGCAGAAGCAATATCACTATATTGTCCGTAAATTGTTCCTGTGAATCGGCTGGAAAAGATATGGCCCAGCTTACCCTGAATTCTAAATGTATTTTGCGCATCATTATCTTCAATAAACTGTAATCCTGCTGCTGCATTAAGACTATACATCCATGTGGTGTTCTGATTTTTTAACAAGTCTACAAAGACTTCAACGACGTTAAAGCGCTCAGGACTAAAATAAATAGTTGGAACCTGGTCCTTGAAAGCTATGTGCTGATAGTTGATACCTGCTTTTAATGTTGGATCACTTAAAATATTATAATAGAGCGACGTAAAAAATAGGTTTCTGACATTGTCATCACTTTGTGAAGTATAAATGTATTGTGTATACCAGCCTAAATTAAAATTAGAACTTAGGTTGTAATTTACATAATAGGAGTTTTGAATCAATTCTCGCTCTAAAAGTGCTGCATTGAAATTTTCAGTCTGTCGTTTATAACCAATATCTAGGACCTGAAGTTTAAATGATTTAATATTGAATGAAACATCGGTAAGCAGATTGGTAAAGGCATCCGAATTTGTATTGACCGAGGTTAAACCAGCAATGCCTTTAAATGTTATTTGTGGAAAAAGTTGGTAATTCAGTCCTAAGGAGAAATCGTTTGAAGTTGCCTTTGCATCAGTATCTGGTATTAGAGGTTGTTCTGTAATTATAATTCGCCAAAACCTTAAATTTCGTTGAGATTGGAAAATTAATAATGTTTTGCATGGCATATGCCTCATTGTTACCATTATCAAAACTGAATAAGACCTTCGATTCTAAAAAGGGTGTAAAACCGCTGTTCAATTGATTAATGAATTTAAGGGCGTCCTTTTGCTTAACATAATAATTCAAAGTATTTTCCGCAGAGGTATAGGCATCGTCATAGCTCCCCAGAGCGTTCAGAGCATTGGCCTTGCCTAAGTTACCATCAAAGGAAGTGCTGTCATTTTCTAAAATACGGTTGTAATCTGCAACACTCCTTTTAAAATTACTTTTATAAATATTAAGTGTGGCTCGTAGGGCCAAGACCCAATTTTCATTAGGTTTTTTTTCTATTAATCCATCAATTAATTCTTCAGCTAGTTTGTATTTTTTATTCCATATTAAGGCTTGGATATATCGTTCGGTTGTTTGATTTACAACTAAAGTATCTGTAGCAGAATCTAAATTCTCAAAGGCAGATTTACTAATTTTGAGCGCTTCCTTTTCTTTATGATTAAGGTGAGAAACCAAGGCTAAACCATTTAGCGAAATAGATTTATTCTCTTTATTTTCCCCCAAAGTTTCATAAGTTGAATTAGCCTTTTCTAGTTGATTCGAGATCAAATATAAATTGGCCAAATTAAGCAGGGTCTCTTTATCGTCTTCAAAAAGTGCCAGGTTCTCCTTTAAAAGACCCTCTGCTTGGTCATATTTCTGATGCTGAAGGTATTCATTGGCATAACCTAGGTGAATGTACTTCTTGGATATCAATGCATTAGGATTTCCTGGTGAAACTTCCAATGCTTTATTTACATAAAGTAAAGCATCTGCGTACTCCTTTAAATTAGATAAGGTATTCGCATAACCCAAAAGTGCTGTAAAGTTTTTAGGGTCTTCAGCTACTAAGTTTTTATAATAACTTTTGGCGTCTATAAAGTTTTTGTTCCAGAGTAAAGACTCCCCATAATTCAGTTTCACTTCAAAATCATTTGGATAATCTGCTAATAAATTCGTGAAAAGTGTATTGGCTTGTTCTGTCTTTCCGTTAAGTCCAATAGCACGACCATAACATAAACGAGCAGTTTTATTAGCCGGATGATCTTTTAAAATGATTTCGAAGAACGATTCAGCTTGTTCATATTTACCGGTTTCTAAATAAGTGAAACCTTCTTGCATATTTTGAGAATAGCTCAAAAAAGCAGTTAATAAAAGTGTAAGTAGGATTTTAGATTTGAATTTCATGTACTGATTTTAAAACATTTGCAAGTTAAGCATAACAATTCAATCATTCATCTACAGCAAAATGCCACTCATCGAAATATAAGGTGATTTGGTTGACTCTTAAATGATATTTGCATCAGAAATAAAATAATAAATAACAATAAGATGCAAATTACTTCAGCAATACAATCAAGAAAAATTACTCCGGAGCAACTGTTTATGTTAAGTGTTCTGACAGTAAATGGAGGGAACTATTTATACAATCTTATTCTTGGCAGATTACTAGGTCCGGAACAATTTGCAGATGCGGCAGTTTTAATAACATTTTTATTAGTATTATCCTTTGTGGCAATGACATTTCAGTTAGTCACTGCAAAATTCTCGGTCGTTTTTGAAAACGACTCTTTTAAAAATTTTATGTCCAAAATTTATAAAAATGCAAGCCTTGTAGGTATTGGTTTAGGTGTATTAATTATTGGCTTTTCAAATCAATTACAGCAGGTTTTTAATACCTCCTCTTCAAGTATGTTTATCATTTTTGGAATTGGTGTGCCTTTATACTTTTTAATGAGTGTAAACAGAGGTGTTTTTCAAGGAAAAAAAGAATTTAAATCTTTATCAATTACGTATCAAGCCGAAATGTTAAGCCGATTGCTAATTACTTTAGCATTAATATTTTTCTTTGATATCCAATCATCAGTTGTTATTGCCATAGGGATTTTAATCTCTTTCGGATTTGGATTGGTGCCTTTTAAGTTCAATAACCTAAGTTTTAAAACTAAAGAAATTATAGAAGTTTCTAAAACGAAACAAGTACGAAGCTTTTTTATCATCACAGCGTTTTATGAACTGACTCAAATCATCATCAACAATAGTGATATTCTTTTGGTAAAACATTATTTTGAGTCTTATGAAGCAGGGTTATATGCATCTCTAGCTTTAATTGGTCGCATAGTTTACTTTGTAGCCTGGATGTTTGTCATGTTGTTATTACCAACGGTTGTTCAGCTTAAAAAAGAAGGAAAAGAAACAGCTCCAATTTTATTTAAATATGTTGGTTATATAGCAGGAATTGCAACAAGTATTGTTTTTGGCTGCGTGCTATTCCCGGAAACAGCGATTACTCTATTATTTGGAGACAGTTATTTAGCTATGGCTCCTCTATTATGGAAATACGCTTTGGCAACAGGCTTATTCGCGGTATCAAATATTTTTGCCTATTACTATTTGTCATTGGATAGATATATTCCTGTAGTAATTTCCGGTGTATTTGGTATGCTTCAAATGGTATTGGTTGTCTTTTATCACGATAGTCTTGAACAAGTAGTGCATATGCAGATCATTGCAATGGTTTTGCTACTGGTAGTACAACTATTCTTCTTTGTTTTAAATCAGAAAAACGAAAAATAGATTTGGAATAAATTGAGAGGATTTTGTCATTCAGAACACAATGTCATTCAAAGATTTCGTCGATAGCATGTGACGTCAATACAGGCTTTCGAAGAATCTCATAAACCTCTCTATATTTCCTTCTGAATGACAATAAATCAACTATCGACTATTGGACAAATCTAAAGCTTTGTACCATTCACCTACAGTAAAAGGCATTCTGTCTAAAGACACTGAGTTTACTCTGTTTTAAGCTGCAAATTTGTAGTGTAATTAATAATAAACACAAAAAACACATATTATGAAATTAGCAATTGTAACAGCATATCCGCCAAGTAAAGTAACTTTAAACGAGTATGCATATCATTTAGTAAAACACTTCAGGCAAAAACAAAACATTACAGAATTAGTATTGTTAACAGATAAAACTGAAGGTACAAAAGATGTTTCTTTTACAGAAGAAGGTTGTAAGATTACAGTTAAAGAATGTTGGGAATTTAATAGCTATTCAAACATTGTAAATGTAACAAAAGCAATCAACCAAACGAAACCAGATGCTGTATTGTTCAACTTACAGTTCATGAAGTTTGGAGACAAGAAAATTGCTGCTGCCTTAGGTTTAATGTTACCATTAGTTTGTAAATTAAAACGCATCCCAAACATTGTTTTATTGCACAATATATTAGAAGAAGTAGATTTAGGATCTGCTGGGTTTACATCAAACAAATTACTTCAAAAAGTATATGGTTTTATAGGAACTACCTTAACAAAGTTGATTTTACAAGCAGATACCGTTGCAGTAACGATGCAGAAATACGTTACTATCTTAGAAGATAAATATAATGCCAAAAATGTAAAATTGATACCTCATGGTACGTTTGAAATTCCGACAGAACCTGATTTCAAAGTGTCTACAGCACCCATGCAGATCATGACCTTTGGAAAATTTGGAACCTACAAGAAAGTAGAATCTATGATTGAAGCGGTTGAAAAAGTGAGACAAACTACAGGTTTAGATCTGGAAGTTGTTATTGCTGGAACAGACAACCCAAATGTACCTGGTTATCTTGCTAAAGTTCAAAACGATTATAAGCATGTGCCACAGCTGCGATTTACAGGTTATGTTGAAGAGCATGAAGTACCAACATTATTCAATGAAAGTGCGGTAGTGGTCTTCCCTTATACTTCAACAACAGGAAGCTCTGGTGTGCTACATCAGGCAGGAAGTTATGGTAAAGCGGTTGTCATGCCAGATCTAGGTGATTTAGCCTTATTAGTAAAGGATGAAGGATATCAAGGTGAATTCTTTGAGCCTACAAGTGTTGATAGTTTGGCCAATGCTATTGAAGCTATTGTTACAAATGAAGACTACCGGATTGAATTAGGGAAGATAAATTACAAAGCTGCAACAGCACATCCAATGAGTGAGATTGCTCAAATGTATATCAATTCTTTTAACACAATTATCGATTCAAGAACTAATTCTAAATCATTAGAAGTTCAAAAGGTTAATCTTTAGAAATATAGTTGAAAGATTCCTTTTTTGTTCCATCTACAGAAATAAAACCAAAATGCTGTTGAGCATTTTTACGCCAGGGAAGTCTGCCAACGACTTCCTTTGGTATTTCTCCAAAGTCATATAGCGTCCAGGACATATTTGGGATATTTAATTCTTTAAATTGTTGGTATGCTGTATTATGATATTCAGCTTGGGTGGTTTCTGAATTACCAAATGGATTCCACAATCCGCGATAAGAAGAAAGCCCATACTCTGTTATAGCAATAGGTTTGTCATCAATTTTGGCCTGTAAGTTGGCATAGGTCCGGCCCAGGTCTTCAATTTTATTGTAATAATGAAAAGACACAAAGTCAACTTTATCCATTAATAAAGTTGCGCTTTCAGCATTAGACCAGCCAATTGTAACGGGATGTTGCCCATCTATTGATTTAACCATTTGAATGACAGTTTCTAACCAAGCCATGACGTTTTCCCGTCCTCTGGACTCAAAATCTAAATCAGGTTCATTCTTAATATCCCAGGCTAAAATCGCTGGATGATCTTTAAAAGCAGAAACAATGGATTCGGCATGTTTTCTGTTAAGCGTCCAATCAAGAACCGAATAATTACCATAAAAATCGAAAAGCGTTAAAACTACTTTTAAATTGCTTTCTTCAGCAGCATCTAAAGTTTGTTTTAATTTTTCGAGCTTTTTAGGATTAACTTCTGCTTTTCCGAAGTCATCATATTGAACAAAAATCCTAACCGAATTTAAACCAGCATCTTTAATAATTTTGAAGTCTTTTGAAATAGTATCTTTATTGAAACCCTCTCCAAACATATTCCAAGGTGTTGCTTGCGGATAGTAATTGATGCCTTTAATTTTTAAACTATCTGTTGAAACGGTTTCGGTTTCTACATCATATGTTTCGGTAATTTCTTTTACCATATGTCTAATACGCCAAAAACCATCTTCCAGAAGCAATATGATCTTGTAAGTAGAGATTTCCTGTGTTTCTAACATTAGGATTCCGGTCTTATAAACGCGTTTGTATTCAAGCACATTGCGATCTGTTATTACCGCTAACTGACCATCTTCACTAAAGAATTCCAAGGTAGGATGATGTTCTAAAGAGGTGCCTTCAATGGTTATATTTTCAGCTTTATTGAGCTCTAAAACACTTAATATGTTTTTTCGTGCATTTTCAGTGTAATAATCATCAATTACCAGTTTCATGATTGGTCATAAAAGCCACATATTTTACATACCATGCATCCAGATAGTCATTCTCAATGGAATTTAATGTGGCCTGGTCTATGGGTCGACCTTCGTTATTTAAAGGAGACCATTCTACACTGGGTAGGTATTGGTCAATTTTTTTAACCTCAGTATGCAGCATACTATTGCGATCGGCACCAGTATTCAAGTAGCTGAATAGTGCACTAATACCAAACACAACAAGGCCAATAATCACTACATAAGATAGCACAAGGATACTTCGCAATATGGTTTTATTGGTTTTTACCATGGTCGTTTTAATTCATAGATTTTTTCAAGTCCTGCTGTTCTAATTTTTAAAATGTAATTATCTTCCGGGAAGATATCAGGATTTAGTTTAAAAGTAACGTTACCTGCTAGCAGTTTGCTTATTAATTGTTTGAATTAAATATTGATCTCTATAAACGGAAAGGCTTACATTGAAACCGTCCGGGATGAGTTGTTGCATAAAACTTTTTAAAGGACCAACAGTGACTGTCCTTTTGTCCTCAGAGAATGTGACTTCAAATTCATCAAATAGTTGTTCAAAGCTGCAAGTTATCTCATCACTTTCAGCCATTCCATGAATAAAAGCCTTGACGTTCCATTCTTCGGCATGATCAGGATGAATAATTTTAGCTGTAGCAATGCCGTTAATTGAAGTTCCGGAGGTTTTTAAAATACCTCCTTTTTTGGTTGTGATATAAAACTCCACAAATGTCCCGTCTTCAATAACATTCTCATAATCATCCAGAATTCTTGACGTTGATAAGATGACTATTTGGTTACCATCGGCATAATTATGATTGCGATGTTCTGAAATTGAAAAATTTGTTGGGACAGATGCCAGTACGTTAATGTCAAATTCTTTTGAGGCTGTTCCTAAACTCACTGAACTAATAAGGATACGACCTGTCTGTTTTGGCGAATAAATATATTTGTAAGCTATTAGATGATTTGTATTAATTTCAGAATCAATCTCCGAAGCTAAGAATTGAGTCTTGATAGTTACCAAGGTGCTGTCTTGAGCAGGGTTGTCTAATTCATCCGTTGGGATTCCGACGATCATGGAAAAATCGGTTTCGCCAGCTTGAATACTGGGTGGTCCTAAATAAGATTCTATGGTATTTACAGAAGATTTTGGTTTTATGTAAAAACTGCTCGAAAGATTTTGGTCTTCATTAATAAGTTTCCAATTTACGATTCCCGATTTAGCACTTATAGTTTCTGGAATGTAATAGATAAGTAAATTATTTTCAGATTTTGGCAATAATAGGGTTGAGCCATAACTGTTAGATATGTATAAATTCGGACTTATAATTGACTCACTTCTAAATCTTAATTCAATTTGTTCACCAGCTGTAAATTCAGTTTCTAAAGTCAGTAGTTTTATTTGATCTTTAATTTGAGATGGCTGTGTGTTAAAAGATAAGCCTAGAAGCATGAGCCCAAATAGTAATATATATGTGAATTTATGTTTCATTAATCAGGGTTTCCTATATAAGCGTTCATTTCAATCTTTATAAAACTGTAGTCAGGATGATTTATGGGTTGCAAAACACTTTCTGTTTGATTATTAATTCTATTTGGAACTACTTTATTTGATATGGTCTCGTTGGGTAACCCATTCACAAAACAGTTTTGCATATCTTCTGTAATCACTTTAAATGCGTCATTTTGTAATATAGAATAGGAAAAGTGTTGCTGCCTCTGCTGTCTGATCCCGTTTTCTAAAAATAAGTGGTCAACCCATACCATGTTTTTTTTAGCATTATAATAAGTGATGAGTAACTGAGGGATGGTAATTTCATCCAGTCCGCTATTAAAAAGTTGTCCTTCAATACTTTCAGGATATACATTTAGATCACTTAAGACGATGTCCTTGTAAAGATCTGAACCTGAAACATTGCCAGCTACCTGTAAATTGAATTTTGTAGGGGGCGATTCAAAATTAACAGGTGTAAATTCATCTGGATTGAAGGTTTTTGGAATGGAGTCTTTGGTATTAGACCAGGCAATGCCCTCAAAGTTGATCTTAAAACTGCTCACTTCTTTAGGCATTAATTTGTGTTTGACATGATATTTAGAATTGTACGTGGCCAATTCTTTATTCTCACTATTGTAGAGGCTTCCTTTTAAGACAACATCTGCAGGCACATTATCTATATTCTGAATTTCTCCAACAATTGCATAATGTTCATTAAACTTTACCAGTTTTGCCGTCAGGATTTCTAAAACAGGTTGTTTTAATATATCTTCATGATGAGTTTGCTCGGTGGTAATTCGTCTTCGGCCTTGATTGAAATATTTGGTTACATTTTCAGAATACAACTGATCTGGAGGAAGATCAAGGTCTAAATCCTCTGGTTCTAAATACCATTTGTTGTTCTGTTTTATTAGTGTTTTATAATCTGTCTTTGAGATTTTTTCAAGTGGTGTGATCCAATGCCGTATTTACTTTAACCGTAGCCATAGTATCGGTTTTATTAGTGATAATAGTTTCAATAGCATCTAATTTAGCATAAGAACTAAGTAAACCATCTGTTACAGAAATTTCGAGCATGTATTGGGCTATGGATAAATTTCGGTTTGGATTTATAAGTTTATGGGCTTTTTCAAATTCTTTAAAATCCAAAGCATCGTAATAGGCCATGATCGCATTTTCAGGTGAACGTTGAGAATCATTTTTTAAATAGAAGATATAAAGACCATAGCAAATGATTAGTGCAAGAAGTATTGCCCAAATATGAGTGACCTTTAAAACAGACCTTGAAAATTTAGTGTAATTATTTTGAACGTTCAAATAGGCAACCTTTTCTTTCACTTTGGATTTTAAAGTTCTTAGCCATAGCATTTGAATATTCAGTATAAAGGCAATTAATACGGTCAAAATCGGAATGATTCCCCAAAGTAATTTTTGCCATTTACTAACATCTTCTTTGGGCAAAATGGAAGACAATGGAGGAACATTAAGTTTTTCCCAAACCATAATGCCATTTTCAAGTTGTCTTAAACGTTGCCAACCACAGAAATAGAGAATGGGATCGTAAAATTTATCGTTGGAGAAAATGTACTTCAAATTATATTTTTCCGGTGTTGTTAAAAATTGCTGCAAGGACCCAATACCTTCAACACCTTTAAATTTTGAATTTTCTAAACGCTCTATTGGTCTTGTGGTTAATTCAGGTAATCGTCCTTGCAGAATGATAATTTCCATCAACAGCTTAAGGCATTGGTTTGTGAGGCTAACCAAGCCATCTGATCACCAAATCCTAAAGTCATATAATCGCCATTGATCGTGTTGATCCTGATTAAGAAAATTAACGATTGGTAACATTTTAATTTGTTGTGGTTGTGATGGTCTAAAATAACTCAGACTAATTGTAAAAATGGTCATGAATACAAAAAGTCCGGCAAGAATTCCACCAATGATCCGGTGATAAATAGCACCAAATTTTTCTTGTATTAATGTTTTAAGATCCCCTTCAACAAAACGATAGGTAAATTCACCAAATAATGGCAAGGACATGATGGATGCCCAAAGGTAAATCGGTCTAATGTTAAAATATTAAAAGCTGTTTCACCAAGCACCATCCTTGGAATAGGTGTCGTTCCTCCTGTACCCAAAATAAAGAGAATGGTTATAGATAGTCCGAAGAACAAATAGCGTTTGCTGTAATATCTATAAAAAATATAAGGTAAAAGAATAAGTAAAATTCCCCATGGAATTAAGAAGAATACCAAACCTGATGAGGTTATTTCGAAAAAATTATCCCGAGATCCATGTGGAATTGGAACTTGGGTAATAGGATTATTTTTGGAGTTTATCCAATAAGGCAAAATACATCCAACGATTATAACCAAGGACATCAAACCAAATCCTATTATTCGTTTAAAGAGTTTCATAAAACTCTTCAAAAAGACTTTAAAGGTGACTTCTTTCATGGATTGGACCTGTTCTCTGGATTGGTCCATGATCACCATCCCAATTAAAGGAAAAATAAAGAAGACCATTCCAAAGATTGGAGTGACATGATGTGAAGTAACCGTTACAGCAATTAATGATAGTGAGGTAAATAGAAATCTATAACGACCTGTTTTCAACCAAAGATAAATTTCAGGTAAGGCATGCATAAAAACAGAAATACCTATAATACTTGGTAATTGTCCAAATATGTGAAGCGTTTCCACAAACGAAGAAGAAAACACAGCTAAAATGGCAGCATAACCAGCAACTGTTTTGTTTGAAGTTATCAGTAATGAAAAGCGATAAACTCCGGTTATAAACAATACAATGGAGATGAGAGCAACGGTAAACAATCCAAATTTTAATCCACCAATAAATGACAAGGCCGCTATGGCCTGATGTACCAAAGGTGGATAGCTCATTACTGTAAACCCTGTATACCATTTATAGTTCCATGGTTCAAACCAACTATTGAGCATAATGATCAGCAAAAAACAAGATGGATCAATGCATCATAGGTCGTTTCCAAAGTAAAAAAAATAGAAGTGCCATGAAAAGCTAATCCTAAAAGGACAGCTACGATTAAGTATTTATTTGAGGTTTCCTTCATTTAAAGCCTAAGCTGTTACGATAGTGTAAATATAAATAATTTAAATAGTGGTTCATTTTTTAATTATCTACAGCAATCTACCATTCGTCGACACTAAGTATGAGCTTAAGCTAAATAAGATTTTTTGAAACGTCTTCCATAGTACTTTTGAACCATCAATAACAAATAAAATAACTTATTATGAAAGTTTTAGCAATAGATGACCAACAATTAGTTTTACTTCCTTTAGAAAAGCGTTTAACCGAATTAGGTTACGAAGTGAAAATTGAAACGGACTCAACTAAAGGATTAGAATTATACGATTCATTTAATCCAGATTTAGTAATAGTAGATATAAATATGCCTGGAGTTTCAGGATTGGATGTAGTAAAATATATAAGAGAAACCAAAAATTCTCAAACTCCTATAATGGTGTTGTCTGGAAATACAAATGACAATACAATTACCGAAGGTTTCGAATTAGGGATTAATGATTATATGAAAAAACCTTTAAGCCTGAATGAAATTTGTGCTCGTGTAAAACGATTAATTGGTGCTCCGAAAGCACTGAATATAGAGGCAACAAGCAACGTTATGATACAACAACGTTGTGTTGGAGTTGTAATTCCTTGTTACAATGAGGAGGAGCGTTTGTTAAGTGAAGAATTTATCAATTATATAGATAAAAATTCTGGTTATCATTTATGTTTTGTAAATGATGGAAGTAAGGATAAAACTTTAGAGGTTTTAAAAAACTTACAAAAAGGAAGAGAAGATTTTATTACAGTTTATGATTGTGAAAAAAATGGAGGTAAGGCTGAAGCTGTAAGACTAGGAATGCTTCATATGGCTAAAAAAGAAGATCTGGATTATATAGGTTTTTTAGATGCGGATTTGTCTACAGATCTGACCGATTTTGATGATTTAGTTTCGACAATTGAAAATTCAGATTTCAAAATTGTTAGCGGTTCTCGAATTTCAAGAATGGGAGCAAATATTACCAAAGAATCAGCAAGAAAAATAATAAGCTTAACTATAAATTTCATTATTAGAAAAATTTTATCAATGGATTTTAAAGACACGCAATGTGGTGCTAAGATTTTCCATAAAGATGTTATAGAAATTGCATTCAGTCAGAAGTTTGTGACTCAATGGATCTTTGATGTCGAAATCTTTAAAAGAATGACACAGCATTTTGGTTTAAAGAAGGCAAAAGCAATGCTTTGTGAACAACCATTAAAAAGATGGATTCATGCTGATGGCTCAAAATTATCGATGAAAGATTCAGTGAAAATTGTATTTCAATTAGCACAAATTGCCTGGGTGTATAGAGCACAGAAAACTAATACTAAATCAGTTTTAGCAACTGAATTAAAAACAATCTAATTATTAACCACTAAATCGCTTTAATAATGAAAATAGGAATCATCATCATATTCCATAATAACGAAAGAGATATTGATTCAAACTTTTTTATCGGACATTTCAATCAAGCTGAAAATTTAGAAATGTGTTTAGTAAATAATGACAGTAGAGACAATACCTATCAGATGTTAAAAGAGATAAAAGAGGAGTGCGGAAATGTCTCGATTGTCAATATTAAGAAATTTAAATCAGATCTTTCAGCAGTTAGAGCAGGAGCCAGATATTTGTTTAATCAATTTAACTTACAGCACATAGGTTATGCAAGTTCTAAATCATTTAACACAAAATACCATGGTTTAAATGGATTGATTAAGGCGATAAGTAAAAACCAGGATGATATTTTGAAGTACAATATCCAAATTCTTGAAAAGCATGAAATAAAACAAACTTTGTTTCAAAGTCTATTTTCAGTAATTGAATGTCTAAAAAAATTAAACATTGAGGATCAGTTTGTTAACCTTCAGTATCAAAGTAAATTTTAAAAAGAGAAAAAATGAAAGTATATCCAATAAAATTCAATCCTATATTAAAAGAAAAAATTTGGGGAGGAAACAAATTAAACACCCTTTTAGCTAAAGAAACAGATAAAGATAATGTTGGTGAAAGTTGGGAGATTTCTGATGTAAATGGAAATATTTCAGAAGTCAGTAACGGTGAATACAAAGGAAGCAATCTAAAGGAATTAATAGAGGAGCATGAAGCAGATCTTTTAGGCATTGAAAATTTTGAAAACTTCGGTTACAATTTTCCACTACTCATTAAATTTTTAGACGCCAAAACAGATTTGTCAGTTCAAGTCCATCCAGATAATAAAATGGCCAAAAAACTTCATAACTCTTTTGGAAAAACTGAAATGTGGTACATTATGGATAGTGATGATAAAGCAGATATTGTATTAGGTTTAAAAGACACACCAACAAATCCAGGTGTTCTAAATAATATTAATGCAAAAAATGTAGATGAGGTTTTCAACAGAGAACAAGTAAAAAAAGGGGATAGCTTTTATATTCCGGCAGGGAAAATACATGCAATTGGAGCAGGAGTTTTGGCTGCAGAGATTCAGCAAACCTCAGATATTACCTATCGTGTATATGATTGGGATCGAGTAGATGATAGAGGACAAAAAAGAGAATTACACACCGAATTGGCGCAAAAAGCTACAAAACAATTTGATTCAAACGGAAAAGCAGAGTATACAATTCAGCCAAATAAAAGTGTCAATTTAGTTAACTGCGAGTATTTTACAACCAATATTTTAAATATTGACGAACATCAGTCTAAAAACTATAGAAATTTAAATTCATTTGTTATTTTTATGTGTGTAGAAGGTACTGTTAACATAACGGCTGGTTGTCAAACGGAAACTTTGAAAATGGGAGAGACCATTTTAGTTCCGGCGAAAACAAAAGAAGTAGCTTTTAATTCTAATAATGGAAAATTATTAGAAGTGTATGTGGGTGATATATCTAAACAAAGCTTTCATAAAGCATCTTAACTACTCCTTAATTCAGAAGGCTTTTTCTTTTTCAATGCTTTAAATTGTCTGTTAAAGTTCGAAATGTTCTTATATCCAGATTTATATGCTATTTCTGCAATAGTAAGATCATTATTGGATACTATTAATTTACATGAATGCTCAATCCTTAATTCATTTAAAAATCTGAAATAGGTTTTATTCGTTCTTTTTTTGAAGTATTTACAAAACGCATTTTTTGTCATGTTTGCAACATCTGATATTTTTTCTAATGAGATTTCTTGTGTATAATTAGTCATCGTATATTCAAATACATCTTGCATTCGTTTTCCTTCTACTTCACTAAATTTCTTTTCATAAATAAATGATGATAAACTCTTATAATTTGCTGATGAAATCAATTTTAAAAGATTTAATAAGATGATGAATCGTTCTAATTTCGAAGCATCCTTCAAGGCTAGAAATAGTTTTAAAATCTTCTTTTTGTTTGATGTTGTATTAAAACCATGTTTAGACCGTATGAAAAAAGATTTCAGCTCTTTTAATTCTTCCAATTCAAAAAAATGATCACCAAAAGATGATTCAGTAAAAAATAATGTCAACATTTTAGAATTTGGAGAAGCTTCCATATCACTTTTGAAAACATGAGGAATATTGCTACCAACTATTAAAACATCACCTTTTTTAAAATAATTGATAGTGTCACCAACAATAAGAGTGCCTTCACCCTCAACAATCATACTCAGCTGAATCTCTTCATGTTGATGGAGTTTATCATAAAAGGAAACACCAACATCTTCTTGATAGATTAAAGCATCTTGTTCTGGTTTTGGAATTTTAAATGGTAAAACTTTCACGAATCAAAAATACGCAAATAGTATTCTGAAAAATAGAATTAATAAAAAAAGAAGATAATATAATATCAATACTGGATAAAAGCCCATTAATATTTTAAAGGAATCCAAAGTAATTTTACATCATCAAAAAATACTATTATGAGCATACAATGGAAAGGCGTAATGCCGGCAGTAACAACTAAATTTACAAACGAGGATACACTTGACCTCAAAATGTTTGAAGTGAATATCAAAGCGCAATTGGATGCAGGTGTTCATGGTATTGTTTTAGGAGGAACTTTAGGAGAAGCAAGTACTTTAGAAGAAAATGAAAAACGATTATTAACGACATCAACAGTAGATATTGTAAAAGGGAAAGTTCCTGTACTTATGAATGTTGCAGAACAATCTACAAAAGGAGCAATTAAAGCTGCTCAACAAGCAGAAGAAGATGGAGCAGCAGGATTAATGATGTTACCTCCAATGCGTTATAAAGCGGGAGATAGAGAAACGGTTGAATATTTTAAAGCTGTTGCAAACAATACATCTTTACCAATAATGATCTACAACAATCCTGTAGATTATAAAATTGAAGTGACTTTGGATATGTTTGAAGAGCTTATTAAAATGTGACAATATTGAAGCTGTTAAAGAATCTACAAGAGATATTTCTAATGTTACAAGAATAAAAAATCGATTTGGTGATCGGTTAAAAATAATGACAGGAGTGGATACTGTTGCTCTGGAAAGTTTACTTATGGGAGCAGATGGTTGGATTGCAGGATTAGTTTGTGCATTTCCAGCTGAAACAGTTGCTATTTACGAATTACAAAAAGCAGGAAGAATTAAAGAAGCAATAGACATTTATCGTTGGTTTTTACCATTGTTAGAGTTAGATATTAACCCTAAATTAGTGCAGAATATTAAACTGGCAGAAGTTTATACTGGAATTGGAACCGAAAATGTTCGTGCCCCGCGTTTACCTTTATTTGGAGATGAGCGTAAACATGTGATTAAAATTATTGAAGACAGTTTAAAAACAAGACCAACATTGCCAGATTATAAAAATTTAAATTTATGATATACAGGAAAAAATTATATTGGAAATCAGCTTTCAGCAAAAGGAAGTAAAACTTATAAAACATTCAATCCGCAATTGAATCTTGAAAATGAACATGTTTTTACCGAAGCAACTTCAGAAGAAATTGATGAAGCAGTTGCTTTAGCAACTGAAGCTTTTAAGGAATTCAGGAAAGTATCAGGAAAACAAAAAGCGAGCTTTTTTAAATGCTATTGCAGATGAAATTTTAGCATTAGATGATGAATTAGTTCAAACCTATTGTTCTGAAACTGGATTGCCGGAAGGAAGAGCAAAAGGAGAACGAGGAAGAACTATTTTTCAATTGCGTTCCTTTGCTGATTTGGTTGAAGAAGGATCTTGGGTTGAAGCATCAATTGATACTGCAATTCCGGATAGAAAACCAATCCCAAAACCAGATTTGCGTAAAATGATGGTACCTCTTAGGTCCAGTTGTGGTTTTTGGGGCGAGTAATTTTCCATTAGCATATTCTACTGCTGGAGGCGATACTGCAGCAGCTTTGGCTGCAGGTTGTCCTGTTATTGTAAAATCACATCCAATGCATGCAGGTACTGGAGAGTTAGTAGCTTCAGCAATAATTAAAGCAGCACAAAAAACCGGAATGCCAAATGGTGTTTTTTCTAATATTAACAGTAGCGGAATAGAAGTTGGTCAACAATTAGTCAGACATCCAGGAGTTAAAGCTGTTGGATTTACAGGAAGTATTAGAGGTGGAAGAGCTTTGTTTGATCTGGCGGCACAACGTGAAGAACCAATTCCGGTTTTTGCTGAAATGGGAAGTGTTAATCCGGTTGTTATTTTACCTGAAGCTTTAAAAACGAATGGTGAGAGTTTAGCAAAAACATATGCTGGTTCTATTACTTTAGGAACAGGTCAATTCTGTACTAATCCAGGATTATTATTGGGAATAAAAGGAGAAGCTTTAAATAATTTTATTTCGAATGTTATCTGATGAAATTGTAAAAATCGAACCATCATGTATGTTACATCCAAACATTATTGGAGCATACGAAAGCAATAAAGCAAAGGCTTTAGCACAGCCAGAATTAATTGTTGTAGCCGATTTATGAAACTGATGTGCAAACTAATTATGCAAGACAAACTATTACAACTGTTGAAGGAAAAACATTTTTAGAAAACACAACATTGCATCAGGAAGTATTTGGACCATTCTCAATGGTCGTTCAATGTGAAGATGCCAATCAGTTAGAAGAGATAATATCAAAATTAGAAGGACAGTTAACAGGGACATTAATTGCAGAGAAAGATGAAGCTTCTAAATATACAGAAGTAATTGATGCACTTCAAAACCGAGTAGGACGAATTATTTATAATGGTGTGCCAACCGGTGTTGAGGTGTGTCCATCCATGGTTCATGGCGGACCATATCCAGCGTCGACAGATAGTCGATTTACCGCAGTTGGAACCAGTTCCATTAATCGTTGGGTGAGACCATTTAGTTATCAGGATTGGCCAGATGATTTATTACCAGATGAATTAAAGAATGAAAATCCTTTGGGTATTTCAAGATTGGTAAATAATAAGTTGACAAAAAATAAAATATAACACCCATCTAAATCTTCCCTTCAGGGAAGACTTAATAAATTCCCTCCTTGAGGAGGGTAAGGGTGGTGTAAAAATTATACTTGGCAAACAAAATTATACCATACAGACCAGAACTGAGGGAATATGCAAAGTACTTGAGAAATAACTCTACGCTTTCGGAAATCTTGCTGTGGCAAAAAATAAAAAATAGAGCATTAGAAGTTCAATTTCATAGACAAGTTCCCATGCTGGATTATATTGTTGATTTTTATTGTCATGAAATAGGTTTAGCAATAGAAATAGATGGAAGCAGCCATGAATATAAATATTTCTATGACGCTAGAAGACAAGGTAGATTGGAAAACGAAGGAGTTCAGTTTATAAGATTTTCGGATTCAGAGATAAAGCAGGAGATGTTTAGTGTTTTACTTTCTCTGGGAGCAAAAATTGACGAATTACTGAATAAATAGATTTTTATTAAAAGGTTAAATGAAAGTAATTAAAAAATTATAAAATTGGCACGTCATACCTTTCATTGTATAGATGCTCATACTTGCGGAAATCCTGTTAGAGTTATTAAACATGGAGGTCCTGATTTGCATGGAGCTAATATGAATGAAAAGCGTCTGCATTTTTTAAAGGAATACGACTGGATTCGAAAAGGCTTAATGTTTGAACCTCGAGGACATGATATGATGAGCGGAAGCATTTTATATCCCCCACATGATCCGGAAAATGATTTTGCTATTCTGTTTATAGAAACTTCTGGTTGTTTACCTATGTGTGGTCATGGAACTATTGGAACTATTACCGTTGCTATTGAAGAAGGTTTGGTAATACCAAAGATTCCCGGAAAAATTAGAATGGAAGCTCCTGCAGGATTGGTTGAAATTGAATACCAACAAACAGGGAATAAAGTAGATTGGGTAAAATTAACCAATGTAAAAAGTTATTTAGCTGCAGAAGGTTTAACAATTGATTGTCCGGAATTAGGAGAGATTATTTTTGATGTGGCTTATGGTGGAAATTACTATGCAATTGTAGATCCTCAAAAAAACTTTTCAGGAGTTCAAGATTTTACTGCAAGTAAAATTATTCAGTATTCTCAAGTGGTACGAGATAAAATCAATAAAAAGTATCCAGACAGGTTTATTCACCCCGAAAATGAAACCTTCAGAGATGTCTCACATATGCTTTGGACCGGAAGGCCTATCGATCCAACATCATCAGGAAGAAATGCTGTATTCTATGGAGATAAAGCTATCGATCGTTCCCCTTGTGGAACAGGAACATCTGCTCGAATGGCACAATTGCATGCAAAAGGAAAATTGAAAAAAGGAGAAAAATTCATTCATGAAAGTTTTATAGGGAGCAAATTCATTGGCTGTGTTGAAGAGGAAACAACTTTAGATGGGAAAGTTGCAATTATACCAAGTATTCAAGGATGGGCAAAAATTTATGGGTACAACACTATCATTATTGATGATGAAGATGATCCTTATGCGCATGGTTTTCAAGTGATTTAGCTTTTTGTTCTAAATCATCCTGAATGTATTTCAGGATCTCATAATAAGATTTAAAATGAATAAAGAAGTAATTATTATTGGAGGTGGAATTATTGGTTTATGTTCTGCATATTATCTTCAAAAAGAAGGTCATCAGGTTACTGTTATTGATAAATCTGATATTTCATCTGGAGCCTCTTTTGTGAATGCAGGTTATATTACTCCAAGTCATTTCATTCCGTTGGCAGCTCCGGGAATGATAACCAAAGGGATTAAATGGATGATGAATTCTTCAAGTCCATTTTATGTTAAACCAAGATTAAATAATGACTTTTTAAAGTGGTTTTGGGCTTTCAAAAAATCGGCAACGAAATCAAAAGTAGAAAAAGCAATTCCAGTATTAAAGGATATTAATCTTTTAGGAAGGGAATTATTTGAAGAGATAAAAGCATCAAAGGATTTTAACTTTCATTATGAACGCAAAGGTTTGTTAATGTGTTATCAGACCGATAAAGCTGGAGAGGAAGAATGGAAAATTGGTCAGATGGGAATTAGAGAAGGGCTGAATGTTGAACATTTGACAAAGGAAGATGTAAAAAAATTAGAACCAAACGTTATCTTAAACATTAAAGGTGCGGTTTATTATGATTGTGATGCGCATACTACTCCCGGTGAGTTCATGAGTGGAATAGTGGGTTGCCTAAAATCCAACGGTGTTAAGTTTTATTTAAATGAAGAAGTTGAGGACATAACTGTACTGAATAATAAGATCACTGAAGTAAAAACCAATAAGCAAGTATTAAAAGCAGATGAGGTTGTTTTAGCTGCAGGAAGTTGGAGTCCGTTAATAACAAAAAAATTAGGCCTTAAAATTCCAATTGAAGCGGGAAAAGGTTATCGAATTAATGTTGAGAGATATACAGGAATACAAATACCATCAATTTTAGTTGAAGCTAAAGTAGCAGTAACGCCTATGAACGGATTTACTCGATTCGCAGGAACAATGGAAATTGGAGGAATCAATCATGACATTAGTGAAAACAGGGTCAAAGCGATTGCAAGAGCTTCAGAATCCTTTTATAAAGGGTTGAAAATTGAACAAGTAGAAATCGATAATGCTTCCTGTGGTTTACGACCATGTACGCCAGATGGAATACCATACATTGGAAGAACTTCAAAGTGTGACAATCTTACCATTGCAACAGGTCATGCAATGATGGGTTGGAGCCTGGGTCCAGTGACTGGAAAATTAGTTTCAGAAATTATATCAGACAAAAAAACATCACTAAATTTAGGTCCATTTAATCCGGATAGAACATTTTAGTTATTCTGTTAACCAGCCATCAATGATTTCATAGATTCGTTTTTGACTTTCTTCATCAAAGCTTCTAATTCGATCTCTGTGATTACCTTTAGGTCGGACAAATTTATAGACTTCTCGTTTTGAAGCATCATTTGTTAATTCGACTGCCGTAGCACTCCAGGCATCATATTCTCCATAAATGAAGAGCATTTTTTCAGCAGATGTATCTAAAAATGATTTAATGTCTTGCATTGGTTTTAAGTCAAATGGCTTGGTAATACCATCAGGAAAAGCCCAATCGAATTTATAGATTTCTTCAGTATTCAGATATTTTTTAAAAGGAGCTGTTTCATAACCGTAAATTCCTTGTTCGGTTAAAGCTGCCCAAAAGTATGGCTGCAGATCTGTAACTGCTTTTTCTTCAAAGAAACCGTAACCAACCACGCTAATTAAATGTTTATAAATGTCTTCTGCAGAAACATTTCCACTTGGAATACTATCAACAGGTGTTCCCCATTGCCAAAAGGCAAATGAATATTCTAAAATGGTATAGTCTATTGCTTTGTCTACGCCAAACTCCCAAGTCATACCTTTTTCTTCACCAACTTTTTTCATCATTCCTAAAAGAGTCTCTCTGTTTTCGAAGCACAATTCTTGGAATGCTTTTATTTTAGTGCGGTCTTCCTCAGTTCCAACAGTATTTAAGAATTCATAAACTCTTGGGTCTTCACGCTGATAATTTAATGGGCCTACATAACAAACACAAGCATCTACATTTTCTGGAAAGTATCTGACGATGAGCCATAGTTGTTTGGCATCCTTTAGAAATTCCTGTTGAAATAAATTTAGCATTTGGGATAAAGAACATTTCTAATAGCATCAATAATAATAGCTTGATCTTTAGCAGCATTCTCAATAGTAAGCGTATTCCAATTTATGTTATCTGGACGTGAATTGTTAAAATAACGATGTTCAATAGTAAGTTGATTTGCGTTATAATGGTTAGCTAATTCACCTGCTGATTCAGGACCAATTCCATAACCCGCTTAATTCTACAATAACAGGTAGAAGTGTCATTTTCAAAACCTAAAAAAACACGTTGTCTAAATGTGCCTTTAGATAAATCGTTATGGTCAATAGGTTGTTCAAACCAAATTTCATAATTCTCGTCAAAATGACTTACAGGTTCTCTTTTCTCCAGGCTAACAATATTTTTGATAGAAGCTAATTTTTCAAAATTGGAGACTTCAACGGTTGGGGCAATAACAGGTTGAGTCGTTTTACAACTGATAAGGAATAAAACAATAATTGATAAATAAAAAGAACGAATTAGTTTCATATTTATAAATTTAAAATTTGATTATTTATTTCGAAAATTGAAGAACTTTTATAATTGTTGAAAATCTTTATAAAGATAGTGTAAATTCGTCTTTAGATACTAGTAAATTTCTGTTTCCATCACTGAATATGAGTTAAAAACCATAAATGTTAAATCGATTTCATGCACATTTTATCGATTAAAAAATATTGTGTTTATTAAAATATAAACTTATGGTGAACTTTATCGTAAAGAAGGGTTAGTTCATCTTAATTATTGGTCTAATTCAATTGCGTTTAAAAACAATTTTATAAATTGGACAAAATTTAAAATGAATGCCTCAACTTAAAATTAACTATTATGGAAACAGAAATTAGTGTTAAAAACAAAATAAGAGAATATATCCTTGAATCTACTTTTGATGACGTAAAAAAGGTTACTGATGAAACTCTTATTTTTGAGGAAGGAGTTCTTGATTCTATGGGCTTACTTTTTTTAATTGAATTCTTGAAGGAAGAATTTAATATAACAACTAGTGATGATGAACTAGTTGTTGAAAATTTTCAATCCATTAATAATATTGTGACTTTTATGGAGAATAAAATGTAATCTCCAACTTTTATTCTTAAAATATGTGCGGGATTACTGGTTTTTTCCAATTTAATTCAAGCATAGATAATAAAATAAGCACTTTAAGGAATATGCTTACTCGAATTAAGCATAGAGGACCTGATGAAAGTGGAATTTATTTATCTGATGACATTGGTATGGGTAGTGTTAGATTGAGCATTATTGATTTAAGTACAGGAACCATGCCATTATCTAATGCAGATGAATCGTTATGGATTGTCTTTAATGGTGAGATATTTCAATTACATTGAACTTAGAGAAGAATTATTGGCAAAAAACCATACATTTAAAACTAATAGTGATACAGAAGTAATTGTTCATTTATATGAAGAATATGGTCCAGAATTTCTCAATAAACTTAATGGTCAGTTTGCAATTGCTATTTGGGATAAAAATAAACAAGAATTATTTTTAGCAAGAGATAGAGTTGGTATTAGACCATTATTTTATACTACATGTTGGAGATTCTTTTGTTTTTGCTTCAGAGATTAAATCATTTTTAGAATTTCCAGAATTTAATCCAAAAATTTCAGCAAAAGCATTGTCGGAGTATTTTACATTTTGGACATCTCTTATCATCAAATACGGCTTTTGAAGGTGTTTTTGAGTTGCCTCCAGGAAGTTATATGACTATTAATGCTAATTCTAAAACAATAAAGAGCTATTGGGAATTACCTATTACAAAACCTAGATGAATATAAATTTAATACTGCAGAAGAGGCAGCAAAAGAGTTTGAAACTATTTTTACCGATGCTGTAAAATTAAGATTAAGAGCAGATGTACAGGTAGCAGCTTATTTAAGTGGAGGAATAGATTCAAGTATTACAACATCATTTATAAAAAAAATATCACCTGAAAGTCTTCGAACTTTTTCAATAGGTTTTACAGAAAAAGATTTTGATGAATCATCGTATCAAAATATTGCAAGAGATTATTTCAATACACAACATTCCAGTGTTACATGTAGTCCTAAAGATATTTCAGAGAATTTTAAAGATGTTGTTTGGCATTCAGAAGCACCTTTATTGCGCACAGCTCCAACTCCAATGAGTTTATTGGCAAAAAGTGTTCAAGGACCATAATATAAAAGTTGTTATAACTGGAGAAGGAGCCGATGAACTTTTTGGAGGCTACAATATTTTTAAAGAAACTAAAATTAAACATTTTTGGGCAAAAGATCCAAAATCTAAATATCGACCTTTATTGCTTAAAAAATTATATCCATATATTCCTCAAATAAGTAATGCAAATAGTAATATTTTAAAGATGTTTTTTGGTTATAAACTTAATGAAACATAATCACCAATTTATTCTCATTTATTAAGATGGAATAATACATCCAGAATAAATAATTATTTATCTAAAGATTACAAAGAAGAAATAAAGAATTACGATCCAATTTCAAAAATTGAAAAGCAATTAGAAGATAAACTTGAAGGTTACGATTATCTTACAAAAGCACAATGGATTGAATTAAATTTCTTTATGTCTAAATATTTATTGTCATCACAAGGAGATAGAATGGCAATGGCAAATTCTATTGAAGGACGTTATCCATTTTTAGATCATAGAGTGATAGAATTTTGTATGAAATTACATCCAGATCTAAAACTTAATGGATTAAATGAAAAATATCTGTTAAAGAAAATGATGAAAGGCAGATTGCCAGAATCGATTTTAAACAGGTCAAAACAAGCCTATAGAGCTCCTATTAGAAGTACTTTTTTTTCTGAAGAAATGCCACTTTATTTAAAGGAAATGCTATCAGAAGAAAAAATAACAGATTTTGGAATTTTTAATCCAAAATTTGTAAATCAACTTAAAAAGAAAATGGAATTAAATAAGCAAGTATCTGAAATTGATAATATGGCAATAACTGCTATTTTATCAACTCAAATATTACATGATTTATTTGTTAATCGATCAATGCCAAAATTACAGGAAAGCGAACTTGTGGTATTAAATAAAAAAGTATTAGATTAATCAATTAAAAAAAGAATCAATTATGGGATCAACAACACGTAAACCTTTTTCAAAAGATATTTTGCATATAGAAAATATTGAAAAGGTTTGTAATGAAATAATAGCAAAACTTAAAAATGATGTAGCTCAAAAATTACAACGTAGAGGAGCTGTTATAGGTATAAGTGGAGGAATTGATTCTTCAGTTTGTATGGCATTATCTGCATAAAGCTTTTGGACCAAAAAATGTAACTGCAATTATGCTTCCTGAACAAGATTCTAGTGATGATAGTAGAATGTTAGCTGAAAAATTAGCTGCTAAATTTGATGTTACAATACATTGGTAGAAGATATTACAAAAGCTCTTAGATGGTTTTGGATGTTACCAAAGAAGAGATGAAGCTATTGCAAGAGTGATTACCGATTTTGATCCAGAAGTTGATAAAGCTAAAATTGAAATTAAACAAGATGTAGCTTCTAATTTACCTCCAGCTTTTTCAGTAACTGTTATTAAACCAGATGGAGAAGTAATAAGTAAATTATTACCTGTAAAAGAGTATCTACAAATAGTAGCATCTACAAATTTTAAACAACGTAGCAGAATGAGCATGTTATACTATCATGCCGAAAGATTACATTATGCGGTAATAGGAACACCAAATAAGCATGAAGTAGAACAAGGTTTTTTTGTTAAACATGGTGATGGTGGAGCAGATGTAATGCCAATAGGACATTTATACAAAACACAAGTATATCAAATAGCTAGCCATTTAGGAGTCCCTCAAGAAATTATAGATAGAACACCAACTACAGATACTTATACTGCCGAACAAACTCAAGAAGATTTCTTTTACCAAATGCCATTCGAGTCAAATGGATTTAATTTGGTATGGTTGGGAAAATGGTTATCCAGCTGATGAAGTTGGAAAAGTTATGGATCGAATCAACTCAAGATATTGAAAATATTTATAAAAACTTCGAAAGAAAAAGAAAAACAACTGAATATTTAAGAATGAGACCAATATTTTAAATCTAAAAAGATGAATGTTTTTGATTACTTATTCGATTCAACAAAAGATCTTGAAAAGGATTTTTTATTGGGTTCAAAAGAAACAATTTCATTTAAAAAACTATATAATGATAGTTTAAAGATTGCATCATATTTAAAAGAAACTATTGGCGAAGGTCAAAATATATTATTAATTAGTCCAAATTCTGTTTTCTTTTTAACTGCTTATTTGGGTATATTAAAATCTGGAAATATTTGTGTTCCCTTGAATTTTGCAATCGAGCAAAGTAATTTGGATTATATTCTTAACACTACAGAAAGTACTACTGTTTTTATAACAAAGAGCTTAAAATCTAAATTGAATTTTAGTTCAAATATTCAATTAATTGATGAAGATGAATCTTTATCAAATTATTAGATAATCAACAAATAATTGCATTTTAATTCAGATTTTGATAAAAATCAAGTTGCAGAAATTATTTTTACTTCTGGTTCAACAGGAGAGCCAAAAGGAGTTATGATAAGTCATCAAAATATAATTGCAAATACCAATTCTATTATTGAGTATTTAAAACTGTCATCAAAAGATATTATTGGTAGTTGTTTTGCCTTTTTTTATTGTTATGGATTGTCCTTATTACATACACATTTAAAAGTTGGAGGATCTATTGTTTTAAATAATAATTTCATTTTTTTAGGAACTGTAATTAATGATTTAAAAAACTATAAGTGTACTGGATTTGCAGGAGTACCAAGTCATTTTCAAATATTGCTTAAAAAATCACAAACTTTTAAAACATACAGAGTTTCCAGATTTAAGATATGTAACACAAGCAGGAGGAAAATTACATGCTGTTTTTATTAAAGAGTTTATTGAGGCTTTCCCAAATAAAGATTTTTTCGTGATGTATGGACAAACTGAAGCCACAGCAAGATTATCATATTTACCTCCAGAATTAGTTAAAACTAAAACAAGTTCAATAGGTAAAGCTATTCCCGGTGTTGAATTAAAAGTTGTTAATAATAATGGAGAAGAAGTAGGTTTAAATGAAGAAGGTGAATTATTAGCCAGAGGGAGAAATATTATGCTAGGTTATTATAAAGATGAAGTTAGGAACAAACAATGCTATAAAAAATGGTTGGTTGTATACTGGTGATATGGCCAAAAGTTGATGAAGATGGATTCTATCTATTTAGTAGCAAGAAAAAAGGAAATTATTAAAGTAGGAGGTAAAAGAGTAAGTCCTAAAGAAATAGAAGCAGTTATTTTATCTGTTCCTGAGGTTGTTGATTGTACTATTGTTGGAATTGAAGATGAACTTTTAGGAGAAGCTATTCAAGCTACCATTGTGTTGAGTAGTAAAATGGATGAAGATGAAATTAAGGAAAGAATACTGCAGAAATGTTCTCAGAATTTATCCTTGTATAAAATTCCTCAAAAAATTGTTTTTGAATCAACTATTAAAATTAGTGCTACAGGAAAAAAAGTAAAAAATTAAATATGCTAGACTTTATTTTTTAGGCAATCTACGTGTAATTTTCTTGTAAAAGTCATTCAAATCAGATGAAATCTCCCCAAAAGAAACAGATTTTTTAAATAAGAACCACTTTTCCTTTCTTACTAGAAAAGGTTCAAAACCTGCATAGGCTAAAGATCTCAATGAGTTTATGTTAGATTTAGAAGAAAAAGTTAGTACATAGTCAGCGCCAAAATCTTTGGCTTTATCCGCTATTTGAGCTACAGCAGCAGCTTGAATTCCCATACCTCTAAATTTTGGGGTTGTAAATGCACTTTCTATATACACTTCATTGCTTTTTAAATTCGGAAAAGTATTTCCCCAAATTTCTGTTATTTTCTCATTTTGAGAAGAATCGATTAGCCATAATCTAAAACATGGAATTCCTTTATCGGTAACTGCAACAAAGCAATTAGGTAATGAGTTAATTAAACCACTGTTTGAATTATCCATGATAAAAAACTCTTCATCTTCTTTCTGTGAAGGACGAATAGATATTTTAACCAAGACCCTTGGTTTGCTATGTTCAATATTTAAATCTCGTTTTAAACAAAATGCTATGTCTTCTGAATTCAATCTTTTAGTAAATTTTTTCCAAACAAATTTGAATTCACCTTCTTTAATTAGTTTAAATAGAAACTTTAAATTAGTTAAAATTTTATTGCTCATCTGGAAAAGACTTATTAATACTAGGAAATAGTAAATTTAAGAAAAAGTTTATTAAATTAAGATACTTTTATTCTTGAAAAAAATTAATTTATGAATTTAGAAAGAGAATTAAATAAGAGAAGCAAGTCTAAATGTGAATTATGCTCGTCCAGTGAAGATTTAAAAGTCTATATTTTGGCCCAGGCAAAAGTTGAGGAGTCTAGATAATGCTATTTATGCATGCCAAATCTGTATTTCGCAAATTGAGGATCCGGAAATTATGGATGTGAATCACTGGAGATGTTTAAATGACTGTATGTGGAGTGAACATCAAGCAGTAAAGGTTGTTACCTGGAGGATGTTAAACCGTCTAAAAAAAGAGGGCTGGCCACAGGATCTTTTAAATATGATGTATTTAGAAGATGAGGTTTTAGAATTTGCCAAAGCAACCGATGAAGGAGAGGATGAATCTGATAAAATTATGCACAGAGATGTCAATGGCGTTGTTCTTGAAGCCGGAGATTCAGTTGTACTTATTAAAGATCTTAAAGTTAAAGGTTCAAGCATAGTTGCTAAGCAGGGAACTGCGGTAAGAAATATTCGTCTGGATCAGGATAATACTGAATATATTGAAGGTAAGGTAGATGGTCAGCAAATAGTGATAATTACCAAATACGTTAAAAAAATATAATTGTCCGTTCGAGTGAAATTGTGTAACAATTTTGTATCGAGAACCATAACTTACCGATACAATTTCTTGAGATAAAACCTAAAGATTATAATATCTTTTGCTGATTTTTATAAAATGCATCAGCTTGCAATTGCATGAGTTCACGAGCCATTTTCTTTTTGTAAGTATACAATTCTTCTTCTTCAGAAATATCTCCATAAACCCTATCGTTTATATTATTATCAGCATTCAACATCACTTTTCGTTGATGTGCTTTTTGTGCTGTCCATGTTCTTACTTCATTTTCTGCATCTTCAAACTTAAAATCATATTCTCCCTTTGGGGATAATAATTTTGCAAAAATAGGAGAGGTTTCAATTGCTAAGAACAATAGGAATATAAAGAATGAAGGCAACCAAGGTAATTTTGTCAATGCATTTACCCGGGCCATTAAACCATCAAAGCCGTCAATAATTGGTTGTGTTGAAGATACTTGAGTTTCATATTCTGTATTTAATTTAACTATTTCCACTTCAGTAGCAGTTATTTTTCCTTTATTCTCGGTTTTTAGTTGTTGTAATTCAGCCAATAATGCATCATGCTTCTCTCTTTTTTCTTTATAAACAGGCCCTTTGCCCAATAGCATTGTACCTTCCCGACCTTCGGCTTCGGCTATATACGTATCATAAAGTGCATTGACTTCTGTTTCTTTGGCATCTATTTGATTTTGCAAAGCAGAGATGTTTTGTTGAAGGGCTTCGGTTTTTGGAATGAATTGTTGTGCTATTTGATCTTTATTTTCAAGAGTCATCTGGTTTTTTTCAGTCAATAAAACCTGATTGATTTCTTTTTCAAAGATCTTTAATTCCAATGGTTTTGAAATGACTACTGCAATAATTACTGCTAAAAAATTCGTGGTGATGCTTGAATTAATTCATCAATAAAATTGTTGCGCTTTTTAATGGTTGAAACAATAAATCTGTCCAGATTAAAAATTAAAAGTCCCCAAACAAATCCAAAAAATATGGATGCTAATAGATTGTCAAAAACTGTAAATAGTGCATAACTAGCGGCGATAAATGCCATAACAGCGGTAAAGAAAACAGTAGCTCCAATACCTGCGTATTTATTTTGTTCACCTACAGAACAATCTTTTAAAATAGTAGTATCCGATCCTGAGCAGATTATAAAGAATTGCTTTAACATAATGATTATTTTGATTGATGATCCTTCGACTAAGCTCAGGACAAGTTTTCTATTAGAACGTCAATTCGTATGTAATTTGTTACACGTTTAATTAATTATTTTCGAATTCTGCTTGAACGAAGACTTTCAATAACTACGGTTGACAACAATTATAAGTCCACCAAAAAAAGTATTCCAGGTAGGGATTTCATTTAAAAAGAAAAAGGCAATTAGTATCCCAAATATCGGTTGAATACTACTAATAATACTAGCGGTACTTACTTTAAAATAACGCAAACTTTTAATGAACAAAGTATGTCCAATAGCCGTTGTAACCAATGCTAATATTAGTACGTAAGGATATTGTGTTTTTATTCCGGATGTATCCATTATGATCACCGCTGGTAGAAGTACTATTGATAATATCAATATCTGATAAAGCATTAACATGGTCCCATCATAATTAACTACATGTTGTTTTAAGATTAGTATTCGTAAGGAATAAAATATGGCAGATAATAAACCTAACAAGATCCCTCTTAAATAAGAACTTTCTAAATTAAATTCAGGAGCCAAAATATAGATTCCAAATAGAACCAGGATGCCTAAAACAATGTGAATAGGGTCGAGTTTTATCTTAACAAAAAAAGGTTCTAATAATGCTGTTATGACAGGAAATGTGAACAGAGACAACATGCCTATTGCAACATTAGAAAGCTTTAAGGAGTAAAAATATGTAATCCAATGAGCACCCAAGAACAAGGAGCTTATAATAAAAGTATAAAGGTCTCTTTTCGAATGAATTTTTAAGCTTATTTTTTTATATCTAATGTAGATATATAAAAATAGTAGACCCAAAGCACAACGCCACCAAATAATTACGGGAGTTGGCATATCTATATACTTTCCTAAGGCACCTGAAGTACTTATAAAAAGAGTTGCTAAACTTAATCCCAGTAAATGGGTTAAATGTTGGTTCTTCATAGTTGATCAACTATAAATAAAAAAACCAGCATCACTTTGATAACTCTGTAAAATACTTATAAAACAATGGAATAGTTTCAATCCCTTTAAGGTAATTGAAAATTCCAAAATGCTCATTTGGAGAATGAATAGCATCACTATCCAAACCAAACCCCATTAAAATGGTTTTACTTTTTAGTTCTTTCTCAAACAAGGCCACAATAGGAATACTGCCACCACTTCGTTGTGGAATCGGAGTTTTACCAAAGGAATTCTGATATGCTTTGCTTGCTGCCTGATAGCCAATATTGTCAATAGGAGTCACATAACCTTGTCCACCATGATGCGGTATCACTTTAACTTTGACACTTTTTGGAGCGATACTTTCAAAATGTTTTTTGAACAATTCAGTAATCTTATTCCAATCTTGGTGAGGCACTAAGCGCATTGAAATTTTAGCATGTGCCTTACTCGCAATCACCGTTTTTGCACCTTCACCTGTATAACCGCCCCAAATACCGTTAACGTCTAAAGTAGGGCGAATAGATGTTCTTTCATTGGTCGAATATCCTTTTTCTCCATAAACATCTTTAATATCCAGTGCTTTTTTATAATTTTCTAATGAGAATGGAGCTTTTGCCATTTCTGCTCGCTCTTCTTTTGATAATTCTTCCACGTCGTCATAAAAGCCCGGTATTGTAATATGGTTATTTTCATCATGAAAGGAAGCAATCATTTTTGTTAAAATATTGATTGGATTAGCTACTGCTCCTCCATATAATCCGGAATGTAGATCTCTGTTTGGGCCAGTCACTTCCACTTCAACATAACTTAGTCCTCTCAATCCTGTTGTAATTGAAGGCGTATCTTTTGATATCATTCCGGTATCAGAAATTAAAATAACATCGTTACTCAATTTTTGCCGATTCTCCTTTACATATTTCCCAAGGTTTACACTACCTACTTCTTCTTCACCTTCTATCATAAACTTTACATTACACGGTAGTTGGTTGGTTGAGGTCATATACTCAAGAGCCTTTACATGCATATACATTTGTCCTTTATCATCGCAAGATCCTCTGGCATAAATAGCTCCTTCCGGATGTAATTCTGTTTTTTTGATGACTGGTTCAAATGGTGGAGAATCCCAAAGATCTAAAGGATCTGGTGGTTGCACATCGTAATGTCCGTAAACTAAAACAGTTGGTAAATTTTTATCGATTATTTTTTCACCATAAACGATTGGATGACCTTCAGTTTCACAAATTTCAACCTTGTCGCAACCGGCTTTCTCTAATCGTTTTTTAACTTCTTGGGCTGTTATTAATACATCCTTATCGTAAGCAGAATCTGCACTGATGGACGGGAATTTTAATAATTCAATAAGTTCATTTATAAAGCGGTCTTTGTGTTGACTTACATATGATTTTAAATTTTCCATTTGAAAGTTTTAGTTTACTCAAAAGTACAAAATTGCCCAGAAACAATTTTATTGAAATTTTGCTATTTGTATTTTAAACTATTGTTTATATTTGCATCCCGATAATCATCGGGACTCATTGCGGGCGTGGTGGAATTGGTAGACACGCTAGACTTAGGATCTAGTGCCGCGAGGTGTGGGAGTTCGAGTCTCCCCGCCCGCACTTAAAAAAAAGAAAGCTTTGGTTTAATAACTGAAGCTTTTTTGTTGGGAAATGTTGGAAAGACGAGAAATTTATCCTGAGCGAAGTCGAAGGAAGTTTATACGCCCTCACAAAAAAAGCTTCAACCTTGGTTGAAGCTTTTTTATTTTTCTTATTATAATCTTCTATAATTTAATCAGTTTTGTTGAAATTTTTTGGCCAAAACTATTTTCAACTTCAACAAAATATAGTCCTTTATTTAAATTTAAGACATTAAACGATTCACCTTTTCTAAAAGAACCTTTGAACACCTTAATTAATTTTCCAGTAATATCATATATCTTGACAGATTCAACGTCTTTGTTAAATTGAAAAGATTCCGTCGCAGGGTTAGGAAAAATGGCAAAATTATCTTGCTCCAATATATCAGCTGTATCTAAAGTGATGGAACTTTGGTTCCCATAAATTTTAAATTCTCCAGCTGGAATACTAATTGGATCTGTTGTACTGGTCACCTTTATCGAAGTGCTTCCAGTACCATCCATCAGATCATACCAGGTTTCTGTATACGGAAAATCTGGAGTCACATCTTGAGTAGATGTTGAAAAATTAGCCAAAATAACTACATTCTTTAACTGGGAAGCTGGCAATGAATTGTCAAAAACATAAATTCTTGGTGTTAGTGTACCTGAATTTATTGCATAATCGCCTTCAAAAACGTCTTCGTTTATTTTTAATTCAATTAATCGTGCCCAATCACTTCTAACTTGACTTCTGTTTGGGTCACCCAACCAGTTCTCTTCCCATTGAGGTTGTGGTTTGGTAGCTAATTTACAACCGTCATTCCCGGAATCGACAGTTACACCGTCACTACACAACCAAATTGAATTATCCATTCCTAGTTCTGCAAAATGCCAGATCATTTTAGGGCCCGGAATAGGAATGGTTACAGCCCCTAATGCCGACATTCTTGTTAGAGCAGTATTTAGATCAAAACCATTATTATTATCTCCATATTCTTTCATTTCATACATGATCCTGTCCTTATCGTGACTTTCAGGATATCCTAAAGTGCGTTTTTCTGTAAAACCATGTGCAGTATGACCCATTCTGTCAAAATTACTAGCATAGCCAAGGGCAAGTTCCTTGTAATCATTCCACATTTCACTCCACATCATGACTCCTTTAGGAATAGCATCACCCAATCTGTAGTTTGCCCATTGTTGTTCTTCACTGTCTGCTCCTAAATGCTCAAAAATAGCGTAGTGTGTTTCATCTAAATCCCATGAATAATCAACATAATCTTTAAGAATGTCAACGCGATCAGCTGGGGTTCCATTAGTACAACCTTCATCACCAGAAGTGCAAAGTTGCGTAAATCCTTTAGTTAGATCCCATCTGAATCCATCTATTTTAAACTCTTCGATCCAGTGTTTAATGACTCGTTTAACGTAAACTTTTGTAAATGCATTGGAATGATCAAAATCACTTCCAACGCTGTAAGCATGTCTTGCTTCTTGATTAAAATATGGATTCTCTGAGCTAGGTCCTCCCCAGCCATCACCATCCGGGTCATCCATCCACATGCGTACCATTGGGTTTCTACCATAGGCATGATTTAATGCTATATCAAGAATTACAGCAATACCATTTTGATGACATACATCTATTAATTCTCTTAGCTTATCTTCGGTGCCATAAAATTTATCTAATGCCATATGAAACGCTGTATTATAGCCCCAACCTTCATTACCTTCAAACTCCATTACGGGCATGAGCTCTATGGCATTGATATTTAAGTTCTTAAAATAGTCTATTCTATCTATAAGATCCTGAAAGTTCCTATCCGCATCAAAGTCACGTATAAGTGCTTCATATATTACAAGATCTTCTTTTTTAGGTTTAGTAAAATTAGAAACCTGCCAAGAATACGCTGTTTGACCTGTTTGTAAAACAGTAACTTCACGTTCTTGTCCTGTAGGATAAGCGTAAGTTGTAGCTAAATCAGGAAAAGTAGTTTCTGGAATCCAAGGGTCATCAAAAGGAGATAATACTAATGTTGAATATGGATCTGCAGTTTTCACTAATGCGGGAGAATCAGCAACAGGACTAACGGCATAGACCCAATATTGATAGGTTTCAATTTGTTCAGAAGTCAACCCAGTGAGTTCTAACCAAAATTTATCAGCAGAGGAATCTTTTTTCATCAAATAGGTTCCGTCAGGATTATAACTATTGAAGCTCCCGGCAACGTATACAAAGTCTTTATTTGGAGCGGTTAGCACTAAGGTAGCTTTTGTATCGTCTGATGGATTATAATTAATGCCATCTTCCATTCCAGCTGGAACAGATTGTTCGGTTACTGTTGGCGCAATGATAACTTCAAACGAACAAGAACCATTTTCGGTTGAACTATTTGGAGTACCCTGGACTCTTATAGTAGAACTAGTAGTCAAATTCGTCAGTGTAGTGTTGTAATTAGGAAAACCACCACCTGAAGCAACAGAAACCTCATTTAGAAAAACTTCAAAATTTCCAACACCTGTACTTCCATTTGTGCTTAAAGTGGCACTTATGCTAAGATCATCTCCACTATTTAAAACAACATCACCTGATGGATTAGAAATGTTAATTGTAATTCCTTCGCCAACATATTCTAAATAATCTGGAGTTTTTTTATCTCCTGTCCCGTCCTTTGCTTTTGCCAGAACACCGATTTCTGAAATATTTGTATCAGCAAAAAAAACAGAAGGTGTTGCGGTATAGCTATAAGTGCCGTCTCCATTATTGGTCATTTGAAGGTAGTCAGCTGAGTTGTCCCAGTCTCCGTTACTAATTAACGGACCACCTATATCTCCACACTGGTCAAAGTACCATGTCCATAAATATATATTATCGGGTTGGCCAGGGTTCCAGATTTCTGGATCTACTCCAGAAAGGGTTATTGTAACTTCGTCATTTACACCAAAGTTTGTTGGAGAAATTGCAAAAGTTCCTCCAGTTTGTATTTGACTAAAACAGAAATTAATTGATAAAAAAATAAGGAGTATAAGTTTTTTCATAGCTTCATAATTAAAAAAAGGCTGTATATTAAAGATACAGCCTTTTTAGTTTTATTAATTCAATATTTTATATGAATTTATTGATTAATAGAATAGGTACTGGTGTTAAAATCTAACCATATTCTGGCATTGCCAGCTGTTACAGTAATATCAGTACCACCTTCGTCTAAAGTACCATCTGCGTCATTATCGCCAAAATTAATATTAGGAGCATCCCAACTTTCATTTTGCCTAAATTTTATAGCACCATCAATTAATGGAACAATTTCGGCAATCCAAATACCTGGGTTTACTTCAGTAAAAGTAAAATCGGGACCATCTGAACCCCAATTGTTATATCCGGAACCAACAACTCCATATAAGCCTGCTTCTTCCATAGTATAAGTATTATTATTTAAATCCATTGTAATGGCATAAAAACCGGCTGTTACTTCTATATCCGCACCACCTTCTTCTAAAGTACCATCAGCTCCATTATCACCAACATTAATGTCAGGGGCATCCCAACTGTTATTTTGACGGAATTTGATTGCACCATCAATTAATTTAACTCCAACTTTAAATGTATCTGTTGTATAATCGTAATAGAATTTTGCATCAGGTCCATCTGCACCCCAATTGTTATATCCAGAACCTACAACTCCCCATGAAAATTCTTCAATAGTGTAAGATAATGAACCTAGATCAACAGTAATTTTATAATTACCAGCTGTTACAGAAATATCAGCACCACCTTCTTCTAAAGAACCATCGGCTCCGTCATCACCGAAATTACGATCAGGGGCATCCCAACTGTTATTTTCACGGAATTTAATTGCACCGTCAATTAAGGTAACATATGATACAAGTACATCTGGAGTATCAGTAGTATAAAAGTATCCATCAGTCAAAAGCGCCCCAATTATTATAACCAGAACCAACTACACCTAAAGTAGCAATTTCAAAACCTACTGCGCCACCGCCACTTTCAACTATATCAGGTAGTACCATGTTTAGTGTTATTGTTGGAGTAAACGCTTCTGTACCATCTAGACCTATATAAGCTCTAACTCTAAAAAAGACCTGACCTGTATTAGGGGCATCTGTTTCAGGGTCATTGTCTAATCCTGCTTGTGCTGCATAGCCTAACATTTGACCAACAGAGACACCTAGTTCATTACCTCCAGTAGAACCTACAATAATATTTTCGTCATCAAATAATCCTGTAAGGGATTTTTGTAACTCATAAGTAACCGGTGTTGGTACATTAAAATAAGCATCAGACCAGGTAAAGCGCTCTGCTAAATTTCCTGCTGTTTGCGGTGTTAAGACGTATTCCGGTAAAAATGTATTTGTAAATACAACACCTTCTCCCGGAGCTACACTGGTGAACACCAATTCGTCATCTTCTGAACAAGAGTTAAAACCTATGAAGGCTAACATCAGTAATCCTATAATCGTTAATTTTTTCATTATCATTTTTTATTTAATTATACTTTATTTAAAATCCTGGGTTTTGAGTCAAATTGGGGTTAGCCTGTAAAGCCGATGCCGGAATTGGGAACAACTTATAGGTCTCAGGGATAGCAGCTCCATTTTGGATTCCACCTTTCCAAGGCCATAAATAATTACCGCCGGTGAACATTCCAAATCTAATTAGATCAGACCGTCTGTGTCCTTCCAAATTCAATTCTCTTGCACGTTCATCTAATATAAATTGAAGTGTCAAGTTAGATTGAGAAATTGCTGTTGCGTTGGATCGTGTTCTTACATCGTTGACATATCCTAGAGCTGTTTGCATATTTCCTCCTGATGCACCTCGAAGAGTACATTCGGCATACATTAAATAGGCATCAGCCAATCTAAATAATGGAAAATCTGTATTAGAGAAATAGGCAGGCACTGTATTACCAGAAAAATTTTTATTTCTGAACTTAATTGAAGGGTATCCATCAGTCCATTCCCTGTAATCGGTCATTTCATAATTATGTCCATCAGTCCAAAATAAACTTGCCCTAACATCTGTAGATGTTTCAAGTTCGCCATATAATCCATACCAGGCTTTTGAAGATCTGTGACCTCCCCAACCATCAGTGGCTCCAAATTCAGCTAAAGGCATTGTATCAGCACTCAAATTACCATTCACAATATAGGTGGTATTTCCATAACTTTGGCTTACAACTGCATCTGCAATTAACGGTAAAATGATCTCGGTTGAATTGTAGTTATCTCCGGAAAATATGTGAACAAAATCAGGATCCAGATCATAAGGACCTTCAATAACCTTAGTTATATATGTTAATGCTTTTGAAAAATTTTCATTGCGTGCATCTAAAGCCTCCTGATTGTCTGTGCCTGAGTCTATATAGACATTCGCATTTAAATATAGCCTACCGAGTAACATTTGTGCAGCTCCTTTTGTCGCTCTTCCATAAGTATTGGTTGTCAATAGAAGTGGTTCAATTTCTTCCAATTCATTTTTTACATAAACAAATAATTCTTCTCGAGTGGCTTCTTCCAGTGGTTCTGTTTGGCCGTAATTTTCTTCTGTAGCTAAAACGCCTTTTCCAAATACATCAATCAAATAGTAATAGGCCAGTGCTCGAATAAATCTTACTTCAGATATAATAACTTCTTTATTCTCTACTTCTACATTAGGTAGAACAGACAACAGATTATTACACTGTGGTATGGTAAAGAAAATTCTATTATACATATACCTGACAAATTTATTGTCAGCTGTCCAATTTGTTGCAGTAGTCAATTGGTCCAGACCATTGTCTCCCCAGCGATTCTTCATGGCATCTGCTGTGAAGTCTTGAAGGTTTACAATTCCTCTAAGGAAAGGAGATTCTCCTGCATCATCGCTTATGTCAGAACTACCGGGACCATCAACACCTGATAAAGCAAAAGAAGCATATAATCTGGATAGAATTCCTTCTACGGCATTAGGATCTCGAGCTAAAAGCTCTTCTAATGATAGTTCAACTATTGGTTTAGTATTTAGATCATCGGTACAACTAACCGATAGGATCATAACTAAACTGAATAGTAGTTTTAAAATGTTATTTTTCATAATCTAATTTTTTTAAAAATCTATATTTACACCTAAGTTATACATTGTTGGACGCGGATAAAAAGTCGTATCAATTCCACCAAAATTTTCCGGATCCTGACCAGAATAATTGGTCACAAGAAATGGGTTATTGATTGCACAATACACATTGAAGGTCATATCTTTAAATAAATCCTTTAAAGTGTGGCCAATCACAATATTCTCACATCTTAAGAATGAAGCATTTTCTAAGAAGTAATCTGAATATTGAATTGGATCTAGGACATCAAAAATTTCAACATCTGCAGCCCCTTCGTAAAAATTCAATACATTATTTATAAAAGTTCCATCTTGAGAAAGTGCATTGTCGATTACACCGTTCGTTAATCTTTTGGTATTATAGATCTCACCATCAAATTGTCCTCTGAAACTTGCACTGAAGTTCCAATTCTTAACGTTAAGATTCAAACCAAAACCAAAGGTCCAGTTTGGTTGAATCGCTCTGTAATATCTATCATCATCTGTAATGTTTCCATCTCCATTCAAATCTACAAAAGCACCATTATCTGGTTTCCCATCAACATTATACACTTGTTTAAATACCCAGGCAGATCCAATTTGCTCACCAAGAGCATGTCTTAACAAGAAGTTTCCTGTCCCAATAGGAAGATTACCGCCTCCGGGGATTTGTTCGGCCCCATTTAGGTCTGTCACTTCTGTTATATTGTATGAAAGGTTACCATTCAATGATAAGTTAACTGTCTCATTTTGAACCGGATTTACATTTAAGTTCAACTCAAATCCTTCACTATCCGTCGAACCAACGTTTTGAATTACTCTGTCACTCAATGCCTGTCCGGGAGGCACATTGGTTAAAACTAACAGGTCGGTTGTTTCTCTTTTAAAAATATCAAAGGATCCTGAAAGGAAGCTGTTTTTAAAGAAGTCAAAATCAACACCTAAGTTATACGTTGTTGTTTTCTCCCAGGTTAAATCCGGATTGAACTCTTTGGCATTATATAAGGTTACACCTTCAATGAACTGACTATTTTGTGAGCCGATCTCAAATACTGGAATAGAAGGGAAGAATCCTACGGAACCTGATATGTCCTGTTGGCCTGTTTTACCCCATCCAAAACGAACTTTAAAATCATTTACTAAAGCAACATCTTTTAAGAAAGACTCTTCTTTAACTTTCCAGGCCAGTGCAGCAGCAGGGAAATAACCCCAGCGATTCTCTTCTGTAAAGAAAGACGAACCATCTGCTCTCATTGATAAGGTAATTAAATACTTGTCGCCTAAGTTGATGTTGGATCTCCCAAAGAACGACTGTAAGTTCAACAAACTGAAATATCTGTTATTAGGGTTTTCAGGGTCAATATTAGGTACTCTTATACCTGTTTCCGGGTCCGTTTGAAATGTATCACTATTGCCATCATTTTTAAAATTCTGGTAAGAGTAACCAGCTTGTACATCAAAGGAGTTCAGGAAGCCTACCAAGTCTTTTTTATAGGCTAAGAATGATTCCCAGGTTGTGTTTGTTATATGCTGCCTTTCCTTGTAATTAGCGCCAGGATTGAATATGTAAGTACCTGGGTCGTCTGCACTAGAGTCTAAAGAATACGTAGCAATTGAATTTTCCGCAAAACGTTCTTCTATTTTTGATCTTGAAGCTTCCAGACCTACATTAGTTACAGCTCTTAATTCAGGCAGAAAATGGAACATATAATCCAGTTCTACATTGGCTAATATTCTATTCACTTTTTCAGGACGGTCTCTTTGATTTAACAAGGCTAAAGGGTTCCATGATCCTATTAATTGATTAGGGTTTAATTCATCAGGGTTTTCATCTAGGGATGGACGAGTTAATTGATAATAGCCACCAAAAAGTGAATTCCTGTCATATATCGGTTTTGTAGGATTCATATAGGTGGCTCCTCCCAGAGCACCACCTTCGTCAATGGCATTCTTATCTACCATAGTCCCTTTAGCATTCACATCTACTTTCAAGTGATTATCCAAGAACTCTGGAGTCAATCTTAATGAGGCCGTTACCCTTTCATAATCGTTTTTCTTTACAGCACCTTCTGTATTGTTATATCCAACAGAAGCTCTGAAAGGGATTTTGCCCAATAAATTAGCTCTTGCACTAAAGTTATAATCGTTAGTAATTGCTGTCCTAAAAATGGCATCCTGCCAGTCGGAATTATAAATAGCTCGATCTCCATTTGGCGTGCTAATAATTTGAGATATAGGTTCGTCTGTGTCAACAGAGCCTACAGGAACACCTAGTGCACCAAGATCATCTGGAAAATATTCCTGAGCAAATCTTACAAATGAACTAGCATCCATGACTTTGACCTGATTTGTTGTTCGAATATCACTTATGGAAGTTCTTGCTGAAAAGTTATACTTGACTTCACCCGAAGTACCTTTCTTTGTGGTCACAATCAATACACCATTAGATGCTCGTGAACCATAAATAGCAGTTGCTGATGCATCCTTCAAAATACTGAAGCTTTCAATATCATTTGGGTTGATTAAACTTAATGGGTTTCCAACACCGGCAATACCTCCGTTATCTACTGGAATTCCATCAATAACTATAAGAGGACTACTATTCGCCGATAAAGAAGCTCCACCTCTAATTCTAATGTTTGGAGCGGCATCAGGTTGTCCACCGGCAGTTGTAATTCTTACACCGGCTGCTTTACCTTGAAGCAATTGATCTGGTGATATTACAGCCACATTAAAATCCTTCGCTGATACGACATCTACGGATCCTGTAGCATCTTTTTTAGTTGTTGTACCATATCCAATAACGATAACTTCATCAAGTTGTGCCGCATCTTCAAGCATTTGAATATCAATTGTTGGTTGCCCATTATAGGCAATGTCTTGAGTCATATAGCCAACGTAGGAGAATTCTAAAACATCTCCATTGTTAACATTAATTAAATAATTACCATCAAAATCTGTTGCTGTTCCTGTAGACGTACCCTTAACAATGATATTTACTCCAGGCAGAGGCAAAGAAGATGATTGTTCCGTTACTGTACCAGTTACTGATTTTTGCGCAAATAAGAGCATCGGCGTAAAAAACAAAATAAACAGTAAGCCATTCAAAGTTGTTTTCATACAATAATTTTAAAATTATTTTTTGTTAGTTTTATGTTATATTTTCACTTCTCGAAGTTAAATGTATGTATATATTGACCATAGCTATTATGACATATGTCACTATAACGTTTTCGTGTTAATAACTTTTTATTGAAATTTGAATAATTTACCTACTTTTTTCGGACTATATCAAAATTAGTTAGTTTTGACCAGTAAATCTAAGAATGAAGCCTAAAATAACATTAAAGCAAATTGCCAGAGAATTGGGGGTCTCTATTTCAACTGTTTCCAAGGCTTTAAAGGACAGTACTGAAATTAGTGAGGACACCAGGGATATGGTTAAAGCATTTGCTAAAT
>CAVRNW010000023.1:0-7115 GCA_963722665.1 uncultured Flavobacteriaceae bacterium
ATGCTTTTTCGGTTACATAACCTGTTCTGGCTTGTTTTTCCTGTCGTTTAGTTTCTTCAAGGCTTGCTCTGACCTCTTAACTCAAAATCCCATGGATCCATGAACATGGTTGTGTAATCATTAATATGCTCAACCATTGGGCCACGTTCCAGAACCAAAGTTTTAAGTCCGTTTTCGCATAGTTCTTTTGCTGCCCATCCGCCACTAATTCCGGTTCCAATGACTATGGCATCGTACTCTTCTGATCTACTCATTTAATGGATTTCTAATTTCAAAAGTTAAAAATAATGGAATTATTTATCATGGCTAGTATTTTTTGGTTTTATAGCAAAATATTTATGCTTCAATTCTTAATTCTTAAATTAAAATTTTAACTTAGAGCTTGTTAAAAAATTAATCCTATTATGATAAACTCTATTAGATTTCTAAGATCATTTTTGCTATTATTTACCTTGTCCTTTATTATTATTTCATGTAAAGATCAAGGAAAAGAAAAAACAGAGGAAATTGCCTCCAATTCTATTGAGACAGTAACTCCATTTTTCAAATTATCATTAGCTCAATGGTCCTTGCACAAGGCTATATTCAATAAGAGCATGGATCCGTTGGATTTTGCAGAAAAGGCAAAAGGATTCGGTTTTGATGGCCTTGAATATGTCAGTCAATTATACACAGAATCGATCAAAGAAATGGGGATGGATTCTGTATTAACTGTTTTAAAGAATAACAGTGATAAGCATGGGATGCAAAATGTATTGATCATGGTTGATGGAGAAGGTGCCTTAGCATCAACTAAAGAGAAAGAAAGGCAAAAAACAGTAGAAAACCATTATAAATGGGTGGATGCAGCTCAGTTTTTAGGGTGCCATTCAATAAGGGTAAATGCTCACGGTGAAGGCAGCGCCGAGGAAGTAGCCAAAGCAGCTGTAGACGGACTAACTAAGTTATCAGAATACGCAGAGAAAAAAGGAGTCAATATACTTGTTGAAAACCATGGTGGCTATACATCGAATGGTGAGTGGCTGGCTGATGTTATGAAGCATGTGAACAGACCAAACTGCGGAACTTTGCCTGATTTTGGAAACTTCTGTCAAACAATTGGATATGGATCCATTAACGATGAAAATTGTAAGGATCCTTACGATATTTATAAAGGATTAAAAGAGCTGATGCCATATGCTAAAGCGGTTAGCGCAAAAAGTTATGATTTTGATGAAAATGGAGATCAGCCAAAGATCGATTATCTAAAAATGATGCAGATCGTTAAAGATGCCGGGTATACAGGTTTTGTTGGTGTAGAGTATGAAGGTAGCAATAAAAGTGAAAAAGAAGGTATTGAATTGACTCGGGATCTACTTCTAAAGGCTGGTAAAGAGCTTTCAAATTAAACAGAAACGATAATACTAATTAATTAATCAAACTATAAATTTTAATACTATGGGTAAAAATAAAAAAAGCAACACCTATTCACGCCGTAAGTTTGTTGGTACGACGTTAGCCGCTACTGCAGGATTTACAATTATTCCTTCCTGCGCAGTAAGTGGGTTAGGTTATAAAGCTCCAAGTGATAAATTGAACATTGCCGGCATTGGTGTTGGTGGAATGGGCTTTAGAAATTTAAAAGAAATGGAAACCGAGAATATTGTTGGGTTATGTGATGTGGATTGGAAATATTCTGACAGGGTGTTTAAAAATTATCCGAAAGCCAAAGTATATAAGGATTTTAGGAAAATGTATGATGAAATGGGTAGCTCTATTGATGGAGTTGTGGTTGCAACTGCAGATCATACGCATGCTATAGTATCGGCTCAGGCCATGGCAATGGGGAAACATGTGTTCCTGCAAAAGCCATTGACCCATACAGTTTATGAGTCAAGGCTACTAACCAAATTAGCTGACAAGCATAAGTTAGCAACATCTATGGGTAATCAGGGATCCTCTGCTGAAGGTGTAAGCTTAATGGCAGAATGGATTGCCAATGGAGAGATAGGTGAAATTACAAAAGTGGAAGCATTTACTGACAGACCAATCTGGCCACAAGGATTACAACGACCTGAAGGCAGTATGGATATACCTGATACTTTGGCCTGGGATCTGTTTATTGGTCCTGCTAAAATGAGACCATATAATGAAATTTATACTCCCTGGAACTGGAGAGGTTGGTGGGATTTTGGAACAGGAGCTCTTGGTGACATGGCTTGCCATATTTTACATCCGGTATTTGTTGGCTTGGAATTAGGTTATCCAATTTCAGCACAGGGAAGTTCTACACTTTTGTTAACCGATTGTGCACCGAATGCAGAAAAGGTATCATTGGTATTTCCTGAAGGAATGTCTTCGAGAACAAAGTGACATTACCGGAAGTTGAGGTTATTTGGTATGATGGTGGATTACAGCCGGATAAACCAGAAGGATGGCCGGAAGGAAAAAGCATGAATAATGATGGTGGTGGAGTAATTTTCCATGGAACTAAGGATAAGATAATTTGTGGATGCTACGGTAAAGAACCTTGGTTATTGTCTGGCAGAACGCCGAACGCACCAAAATTCAGACGTAGAATAAATGTATCTCATGAGCAGGATTGGGTTAGAGCGTGTAAAGAAAGTCCGGAAAACAGAGTTGAAACAGCGTCTCCATTTAGTGAAGCCGGACCGTTTAATGAAATGGTGGTGATGGGTGTATTGGCTGTTCGTCTTCAAGACTTGAATAAAAAACTGAAATGGGATGGTGAAAAAATGAAATTCACTAATATTAACGATAGTGAAACCATCAAGATAATCAAGGAGGATAATTTCAGTATTCATGATGGACATCCGACATTTGAAAGGGTATATACAGATCCAATCAATGCAAATGCCTTTGCATCTGAGTTGATCAAACATAAATACAGAGACGGCTGGGACTTACCTGAAATGCCGAGTTAAATTATGAGAATATTAATTAAAACAAAAACAAAATATTTAAAAATGAAAACAAAATTATTGATAGCAATTTTTACCTTAGCAATGTTTCCAATTGTTACAGGATGTAAATCTGATTCTAAAAAAGAAACAGCGGAAGAAGTAAATGTTGAAGAAGAAACAACTACAAATACTGAAATGGAAGACGGTTGGATTGTATTATTCGATGGTAAAACGTCAGAAGGATGGCGAGGATATAAAAAAGATCATTTCCCTACTGCATGGAAAATTGTGGATGGAACCATACATTGTATGGGTTCCGGGAGAGGTGAGGCAGGAGCTAAAGATGGAGGAGATATAATCTTTGACAAAGAGTTTCAAAATTTCACGCTGTCTTTGGAATGGAAAATATCTGAAGGAGGTAATTCGGGAATTTTTTATTTAGGTCAGGAAGAGCTTGACTATATCTGGAAGACTGCACCTGAAATGCAGGTACTTGATAACGAAAAGCACCCTGATGCCAAGTTAGGAAAAGACGGAAACCGACAAGCTGGGTCGTTATATGATCTTATTCCGGCAAAACCACAAAATGCAAAACCGGTTGGTGAGTGGAACCAAGTGGAAATCACGGTTTATAAAGGAACAGTCGTTCACAAACAAAATGGTGTGAATGTGGTAGAGTATCATCTTTGGACTCCGGAATGGAATGAATTGGTTGCTGGAAGCAAGTTCCCGGGATTAAATCCCGATTGGGCAGACGTAGCTTCAAAAGGTTATATAGGATTGCAAGATCATGGCGATGATGTCTGGTTCAGAAATATTAAAATTAAAGAATTATAGTATTTTATTTTAAAACGAAAAGCCAAACTTTAAAGTTTGGCTTTTTATTTAGTTGTGAAATAAAATATCAGGTGATTCCAGGTCATTCAATTTATCAATATAGATCTTATCAAGTAAGGATAAGCCATATTGATAAGATGCATTCATCCAGCCAAATCCTTCTTGGGTAATATATTCAAAATCGGTTCCTACGTTGCCATACTCGGCAAATACTTTATGGGTTGCTGCGACCACATCATATTTTTCAGGGATGGTTCCATTATAATCCACCGCATTTTTGGTGATCATATAAAGCCATCTGTAAATTAATTCCTGAGCCTCTTTGTGAAAACCATAATGTATAAATCCTTTCCAGATCATCATTTGATGAGGTGCCCAGCCATTAGGATAGTCCCATTGTCTGGCAGGACTATTTTCTGATATACTTTCCAAACTTTCTTTAGCACATCCTGCAATTCCTCCATTCTCAATTAAACATTCAATGCATTCTTTACCAGAGATTTGGCTTGCTCCTGAGAAGCCATTCCAGACCACAGCGGAGCAAATGTAGTCGCTGCTATGAATTGAGATTGTTGATTGGTCTGGATGTTATAATCGAAGTACATTCCATATTCTTCATTCCATAAATATTTATTGCTTTCTTCTTGACCTTTTTCCAAAAGAAGGGGAAGAATATTATCTACCAATAATTGTGCTTGTTCCTGAGACGCCATTCGGACCATAAAGGTGCAAATGTAGTTGCTGATATAAAATTGGATTGTTCCTTAGTTGATACGTTATAATCAACGTATAATCCCATGTCCTGATTCCATAAATATTTATTGGACAATTCCTTTCTCCTAATAGCCTTTTTTAGCCAGTCAGGGCAAAGATTTTATCCAATAATAAATGAATCACTAATTATTAGCAAAATCTATCTCATATTTATAGAGCAGGGCGTTATTCAACTAAATTCAAATCGGCACAAATACCTTCTATTCTTAAGATGTATCGTGTCCTGATTCCCTGACACTTCTGTCATGGATGAAATAAGCATCCAGCTCAGAATTTAGTATTTCACCCGATTCATATTTAACGATATAATCCTGAATGCTTAACTTTAATTTGTTGGCAAATGGTTTTATTATTGAATCGAAATGACCTGCTTCACATTCAGGTGGAATTCCGATGCCTTCTGCCAAGTATCTATTTAAGCCATTGTCTGTCATCCTCTTTCCCTCAACCATCCATACAGTTTCATATTCCTTTATGGCTGTTTTTAAATGACTTTCCAGCCACTTTTTATCTTTAGTGAGCTCAAACACTTCTTTTATTAAGCTAGTATAAAAAGGAGGCTGTGTTCTGGTTAAGTAATACGACCTGTTTGCATTCAGGATCTTTCCATAATTCTCAATTTCATACTGGAAATTATCTGCCATTGCCTTGGCCAGATCAACTTTCCCATCTAACATCAATCCAACTGATTCAAAATAACTGTCCCAGCCATACATCTCATTGAATCGTCCACCAGGGACCACAAAAGGAACACCTTTGATCTCACCGTTCTTTTCTTCCAGTTTTAATGATAAAATTCCGGGTTTATCATTAATGGATTTTACAAATTTTGACCTAAGTTTTTCCGGCAGTTTAATAGCCTCAATGGGAAGATCCTTTTCTAAGCTTTTATAGTAATTAAAGGCTAAATTATCTTTGAAAGGAATATAGATCCTCAATTTATCTGACTGTAGTGTCTCATTTTTAGTATCGTGAATTAAGTTCACAATACCTTTCGCATCCATTGTTCTGGTCAATCCTTTCCAGTAATAATCCTTGATCATTCTTGAGATGCGACTGACAGGAAGTTCTTCAATATTTCCTAATTCAATGGTAGCAGAAGTTTGACCTTCATTTTTAGCGATGACCAATTCCTGTAATAAATTGGATAGATGGTACGTACCTTTAACCTTATATTCTTTGCCTACGGCTGAAAGAACAGAAAAAGACTTCGGACCTTTATCTTCAATGGTTATTTTTTTATCACCATCTGTATCTTCTTGTTGCAGTAATTTTTCTAAAGTATCTTCAATATATAAATTAAAAATCATGATTATACAGTAACTTGTTTTTTCGACATTCTATCAATAAGCAGCACAAAAACAATTAACAAAAACATGGGAATTAATAAAAAGTAAAAGGCCTTTGCGCCACCAACACTTTCAAACAACTCCCCAACAATTCTTGACCCTATCGTGCCTCCTAATGCCGAGAATATAATGATTAATCCGGACATTGGTGAATGTAAACTTTTTGGTAAAGAACTTAACACCGTAGAATTTAATAACGGATAAATAGGAGCAATAAATAATCCAATTAATGGTAAAATAAAGCCCAATAAAGGGACTTGAGACAAGCTTGAAATTTCTCCTATGGCTTGAATATTTCCTTGTAATTGTGGCAAAATATAAATAAGTATGCCTCCGGAAATAATTACACAAGACACAACCAGAACCACCCAATTGATATGTTTTGTTAAGAAGCCGGCTATGAATCTACCCAATGCTAAAGATAGAGCTAATATACTTGCCATTTGAACGCTTAAAACTGAATTAAAATTAAATATTTTTTTATTGAATGTTGGTAGCCATGTCATGATTCCTTGTTCTATCATTACAAATAAAAATGCTGAAATAATAAAAACCAAGACCAAAGGAACTATCATTAATTTTACAGATTCTTTTAAATCATCCTTCAAACTAGAACCAATGGCTTCAACCTCATATTCAACTTTAGAAAAGAGCAGAAATATAAAGGAAACAGAAATGAGTCCACATAATAAATAATACACATTTAACCATGAATTCTCATCTGATGAATAAAAAACGGGAAATAAAAAGTATGCGACAGCAATTCCTACCATAAAAAATCCTTCTATGGAACTCATTAAGGAGGCATGCTCTTTTTTGGAATCTGTTAAAATTCCAATTAGTGAATACACTGATAGTTTTATTAATGCAAAACTAACACCAATGGTTAAAAATAATACTTTAGTATAGAAAAAAGAATTCCCAAATATTATCTGCAAACAGCCAAAAAACACGATACCTAAGGCAACAAGCATTGCTTTTTTATACCCAAAACGTGGTAAAAAAGAAGCTACTAAAAAAGAGACAAAAGCAATTGGTAAATCTTTAAAGGCTTCCAAAAGTGATAGCTTGAGATTCCGTTACTTTATAAACATCAATTGATTTTTCAATAACAATTCCAACACTATTTAATAAAATGGCAAAAACAAAATAATTAAGATAGATAGATATTTTAATGCCTAAATTTTTCATGATATTGGATATTAATGTCCTGCACTTATTGTGATTACTTCTTCATCATCATCACTTTCAG
>CAVRNW010000024.1:0-90120 GCA_963722665.1 uncultured Flavobacteriaceae bacterium
TAATAAATGAAATTGCGAGAGAATAATTTTTCAATTCCATGGACAAATAATTTAGTTAATATGTGGTTGAAATTAATCTAAAGAAGTGCTATAAAACTTACAAATTATAAAATAATTAACTTTTAGTCGAAATTATTTGCATTTCATCGGTAATTGTGTATATTTGCCTAATTTGTCAAATGCGATCTTAAATAAGAAGATATTTTTGGCAAATAATTGTATTAAAAAAATAAAGTTTTTTAATAAATTTTACCCTAATATTATGAAAACCTACACACGATCATTGTTTTCAATTTTCCAATTTAAATTTTTTATTTCTTCCATATTTCTAACCTTATTCTCGTTTAATAGCAAATCTTTTTTTAAACATTTAATGCTATTCTTAGTATTAGTATTCTCGTCTCAATTTGTAATAGGACAAGAATGTCCGGTTATTACTTCTGAAGGAATATTTAATCCAAATGATGACGTTTTAATAACATCGTATCATCAATCCATGGCAAAGATAACAACCGGTTATGTAACCTGGGGAGAAAATATGTCTGCCACTGGGGGAGATGCAACTACCATAACAGAAGTAATACCAGCAAATGGTTACAACTTTACTGGGTCAATTATTCACTTTGCTGTTTCCGGAAATACCGGAGGACAGGGTTTTTTGGCAACAACGGATGGTTTATATGCTTGGGGACTTGTGGGTGAAGTAGTTGATGCGAGTTTTGCAAGTGGTGCTACTTTTGCTCCAATGATTGGAGTTCCTTTTTCGCCGGGAAATGTAAAAAATATGCACGCAAGTTCTGATGTTTTATTTGTTCTGCTAAATTCAGGAGAAATTTGGGTGGCAACAACAGGCGCTACTGCACCTAACGGAAATGCAAGTACTAATGGTGATATCTGGCAACAAGTTCAAACATCTGCAGGTGTTCCATTAACAGGTGCTGCTCAAATGACAGGAAATAAATATGCTGGATTTGCTTTAATGAACAATGGCGATATTTATACTTGGGGAACAAATGTGGTACTCGGAAATGGTACAGGTCTACAAAATGTTGATTATGCGACCTTAATGACTTCACCGCCAGTTCCGGTATCTTATATCTCTTCATTTACAAATGATGCTGCTGATACAGGAGTATTAGCTTTAGGTACAGATACGAAGGTTTATGGAGTTGGGGCTAATACGACTGGCGAAATAATAACGACTGGAACAGGTGTTGTTACAACCTGGACTGCTATTGAAATCAGTGCAGGTACCGATTTAACAGGTGCCCTTTATTTAGCGACTTCTCACACATCAGAACAGTATGCTTCTGCTGGCATTATTACGGCTGGAGCTACATCTTCAGATCCAAATATCTTATATACATGGGGAATTAACAATACGAGTTCTATCGGTCAAGGTACTACTGCAGGTACTATTCAGTATCCTACTATACCTTCTTCATTTACTGTAGGATCCGACGATCCGGTTGCAATTAGTTTAGGAGGTCATGCAACAACCATTTTTAATAGAGCCAATGGAGGTTCTATTTGTTTTGTTGGTCATATCACTAATGGTAGTACAGGAGGTCTAACAACTGGAACAGGAGATACTTTTGAATGTATTGTTCCTACAGGAGTTGAATTATGTGGAAATTCGGCTACTCCAGGTGTTGCGGCCCAAAATGATTTTGGGAGCACATTGGTAGATACTCCTATAGTAATAATCGTTTTAGACAATGATTCTGGGACTAGTGCATTTGACTTAGCTTCTTTAACTGCAGGACCTTCGGGTGGATTAACGGCACCAACTAATGGCAGTGTAGTAGTGAATGGAGATGGAACGATTACATATACTCCTAATCCAGGTTTTGAAGGGACAGATACATTTGAATATCAAATTTGCGATACGACGCCTCCAGCTGCCGGACCTTATTGTGACACAGCGACTGTTGAAGTTACTGTAGCCTGCTCTTTAGTACCTGGAGAAAATAATATTTTTGGAACCGTTTTTTATGATGAAGATGAAAGTGCAACATATAATACGGGTGATACACCTGCTATTAGTGTAACTGTAAATTTATACGAGGACTTGGATAACAACAGTATCCCAGATGGCACTGCAATTCAAACAACTACAACTAGTGCAAGTGGAAATTATAGTTTTACTCTAAATCTTGTACATGAAATAACCGGGACATACCAACAACGTGTTCTATTAGAAAGTGATGATGCAAGAGAAAAAAATAATGGCGATGTCGAAATAGATAGAGGTTTAAACTTAACTAAAGATGGTGATGATGCTGTTGGTGGATTTCGTTTTACAAATATTACTATTCCTGCGGGAGCAATAATTGATGATGCCTATATAACTTTTACATCAGATGGTAATAATAATAAAACAGTTGCTTCTGTTCAATTTTTTGGTCAGGACGGTACTGCTAATCCTGCAACTTTCGTTGATGGTTCATCAGGAACCATTAGAGGTAGAACAAAGACTTCAGCAAATGTCCTCTGGTCTAATCTACCTGAATGGATAAATGATAGCACTTATGATACTCCAAACTTATCACCAATTGTTCAGGAAATAATTGATGATCAAAGCGGATTGTCTAACGGATCTATTGTATTTATAACAGAGTCAATTGGTCCGGATTTCGAAGATAGAGTAGCATTTGAATATGGTGACGATGCTAACAAAGCAGCTCAATTAAATATTGAATATCGTATTCCTCAAAATCCTTTCTATTATTTGACAGAAATAGTACTGCCAACTGATACTGAACTAACAACTCCTTTGGTTCCTGATTCTTATAATGAATCTGTTTTTAATGTAGATGGAGTTGGTGATTGCGGCAATGATTTTGGTCTTATTATTAGTCAAAGAATCACAGCTACCGATGATGATTTTAGTACTACACAAATCGACGCAACGGCAGGGGGCACAACAGCCACGGTATTCACCAATGATGATGCAGATGGAACAACTCCGGCAACAGATGACTTGATAGATGATAATATTAGTATTTCCAATGATGGAGGCTTATCAGGAGTTACAATCAATTCAGATGGCACGATCAATGTTCCGGCAGGCTCTACTCCTGGAACCTATATAGTGGAATACACCGTTTGCCTGACTGCCGATAATTCAATATGCGATACAGCCAATGTCACGATAGATGTTTCTGCAACACCTTCTTCAATAACTGCTTCTAATGATAGTGGAACCGTAATAGAAGGTATCGGTGGAGTTGCAGTGGTAAATGTACTTTCTAATGATGATTTAAATGGTAGTACACCAACTACAGGAACAGTTAATTTAACTCAAGTAAGTACTACAGATGCAGGCGTAACTCTTATTCCAGGAACAGGAGAAGTTAGCGTAACAGCTGCTGTTCCTGCAGGATTTTATACTGTGGAATATCAAATATGCGATTCTAACGTACCAACTTTTTGTACAACGGCATTTGCTTATATAACAGTAAATCCATTTAACGATAATGATGGTGATGGTATTACAGATGAAGATGACCTTGATGACGATAATGATGGTATTTTAGATACTGATGAACTAGGAATATTAGATTGCACTGCAGGTGTTTCACCGCTTTTTGGTGCTTCTCAAGGTCCAAATAATTATTTAGGTTCTGATATAAATAATCCTGCAACAGGAGATTCATTTCTATATACAGGAGTTTATCCTGGTGTTGATGCAATTATTACCATAGTTTCCTCTACAGATACTGCTATAACTGAATTAGATGTTACAACGACAGGTATTGATGAAAATTTTCAGCCTCTAATTAATCATGTGGACAATGACAGTTTTACCGAGTTCAGGATAGATTTTGTATTATCCGGTACAACAACGCCTGCTCCAGTAAATAACTTTGTGCTCACAACTATTGATAATGATGTTGATGAATTTGTAACATATAAAGATGGGCATACATTAGACCTTTATGTGGATTCACCTACTGATGAATTAGTATATACGGGGCTTGCTAATGCAAATGGATTTACACAAGGGTATATCAGCAATGGAAATGTTTTTGGAGGTATTGGACTGGATTCCCCTGAATTTCATGTTGCTGGTGTTTATTCTGGAGTTAATACTGTGAGTATAAGGTTTGGTAGCAGTGCTGGAGATAATTCTAATCATTCGCTGGCGTTATTACCTTGTATACCTAGAGATTACTGGACTTCAATACCAGATTTATATGTGGATATTGATACTGATGGCGATGGAATTCCAAATAGATTAGATACAGATAGTGATAACGATGGTTGTTTTGATGCTTTAGAAGGTGATGCAGGTATTTTAACATGGCAATTAAATGTAGATGGATCAATAAACAACCCTGTTAATGATAATGGTATTCCTGTAGGTCCAGGAACAGCTGGAGCAGGAACAACAGGACAAGAGGATGTAAGTTCTACAGATGCTTTGATACAAGGTAGTCAATGTCAAGCGGATTTAAGTTTGACTAAAACAATTAATAATGCAACTCCAACTATTGGTGAAACAATTGTATTTACAATTACATTAACCAATTCTGGACCATACAGTGCAAGTGGAGTTCAGGTAAGAGATATTTTACCGACAGGTATAAGTTATGATTCTGGTAATTCCAGTATACCAGATTCGACAATCTATGATGACATAACAGGTATTTGGGATCTTAGCACTTTGACAATAAACAATGGAGACAATATAATACTTCAAATCGCAGGAATTATAACGCCTGCGTGTGGTGAAATAACAAATGTTGCAGAAATAATAAGTGGCGATGGGCAAGACCCGGATTCATTAAGTAATAATGGAAATTAGTCATGTTTATAGAACTTATAAAAGAATGAATGTGAGAACTATCATTTCGAATAACAAAGCAGTTAATGCAGATATGCCGATAAAAATTCTATTATTTTTTATAGGTCTTTTTGCAATAACTAATTTTGTAAATGCTCAAACAAAAGGATTGATTGTAGAACCTGCCACTGGTGGAGGGACTGCTGTTTTTGATCCAAATGGAGATGGTTATGTATCAGGTTCAACAGCAGGTTTTTTAGCAAATGATTCTTCTGAAAGTGAAATTCCATTTGTACCATTTATATTTCCTGGTTTGGAGCCTACAACTGATATTAATAACGGTCCGGATTGTGGATTTACGGATTTTGTAGATACGGGTGGATTTGATCCTGCATATTCTTATGTTGATGGTAGTGGGAATTGGCTATTTCGATTAAGGTTAGGAGATATTCGTCCTAATGCAAAAAGTTATAGTATTTTAGTTGATACTGATGGAAAATTTGGTAATTCAGGCCCAGATGCAGATGCAGATTATACTTTGGAAAACCCAGGGTTTGAAGTTGAAATTGTTCTTGGAACTAAATTTGGTGTCTTTATTTATAATGTAGATGGAACACCAAATTGCACCCCAGTTGTTGAGTATTTGGGAGCTGATCATTATCAAAAGGCTCTTGCAATCTCGGAAGTATGTGGAGATCCTGATTATTTTCTTGATTTTTATGTGCAATCATCAGATTTAAGTCGACGTTGGGTATAACATCTTCAACACCAATTAGAATGGTGATTGTAGATAATATGGCCGCTAAAAAGTCTACTGTTTGTAATCCTTCTTCTGCTTCAGATATTGCAGGAGTTCCCATGTGTGCTTCTTTAGCAGATTGTTATGAAGAAATAATTGAAAATCAAGGACCGTGTTCTTTGGCAGATATTAATGCAGGTCTTTGTTTGCCTAGATCTGTTTGTCCAACAATTACTGCTCCAATAAATACAGGGGATACGGTTGTGTCAGGAACCACTTCTGAAGCAGATGGCACGACCATTAGAGTATATAAAAATAATTCCTTAATAGGAACTACAACGAGTAGTGGAGGCGCATGGAGTTTAACGGGGATATCTCCGGCTTTGGCTTCAAACGATATAATTAACGCAACTGCTCAGGCTTCAGGCGAAATCGTCTCAACTTTTGATTGTAATACTACAACAGTTGGTGCAACCTGTTCAGCTCCACCTATTTCAGCAATACATTGTGGGAAAAGCATTTCTGGTCAGGCACCTGTGGCAGGAGCTGTTATAAATGTGTATTTCAACAATAGTGCGATACCCTTAACTGCAACTTCTGGAACTGTATATTCTGGGGGTGAAATTACTGTTTCCGGTACTGCATATGGAGATGGTGATCCCGGAGATAATTTTTTATGGAAATGTACGGGAACTGGTCCGTCAGCGCAATGTAATGCCTCAGGTCCGGCATGTTTGGCAGATGGTGTTTATAAAATTACTGCAACAGAACCAGGTAAGTGTGAATCAACACCAATATATGTGTGTATTAATACAATTGGAGATTCAGCAACCCCAATAATTTCGACTTCACCAATAACTACAGCAACTACCTCTGTTTCAGGTACGATGCCTTCACCAGATAATATTGCAACAGATATTGCAGTGATGTTATATGTTAATGATGTACAGGTTGGATCAACAACGACTACAACCGGTGGAGCCTGGACTATAGGGAGTTTAACTTTAAATGCCTGTGATGTAATTACAGCAAAAGCGATTAGAACTGGAAGCACACCTAAATGTATATCTAATGCATCTACGGCAGTTAATGTTATAGGAGGGACTACTGGAACTCCTCAAATTTCAGGAACCTATTGTGTTATAGGAGCTATTAATACTGTAAATGGTATTTCGGGTGAAGCCGATGGAACAACAATCTCTGTCTTCGAAAATGGTATTTTAGAAGGTACAACAACAGTATCTTCAGGAGCCTGGACATTATCAGGTATAATGATTTCTGCTGGGAGCACAATAACCGCTACTGCAACCGCAAGTGGTTCTTGTAAAACAGAAAGTGCTATCTCTTCAGGAGTACTAGTAGCTTCACAATCAACCAATACTGTTGCAATTACGACAGATCCAATAATAGAACAATCAACAACTATTTCAGGAACAGGAACTAGTGGAGATATAATCACACTTTATGTGGATGATTTTCAAGTTGAAGGCGTATCAGCAACAGTTTCAGGTGGTATTTGGACTATATCTGGTCTGCCAACATATGAACTTTATACTGGAGGTGTTGTAACAGTTAAAGCAACTTCACCGGGCTCATGTGAATCAGCACCTTCAACAAGTAAGACGGTAGAATGTATTGAACCATTAGACACCTTAACAGTTAATCCGGATAATGCTGTAATTTGTTCAGGATCATTCGTTTCAAATATTGATATTGTAAATTCTGAAAATTTAGTTATCTATCAATTATATCTTGATGATGAAATCACAGCTACAGGTTCATCAATATTAGGAAATGGTAGTACAATTACATTAACAAGCGGAGTGTTAACTTCTTCAACAACTTTAAAAGTAAAAGCATTAAAATTGCCTCCAGGATCTTGTGAAGTATTTTTGACAGATAATGTACCGGTTACTGTAAATCCAATTCCAGATTTGGGCTTAACTGTTGATTCAAATAGCCCGGTTTGTTCCGGCACTTCTGCAGATATTACAGTTGATGCTTCAGAAACAGGGGTTTCTTATCAACTTAGAAATGATACAGATGATTCTAATGTAGGAACAGCCGTTATTGGAGATGGTAATACAATTAATTTACCAACTGGAAATTTAACAAGTGATACTACATTTAATATTTTAGCAACCGGAGTTGCACCATCAAATTGTAGTGGAGAGTTAACTAATAAAGTTACTGTAACAATAGCAGCTTTATGTTGCAACGGTGGTACAATAGCAGCAGATCAAACGGTTTGTTTTAATACAGACCCTGCGGCCTTTACTTCAACAGCTGCTGGATCAGTTTCTTCAGGAACCTTGGCATATCAATGGCAAATTAGTACAACCGATTGTACAACCGGGTTTACAGATATTTCAGGAGCTACATCGGAAACATATGATCATCCAACAATTTTTACTACCTCTTTTTTTAGAAGAGTAACTACTAATGGAACAGATTGTACCGAATTGAGTAATTGTTTGACAATTATTGTAACCAGATTAGGGGTAAATGCAACAGTAACAGATTTAAGTTGTGCCGATGGGCCTAACGATGGAGCGATTGACATCAGTGTCGATGGCGCTGTTGGTGCTTATACCATTGACTGGGCACATATTCCAGGATCACCGGATCCTAGTGAAGACCTTACAGGTTTGGCTGCTGGTACATATACAATAACAGTTAATGATACTTCAGGATGTCCTGCTGTTGTTAGAAACTATACTGTTGGAACAATTGAAAACCCTTATGCGGCATTATTGTTAACAGGAACTCAAGGTGCATCGCCTTTCCCAACAACCGATTATCCATCAGGAACATTCCCACCGGATGCTGTAATTGGAGGAGAACCTGGGGGATATAACCAAACCTATCCAACAGGAACAGAAAAATTCGATGTAACTTTTGACAACTATTATATTCCTGCAGATTATATTATAGACCCTGACTGGGCAGGATCTGCAACACTTACTTATACTCAAGATCATGCAGGTACAGAATCGGGTGCTTTCTTTGCAGCTGGTTCTCGTGAAACTGAATTTAGTGATTTTGGTCCCGGATCAATAGCAAATAATTCTGGTAACGAATATTATGTTTATGGTCGAGGCCTTAACGGATTTGGTTCAACCGGATTTGTTGATGGTTGGACATTAACTTATGATTTTTCAGGACTTGTTAACGGATACCTTCCTGCTGGAACTATTATAGCTGTTACAGATGTTGATGGCTTAGCAAGTGGTGGTGAAAATGTAATTTTGAATGCTACTTTGGTTTCTGGAGCAACCACAGCCTGGGCTAGTTATTTTGATAACTCATTGACTACTCCTCCTCATGGAGCACCTATCTACGATTCAGGAACCAATTCATATAATTATGCAAGTGTTTCTGGAGCAAACAATGGAAACTGGGTACTGGTTACAACTGAAGATCTTTTAAATGTATCCATAAATGTTACAAATAATGGAGGAGGTTCAATAGGGCTTAAATTAGCAGCCCCTCTTGTACCGATTGATGTTACTCTTACAGGGACCGACAATACTATATGTTTTGGTGCAGGTGTAGATGGTAGTATTCAAGTAGATATATTAGGTAATGTTGGACCATACGATATAGCATGGAATAATGGAACTGGGGAGAGTGGAAGTACTTCTAATCAAACAAGTCCATATACAATTTCAAGCTTACCAGTTGGAACTTATACTGTAACGGTATCTTCAGGAGCTTGCTCTGCACAGGAAACAGTGACTCTGGGTTGTCCGGATTTAGATAACGATGGCATTGCAAATATTGCAGATTTAGATGATGATAATGACGGAGTATTAGATTTAGACGAAAGTGGCACATATGATCCAGATGGTGATGAAGATGGTGATGGAATCGCAAACTGGCAGGATACAACAGATGACGGAACTGGAGATGGTTCACCAACAAATTATACTGATGCCAATGGAGATGGTGTGCCGGATGTATACGACTTTGATGGTGATGGTGCTCCAAACCATTTAGACCTGGATAGCGATAATGATGGTTGTAGTGATTCAGTAGAAGCAGGAGCAACTGCCGATACAACTACTGATTTTCAATATCCAAACGCACCTGTAGGTACAGATGGTGTACCGGATGCAGTTCAAATTACCAGCGGAGCAGAAAGTGGTAATGTAGACTATACAATCATTGAAACGAATGCAGGAACCTATGATTTCCTTGATGTAAGTATAAGTGTAGCTTGTGGTGCTGATTTAAGTTTAACAAAAACAATAGACAATTCAACGCCAAAAATTGGTGAAACAATTACATATACTATTACTATAACTAATTCTGGGCCAACCAGTGCAACCGGAGTTCAAGTAAAGGATATATTACCAACAGGGCTAATTTTTGACTTAGGAAATTCAACTATTCCGGCTGGTACTAGCTATGATGATGCTACTGGAATATGGGATTTTAATGCAGAAACAATTGCTAATGGAGAATCTTATATATTACAAATAGCAGCAAGAATAACACCTGCATGTGGTGAAATAACAAATGTTGCTGAAATAATTAGTAATGATAAACAAGATCCGGATTCAATAACTAATAATGGAAATTAATTCCATAAAGTAATAGAAATGATACAATATTAATAATTTAAACATTTTAACGGAGAAATATGCATTTAATCGATTTATTTACTTAATTTTGCTTAATTGATTAATTAACAAGTTTTTACGTTATCAAATACCAGATTAGTAATATTTTATTTTTTTAAAGTATTATGTTGATAATAAATGATTTACAAGATTAAAAGAGCCCAAACTAAAATGAAGAATTCTACTAAATTCTCTACAAAAAAAGTTTTATTTTTTAGTATTACTGCATTTGTGATGTCATTTACTTCATTGTTTGCTCAAACAAATATTGGCGGTGTTATTAATGATTATGAAGGAGTCATTTCCGTTAGTAACCCAGGATGTGACCCATGCGATCAATCATCTGCTTGTCTTAATGAAATTGAAGTTTTAGATGTTTCAGCGTTTTCAATTGGAGATAGGGCATTGATTATTCAAATGAAAGGAGCAATAATTGATCAATCAAACACCGCGTCAGGAGGTACCATTACAGATATAGGCGATGCAGGGAATTATGAATTCTTTGAAATTGGCGACATAATAGGTAATTCTGTATTTCCAACAGCTCCTCTTTTTAGAACATACCAAACAGCGGGCCTTGTTCAATTAATACGGGTACCGATGTATTCTGGCGATGTCAATGTGATTTCCCCTATACAAGCTACTCCTTGGGACCCGGTAACAGATGCAGGTGGTGTTATTGCACTATTTGTTGAAGGAACACTTACTTTAAACGCAGATATTGATGCCGGTGAAGTTGGGTATAGAGGTGTAACAGTAAGCGTTAATGGTTCTCCGGATAATTGTAGTATTAACCCAAATACTCAGTTTATGGGGCCTGCTACAGATTCAGATAAAAGCCCGAAAGGGAATGGAATAGTAATTGAAGATCCATTGTTTAATGGAGGCCGATCACCTGAAGCAAATGGTGGTGGTGGTGGTGTTTCTGGTGATTCCGGAGGCGGTGGTGGTTCCAATTTTGGAGCAGGCGGTATTGGAGGAAAACGTTGGTGTGATGATGGACCGGGTGGAGCTGAAGCAGGCGGACTTGGTGGTGTACCACTAGATTCATACCTTAATCAAAGAAAAGTCTTTATGGGTGGTGCAGGCGGTGCTGGTTTTATAACTAATGCTAATCCGGCAATTGCTACCAATGGAGGTGGTATTGTGGTTATTAGAGCTAATAATATAGTTGGTAATAATTATACAATTTTTGCACAAGGAGCAAATTCATTGGCGCCGGGAAGTGGTATAGACGGTGGCGGTGGCGGTGGCGCTGGTGGTAGTGTGGCTTTCGATGTAAAGTCATATTCTGGTACAATCAATATAGATATTTCAGGTGGAGATGGACAAGATTTAGGAACAGATGTACTTCATGGTCCGGGAGGCGGTGGAGGAGGAGGTGCATTTTTGCATAACCTATCAACACCACCCGCAAATATAATTATTGATTCAAGTGGAGGAATAGCAGGAGTGCACAATGGAAACCAAAGTACCAATACAAATGGTGCTCAGGATGGAAGCCCGGGAGGTATTATAAATTACTATAATTTAGTTGAAAATGCTAATAATGATGACGGACCGGGTGGAGATGATTTTTCGGATTTTTGTGATTTAGATTCAGATAACGATGGTATTTTAGACAGCGATGAAGATGGGAATACTGGTTTTGATCCTTCTCAAGATGAAGATGGTGATGGTATTCCAAATTATTTGGACCAAAACGATACTGCCTCTGGTTTTCCAGTATTTACAGACATAAATGGAGATGGAGTAAATGATGTCTACGATTCTGATCAAGATGGAATTGCAGATTTTCGGGATTTAGACAGTGATAATGATGGTATTACAGATGTTATAGAATCGGGAGGAACGGACGCCAATCAAGATGGACGTGCAGACGGAGCAGTTGGTACAACACCTACAACTCAAGGTGTGCCCTCATCGGCTGGTACTGGTACAACGCCTCTTAATTCAGATTTGGATGGTTTTCCCAATCATTTAGATCTGGATTCAGACAACGATGGTTGTTTTGATGCCTTTGAAGGAGATGGAGGTATTTTAATTTCTCAGTTGGATACCAATGGAGTTATTGATATTGCCAATGTAACCCCAAGTGGCGTGGATACCAATGGAGTACCAAATATAGTTTCAGGAGGACAGGCTGATGTAAGCTCACAAAACAATTCCGTGCAAGGAGGTCAATGTCAGTCAGATTTAAATTTAACAAAAACTATAGATAATGCAACACCAAAAATTGGTGATACAATTACATATACAATTACAGTAACTAATTCTGGACCAGCCAGCGTAACTGGAGTTCAAGTACAGGATATATTACAGCCAGGTCTGCTTTATGACTCAGAAAATTCAACAATAACGGCAGGTACAACTTATAATGATACAACTGGTATATGGGATTTTAATGCAGTAACAATAAATAATGGAGCATCTTATATTTTACAAATAGCAGCAAAAATTACACCTGCATGTGGTGAAATAACAAATGTTGCCGAAATAATAAATAGTGATAAGCCAGATCCGGATTCAACAATTAACAATGGAAATTAATACCGAATTAACAGATAAAAGGATGAAAAATATTAGCCCTAATTTCAATCTTAAAATGAATTTCAAAAGAAATATTAAATTTTGCTTTAGTATGTTCTTTTTGTTGTTCATTTCATTCAATTCTCTAGGACAGAACATTGATATCATCATGAATAGTTCTACCGACGATGGAGCTGATGACATAGGTGATGTTATCGATTATACTGTGACAGTAAATAATACTGGAACTGTGGCATTAAACTCGGTTTCAATTTCCGATACTTTAGGAACTACATTTTCTTTAAGTTCTGGTGATGATAATACTAATAGTATTTTAGATCCAAATGAAATTTGGATTTATACAAGTACATATACCATAACTTCTGTAGGAAATATCCAAAATACAGTTAGTGTGAGCAGTGTTGAGATTACAACTCCAGTAACATATTTGAATGATACAATAGTTCATGAAGATGATTATGCTTCGGTAAGTTTAGTAATAGTGAAATGTGATGCCGATGGTGATGGTATTGATGATTTTACGGATATAGATGATGACAATGATGGTATTTTAGATACCGTTGAATCGGGAGGACTAAATCCTTCAATTGATTCAGATAACGACGGAATTGTAAATTATCAAGATGCGGATTTTTGTGCGCTCAACGGATTTGGTATTTGTACAAGCCTGGATCCGGATAACGATGGAATACCAAATCATTTGGATTTAGATTCAGATGGAGATGGTATTCCGGATAATGTAGAAGCGCAAACAACTTTAGGTTATTTACCTCCTTTAGACACAAACAGTGATGGTATACCTGATGTAACTGCAAATGGATTACCAGTAACCTATAATTTTAATAGTGAAGAATTAGGCCTGTTCCCGGTGAATACAGATACTGTAGATCAGCCGGATTATTTAGATCTAGACTCTGATAATCAGGGCGCAAATGACACAATTGAAGCAGGATTAACACTTTCGGGATCAGATACAGATAGTGATGGATTAGATAACAATATAGATACAACAACTGATTATGGTGATCCTAACGGAACAATAAATGACCCGGCTTTATTACCTGACTCAGATGGTGATTTAAATTCTGGTGGAAATGTTGATTTTAGAGATAGATCAACACCAACGGATCTAGATGGAGACTCTGTACTTAACCCTGAAGATCAGGATGATGATAATGATGGTCTTACCGATGTTACTGAAGGCTATGGATTCTTTACTAATGGAGCAGGAACGTGTACCGGATTGAATTATAATTTTACAGGTGGAGCTTATGTTGCAGCCACTGGTTCCGGACCGGGAACACTAAACGCTCAGTATCGCTTTTCAAATGTAGCAACAGGATTGGATGCTCTAGTAAGAATTGCCCAAAAAAGCGCGTCAGTTACTGTTTTATCAATCGATCAAAACCTAGGGGATAATAATGCACTTCAACCACAGTTACGATATGCCAACGGTGCTACAGGAAACTTATCAATTCAACTCGAAGTTCGATTTGTTCTAACAGGAACATCAACAAATGCAAATGTTGACAGAGTTGGTGGATTCATACAAGATATTGACAGTGGTTCTGGAATAAGAGAATACTATCGAGTACAAAATATTGTAGGTTACAGTATAGGTAATCCAACAAATGTCATTGCCTCAGATTTAGGAGGTGGAGTTATTCAGTTCATAGCGAATGGATCTGGTAGTGCACCAATTGAACCAATTGATACTGCAAATCCGTACCGGGTATTTTTCCAGAAAAGGGATATTAACTTATTCTATTTTACAATTGGAGGAGCTAAGTCATTAAATTCCCAAGTCGATAGATATTATTCAATTCGATTTGATGAATGTCGAATAGATTTATATAATGACCCATCTCATGTGTTTTATAATGCACCTGATACTGATGGAGATACAATACCGGACTATTTAGATGCAGATAGCGATGGTGACGGATGTAATGATGCCGATGAAGCTTATGCCAATGCGAATGCCGACGCTGATAATAACGGAAATTACGGATCTGGAACTCCAGCCGTAGACGGAAATGGTTTAGTAACTGCAGCAGGAATTACAGGTAATGATTATAATACACAACCGGCAACTATTGCTGCAGGTTATACTTATCTTCAAGGAGTAACAACAACCATTGATGTTGTGCCAACAAATCAAACAGCCTTAGTAAATGAAACTGCAACTTTTAATGCCACAGCTTCAACTGCAGTAATAGTTACAGACCCTGTTACGACAGCAAGTACAAATGTGACATATCAATGGCAGATAAGTACCGATGGTGGAACAATATTTACGAATATTTCCGGAGCCACAGGAACCGTAGCAAGTGGAACAGATGTGAGTTATACAACTCCAAACCTGGTTTCTTCCGATGATGGAAACATTTATAAGGTTATATTTTTAAATGAAGCTAATATTTGTTCAGAAGAAGCTTTAGCAAATTTAACAGTAAATGGAGTAACAGGTACAGTAGATATTACAGATACGTGCAATACCAGGCGACACTTTAACAGTCACGGTAACAGACAATGATCTGAACACGAATTCAGTCGTAGCCGAGACCCTATTAGTAACGGTAGTTAGTGATAATGGCGAGAGCGAAGATGTGATATTAACAGAGACAGGTCCTGACACAGGGATCTTGAAGGCACAGTAGATACAACATATGGCAATGCAGCGGGCACAGATGATGATGGCACGTTCAATACAGAAGCAGGCGATATTTTAACAGTGACCTATGATGATGCCTTTGATGCTTTAGGCAACGATCCGGTCGCAGTAACCGATACGGACACAGTAACCGGTGGAGACACGGGTACAGTAGATATTACAGATACGTCAATACCAGGCGACACTTTAACAGTCACGGTAACGGACAATGATCTGAACACGAATTCAGTCGTAGCCGAGACCCTATTAGTAACAGTAGTTAGTGATAATGGCGAGAGCGAAGATGTGATATTAACAGAAACAGGTCCTGATACAGGGTATCTTGAAGGGACAGTAGATACAACATATGGCAATGCAGCGGGCACAGATGATGATGGCACGTTCAATACAGAAGCAGGCGATATTTTAACAGTGACCTATGATGATGCCTTTGATGCTTTAGGCAACGATCCGGTCGCAGTAACCGATACGGACACAGTAACCGGTGGAGACACGGGTACAGTAGATATTACAGATACGTCAATACCAGGCGACACTTTAACAGTCACGGTAACGGACAATGATCTGAACACGAATTCAGTCGTAGCCGAGACCCTATTAGTAACAGTAGTTAGTGATAATGGCGAGAGCGAAGATGTGATATTAACAGAGACAGGTCCTGATACAGGAGTATTTGAAGGGACAGTAGATACAACATATGGCAATGCAGCGGGCACAGATGATGATGGCACGTTCAATACAGAAGCAGGTGATATTTTAACAGTGACCTATGATGATGCCTTTGATGCTTTAGGCAACGATCCGGCCGCAGTAACCGATACGGACACAGTAACCGGTGGAGACACGGGTACAGTAGATATTACAGATACGTCAATACCAGGCGACACTTTAACAGTCACGGTAACGGACAATGATCTGAACACGAATTCAGTCGTAGCCGAGACCCTATTAGTAACAGTAGTTAGTGATAATGGCGAGAGCGAAGATGTGATATTAACAGAGACAGGTCCTGACACAGGGTATTTGAAGGCACAGTAGATACAACATATGGCAATGCAGCGGGCACAGATGATGATGGCACGTTCAATACAGAAGCAGGCGATATTTTAACAGTGACCTATGATGATGCCTTTGATGCTTTAGGCAACGATCCGGTCGCAGTAACCGATACGGACACAGTAACCGGTGGAGACACGGGTACAGTAGATATTACAGATACGTCAATACCAGGCGACACTTTAACAGTTACGGTAACAGACAACGATCTGAACACGAATTCAGTCGTAGCCGAGACCCTATTAGTAACAGTAGTTAGTGATAATGGCGAGAGCGAAGATGTGATATTAACAGAGACAGGTCCTGATACAGGGTATTTGAAGGGACAGTAGATACAACATATGGCAATGCAGCGGGCACAGATGATGATGGCACGTTCAATACAGAAGCAGGCGATATTTTAACAGTGACCTATGATGATGCCTTTGATGCTTTAGGCAACGATCCGGTCGCAGTAACCGATACGGACACAGTAACCGGTGGAGACACGGGTACAGTAGATATTACAGATACGTCAATACCAGGCGACACTTTAACAGTCACGGTAACGGACAATGATCTGAACACGAATTCAGTCGTAGCCGAGACCCTATTAGTCACGGTAGTTAGTGATAATGGCGAGAGCGAAGATGTGATATTAACAGAAACAGGTCCTGATACAGGAGTATTTGAAGGCACAGTAGATACAACATATGGCAATGCAGCGGGCACAGATGATGATGGCACGTTCAATACAGAAGCAGGCGATATTTTAACAGTGACCTATGATGATGCCTTTGATGCTTTAGGCAACGATCCGGTCGCAGTAACCGATACGGACACAGTAACCGGTGGAGACACGGGTACAGTAGATATTACAGATACGTCAATACCAGGCGACACTTTAACAGTCACGGTAACAGACAACGATCTGAACACGAATTCAGTCGTAGCCGAGACCCTATTAGTAACAGTAGTTAGTGATAATGGCGAGAGCGAAGATGTGATATTAACAGAAACAGGTCCTGATACAGGAGTATTTGAAGGGACAGTAGATACAACATATGGCAATGCAGCGGGCACAGATGATGATGGCACGTTCAATACAGAAGCAGGCGATATTTTAACAGTGACCTATGATGATGCCTTTGATGCTTTAGGCAACGATCCGGTCGCAGTAACCGATACGGACACAGTAACCGGTGGAGACACGGGTACAGTAGATATTACAGATACGTCAATACCAGGCGACACTTTAACAGTCACGGTAACAGACAATGATCTGAACACGAATTCAGTCGTAGCCGAGACCCTATTAGTAACAGTAGTTAGTGATAATGGCGAGAGCGAAGATGTGATATTAACAGAGACAGGTCCTGATACAGGAGTATTTGAAGGGACAGTAGATACAACATATGGCAATGCAGCGGGCACAGATGATGATGGCACGTTCAATACAGAAGCAGGTGATATTTTAACAGTGACCTATGATGATGCCTTTGATGCGTTGGGTAACGATCCTGCAGCGGTAAGTGATACCGACACAGTAACCGGTGGAGACACGGGTACAGTAGATATTACAGATACGTCAATACCAGGCGACACTTTAACAGTTACGGTAACAGACAATGATCTGAACACGAATTCAGTCGTAGCCGAGACCCTATTAGTAACAGTAGTTAGTGATAATGGCGAGAGCGAAGATGTGATATTAACAGAGACAGGTCCTGACACAGGGATCTTCACAGGCACAGTAGATACAACATATGGCAATGCAGCGGGCACAGATGATGATGGCACGTTCAATACAGAAGCAGGCGATATTTTAACAGTGACCTATGATGATGCCTTTGATGCTTTAGGCAACGATCCGGTCGCAGTAACCGATACGGACACAGTAACCGGTGGAGACACGGGTACAGTAGATATTACAGATACGTCAATACCAGGCGACACTTTAACAGTCACGGTAACAGACAATGATCTGAACACGAATTCAGTCGTAGCCGAGACCCTATTAGTAACAGTAGTTAGTGATAATGGCGAGAGCGAAGATGTGATATTAACAGAGACAGGTCCTGACACAGGGATCTTGACAGGCACAGTAGATACAACATATGGCAATGCAGCGGGCACAGATGATGATGGCACGTTCAATACAGAAGCAGGCGATATTTTAACAGTGACCTATGATGATGCCTTTGATGCTTTAGGCAACGATCCGGTCGCAGTAACCGATACGGACACAGTAACCGGTGGAGACACGGGTACAGTAGATATTACAGATACGTCAATACCAGGCGACACTTTAACAGTCACGGTAACGGACAATGATCTGAACACGAATTCAGTCGTAGCCGAGACCCTATTAGTAACAGTAGTTAGTGATAATGGCGAGAGCGAAGATGTGATATTAACAGAGACAGGTCCTGACACAGGGATCTTCACAGGTACTGTAGAAACGACATTTGGAACTACAGCGGGCACAAATGATGACGGCACGTTCAATACACAAGAAGGTGATACTGTAACAGTAACCTATGACGATGCATTGGGGTCAACAGGAAACGACCCAGTTGCGATATCTGACACCGATACAGTGCTAGGAGATCATGATAATGATGGTATTGATGACATTACAGATATTGACGATGACAACGATGGAATTCCTGATCTTAGTAGAATCAGGTGGAAATGAATTAGATGGAGATGAAGATGGAGATGGGATACCAAACTGGATGGATACGACAGATGACGGTACGGGTGATAGCAGTTTAACAGATTATACTGATAGCAATATTGATGGAATTCCGGATGTGTATGATTTTGATGGTGATGGAATTCCGAACCATTTAGATCTTGATGCAGATAATGATGCAATTCCAGATGTTGTTAGAAGCTGGTAATACAGATGCAAATAACGATGGATTAGTTGACACAGTCATCCTATGGAACCAATGGTTTAGCTGATGAAGTTGAAACGTCACCGGATAGTGGTGTATTAACGGTATTGCCAATTAATACAGATGCATTATATGATAACAATCCAAATCTTACTTTATACAATTTCTTGGATGTTGATTCAGACAACGATGGTATTACAGATACTACAGAAGCTTTTTCTAACAACCCAGCTTATAATGATTCAGACAATGATGGTCAAGTTGATGGATTTGTGGATGTCAGATGGAAATGGTTGGCATGATCCAATTGATGCCGAAGGCAGCTTCCCAATATTCTTAAATTCAGATGCTGACATCTACCCTAACTATTTGGATTTAGATTCAGATGGCGATGGTCTTCCGGACACTTTTGAAGGAAACTTCCAGGTATCCGATGGCGATAACAACGGTATTGTAGGAACAGGGATTCCTGATGATTCAGATGGTGATGGTCTAGCGGACACTAACGATCCCGATTTTGCCGGTAATATACTTGGTGGTTTCGGATTTAATCAAGATAGAGACGGAGATGGTGTACCAAATTATTTAGATATAGATATTGATAATGACGGTATCATCGATAATATAGAAGGACAAGGAACATTTAGTCATGTTGGTCCAACAGGATCTGACATAGATGGTGACGGATTAGACGATGCTTATGATGTTGACAATGGTGGAGTTGGAATTGGATATACAAATACTGATGGAGGAAGTGCACCAGACTACGCCGATACAAATTCGGATGGTTTAGATAATGTAGGTGATGCATATGATATATTAGAAAATGCTACAGATAATTCAATTGATGGTCCATTGGACATGGATAATAATGGGATCGTGGATCCGGGATTATTTGTTGATTTTGATGGTGATGGCTTGCATGATGATTTTGAATATTCTGATCCGGCAAGTGATCCTTCAAACACAACATCAAATCCTTTAAATGGTACTAATAATAATCAGTTACCGACTGATCAACCAGATATAGACCCTCCCGGAGGAGATAGGGACTGGAGAGAACTTAGTTCGCAGGATAAAGACCGCGACGGAATTCCTGATGTGACAGATTTAGATGATGATAATGATGGTATTCTTGATGTAGATGAAGATGCAAATTTAGATGGTGATAATGATCCAAGAACCAATCCTTCAGATTTCGATGGTGATGGTGTGCCTGATTATTTTGATTTGGATTCAGATAATGATGGTATTCCGGATTATACTGAAGCAGGTGGAACTAATGACCCTGATGGAAACGGTATGGTAGGAATTGGAGTTTTAGATAATACAGAAGTAGATGCCAATGGAATTCCTTTAGGAGTTGGTCCTTCTGGTTTAACACCAATTGATACAGACGGCGATGGAAATAACGACTATCGTGATCTGGATTCAGATAATGACGGCATTGCTGATGTTATTGAAGCAGGTGGAATCGATGGTGATGGAAACGGACAATATGGCTCGGGTACTACAAATGATTCCGATGCAGATGGTATGATCGATGCGATAGATCCTTATGATGATGGAGATGGTAACATGGATACTGACTTTAGGTGGAACACCTCTTGATATACCGGACACCGATGGTGATGGACAGAATAATTATCTCGACTTAGATTCAGATAACGATACCATTCCGGATAACGTTGAAGGTCAGTCAACAATCGGTTATGTTGCCCCTAGTGGAACTGATACCGATGGAGATGGCTTGGATAATAGTTATGATATTAATAACGGAGGTACGGCAATAGTTGCTGTTAATACCGATGGAGTTGATACACCGGATTATTTAGATTTAGATTCAGATAATGATACATTATTTGACATAGTTGAAGCAGGAAACGGAACAGCAGATACAGATTCTGATGGTGAAACCAATGGAACAACAGGTGCCAACGGCCTTGATGATAATTATGATGATGCCACTGCTGGTGATACATTCTTGGATCCTAACGGAGCATTAGATGATACACAAACAGATAACTTCCCTGATGCAGATTTAGACGTGTTCTTAGGAGGAGATGTGGATTATCGCGACGACACTTTTAATGATGTTGATGGATGACGGAATTAATGATATAACAGATTTAGACGATGATAACGACGGTATCCCGGATTTAGTTGAGTCAGGAGGAAATAATCCAGATGGAGATGAAGATGGCGATGGCATACCAAACTGGAATGATACAACCGATGATGGAACAGGATGACGGATCACCAACAGACTATACAGATAGCAATGGTGATGGAGTGCCGGATGTTTATGACTTTGATGGAGATGGAATATCAAATCACTTAGATCTGGATTCAGATAACGATGGTTTATACGATGTAATAGAGACTGGAAATGGAGGTTTAGACACGAATAATGATGGACAAGTAGATGGTTCAGTTGGGACTAATGGTATACCAGACAATGCAGAAGACACACCAGATGGAGGCGAAGTGACTGCACCATTGGATACTGATGGTAATCCAAACGACAATGCAGATTATTTGGATATCGATGCAGATGACGATGGAATTCAGGACAATATTGAAGGTCAGACAACATCGGATATATTGCACCTAGTGGAAACGATATAGATAATAATGGTGTAGATGATGCATATGATACAAACGGTACACCTATCGATCCAGCTTTAGCTGATATTGACGGGACTGATGGTCCGGATTATTTAGATACAGATTCTGATGGTGATGGTAAATCGGATAATTTAGAAGCTTATGATACAGATGGAGATAATGTAGTTGATACACCTCCAAGTGGTTCCGATTCTGACGGAGATGGTTTAGATGACGCATATGATAGTACTGATTTAGCAACAGATTCAGAAAACAATCCAACTGATACTGGAGAGCTTGCAGGTGATTTCCCTGATGACGATGATCCTGGAAATGAACCAGATTGGAGAGAAGTAGGATCTGCTGAATTAACTGTAACCAAAACGATTACTACAGCAGGATCAGTATTGAACGATGTGATAGCATACAATATAGTAGTGACCAATACAGGCAATGTAACAGTTTCTAATATAGATATTACAGATGCAAATGCAGATGGAGGAGTTGTTACTGGTAGTCCAATAGCAATCTTAGTGCCTGGAGCTAGTGTAATAGTAACGGCCGAACAAACTATTATCCAAACAGACCTTGATTTAGGTTATATTGAAAATAGTGCAACTGCAACAGGAGACAGTCCACTTGGTACAGATGATGTTAGTGATGTTTCTGATACAGATATAGATGGTGATGGTAATACAATAACAAATAACGAGACAACAGAGAGTAATAATGGTGATGGAACGAATGATGGTGATGCAACGAATGATCCAACAGTGACATTCTTCCAACCAACAGTATCAACTGTTACCTCAGATACTCAAACAGAAGGTACGGATCTGGTTCATACGGTAACAATGACCGGAGCCAGTGTAACGGATGAGACCTACACATTTACTTTAGTAGATAACACGACGGACAGTGCTACGGATTACAGTACAGCGACCTTTAGTGATGGTGTAACGTATGATTCTGTAACAGGATTAATTACAGTACCAGCAGGCGTAACTACTTTTACGGTAACAAGCCCAACGACAGATGATTTATTAGATGAGGACGATGAGTTCTACGATCTTACGGTAGGCGGCGTATCCGCTACGGGAACGATCGAGGATAACGATACAGTAACGGTATCTACAGTAACCTCAGATACTCAAACGGAAGGCACAGACCTTGTTCATACGGTAACGATGAGCGGAGCGAGTGCAACGGATGAGACCTACACATTTACTTTAGTAGATAACACGACAGACAGTGCTACGGATTACAGTGCAGCGACCTTCAGTGATGGAGTGACCTATGATTCTGTTACAGGATTGATCACAGTCCCTGCAGGTGTAACCACCTTTACGGTGACCACAGCAACGACGGATGATCTGTTAGATGAAGATGATGAGTTCTATGACTTAACAATAGGTGGCGTTTCAGCAACCGGAACCATTCAGGATAATGATACGGTAACGGTATCTACAGTAACCTCAGATACTCAAACGGAAGGCACAGACCTTGTTCATACGGTAACGATGAGCGGAGCGAGTGCAACGGATGAGACCTACACATTTACTTTAGTAGATAACACGACAGACAGTGCTACGGATTACAGTGCAGCGACCTTCAGTGATGGAGTGACCTATGATTCTGTTACAGGATTGATCACAGTACCTGCAGGAGTAACCACCTTTACGGTGACCACAGCAACGACTGATGATCTGTTAGATGAAGATGATGAGTTCTATGACTTAACTATAGGCGGCGTTTCAGCAACCGGAACCATTCAGGATAATGATACGGTAACGGTATCTACAGTAACCTCAGATACTCAAACGGAAGGCACTGACCTTGTTCATACGGTAACGATGAGCGGAGCGAGTGCAACAGATGAGACCTACACATTTACTTTAGTAGATAACACGACAGACAGTGCTACGGATTACAGTGCAGCGACCTTCAGTGATGGAGTGACCTATGATTCTGTTACAGGATTGATCACAGTCCCTGCAGGAGTAACCACCTTTACGGTGACCACAGCAACGACGGATGATCTGTTAGATGAAGATGATGAGTTCTATGACTTAACAATAGGCGGCGTTTCAGCAACGGGAACCATTCAGGATAATGATACGGTAACGGTATCTACAGTAACCTCAGATACTCAAACGGAAGGCACAGACCTTGTTCATACGGTAACGATGAGCGGAGCGAGTGCAACAGATGAGACCTACACATTTACTTTAGTAGATAACACGACAGACAGTGCTACGGATTACAGTGCAGCGACCTTCAGTGATGGAGTGACCTATGATTCTGTTACAGGATTGATCACAGTACCTGCAGGAGTAACCACCTTTACGGTGACCACAGCAACGACTGATGATCTGTTAGATGAAGATGATGAGTTCTATGACTTAACAATAGGTGGCGTTTCAGCAACCGGAACCATTCAGGATAATGATACGGTAACGGTATCTACAGTAACCTCAGATACTCAAACGGAAGGCACTGACCTTGTTCATACGGTAACGATGAGCGGAGCGAGTGCAACGGATGAGACCTACACATTTACTTTAGTAGATAACACGACAGACAGTGCTACGGATTACAGTGCAGCGACCTTCAGTGATGGAGTGACCTATGATTCTGTTACAGGATTGATCACAGTCCCTGCAGGAGTAACCACCTTTACGGTGACCACAGCAACGACGGATGATCTATTAGATGAAGATGATGAGTTCTATGACTTAACAATAGGTGGCGTTTCAGCAACGGGAACCATTCAGGATAATGATACGGTAACTGTATCTACAGTAACCTCAGATACTCAAACGGAAGGCACAGACCTTGTTCATACGGTAACGATGAGCGGAGCGAGTGCAACTGATGAGACCTACACATTTACTTTAGTAGATAACACGACAGACAGTGCTACGGATTACAGTGCAGCGACCTTCAGTGATGGAGTGACCTATGATTCTGTTACAGGATTGATCACAGTCCCTGCAGGAGTAACCACCTTTACGGTGACCACAGCAACGACGGATGATCTGTTAGATGAAGATGATGAGTTCTATGACTTAACAATAGGCGGCGTTTCAGCAACCGGAACCATTCAGGATAATGATACGGTAACTGTATCTACAGTAACCTCAGATGCTCAATTAGAGGGAATTGATCTTGTTCATACGGTAACGATGAGCGGAGCGAGTGCAACGGTTGAGACCTACACATTTACTTTAGTAGATAACACGACGGACAGTGCTACGGATTACAGTGCAGCGACCTTCAGTGATGGAGTGACCTATGATTCTGTTACAGGATTGATCACAGTCCCTGCAGGAGTGACCACCTTTACGGTGACCACGCCAACGATAGATGATGCATTATCCGAAGGCAATGAGTTTTATAATCTAACTATCGATGGTGTTTCTGCTACAGGAACCATTATCGATGGTGATTCTGTAGTTGTCATAACGGTTACAGATGCTATTGTAACAGAAGGTGTTGATTTAGTTCATACAGTAACCCTAAATGTGGCAAGTGTTGTGGACGAAACATTTACTTTTACCCTTACTGATAATACAACAGACAGTGCTACGGATTACAGTGCAGCGACCTTCAGTGATGGAGTGACCTATGATTCTGTTACAGGATTTATTACTGTACCAGCCGGAGTAACGTCATTTACGGTAACAGTTCCAACAGTTGATGATGCGTTATCAGAAACTAACGAATTTTACGATCTGGTAATAGATAGTATTTCAGCAACCGGAACCATTCAGGATAATGATACGGTAACTGTATCTACAGTAACCTCAGATACTCAAACAGAAGGTACGGATCTTGTTCATACGGTAACGATGAGCGGAGCGAGTGCAACGGATGAGACCTACACATTTACTTTAGTAGATAACACGACGGACAGTGCTACGGATTACAGTGCAGCGACCTTCAGTGATGGAGTGACCTATGATTCTGTTACAGGATTGATCACAGTACCTGCAGGAGTAACCACCTTTACGGTGACCACAGCAACGACGGATGATCTGTTAGATGAAGATGATGAGTTCTATGACTTAACAATAGGTGGCGTTTCAGCGACGGGAACCATTCAGGATAATGATACGGTAACTGTATCTACAGTAACCTCAGATACTCAAACGGAAGGTACTGACCTTGTTCATACGGTAACGATGAGCGGAGCGAGTGCAACGGATGAGACCTACACATTTACTTTAGTAGATAACACGACAGACAGTGCTACGGATTACAGTGCAGCGACCTTCAGTGATGGAGTGACCTATGATTCAGTTACAGGATTGATCACAGTCCCTGCAGGAGTAACCACCTTTACGGTGACCACAGCAACGACTGATGATCTGTTAGATGAAGATGATGAGTTCTATGACTTAACAATAGGAGGCGTTTCAGCAACTGGAACCATTCAGGATAATGATGTTTGTACATCAAACCCTGCAACAGATTGTGATGGCGATGGTGTAACCAACGGAGACGAATTAACACCTCCAGACGGAGAAGATCCAACCGATCCGAACGATCCATGTGATTATACAGTATCAGATATTACAGTAGCTGTAAGTGGAGATTACTTACTGGCCGATTGTGATGGCGATGGTGTAACCAACGGAGACGAATTAACACCTCCAGACGGAGAAGATCCAACAGATCCTAACGATCCATGTGATTATACAGTATCAGATATTACAGTAGTTGTAAGTGGAGATTACTTACTGGCCGATTGTGATGGCGATGGTGTAACCAACGGAGACGAATTAATCACCTCCAGACGGAGAAGATCCAACAGATCCTAACGATCCATGTGATTATACAGTATCAGATATTACAGTAGTGGTAAGTGGAGATTACTTACTGGCCGATTGTGATGGCGATGGTGTAACCAACGGAGACGAATTAACACCTCCTGACGGAGAAGATCCAACAGATCCTAACGATCCATGTGATTATACAGTATCAGATATTACAGTAGTGGTAAGTGGAGATTACTTACTGGCCGATTGTGATGGCGATGGTGTAACCAACGGAGACGAATTAACACCTCCAGACGGAGAAGATCCAACAGATCCGAACGATCCATGTGATTATACAGTATCAGATATTACAGTGGTTGTAAGTGGAGATTACTTACTGGCCGATTGTGATGGCGATGGTGTAACCAACGGAGACGAATTAACACCTCCAGACGGAGAAGATCCAACAGATCCTAACGATCCATGTGATTATACAGTATCAGATATTACAGTAGTTGTAAGTGGAGATTACTTACTGGCCGATTGTGATGGCGATGGTGTAACCAACGGAGACGAGTTAATCCCTCCAGACGGAGAAGATCCAACAGATCCTAACGATCCATGTGATTATACAGTATCAGATATTACAGTAGTGGTAAGTGGAGATTACTTACTGGCCGATTGTGATGGCGATGGTGTAACCAACGGAGACGAATTAACACCTCCAGACGGAGAAGATCCAACAGATCCGAACGATCCATGTGATTATACAGTATCAGATATTACAGTAGTTGTAAGTGGAGATTACTTACTGGCCGATTGTGATGGCGATGGTGTAACCAACGGAGACGAGTTATCCCTCCAGACGGAGAAGATCCAACAGATCCGAACGATCCATGTGATTATACAGTATCAGATATTACAGTAGTTGTAAGTGGAGATTACTTACTGGCCGATTGTGATGGCGATGGTGTAACCAACGGAGACGAATTATACACCTCCAGACGGAGAAGATCCAACAGATCCTAACGATCCATGTGATTATACAGTATCAGATATTACAGTGACTGTAAGTGGAGATTACTTACTGGCCGATTGTGATGGCGATGGTGTAACCAACGGAGACGAGTTATTCCCTCCAGACGGAGAAGATCCAACAGATCCTAACGATCCATGTGATTATACAGTATCAGATATTACAGTAGCTGTAAGTGGAGATTACTTACTGGCCGATTGTGATGGCGATGGTGTAACCAACGGAGACGAATTATCACCTCCAGACGGAGAAGATCCAACAGATCCGAACGATCCATGTGATTATACAGTATCAGATATTACAGTAGTGGTAAGTGGAGATTACTTACTGGCCGATTGTGATGGCGATGGTGTAACCAACGGAGACGAATTAACACCTCCAGACGGAGAAGATCCAACAGATCCTAACGATCCATGTGATTATACAGTATCAGATATTACAGTGAGTGTAAGTGGAGATTACTTACTGGCCGATTGTGATGGCGATGGTGTAACCAACGGAGACGAATTAACACCTCCAGACGGAGAAGATCCAACAGATCCTAACGATCCATGTGATTATACAGTATCAGATATTACAGTGACTGTAAGTGGAGATTACTTACTGGCCGATTGTGATGGCGATGGTGTAACCAACGGAGACGAATTAACACCTCCAGACGGAGAAGATCCAACAGATCCGAACGATCCATGTGATTATACAGTATCAGATATTACAGTGGTTGTAAGTGGAGATTACTTACTGGCCGATTGTGATGGCGATGGTGTAACCAACGGAGACGAATTAACACCTCCAGACGGAGAAGATCCAACAGATCCTAACGATCCATGTGATTATACAGTATCAGATATTACAGTGGTTGTAAGTGGAGATTACTTACTGGCCGATTGTGATGGCGATGGTGTAACCAACGGAGACGAGTTATTCCCTCCAGACGGAGAAGATCCAACAGATCCGAACGATCCATGTGATTATACAGTATCAGATATTACAGTGGTGGTAAGTGGAGATTACTTACTGGCCGATTGTGATGGCGATGGTGTAACCAACGGAGACGAATTAACACCTCCAGACGGAGAAGATCCAACAGATCCTAACGATCCATGTGATTATACAGTATCAGATATTACAGTAGTGGTAAGTGGAGATTACTTACTGGCCGATTGTGATGGCGATGGTGTAACCAACGGAGACGAGATAACTGATGGAACCAATCCAAATAATCCGTGTGATTTCATTGAAGGAAGTATCACTTCAGAAATTACAACAGTAACTGATTGTTCTGCTGATTTAACATTCACTAAAACCGCTTCAGTCAGTGGAGCAGGTGGATCAGTTGGAGATGAAATTACCTATACTTTCATTGTTGAAAATACTGGAAATGTTATCATTGACAATATTGTAGTAGATGATGAATTCTTAGGCTTATTAGGATTGGAAGTTGTTCCAAGTACTTTAGCTCCTGGTGAAACAGGGATGGCTACAGCTACATATACTATTACTCAAGAAGATGTTAGTATAGGTTATGTAGAGAATAGCGCTATTGTTTATGGATTAAGTGAATATGGTGAGGAAGTAAGCGATGTTTCAGATGCAAGTAGTGAGCTTGAGGAAACACCAAATGGAAATGGAGAATTCAATCAAGATCCAACAGATGATCCAACAGTCGTATATCTGATACCGGAAGATGAGGAAATAATTATTTACGATGCTATTTCTCCAGATGACGGTGATGGTAAGAATGATGTCTTTATTATTGCGGGACTTCAAAACTTCCCTGAGAACATTCTAAAAATCTATAATAGATGGGGAGTTCTTGTGTACGAGAGGGAAGCATATCATTTAGGACCTTTCTTTGCGGGTACTTCTGATGGAAGAGTCACAATAACGAAGAAACAAAATTTACCGGCTGGAGTCTATTACTATGTACTAACCTATTTAAAAGATGGTAAGACAGTAAGTAAAGCAGGACCTTTATATATTAATAGATAAGAGAAACTTATAAAATATCCGGGAGTATATTGTGCTCCCGGATAAAATAAAATTTTAAGATGAAAAAAATATTAGCTTTAATGGTATTTATAGTTTGGTTCAGCTCAATAGGTTATGCCCAGCAGGATGCTCAATATACCCAATACATGTATAACACTATTAGTGTAAATCCGGGTTATGCCGGATCAAGGGATGTATTAAGCTTAACGGGTTTGTACAGAACCCAATGGGTTGGTCTGGAAGGGGCTCCTAAAACTATGACGTTCTCAGGGCATTCTCCTTTGAGAAATAATAAATTAGGATTAGGTGTTTCATTGGTTCGAGATCAAATTTGGATTCAAGATGAAACCTACATTGATATTGACTTCTCTTATACGATCAATACCTCTGATACTGGTCAGCTGGCATTTGGATTAAAAGGTGGAGCCCACCTATTAAATATTGATTTTAGCAGGACTAATCCGGAAAACAACACAGATGATAGTTTTGATCTGTCAAGTAATATTGATAATAAGTTTTCTCCTAATGTTGGATTTGGTATATATTATCATACTGAAAAGTTTTATGTAGGCTATTCGGCACCAACGTTATTAAGGACAAAATACTATGATAATGAAGTAAGTTCTATTTCCTATCTGGCTAAAGATCGAGTTAATCATTACTTGATTGCAGGATATGTATTTGATCTAAGTGCTGATCTAAAACTAAAACCGGCTGTTTTGTTTAAGGCTGTTTCAGGAGCGCCGCTTCAAATGGATCTATCAGGAAATTTATTACTTAATGAAAAACTAACTTTAGGATTGGCTTATCGTTGGTCTGCAGCTTTAAGCGGTTTGATCGGGTTTCAGTTATCAGATGGGTTCATGATTGGTTATGCATATGACTGGGAAACAACGGAATTGAATAATTACAATAGTGGATCACACGAGATCATATTAAGATATGAATTAAGATCCAGTAAGGATGGAATTATATCACCAAGGTTCTTTTAAAAAAATATACAAAACAACAATATGAGATCAGTTAAAATTATATTATCCATAAGTATTTTATTACTGTCATTTAATCATGCATATTCTCAAAGTAAAACAGTAGATAAAGCAAATAAATTATTTGAACGGTATGCCTATGGCGATTGCATTAAATTATACTTAAAAGCAATTGAAAATAATGAAAAATCTGTTGAGATCTATTCTAATTTAGCGGATTCCTATTATCAAAATGCTGATATGGATAATGCCGTATTATGGTACAAAGAATTAATGAGCTATGATTTGCCTTCTGTCAAGGGTGAATATTATTTTAAATACTCTCAGGCATTAAAAGCCATTGGAGAATATACACGATCAGATCTATGGTTGGAGAAATTGTCAAATTTAAATGCAAATGATACAAGAGCGTCATCGCTAAAATATGACCCTAATTATATAGCAAAAATAGAAGCCAATTCAAACAGGTATAGCATGAAAACAGTTGGAGTCAATACGGAATTTTCAGATTTTGCAGCTGGATTTGACCAGAATGGAGGAGTAATTTTCTCTTCATCAAGGGATGAAGGTGTTTCAACAAAGCTAACGCATAAATGGACAGGATTGCCATTTTTACAATTATATACTGCGACCATTTCCAAAGATGGAAATTTAGTAAATGCAAAAAAGTTAGATGGTGATTTCAATTCTAAATATAATGAATCCAGCGTGGCAATAACTAATGATGGTAAAACCATGTACTTTACAAGAAATAGCTATGATAATGGTTATCAAAAGGACAAAAAAGGCATTATAAGATTAAAGTTATATAGGGCGAAGAAAAAGGGTAATTTTTGGACAAATATTGCCGAATTGCCATTCAATAGCACAGAGTATTCGGTAGCACATCCAACGTTGTCTCCAGATAATTCCAAATTATATTTTGCCTCAGATATGCCTGGGACTTATGGTCTAAGTGATATTTATGTAGTAGATATAAATAATGACGGCACGTTTGGCAAACCTTTAAATTTAGGGGATCAAATTAATACTGAAGGACGTGATACATTTCCGTTTATGAGTAAAACTGGAGAGTTTTACTTTGCCTCAGATGGCCATTTAGGATTAGGAGGTTTGGATATATTTGTCTGTACAGATCTAAGTAATGCAACTAAAGCAAACATTTATAATGTAGGTAAACCCTTGAATAGTTTAAAAGATGATTTCGCCTTTATTATTGATGATGAATCAAAAGTAGGGTATTTTACATCTAATCGAAAAGGAGGTAGAGGAAGTGATGATATTTACAAATTAATTCAGATTAAACCTCTTAATACAAAATGTGAGAAATTGGTTTCAGGAACCGTTACCAACAAACAGTCTGGAGAAATAATTGCCGGAGCATCAGTAATTATTTATAATGGTGAATCTCAAACTATAAAGGAATTGAATTCTGATGCTAAAGGGGAGTTTAGCTTTGAATTAAATTGTGGAGAAGAAACTTTTACTGCAATTGGAACCAAAGAAAATTTTAAACAAGGAACCAAAAAATTTACTATTAAAGACAACGATGAAGAAGTCAAACTATCTATAGAGTTAGAACCGGAAGAAACTGTAGCTGAAGTAGGTCAAGATCTGGCTAAAGTGCTTGATCTTAATCCAATCTATTTTGATTTTGACAAATCCTTTATTCGAGCTGATGCCCGAGTTGAACTTGAAAAGGTCTTCGCTTATATGAAGGAGTATCCAGCGGTTAAAATTGATGTAAGATCACATACCGATAGCAGAGGAAAGGATAGCTACAATTTATCACTTTCCGAAAGGCGTAATAAGTCAACTATTAAGTACATTATCGAAAGAGGAATTGATGCAAGTAGATTGACAGGCAAGGGTTATGGTGAAACACGTCATTTAAACAAATGCAGTAATGGGGTAAAATGTACGGAAGAAGAACATCAATTGAACAGACGTAGTGAATTTATAGTTGTTGAAAATTAAATTACACAATATTATAATTAAAAGCGCTTTCTTTTAGGAAGCGCTTTTGTTTTTAGTAGACTCTCCGACCTAATTTTATTAAATTTGCACGAAATTGATTATGCTATGGTAGAAGAAAAAGTTATTCTTGTTAATGAAAAAGATGAACAAATTGGGCTCATGCCTAAATTAGAGGCTCATCAAAAAGCGATTTTACATCGTGCATTTTCCGTATTTATCTTTAACAATAAAAACGAATTGATGCTTCAACAGCGTGCCAGGCATAAATATCATTCTCCGGGCCTTTGGACTAATACATGTTGCAGTCATCAAAGAGATGGGGAAACAAACATTCAGGCTGGTAAAAGAAGACTTAGGGAAGAAATGGGATTCGTTTCAGATCTAAAAGACACTATTTCCTTTATTTATAAGGCACCTTTTGATAATGGATTGACTGAACATGAATTTGACCATATTTTAGTAGGATATTATAATAATGAGCCTATAATTAATCCCGATGAAGTTTCATCCTGGAAATGGATGCCATTGGAAATGGTAAAGACCGATATTAAAAATAATCCTCATCTTTATACTGAATGGTTCAAAATAATATTCGATAAATTTTACGAACATATTAATGTAAATAAATGAAAGTAACCGTAAGTAGAAAGGCGCATTTTAATGCAGCGCACAGGTTGTACAGAAAGGATTGGAGCAACGATAAGAATGAGAAAATCTTCGGATTATGCAATAACCCTAATTTTCATGGGCATAATTATGAATTGATTGTAAGTGTTACAGGCGAAATAGATAAGGAAACAGGATATGTCATCGACATGAAAGTTTTAAAAGATATCATAAAGGCGGAAGTTGAAGATGTATTTGATCATAAAAATCTAAATATTGAAGTTCCGGAATTTCAGGAATTAAATCCCACTGCCGAGAATATTGTTGTTGTCATTTACAATAAACTGAAGCCTAAATTGAATAAAAAACTCGATTTGGAAGTCACCCTTTATGAAACGCCTCGCAATTTTGTAAAGTATTCAGGCTAGTAGTTTATGAAGCATACCGTCTATCCATTTAAATTTAAACCCATTTTAAAAGAAAGAATTTGGGGAGGAAATAAACTCGCAACGGTCTTAAAAAAAGACACAGCATCCAATCTTATTGGTGAAAGTTGGGAAATAAGTGATGTCCAAGGTGATACTTCGGTTATTGCAAATGGTAGTTTTAAAGGCATGTCATTAAGTGAATTACAAACTAAATTAGGACCAGACCTTATTGGAAAAAAGAATTTTAAAAATTTTCAGAATAAATTTCCAATTCTCATCAAATTCATAGATGCTGAACAGGATCTGTCCATTCAGTTGCATCCTAACAATAAATTGGCAGCAGAACGTCATAATTCCTTTGGAAAGACCGAGATGTGGTATGTTATGCAAGCGGATAAGGATGCCAAATTAATTGTGGACTTTAATCAGGAAATGGATAAGGATATATACTTAAAACATCTTAATAATAAAACTTTGCCCAAGGTTCTGAATTTTGAAAAAGTCAAAGAAGGCGATACTTATTTCATAGAAGTAGGTCGGGTTCATGCCATAGGAGCAGGCGTTATGTTGGCCGAAATTCAACAAACAAGTGATATAACTTATAGAGTTTATGATTGGGACCGCATAGATGCTGAAGGGAATTCCAGAGAACTGCACAATGACTTGGCAATTGATGCTATTGATTTTAATATGCCTGATAATTATAAAGTTGTATACAGCAAGGATAAAAATTCCAGCAACAAAATGGTTAGCTGTCCTTACTTTACTACCAATTATCTGGAGCTGACAGAATCACTAAAGAAAGTAAATAATCACGACTCTTTCATTATATATATTTGTGTTGATGGTGAAGCTAATATAAAAACGGACTCACATCTTGAAACTATAAAAAAAGGAGAAACAATTTTATTACCAGCCTCGATCAAAAACTATTCAATTTCTTCAAATAGTTCTATACTTTTAGAGGTTTATGTATAAAAAACCTTAATTTTGAATCCAAAATAAAACAAAAGATCATGGCAAATAAAAGAGACCTTAAAAAGGATATCAATTATGTTCTAGGCGATATTATTGAAGCAGTATACGTTTGGGAACTTCATAATCCCGATAAGGATACTAAAAAAAGCGAGGCTATAATAGATGAAGCTATTGCGGTATTTGATGAATTGATCGTGAAGGTTAACGATCGTACTGTTGAAAATAAAAAAGCTCATTTTAAAGGAATTAGTAAAGACCTTGAATCCAAAGGTCGTGTACTGATAGAAAAAATAAATAAATTGTAGAAAAAAAAGTCTCACATTGTGAGACTTTTTTTATTGGTTTTCTTCTTTCGCTTTTATTTCTTCAATGAAACTTTTAAGCTCTATTCCGTATTTCGAATTCAATACTTTCTCATCCAGATTATTATAAATGGTGTCCAAGGCCTTAATGTTAGCATTATACATATCGGACAAAACAATATAAGGAGTCACTTCACTGTCTAAATGATTCATTGAAAAGTTTAAAGCATATTTAAATCTACTATTATTATATCTTTCTAAAACATCTTTTAATGAGTCTGCTTTTGCCTGATCCTGTTCTTTCTGAGCTTCAAAATTGGCTTTAATCAGGTCTAGGGACTTATTATTGAATTGTTTTATCATTTTTTTGTATTCTGAAAGAATTTCTTGCTGTTGGGAGCCATTTATCTTAGCATCAACCACAAAATTCTTCAGGGTCGTTTGAATTTCCGTAGTGCCTTTATCGGCAAAGAATGATAACCTGTTTTCGGTTTTATCATTTTTATCCAGATACAGGTAATACATTTCCGGAGTAGATAGTTCACTGTGTAATTCAAAACTGGAATCTCCCAATATGCTTACAGAATCTACTGCCATTAGAGTTGTATCACTAACACGCTGCAAATAAATTGTTCCTTTTTTCAAACCTTTAACTGTGCCTTTAACAATCAGGTCAGTCCCTTTTTCACCACACGAAAAGGCTATTAAAAGTAACAGAAGAAGTAATATATTTTTCATTTGAGAATTCAATTGTTTTAGAGTGTAAATATCTCATTAATTTTCATTAATAACTAGCTGGCAGCTGCCATTTGCATTAAAATGGTACAACCTATTGCTGCAATTGTTCCTATTGCATATCCAAAAACTGCTAATAAAACTCCCACAGTTGCCAAAGAAGGATGAAATGCAGAAGCTACAATAGGTGCAGAGGCTGCGCCACCAACATTTGCCTGACTTCCAACTGCCAAAAAGAAATACGGTGCTTTTATAAGTTTTGCTACAAGAATTAGTAAACCCGCGTGAATTGACATCCAAACAACACCAATCCCAATTAAACCAACATTATCAAAAATTAAAGCTAGATCCATTTTCATACCAATTGAAGCAACTAAAATGTAGATAAATACACTTCCATATTTACTGGCTCCGGCACCTTCGTAATTTTTTGCTTTTGTAAATGATAATAATATAGCCACAATAGTAGAAATACTGATCAACCAAAAGAATTTAGAACCCAAAAAAGTAAAGATGTTTCTTGTGGTCGGGTTTTCAATATTGGCAACAATATCATCAAATAAAGGTGCAATAAATCCAGAACATAAATGAGCGAAACTTACCGTTCCAAAAGCTATTGCAGCAATTATCATTAGATCAGTTAAAGATGGGTTTCTCTTTACTTGCTCTGAGAAAGCTATAACCTTTTCTTTTAAGTCTTCTATAGCTGTGGTGTCTGCCCCCAACCATTTATCGATCTTTTTTTGTTTACCAATTCCTAGAAGAATTATTGCCATCCAAATGTTAGCAACAACAATATCAACAAACACCATGCCTCCATACAATTTCTGGTTATAGCCATAAATTTCTAACATTGCTGTTTGGTTGGCTCCTCCGCCAATCCAACTTCCTGCAAGGGTTGATAACCCTCTCCAAACCGCATCTGGACCAACACCGCCAACTGTTTCAGGAGAGAAGGATGAGATTATTAAAATAGCTATGGGGCCTCCAATTACAATTCCAATTGTACCAGTAAAAAACATAATTAATGCTTTCCACCCTAAATTAAAAACGGCTTTCAAATCAATACTTAAGGTCATTAATACCAAAGCTGCCGGTAATAGATAACGACTCGAAACATAGTACAAGTTTGTACTATGTTTAATTATTTCGCCTTTATCATTTGTAGTTTCCCAATCCGGTGCAATTAGACCTATTGTAGTGAATACGGCAGGGACCATATAGGCAACAAATAACCCGGGAACTATTTTATAGAATTTCGACCAGAATCCTGTTTTAATAGACTCTGTGTAAAATATCAATCCCAGAGCCAGCATTAATAAACCAAAGACAATAGTGTCATCAGTAAAAAGAGGTGCGTTATTCATATAATTTTTTTGGAACACGCAAAGTACCAAAATTTATGGCATTAAAAAAGCGACTTGTCAGGAGCCGCTTTTTTTATTAGAATCTTGTTTTTGTTTGGGTTCTCGTTTGGCTTGTTTAAGATATTGCATAAGTATCCATTCTATCTGTCCATTGGTGCTTCTAAACTCATCAGCAGCCCATTTCTCGACAGCTTTGAGGATATCTTCATTTATTCGTAATGCAAAGGCTTTCTTTTTTGCCATAAATACTATATTAATACAATAATATGTATTGTTTATCTATATTTTTCCCGCTCAAATACTACGTTCATGACACCGTGCTGATTGGTGTTGACAGAATGAAGGTCCCAGCCTTCCTTAGCATGTATATTAAGGAATTCCTCTAATTTTTTTGCGGTATTCGTCCATCCCAGTTTCGGTTTTTCTACTCTATATTCTTTCATAGCTTATTGATTCAGAGTTCCTGTATTTAAAACAGGTGATGCATCTTTATCACCACACAGAATTACCATTAAGTTACTTACCATTGCTGCCTTACGTTCATCATCCAGATCCACAATATTTTTCTTTCCAAGTTCATTAAGTGCCATTTCTACCATACTTACAGCGCCTTCTACTATCTTGTGTCTGGCTGCAACTATTGCTGTAGCTTGCTGACGTTTGAGCATTGCATTGGCTATTTCCTGAGCATAGGCCAAATAACCAATTCTTGCTTCTAAAACTTCAATGCCGGCAATTGATAAACGTTCATCAATTTCTTTTTCCAAGGCTTCACTTACTTCATTCACGCTCGACCTTAGTGTAATATCTTCAGTGTGGCCTTCATCAGCAAAATTATCATATGGGTACATACTGGCTAGCTTACGAACTGCTGCATCTGTTTGTACTCGAACAAAATTCTCATAATTATCTACATCGAAGGCTGCTTTATAAGTATTTTGAACCCTCCAAACCAGTATAGTGCTTATCATAATAGGGTTTCCTAACTTGTCATTTACTTTTAATCGTTCACTATCAAAATTACTGGCACGTAACGAGATCTTCTTTTTAGTATAAAATGGATTTACCCAATAAAACCCATTTTTCTTTATTGTACCAACATACTTTCCGAATAGAAGTAGTACTCGTGATCCGTTTGGTTGAACCATTACAAATCCAAACATGGTTATAATTGCGGCGAGTATGGCAAAACCAAACCAGGGGTTTTGAAATGCAATAATTGCAGTGATCCCGCCAAAAAATAGTATGAAAAATATTAGCAGCATTAAATATCCGCTGATAGGAACTATAAGTTTTTCTTGTTTCATGATATATAATTTAAAATGATGTTAAAATGATATCATAAAGATATAGTGCCTAAAATTAATTTCCTAATTTTTATCAAAAATTATTTTTGGCATGATGATTGAATATATATAATTGTAATTTACTATGATGATTTGGTTAAGGAGTGATTACCTTGGACCAAGGAGTAGAAATTACGTTGGTTGGTTAGTTAAAAAGCATCTCTCTCGAGATGCTTTTTTTATGCGGAGATATGATTCTATAAATTCATACTCTAGTTAAACAGATTTAATTGGTAGCTCTAATTAACAAGTTTTTATTTTTCAATAAAAGCTACAATGGCAGAAATTAACTCAGGTGAAATTTTTCTGTGAGGTTCGTTATACGATTTGGTATTTTCTAAAGTATCTCCCTCTATAGTTACCAATATATGATTCATTTTGTCTATGATAACCAGTTCCGCTTCGGGTTTAGCATTCTTTAAAAGATTTGCTTCAGTCTCCGAGACTTGAATATCCTTAGAACCATTAATTATTAATATGGGCATGTTCAGGTCCTTTATAATCTGTGCCGGATCATATTGCATCCAATTCATCAAAAACGGTTGAATGTCTAATCTAAAAACTGACGCCAAAGCAGGTGGAAAATCAGCTATGGTATTTCCTTCCTTCAAGCTATTAAAGATACGATTGGTATCCTCTGTAAACATGGGTGCAGTTTTGGTTATCTGTTCGGTTATAACATTATCAATGGACTGACCTGCTCCTGCAAGTGAAACAAATCCATATGCATGATCCTTTGCAGCCAGCATGCCAACTAAACTTCCCTGACTATGGCCAATTATATAAATATTTTTGAATTCCTTTTTTGATCCAAAATACTCCACTACCGTTTTGGCATCTGTTACAAAATCATCAAACATAATGTTTTCATCTACCTTGCCTTCTCGTATCTGTTTAACTATGCGTTTGTCATATCTAAAGGTGGAAATTCCCTGATCTGATAATTTCTCTGCCAACTTCTTTAATGAATTGTTCATTAAGAAATTCTGGTTTCCATCTCTGTTTGTAGGCCCGGAACCCGCAATTAATATAGCTAAATCTGGTTTCTTAACATTATTTGGAACTAATAGAGTGCCATCAACATGTATGTTTATACTAAGTTCAGTTTCTGTAAATTTCAGATCCTGGGCAAAAGTCATAAACCCGATAAAAAGAAAAAGAAATAAAAGATTTGATTTCATAGTTTAATTTTTGTAGAAAAGTAAACAAAATAAGTGCCAATTTTTGATAAAGTTAATGCAAATTTCAAAGAAATTATTCTATTTTTTGATAGATATTGGATAAGAAATACTGTTAAAGAAATGTGCATTTCATCGATAAAACAGAATATTTGGTCAAATTATGTTAAAAAAAAGTGTATTACATCGATTTTATCATGTTCTTTAACGAGGATTTGAAAATTATGTTTTATGTTTGACATGTACTAAAAGATATAGTTTTTAGTTCAATGGATTAATTAATTAATATTTGCCAATGTCTGTTGAAATTTAGACCCTAAATCTCACCAACAAAAGCATAGCAAATAGAAATAACTGAGGTTGAGGGACCTCAGTTTTTTTTTGTTATAACCCGAAAAGTCAGATTAATTCTTTTTCCAATTGATTTCTTTGTCTTTGGTATTTGATGCAACCAGTTATGTTGTGTTTCCTTTTTCATGATCAGCAGACTTCCATGTTGTAAAATCAGATCCTTTTTTAATTCTTTATTTTTTCTATGCTTAAGTTTAAATAGTCGCTCTGCACCAAAGCTTACGGAAGCAATTATTGGGTTAAGGCCTAATTCTTTCTCGTCATCTGCATGCCAGCCATTGCTATCTTGACCATCTCTGTATAAATTTAGGAGACAGCTTGTAAACTGTACATTAATAATAGATTCAATTTTTGCTTTAATTGTCAAAAGCTCCCTTGTAAAACTATAAGGATTCATGGTTATGTTAGAATAGGTGTAAGGCTCTTCATTGTTAGCGAATAAGGCTGTAAGCCTGGGCTGCTTATAAGTTTTTCCGAAAATAGTGATATCATCCTGTTGCCAAGTAACATTTTTTAACAAGGATTGAAAATACCGGTCAGATTCCTTAAGATTAAAAAATTCCGGATAATAAGTAATATCGGAATCCGGTAAATTAAGCTCAATCTTTTCATTAAATATCATATCCTTAAAATTGAAGATACCAATAAGCCCAATACATTAAAAAGAATTGCAACGGAATTCGAAGAATTAAAATCCATTTCGGAATTCCTGCTGATGCTTTTTCTCCGGATAGCATGTAGAAATGTACTAGTAAAAAAACAATTAACATGGCAATTATTCCATAAATTGACAAATTTTTAAGTCTGGGAAAACATAAAGAAATACCTAACACAATCTCCGCTATACCACTTAAATAGACTAAGGATCTATGATTTGGAAGATATTTTGGCATAATTCGCTCATACATTTTTGGTTTAATAAAATGAAAGGAGCCTGCAACCATATACATGAAAGCCATAAGATATAAATGCCAGGGAAAGTTCATATTAAAAATGCTTTTAATTTATCTCGTTTACGTTGAGGAAGAGCTTCATTTATAACAGCCAATTCCACCAATTTCTGATCTTTAGATTTCGCATATAATAAGTTAAAGAACTGATAAGTACTCAAACTGTTTTTAGCTTTTTGCTCCAAAAAGAATTTATCGCCTTTACTAACATAACCTTCTTTAATAACACGAACATAAGTTCCAGGATAACCATGTTCAATAAATTGGTTCAGAACTTCCTGAGTGCCAAATTTAATTCCGAATTTAAAACATGGTTCTCTTGGTTGTGTGATTTGCACTATAGCTTCTCCAACTTTATAAATATCGCCAATGTGTATTTGGGTTTCATCTAAACCTGAAACAGTTAAGTTTTCACCTAACATACCATAGTCCCAATCAAGTTTTGGATACAACTTTTTCCAGAAATTATATTGGTCTGCCGAAAACAAATAACAGGCCTTAAATTCACCACCATGAACTTTTCTGTCGGAGACTGTATCACCATTAACATCTTGTTTGCCTAAAAAGATAGGCTGGTGAACAGGTGTTTTATAAATACCTGTTTGTACAGATTTGCCTCTCCAAATAATAGTGGTTGGTTTGGCTATGTTTGTTGAAATAACTTGCATGATTTAAAATTACGAAATAAAAGATATTATATTCATTCTAATATCCCAATCTGATCCTAAAGCAAGAAAAGTTACATATATAGGAGATTGAATAGGCTATCTTTATAGTATGAAAAATCAAGAGGTAAAAGGCTATTTGTTAGCTTTAGTTTCAGTAATAGCTTTATCCAATGTTTACATCTTTAGTAAAATAGCATTGAAGGAAGTTAGCTTGCCGCAGTTTGGCGTCTATTGGTTTGGATTTGGCCTTATATGGATTATGATTTACTCCTGGCATCAAAAATCATTTTATAAATTTAAAGAATTATCAGTTCGATGTTATTTGGTATTATTATTTTTAGGTTTGATAGAAGTTGTAGGCACCTACTTTTTCTTTAAAGCAATACATACCATTACTAATCCTGCTATTGTATCATTTATCGGAAATATTGCACCTGCTTTTATTATTATTCTAAGTTTTGTAATTCTTAAAGAACGATTTAATAAATTGGAATTTTGGGGAATACTTTTAGCATTATCTGGTGCTTTTGTTATAAGTTTCAAGGGCAATAGTAATATTCAAGATATGTTTATTGATGGTGCACAATATGTGTTATATTCAAGTATTTTAGGTGCCATAAATGCTGTGATAATAAAAATGAAAATAAAAAAGATTCATCCCAATATTTTAACTATTAACAGGAGTTTATTTTTACTTGTATTTTCAATTATTGCATTGTATGTCATGCGTCAAGATTTAATAATAACATTTGGAGCCCTTAAAAATATTTTTATTGGTTCCCTGTTAGGACCATTCCTTACTGTAATAACAGGTTATTTAGCATTACAATTTATTCCACTATCACGTAAAGCTATTATTGCAAGTACCAGAGGCTTATTTGTTTTACTAGGTGCATATATTTATTTTGGAGAATTCCCGAAACCTATAGCTTTAATCGGAGGATTCATTACTATTTTTGGGGTGCTATTGATAGCTTTGGGGAAAATAAATAATCATAAAAAAGAGCCGGTCATTTAACTTATATCAATTTAATTTTACATCAATTGTATATGGAGTTAGTTGTTTTATCTAACTAAAAAAAATAATTGTCTTCTATTTTTCGTTTGATGACTAATGTCACACACTAAAAAACCACATCTCCCGAAGTTTCTGGATGGAGGTGGTATTAATACCTAGTTTAAGTTTTTCTCTTATTTAGTGCTTTTATATTTATAATAAAAAAAGGTTGGTAAAAACACAAAATTTAATATTACAAAACCTGCTAATAATATCATGCCTGAATAAGGCCAATGCATAATTTTAAAAATGGAGCCTGTACTCATTAAAAAAGAGGCAATAAATCCTGATAAATAAACTGTTTTTCTCATTTTTTGATTGAAATTAAATTATTAAATATGATGAATGTTGTTGATTGGATGTGGTATATCGGTCGTAAAAGAAAATTGGTAAAAGCACAAAATTAAGTAGGACAAAAGCTGTTAACAATATCATACCCGCATAAGGCCAATGCATCACTTTAAACATAATGCCTGTGCTCATTAAAAACGAAACAATAAATCCTGAAATATATAAAGCTCGCTTTAAGCTTAGACTGCGTTTGTAATCCAATAAAAAATCGGTGTCCTTTTGAATTTTCTCAATTGCTTTTTCGCCACCAAACTTTTTAATGGTGCTTTGGTAAGCCTCTTCAAAGTTATTGCCTTCTCTAGATTCAATATCTGAACAGATATGATCTAAAATATCGTCTTTAAGCTCGTTAGATTTAATTCCTAAACCATCTAAATCGCAAGAAATAATGTCTATTTGAGTGTCTGTTAAAATCATTTCGCTAATTTTTTAGGATTGAATATTAACGACAAGGTTTCAATAAAATCGTAGACTTCATTGGTTTTGTCTGCTACAACCTTTTTACCTGGAGAGGTTACTTTGTAGTATTTCCTGACTCGCTTGCCAATAAAAACTTTTTCGGTTTCCAAAACACCTTCCTTTTCCAATTTATGCAGGATTGGGTAGAGTGCGCCTTCAGAAATATCGATCTTATCTTTTGTTATGTCCTTTACCTTTTGGGTAATTTCATAACCATACATGCTATCATGCTCCGACAGGAGTTTTAAAATGATAGGTTGTAAGGTGCCTTTGGTTAATTCTTTACTATACATAGGGTAAATATACATTTTATTTTAATACATTTTAATAAAATGTATTATTTTTTGAGATAAAGTAAATATGGATTATAATGAATAAACGAATATTTTATTACATTAGTACCATTAGATCGCACATGAAATTAAAGCTAAACATCTTATTTGTTCTTATCACAAACCTATTATTCGCTCAATTACCAAAGGGTTTTGTATATGTAGAAAAGAAGATTCCGGATATTAAAACGGAGTTACGCTATTTTACCAATAATAATTTTATTGGTCAAAAGATCACAGGTTACAATAAAGATGTCTGTATTTTAAGTTCTCAGGCAACTAATGCCTTAAAAAAAGTACAGGATGAACTTAAATCATTTAATTTATCCATAAAGATTTTTGATGCTTACAGACCACAACGTGCAGTTAACCATTTTATAAAATGGGCCAGAGCCCTTAATGACACTGTGAAAAAGCACGAGTATTATCCTGATGTTGATAAAAAAGATCTTTTTAAGGACCAGTATATCGCAACCCGTTCCAGACATAGTAGTGGCAGTACATTGGATGTGACTTTAGTAGATCTTGATACAGGTGAGGAATTGGATATGGGAACACCTTACGATTACTTCGGTCCTCAATCCTGGATTCATTTTATAAGGTTGACTACCCAACAAAAAGCCAATAGATTGTTGTTGCAAACCGTTATGACAAAACATGGCTTTAGGCCGTACCCCTGGGAATGGTGGCACTTTACATTAAGAGGTGAGCCATTCAAAGATCAACATTTTGATTTTCCGGTGGAGTGATTAGGGCTTAAAATAATAAATTATTAATTTTTTTTTATTTTAGTTAATAAGTTGAATCCTAATCAAAACAAATTTAATTATGAAACGAAAAGAATTTTTAAGTAAGTCGTCGGCTTTAGGAGCGGCGCTTTTGGTAGTTCCCAATCTTCTTTCTGCCAAAATGAGGAACTTAGCTAATAAACTAAGCCCTAAGGTTGTACGGGCGGATGAAGGACAAACGATTAACGTAATTGGAGATTTACAGACAGTCAAGCTAACAGGCAAGGATACCAATGGATTATTTACTCTTATTGAAGAACAAAATGATCCCGGAACAGGTATTCCAGCTCATGTACATGAAAATGAAGATGAAGTATTCAAGGTTATTGAGGGTGAAATGGAGATAACAGTTGGAGGTAAAACTACTATTTTAAAAGCTGGTGATCTGGCTTTTGGTCCACGAGGCGTTCCTCATAGTTGGAGAATTGTTGGTGATCAAAAAGCAAAGGTTATATTAAGCGTTTTCCCTTCAGGAATAGAAGATATGTTCATGGAATTATCTCAGTTGCCTCCAGGACCACCAGATTTTCCCAAAGTAGCTGAAATATGTGGGAGATATGGAGTAAATTTCGTTTAAAATCAACAAAAAGAACCACCTTAAGTTTAAGGTGGTTTAATTATAAATAGTGTAGCGGTGAGTCGCTATTTTTTATATCTGGATCTTTGTTTTTCCTTATTTTTTACATAGATCAATTTATGCTTGCTTTTTGGATTTTCACGTTGCTCAATTTCAAATTCTCCTATGGATTTTATAAGTGGTGTCAATTTTAAAAAACCATAATTCCTGGAATCAAAATTAGGTCGTTTTTTTTGCAATAAACTTCCAACATCACCCAGGAATGCCCAACCATCATCTTCCGATATATCAGAAATTGTAGTTGCAATTAACTTAATGTCTTCTTTAGTTATTTTATCGACAGAGCTTTTAGCCTTTTCTTTTTCGGTTTCTGTTTCCGGTTTTTCACTTTGTGATTTTAAGATCTCTATATAGATAAATCGATCGCAAGCGACAATAAACGGGTTTGGGGTTTTCTTCTCACCAATACCAATTACCAGCATACCTGCTTCCCTTAATCGAGTAGCCAGCTTTGTAAAATCGCTATCACTCGATACCAGACAAAATCCGCTAACCTTTTCTGAATACAGTATATCCATAGCATCAATTATCATGGCTGAATCTGTTGCATTTTTTCCTGTAGTGTAACCATATTGTTGAATAGGAGTAATGGCATTTTCAAGAAGCAAGGTTTTCCATTTGGATAAGTGAGGTTTAGTCCAGTCACCATATATTCGCTTTATGGTTGGATTTCCGTACTTGGTAATTTCTTCCATCATCTCCTTTATATAAGCAGATGGTATATTGTCGCCGTCGATTAATACAGCTAAGTTTATATTTGTTTGGTCCATTTTTTCATGTTAAATTCTTATTTAGATCACTCTAAATTTGATGCTGACCAAGATACGGATTAATAACAAAAAACCACTTCAATTACGAAGTGGTTTTCATATAAAGATTCTTGTCTTAATGAAACAAGTTCAGCACAAGTTGCAGAAATGACATCTATTTGATCATCTCGTAACTTCTTTTAATAAAATTGGTCAATTCCTCACCTTTCAATAACCCTTGTGATAAACGAGCTAAATCCAGACTCTGATTGATCAATCGTTCCTGTTTCTTTTTGGTCTTGGTATTTAAGATCTCACTAACCAATTCTGAATTAGTATTCACTACAAAATTATACATCTCAGGCATATTACCCATGCCAAACATACCGCCGCCACCACCGGTTTGCTGCATTTCTTTCATACGACGCATAAATTCCGGTTGTGTGATCATAAACGGAGCGGCATTGCTATCCATTGCTTCCAATTGAACCATAAACTTTTCAGAAGAAATAACTTCTTTTAGTAACGTATCTAGTTTGGTCTTTTCTTCATCAGTTAACTTAGAAATTATTGTATCCTCCTTTTTGATGAGGTTATCAATATGATCTGCATCTACTCTTGAAAAAGTTATATTTTCCTTAGTAGATTCCAACTTCTGAATAAGATGGCTAACAATAGGAGAGTCTAGTAACAAGACTTCATATCCTTTTGCTTTGGCAGCATCGATATAACTGTGTTGCTCATCCTTATCGGAGGCATAAAGGATCACTAATTTATCATCCTTGTCCGTCTGATTAGCTTTTATCTTGTTATATAATTCATCATATGTAAAATATTTACCGTCAACCGTTGGATACAAGGCAAAAGCATCAGCTTTTTCAAAGAATTTTTCTTCTGAAAGCATGCCGTATTCAATGACGAGTTTAATGTCGTTCCATTTTTTCTCAAAATCCTCACGATTATTATTGAACAGCGTTTTTAACTTATCAGCAACTTTTCTGGTTATGTAGGATGATATTTTTTTAACTGCACCATCGGCTTGTAAATATGAACGGGAGACATTCAAAGGAATATCCGGAGAATCAATCACACCACGTAACATAGTCAGAAATTCAGGGACAATGCCTTCCACATTATCTGTAACATATACCTGATTTTGGAATAACTGAATTTTGTCCTTTTGTATATTAAGATCGTTTGTCAATTTAGGGAAATAAAGGATTCCTGTTAAGTTAAACGGATAGTCAACGTTTAAATGGATATGGAATAAAGGCTCCTCGAATTGCATTGGATACAATTCTCTGTAGAATGATTTGTAATCCTCGTCTTTAAGATCTGCAGGCTGTTTTGTCCAGGCAGGGTTAGGATTGTTGATGATATCATCAACAGTAATTTTTTTATGAGGTTCCGTAGTTTCCTTACCGTCTTTGTCCTTGATGGTCTTTGGTTTGAAGTTTGGATCGTCAATCTCTTTTGTGCCAAATTTAATAGGAATAGGCATGAATTTGTTATACTTCAATAACAATTCACGGATTTTGGATTCCTCTAAAAAAGAAACTTCATCTTTAGAAATATGCAGGATGATCTCGGTTCCCCTGTCTTTTTTCTTGCCTGGTTTTAATGTAAATTCAGGACTACCATCGCAAGTCCAGTGAGCTGCTGGTTCGTCTTTATAAGACTTGGTGAGTATCTCTACTTTACCTGCCACCATAAATGATGAATAGAAACCTAATCCAAAATGTCCAATAATTCCAGAATCTTTATCCGAATCTTTATATTTTTCCAAAAACTCTTCAGCACCAGAAAAAGCAATCTCATTGATGTATTTTTCAACTTCTTCAGCTGTCATACCAATTCCCTGATCAATAATATGAAGTTTTTTACCTTTTTTATCTACTTTAACTTCAATGATAGGATTCCCATAATCTACTTTTACTTCGCCAATGCTTGTTAAGTGTTTCAGCTTAAGCGTGGCATCCGTCGCATTACTGATAAGCTCACGTAAAAAGATCTCGTGGTCACTATACAGGAACTTTTTGATTAATGGAAAGATATTCTCTACTGATACATTAATATTACCCTTTGTCATGATTTGTAGTATTTAATTTTTAATAGTTTCCTAGGATAGGACAACAAAAATGCCAATTCCTTAAAAGTGACAAACTGACATTAAAAAACCGCCTATTGGCGGTTTTTAATTCTTAATTGGTTCCTTCTTGCTCTATAATTCTGTTCTTGACGTGTTTCTCAAGCCACTGATCTTGTTCCCAAAGCATGTGCATTACCGATTCTTTTGCCCGATAACCATGGCTTTCTTTTGGCAGCATGACTAATCTGACAGGAGCTCCAAGTCCTTTTAGCGCATTGAAATAACGTTCGCTTTGCAAGGGATAAGTGCCAGAGTTATTGTCCGCTTCACCATGGATTAAAAGTAAGGGTGTCTTCATTGTGTCGCAATGCATGAATGGAGACATGTTATAATAAATTTCTGGTGCTTCCCAGTAATTTCGTTCTTCACTTTGAAATCCAAAAGGGGTCAATGTCCTATTATAAGCACCGCTTCTTGCTATTCCAGCAGCAAATAAATCTGAATGCGAAAGCAAATTAGCTGTCATAAAGGCTCCATAGGAGTGACCTCCAACAGCTACTTTATTTCTATCGATATAGCCTAAATTGTCAACAGCATCAATGGCAGCTTTGGCATTAGATACTAGTTGTTTAATAAATGTATCATTAGGTTCTTCATCACCTTCACCAACAATTGGGAATGATGCATCATCTAAAATGACATAGCCTTTGGTTACCCAATAAATAGGAGAGCCATACCAAGGGTAAGTGAATTCATTAGCACTCTTTGTGTTTTGTCCTGCACTGCTTTTGTCCTTGAATTCTTCAGGGTAAGCCCACATGATCATTGGGTATTTATTACCTTTTTCATAATTTGTTGGCAGATATAATGTTCCGGACAACTCCAATCCATCTTCACGGTTGTATTTAATGACTTCTTTGTGAACATTTTGAATGCTGCTAAACGGATTCTCAAATTGTGTTAGCGGAATGGGAGCAATCCTTTTTTTAATGTTTCGAACATAATAATTAGGATATTCTGTTTTAGATTCGATTCTAACTAAAACTTCTCCTTTTTTCATGTCAATAGCAGATGAGATACTTTCAACCTTATCTGTATAACTTGATTGATAAAGGCGTTTGGTATTTTTAGTATTAAGATCAATTTCATCTACAAATGGAAATTTCCCTTTCTCGCTGTAACCGTCACCAATTAAAAATGCTTTATTCTTTACAAGCTCTAATGTATATCTATCGAACTGGTTTCGTTTGGTAACAAAAGATCCAGGATCACTGTAGATATCTTGATAATTCCTATCAAATAATACCACAGACTTTTTTTTATTGTTTGATGGGCTAAAGACATAAGTTTTTCTGTTTCTAGTATTCCACCAATAATCATAGGCAATTGCCAATTCACTATTTCCCCAATCTATTCCCCTGAAACGCCCAATGGTTTTTAACATTGGTGATCCCTCAGCTTTAAAAGGTGCATCTAACTGATAGACTTCATCACGATATGGCACTTCATTGGCAGGATCACCTTCATCCAAAGCTTCAGCCCAAATAATAGTAGCTGGTTTATCATCTCGCCAGGACAAATTTCTTTTTCCTTTTCTAACTGCCATAAATCCTTTAGGAAGATCTTCTATTAGTGGTACTTCTAAAACCGTATTAACCAAGTTGGCATTTTTGTCATAAATTGCTGTTTTTGAAGGGAATCTTCTGTAAGGCACCAAATACGAAAAGGGTTTTTGTATGGTTGTGATCATTATGTAATTACCGTCTGGAGAAAATGACATACTTCTGTACATGTCACTTTTCATCCATAATTGAGAAGTACCATAAAGATCTATTTTATGTATTTCTGAAAGTGCCAATTGTTCAAAATTATGCTCATCAGTCGGATTTTTTAACAGGTCTTGATAGGTCCTGTTTTGTGCTTTTATACCTGCTTCACTAATTGAAACTGTTGGCCCAGCTGGGATAGCAGTTTTAGTATCAATAAGCTCTTTTTTATCCTTTGATATCGTCTTAATTAAAATTGAGTTATTGTCTTTGAACCATGCAAAAGGTCGACCAGTATTGGCATTCAAATTGGGTTCAGTCAATCGTTTAGCCGATTTAGATTCTATATCTAACAACCACAACTCTACACCACTATTTACAGTATTTGTAAAGGCAGCCATTTTTTGGTTTGGTGACCATGAAAAATTGGCAAATCTTCCATTTTGAGGTAATCCTTCTACATCACTTTCAACACCTTTTCTACCTTTTCTAACTTTGACATCATTATAATAACTTTGTCTGCTATTGATGTTGGTCTTTGGATTGATTCGGAGTCCACCCAATCTCATTTCGGTTTCAGACAATTCATCTATACCTTTAAAATTACTTCGGTATAGAAAGATCATATTTTCACCTTTACTATCCATCCTAATTGATGGTGCTAAAGGAGCTTCGGCTAATTCATGAATTTCCTGTGACGGTTTTTGATACGTAACGTTATCTTGTGAAAAGCCCAAAGAACTTAAGATTAGAACGGCTAAAAGGAGAACTTTTTTCATAATATGTTTTTAAAGATTAATTAACATTTGTAAAGCTAATTATTTACTCCTAAATCTGCTATTAAAAGAAAGTTAAAGGTGAACGATCGACTAAGTAAAATTTTGAAATCGGATTTATTTTTAGTTGCTTTGTTATTCAGGTAAAAGATTTAGAAAATATTCAATTAAAAGTTGGATGGAAATGATTAAATTACCTTTATAAAATTTCTCACTTATGTATAATTCAAAAATAATTGGACTTGGTAAATATCTTCCTGATAATGTAGTAACAAATGATGATCTGTCAAAAATGATGGATACCAATGACGAGTGGATACAGGAGCGAACCGGAATCCAGGAACGCAGATGGATCAAAGAAGGAACCAATGATTCATCGGCCATTATGGGTGCAAAGGCTGCCAGAATAGCTATTGAGAGATCTGGACTGACCAAGGATGATATTGATTTTATAGTGTTTGCAACCTTAAGTCCGGATATGTATTTTCCCGGATGTGGTGTTCAAATTCAGGATATGCTAGACATGAAAACCATAGGAGCTTTAGATGTAAGAAACCAATGCTCAGGATTTGTTTATGGAATATCTGTTGCAGATCAGTTTATAAAAACCGGGATGTATAAGAATATTTTGGTTATTGGAGCAGAATATCATTCAGGTGGTTTAGAAAAATCGACACGTGGAAGAGGAGTGACTGTAATTTTTGGTGATGGAGCAGGTGCAGCAGTATTGACAAGAGAAGAAGATACAACGAAAGGAATTCTTTCAACTCATCTTCATTCTGAAGGTAAACACGCTAGAGAACTAGTCGTGGAAGGACCAAGTATCATGCATTGGGTACCAGAAATTCTTGAAGCCAACGATCCTGACGACGTGTCTTATTATCCTTATATGAATGGGACTTTTGTTTTTAAACATGCGGTGGTTAGATTTAGTGAAGCCATTATGGAAGGATTAAAAACTAATAATTTAACTAAGGAAGATATTGATATGTTGATTCCTCACCAGGCTAATTTGCGAATTTCCCAATTTATACAAAAGAAGTTTGGCTTGAGTGATGATCAGGTTTTCAACAATATTCAAAAATATGGAAATACCACTGCCGCCTCAATTCCTATTGCATTGACTGAAGCTTGGGAACAAGGAAAAATTAAGGAAGGAGATAAAGTTATACTAGTAGCTTTTGGAAGCGGATTTACTTGGGGAAGCGTAATTATTAATTGGTAAATAACAAAAAATATAAAAAAGCCAAAACTATTATTTTGGCTTTTTTATGCTATTAATCAATTAAATACTAACTATTATTATATGTTTTTATTTCGTCGTAAATAATTGATTATAATTACATTAATAACGTTATTTCTTTTTGTTTATTTTATATAAATCAAAAACCCAAAGCCAAAAGCTTTGGGTTTTCTATTAATAACCACATTAACACTAACCATCAACTATTATGTAGGTTATTAAATTCTTATATGGTTTTTTCGCAGTAAAGTAATTTTAGTTTTCTTTTTAAATGGCTCGTTGTTGTATCTTATTCAATAGACGAGTATTTTTACGATCTGTTACAATTAGTATTGATACTTAACTCAGTTTTAACAAAATGAAAAAGAAAACACTTGTACTTGGAGCTTCTTTAAAAACTCATCGATATTCAAATTATGCTATAGAGAGTCTAGTGACTAATAAACATGTAGTTGTGGCCTTAGGTTCAAGAAATGGGAAAGTTGCAGGAATAAATATTGAAACTGAATTTTTACACTATAAGGATATTGATACTATTACAATTTATTTGAATGCAAAAAGGCAAAAAATATTTTACGATTATATTGTATCTCTGAAACCGAAACGTGTCATCTTTAATCCGGGAACAGAAAATCCAGAATTGTATTCAATTTTGAAGGAAAATAATATTGCATTTGAAGAATCCTGCACGCTTGTTTTACTTTCTACGAATCAATATTAAGCCTAAAAATGTTAAAAAACCATTCAAAATCAAAATAAAAAATCCAAATTCAAATCCGAGCCATTTAAAACTATTTACACTAATAATATAAGAAAGGATAGGTGATAATATGGCAATTATTGGAACCAATTTATCTCTGACATGCCAATTCGTGAATAATCCATAGGCGTAAAGACCCAAAAGGGGACCATAAGTATATCCTGCAAAAACAAAAAGTTTGGCAATAACACTTTCGTCTTTTATAAGATATTTAAAGGAGATAATAACCAGAATAAGAACAAACGAAATAAGGATATGAATCTGCTTTCTAACCTTGACTTGTTTTTCTTTATCGTATTTTTTTTCAATATCTAATATATCGATACTGAATGAGGTGGTGAGAGAAGTTAAAGCACTATCTGCACTACTGTATGCAGCTGCAATCAATCCGAGTAAGAAAAATACAAAAACTCCAAATCCCAAATGGTTTTTAGCTAAAATAGGAAAGAGATCGTCTTTATGAGCATCAATACCGTTTTGTTGAGCATATACGGTCAATAGAAGTCCTAAACTTAAAAATACAAAATTCACAATAGTCAATACAATTGTGAACCAAAACATATTCTTTTGGGCATCTTTTAGGCTTCTGCAGGTCAGGTTCTTTTGCATCATATCCTGGTCCAGACCTGTCATTACAATTGCAATGAAGGCACCTGAAATGAATTGTTTCCAAAAATAAGTACCCGACTTGTAATCGTCAAAAAAGAAGATTTTACTTAGGTCGCTGTCCAAAATATAACTCAGTAAATTTCCTTCAGAAATATTTAGTTCATCACTCACAAAATAAATGGCAACACCAACCGCAACAAGCATAAAAAGAGTCTGTAAGGTATCGGTCCAGACTATGGTTTTTATTCCCGATTTAAAAGTATACAACCAAATAAGTAAAACAGTAATGGTTACTGTTTGCCAAAATTCAACTCCCAGTTCATCAAATAGAATGATCTGAAGAACATTTGCAACCAGATACAATCTAAAACTGGCACCTACAATTCTGGAAATTAAAAAGAAGGAGGCTCCTGTCTTATAAGAAAAATTCCCAAATCTTTCCTCTAAGTAAGTATATATTGATGTAAGATTCAGTCTGTAATATAAAGGTAAAAGTACGGTTCCAATAACAAGATATCCAATGATATATCCAAGAACAACCTGCATATAACTGAATTGTGAGGCCTCGATCCATCCAGGAACGGAAATAAAAGTAACTCCTGATAAGGAAGCACCTATCATTCCGAAAGCCACTACATACCATGGAGATTGCTTATTAGCCTTAAAAAAGGCTTCATTTCCCGATCTTTTTCCTGTAAAATATGAGATTAAAATAAGTAGCCCAAAATAAGCTGCAATTAATAGAATAATCTGCGTTGCGTTCATAAGAATTGAATTCCGCAGCTAAAAATACAAATTACAATATTATATATCATTCTTAATTCAAAAATTGTAAATTCGCAGCGATGGAATTCTCTTCAAAATTATTGGAAAATGCTGTGAATGAAATGTCGCAATTGCCTGGTATTGGTAAGCGTACAGCATTGCGTTTGGTTCTGCATTTATTGAATCAGCCTAAAGAGCAAACCAATCAGTTGGTTGATGCCCTTAAAAGGCTTCGTGGAGAGATCAAATTCTGTAAAAGTTGTAATAATATAAGCGATGTGGAGATCTGTGAGATATGTTCCAATCCTAATAGAAATGGTGAGATCATATGTGTTGTGGAAGATGTTAGAGATGTAATGGCAATTGAAAACACTAGTTCCTTTAAAGGATTATACCATGTATTAGGAGGAAAAATTTCTCCTATGGATGGTATTGGTCCAAATGAACTTAATATTACGCCTTTAGTAAATAAAGTTAAAACAAGAAAGATAAAGGAAATCATTTTTGCCCTAAGTTCTACCATGGAGGGTGATACAACCAATTTCTATATCTACAAACAAATACAGGATTATGACGTTATTACTTCAACAATAGCCAGGGGGATTTCAGTAGGCGATGAACTGGAATATGCCGATGAGATCACCTTGGGAAGAAGCATTTTGAACAGAATTCCTTTTGAGTCATCCTTAAAACATTAAACTTTTTTGAAGCTATCTATCGTCATCCTAAATTATAATGTACACTATTTTTTGCAATTATGCCTCCAGAGTGTACAGGCTGCTACCGTTGATATTGATTCTGAAATTATTGTGGTGGATAACAATTCCGGTGATAGTAGTTGCCAAATGGTCAAGGAATTATTTCCAGATGTGATTTTAGTGGAAAATAACGAAAATTATGGGTTTTCAAAAGGAAATAATATAGGAGTAAAGAAATCCAAAGGTGAATTTATTTGTATTTTAAATCCCGATACTGTGGTTCCAGAAGATACTTACACTAACCTTTTGAATTTTGTAGATGGTAAAGATAAACTTGGTATTGTTGGTTGCAAGCTGATTGATGGTTCTGGAAAATTTCTTCCGGAGAGTAAGAGAAATGTTCCAACTGCTGCTGTCTCCCTTCAAAAAATGATTGGGAATTCAAAAACGTATTATGCTAATCACTTAAAAGAAGATGAAGCGGGTGAGGTTGATATTTTGGCAGGTGCTTTTATGTTTTTAAAAAAGGATTTATATGAAGAGATAAAAGGTTTTGATGAAGATTATTTTATGTATGGTGAAGATATTGACTTTTCCTTTCAGGCTTTAAAATTGGGATATAAAAATTATTATTACCCTAATATTACAGTGCTTCATTTTAAAGGTGAAAGTACCCTAAAGGATAAACTTTATGCAAAGCGATTTTATAGTGCGATGCAGATTTTTTATAAAAAGCATTTTAAAAAGAATTTTTTAGCAGATTCAGTAATCTGGCTGGGCATTAAAATGATAACAACAATACACATAAAGCCTAAAGAGAATCGACGTCAGGTCAAAAAATACGTATTGATATCTGATTCGATAAATACAGCACTAAAGTCGGTACTTAAAAAAGATGTTGATTTGTTTTATAATAATTATAAACTCGAAGATAAGCAGGAAATTATTTTTGATGGTAAAAAGCTTAGTTTTAAAGATATAATTAACAGAATGTCGGCATTATCAAAACATTATCAATTGACCTTTAAAATATTGCCGAAAAAGTCTAATTTTATTATTGGCAGCAACAGTTCAAAATCAAAAGGTGAAGTGATTACATTTTGATAATTAAATAGTTGTTGATTAATAATTAAAACATATCTTTTTTTATTAATTTTGCAAACCAAAACACAATTTAACGGAATTCATTACAGATATGGCAAAGTTTGAACTTAAACTACCAAAAATGGGAGAAAGTGTTGCAGAGGCAACTATTACCTCATGGTTAAAAGAAGTTGGAGACAAAATAGAGATGGATGAGCCTGTTCTGGAAATCGCTACTGATAAAGTAGATAGCGAAGTTCCCAGTGAAGTTGACGGTGTTTTAGTAGAGAAATTATTTAATGTCGATGATGTTGTTCAAGTTGGCCAAACCATTGCGGTAATTGAAATTGAAGGAGATGGAGAAAATACTGAAATTGCAAAGACTCCTAAGTTAGAGGAAGTTAGTCTTAAGGAGTCGACTCCCGAAGTTACCGAAGTACAAAAATCTGTTGAAACTGCCAAAGAAACAGTCACTCCTGTTATTTCCAGTGAAGCACGCTTTTACTCGCCATTGGTAAAAAATATAGCCAAAAAAGAAGGAATTTCTCAAGAGGTGTTAGATGCACTTCCTGGAACAGGAAAAGAAGGACGAGTTACCAAAAACGATATTCTTGCCTATCTGGATAATAAAAGTTCTGATACCTCAAAACCTCAGGAAGTAATTAAAGAGTTAGCAACTCAACCAATATCAACTCCAAAACAGGAAAAGCCTCCTGTAATTCAAAGTGCCGGAGATGAGATCATCGAAATGACCAGAATGGGTAAACTGGTTGCAAAACATATGGTCGATTCTATTCAAACTTCTGCGCATGTACAAAGCTTTATAGAGGCAGACGTTACTAAAATTTGGAATTGGAGGAACAAAATTAAAGATGAATTTTTCAAGCGGGAAGGTGAAAACCTGACATTCACTCCAATTTTTATGGAGGCTGTGGCCAAAGCCCTCCGCGATTTTCCTATGCTGAATATTTCTGTACAAGGTGATACCGTAATAAAAAAGAAAAATATAAATTTAGGTATGGCTACAGCTCTTGGAGATGGCAATTTAATAGTTCCCGTAATAAAGAATGCAGACCAATTGAATTTGGTTGGTATGACAAAACAGGTCAATGATCTGGCGAATCGTGCACGTAATAATCAGTTAAAACCAGATGATATCCAAGGTGGGACTTATTCTGTTACCAATGTGGGAACCTTTGGAAGTATTATGGGAACACCAATAATAAATCAACCTCAGGTAGGTATTTTGGCATTAGGAGCAATTCGCAAAGTTCCTGCTGTTATTGAAACATCTGAAGGGGATTTTATTGGCATCAGATACAGAATGTTCTTATCTCATTCTTATGACCACAGAGTTGTTAATGGTGCTCTTGGTGGTCAATTTGTGAAAGCCGTTAAAGATTATTTAGAGTCCTGGGATAGTAATCGCGAAATCTAATTAGGGCTTGTTTAAATTCTCTATCTTTGATTGAAATAGTATTAAATGAAGTTAAATCTTACTAAAACCATTTGTTTTTTTGACCTGGAAACTACAGGAACTAACATTTCAAAGGACAGAATCGTTGAAATATCCATACTTAAAGTTTTTCCTGACGGAAAGGAAGAAAGTAAAACCTGGTTAGTAAATCCTGAAATGAAAATACCTAAGGAAGTAATTGCCATTCATGGTATTACAGATGAGGATGTTAAGGATAAACCTACTTTTAAGGAATTAGCCAAGGAAATTCATAACTTTTTTAAAAGATTCAGATTTAGGCGGATTTAACTCGAATAGATTCGATATTCCTATTCTCGCCGAAGAAATGCTTCGTGCCGACCTTGATTTTGATATGAAGAACAGAGTGTCAGTTGATGTTCAAACTATATTCCATAAAATGGAACAGCGTACTTTAACAGCTGCATATAAATTCTATTGTGATAAGAATCTGGATGATGCGCATAGCGCAGAAGCCGATACTAAGGCAACTTATCACGTATTAAAGGCACAAATAGAAAAGTACGATGCACTTGAAAATGACACCAAGTTTTTATCAGAATTCAGTTCAAGAAAGCAATTTGCCGATTTAGCCGGTTTTATTTCGTACAATAAGAAAGGAGAAGAATGTTTTGCTTTTGGCAAGCATAAGAATAAACGTGTATTAGATGTAATGGAGAAGGAGCCCGGATATTTTGGCTGGTTATTGAATGCTGATTTCCCTTTGTATACAAAAAAAGTACTGACCGCAATTAAACTCAGAAATTTTAATAACAAGTTAACTTAAGATGAAACTCATTTGTATTGGAAGGAACTACACCAAACATATTGAAGAATTAAATAGTGAAAAGCCTTCAGATCCAGTAATATTTTTAAAACCGGATACAGCAATATTGCTAAAGAATCAACCATTTTTCATTCCCGATTTTTCTGATAATATCCATTATGAAGTTGAGATAATCATAAAAATTAATAAAGTCGGAAAGTACATCGATAAAAAGTTTGCTCACAAATATTATGATAAAATTGGATTGGGCATTGACTTCACAGCTCGTGATCTTCAGAATCAATTAAAGGACAAAGGATTGCCCTGGGAGAAGAGCAAAGCCTTTGACGGTTCTGCTGTTATAGGTAACTGGTTACCAAAAACTCAATTTAAAGACGTAAATAATATTACTTTTTCGCTTTTTAAGAATGATGAGCTTGTCCAAAATGGAAATACAAGTATGATGCTTTGGAAAATTGATGAAATTATAGAATATGTATCAAAATATTTTACTTTAAAGATTGGAGATATTATCTTTACGGGAACTCCTGAAGGAGTTGGTAAGGTTTTTGCAAACGATAAACTAAACGGACTAATAGAAAACAACGAAATGTTTTCAATAACAGTAAAATAATACATGGAACAACATTATAAACTTCATAGAGTACGTGAGTTAGCAGATAATGACGAAGAATTTATATTTGCACTGGCACAAGCCTTTTTGGAAGAAGTACCAGAAGATGCCGCCATTTTAGAACAATCAGTGAATGATGAAAATTATTTGCAGACCTATCAATCAGCACATAAAATGAAACCCACCGTTGATTTATTTGAACTTGGAGTTCTGGATGATCTGATTGAAGTTCAGGATTGGGGGAAGTATGAGCAAAGGAGCAAAGATATTAGTGATAAGCTAGAGATCGTGCTTACTGCAATTAGGAATTCGGTTGATGAAATTAAAAAAGATTTCAATCTATAACAATATATGTTAGCTGAAATAATTACAATTGGTGACGAGATACTCATTGGCCAAATAATTGATACGAATTCAGCATTTATTTCAAAAGAACTTAATAAAATTGGTATTTCTGTTTACCAGATAACTTCCATTCAAGACGACAAGAAGCATATTTTAAAAGCCTTAAAAGAAGCTGAAGATCGTGTCGATATTATTATCCTTACAGGTGGTTTAGGGCCTACTAAAGACGATATTACAAAACTCACACTAGCCGAGTATTTTAATGATACTTTGACACAAAACGATGCTGTTTTAAAACACGTTGAAGAGTTATTTGCAAAATATATTGCAACACCTATTTCAGATTTGAATAGGAGGCAAGCCTTGGTCCCTTCAAAAGCAAAGGTGCTGCAAAACAATTATGGCACAGCTCCGGGTATGTGGCTGGAACAAAAAGATAAAATATTTGTTTCGCTTCCGGGTGTTCCTTATGAAATGAAGGCACTAATGAGCAATGAGGTCATCCCAAGACTTAATGAAAAGTACCATTTACCGTTTATTCTTCATAGAACAGTTCTTACATACGGATTAGGTGAAAGCGCAATAGCAGAACGATTGGATAAGTGGGAAGATGCTTTACCATCATTTATAAAATTGGCCTATTTGCCAAATTTAGGCAGAGTGCGCTTAAGACTGTCGGCCAAAGGATTTAATAGAGAAGAAATAGAAGGGGAAATGGACTCTCTAATTAAACAATTGCTAATTTTAATTGAGGATATTTTTGTTGGATTTGAAGAGGATGAATCCATTGAGGTTATTGTGGGGAAAAAATTGATTGAACAAGGAAAAACTTTATCTGTTGCTGAAAGTTGTACTGGTGGTAAATTAGCTGAGCAAATCACATCTCATTCCGGAGCTTCTAACTTCTTTAAAGGAAGTATAGTAAGTTATGCCACTGATGCCAAAGAGAATATTTTAAAAATATCAAGTGATGTCATATCAAAATATTCGGTAGTAAGTAGTCAAGTTGCAGAGGCAATGGCAAAAAATGCTCAAAAAATATTTAAAACAGATTATGCAATTGCTACAACAGGAAATGCCGGACCAACAAAAGGAGATGCAGACGCTGAAGTAGGCACAGTTTTTATTGCTGTTGCAACTCCAGTCTCTGTTTATTCCGAAAAATTCATGTTTGGAAAAGGTAGAGTTAAGGTCATTAACAAAGCATCAAATAAAGCCTTCGAAATGCTACTTAAAGAAATTTTAAAAAATTGATAAATTTTAAGTTGTCTTCATTCAAAGATTTTGTATATTTGCACCTCGTTTTTCAATAATAATATTTAAAGTTAAGAATAATGTCTAGAGTATGTGAGCTTACTGGAAAAAAAGCAATGGTTGGGAACAATGTGTCTCACTCAATGAACAGAACTAAGCGAAAATTTAATGCTAATCTTATTAAGAAGCGTTTTTATATTCCTGAAGAAGATAAATGGATAACTTTAAAAGTGGCTACATCAGCATTAAAGACTATCAATAAAATTGGTATCTCGGCTGCATTAAAAGAGGCTAAAACAAAAGGATTTTTAAAATAATTGCCTTAAAGGTTAAATGTAATTACAATGGCTAAAAGAGGAAATAGAGTACAGGTAATTTTAGAATGCACAGAGCATAAAACATCTGGGCAGCCTGGTACATCAAGATATATCACAACAAAAAATAAGAAGAACACTCCTGACAGATTAGAGATTAAGAAATTTAATCCAATCTTGAAGAAAATGACGGTTCATAAAGAAATTAAGTAATTAAAGTTCTTAAATAATACAATATTAGATCATGGCAAAGAAATCGGTAGCATCATTACAAACTGGATCAAAAAGGTTAACAAAGGCAATAAAAATGGTAAAGTCTCCAAAATCTGGAGCTTACATGTTTGTTGAATCCATAATGCCACCAGAACTTGTAAATGATTGGATGAATAAAAAGTAATTCATTGCTTACATATAATTCAGGCAGCTTTCAAAATATTGAAAGCTGCTTTTGTTTTATATCAATAAAAATTCCGAGATGTTGACATCGAGGTAACATTTTAAATTGTCATTCTCACGAAAGTGGGAATTTAAGTAAAGAATATTTCTTTACTTTACATTTCATGACAATATTTCATAGATTCTCTTAAGGCAAGGATATTGTATTGAGGTATTCAAATAAAATAACATAATCTGAATGAGTTTTTTTAAAAAAATATTTTCTTCTGATAAAAAAGAAACACTAGATAAAGGTTTAGAAAAATCGAGCAGTAATTTTATAAATAAATTAAGTAAAGCTGTTGCAGGAAAATCTAAAGTTGATGATGAGGTTCTTGATAATTTAGAGGAAATCCTTGTATCCAGTGATGTTGGTGTAAACACAACCTTAAAAATTATTAAGAGGATAGAAGAAAGAGTGGCTAAAGATAAGTATCTGGGAACAGATGAACTCAATAAGATCCTGCGTGAAGAAATAGCTGGTTTACTATCTGAAACAAATTCAGGTGAAGCCACAGATTACAGCATACCACAAGAGAAAAAACCATATGTAATTATGGTGGTTGGTGTCAATGGTGTTGGTAAAACTACGACTATTGGGAAATTAGCCTATCAATTCAAAAAGCAAGGACTCAAAGTTGTTTTAGGAGCTTCAGATACCTTTCGTGCTGCTGCTATTGATCAACTTCAAATATGGGCGGATAGAGTAGATGTGCCAATTGTAAAACAATCCATGGGTAGTGATCCAGCATCGGTTGCTTTTGATACGCTTCAAAGTGCCGTTTCAAGTGATGCAGATGTCGTTATAATTGATACAGCGGGTCGATTGCATAACAAGGTGAACTTAATGAATGAATTGACCAAAATAAAACGAGTTATGCAAAAAGTAATTGATGATGCACCACATGATGTGCTTTTGATATTAGATGGTTCTACAGGTCAAAATGCTTTTGAACAAGCAAAACAATTCACAGCTGCAACCGAAGTCACTTCATTGGCTGTTACTAAATTAGATGGTACTGCTAAAGGTGGTGTTGTTATTGGTATCTCCGATCAATTCCAGATTCCAGTTAAGTATATTGGTGTTGGTGAAGGTCTTGAAGATTTGCAGGTATTCAACAAATACGAATTTGTAGATTCGTTCTTTAAATAATTGATGATGGACATTGTTAGCCATGGCTTTAATATTTACCATGATCTGGTTATAAAGTCATCTTTAAGGGAGGTCTTTCAAGCCGTTTCAAGTCCGGAACACCTAAATAATTGGTGGACTTTAAAATGTACCGGAACTCCTGAACTGAATGCCGAATACAATTTTTATTTTGCTCGGGAATATGACTGGTACGGACAGGTAATCACATATCAACCTAACCATGCTTTTTATATTAAAATGACTAAAACGAATGACCAAGATTGGAATCCAACGACATTTGGTTTTAATTTGGAACAAATAGAAAAAGGTGTACAAGTAAGATTTTTCCATATAGATTGGCCTGAGTGTAATCATCATTTCAGACATTCTTCATTTAGTTGGGCTTTATTATTAAATGGGTTAAAGAATTATTTAGAAAAAGGTATAGTCATTCCTTTTAATGAGAGATCATAGATCACATAAGCATGAGAACAAAATCACTGAAAAAGAATAAGATCAACGTAGTAACACTTGGTTGCAGTAAGAATGTTTACGATAGTGAAATACTAATGGGACAATTAAAAGCCAGTGGTAAAGACGTAGTCCATGAAGAGGAAGGTAACATCGTTGTGATCAATACCTGCGGATTTATCAATAACGCCAAGGAAGAAAGCGTGAATACTATTCTGGAATTCATGCAGAAGAAGGAAGATGGCGAAGTTGACAAAGTCTTTGTTACAGGCTGTTTGTCTGAAAGATATAAGCCGGATCTTCAAAAGGAAATCCCTAATGTAGATGCATATTTTGGAACTACTGAATTGCCTCAATTATTAAAAGCTTTAGGAGCCGATTATAAACATGAATTAATTGGAGAACGCTTAACGACTACTCCTAAAGAATTATGCCTATTTAAAAATTGCCGAAGGATGCGACAGGCCTTGCAGTTTTTGTGCTATTCCATTAATGAGAGGCAAGCACAAGTCGACTCCAATTGAAGAGATTATTATTGAAGCTGAAAAATTGGCGGCTAAAGGAGTTAAGGAACTCATTTTAATTGCTCAGGATCTTGACTTATTATGGATTGGATCTGTATAAAAAACGAAATCTTGCCGAACTCCTTAACGAACTTGTAAAAGTTGAGGGTATAGAATGGATTCGCTTACATTATGCATTCCCTACAGGTTTCCCAATGGATGTTCTTGATGTTATGAATAAAGAACCTAAGGTCTGTAATTACTTAGATATTCCGTTACAGCATATTTCTGATTCGATTTTAAAAAGTATGCGACGCGGAACTACCAAAGAGAAAACCACGAAGCTAATTAAGGAATTCAGGAAAGCTGTTCCAAATATGACCATTAGAACAACACTGATCGTGGGTTATCCGGGTGAAAGCGAAGAAGATTATCAGTTATTAAAAAATTGGGTCAAAGACATGCGATTTGAACGCTTGGGCTGTTTTACCTATAGTCATGAAGAGAATACTCATGCCTTTAACTTAGTTGATGATGTTCCAGAAGAGGTTAAGCAGCAACGAGCCAATGAGATCATGGAAGTTCAATCTCAGATCTCCTGGGAACTAAACCAGCAAAAAATAGGGAAGGAATTTAAAGTGGTTATCGACAGAAAAGAAGGGAACTATTTTGTGGGTAGAACAGAATTTGATTCACCGGATGTAGATAATGAAGTCCTTATTGATGCAACCAAAAACTATTTAAAAACGGGAGAGTTTACAAGAGTTAGAATAACAGATGCGGCTGACTTTGATCTGTATGCTGAAGTGGTTTAAATTTTGAAGTTAGTTTAACTGCTATAAAATAGAATGTTTCAATTGCCTACATAAGTCGTTAACGAAGTTAGTAGTTTATTCTTTCAAAGTCAGAACATTGACACCTATTCTTTATTCCTTTTCACCTGCTTGCTGATCTTTTTAATGGCAGATTCAATCGATTTTTCAGGTTCTATGATATTGAATTCTCCCCAAAATTCCGGATCGGAAAATCCTGAAGCTTCATCAGCAAATATCACTGATGGTCTTAAGCTCTCTTTTGGCCGGTTTACACCAGTTGTATTAGGTTCCCAATCGGTAATGGCCATTTCACTCTGCAACGTATAAATACTATTGAACCACTTTTTTTTCCAGTTGACCTTGAAAGTGAGTAAGATGTTGCTATAACCATAATACCATTTTCCGTCTTTTACCCTGTAATTGACTCTGTAACCGGCTTCAATAGGATAAGTTTCTACATTTCTGGGTTTCTTACGAACAAACATGGCGGTAGCTCTTTCTTTATCCCTGACATTTAAATTATATATAGCACTGGTCAAGGCAAATGTTTGGCCATCTATGAATAATTTACCATAATATAGGGGTGTAAGGATATTCGTTTTTTGTTTAAAGCTTACTACATAAACGCGTCTGTTATCAATTTGTGTGGATTCTTCAAATTTGAAATCATAATTATCCAGATCACCTTCAGGGAAAACATAGTCAGGATATTTAACAACATCAGTATAAAGGGTACTGAATGGGCCTCCTTGGAGTTTTAATGCTAAAGTATCTAAACGTGAATAATTTGTGTTTTTTCTAGCCTTAATTAGCTTAATGGCATCTCTTCTTGCAGCAGTGTATGGTTGTTTATATACTTCCAAAACAGCTTCAGATAAAGAGGCGTTCTTCCTGCGTTTTTTAATAGTTTCTCTGTAAAATGCCGTCATAATAGCCGGATCATTATAGTAATTTTCTCCTTTTTTACTTAGTACAGTTCGAACCAATGCCTTAGGATTTTTAAGAGCTGTTATCTCTACTTCCTCCAGCTCGGTAACGGAAGGTTCCAAATAAATTTTTAAGTTTTCTTTTTCTTCTGGTGACAACAAAAACTCGACACTTTCATACCCCAAATAGGAAACCATTATCACTTTATTAGCAATGTCATTGGGAACTTTTAATAGGAATTCACCTTCCGAATTTGTAATGCTACTTATATTCGTGCCCTTTACATTAAGATCTGCAAATATCAATTCTTTCTTAGTGGATATGTCTATGACAGATCCTTTATACTCAGTAAATGAAGACGTATCAGGTTCAGTAATTTGAGCACTTACGTTTAAACTTATAAAAAAAATAAATGTAAAAGTAATTAATGTGAAAATTACAGGTTTTTTTGAGTTAAAGAGATCTTTTTTCATAGTAGAATAAAATAGAAATAATGAATCTGAATTTAGCTATTAAATTACTCAAAAAATGGATGAATCCATAATGTTTTATGTTTATTTTAAGAGTCAGAATAATGTAAACTATCTTATATTTACTCGACAATAAGATTTACCTATGACAAAAGAATGTATTTCGTTTAAAGACACTAAGTATTTTTCATCTTTGATTTGCGATTATTTAGATGAAGATGAAAACTTAATACCGTTTTACAATAGGTTTCCAAATGTTGAGAATTTTAAAGATCAAATTCAGGAGAAAAAAAGATCCTTCCCACTCCGGCAACGTCAGGTTTTATCCAAGGTACTCAAAAATCAATACTCCAAAATTGAAATTTCTACTCAAACAAAGAAAAATATTGATGTCTTAAATGAAGAAAATACCTTTACAATTACTACAGGTCATCAATTGAATTTATTTACAGGGCCTCTGTACTTTTTATACAAGATCATTTCAACAATAAATCTGACATCTCAGTTAAAAAAGAAATATCCCGACTATAATTTTGTTCCAATTTATTGGATGGCAACTGAAGATCATGACTTTGATGAGATCAATTATTTTTCATTTCAGGAAATGAAGCTAAGCTGGAATAGAGAATCAAAAGGTGCAGTTGGCAGGTTAGATACTAAGGAATTGGATGCTGTATTAGGGGCTTTTAGCGGCATGTTGGGAACTGGTACAAATGCAAATTACATAAAGGAACTGTTCAAAAAGACTTATGTCAATCATGATAATCTGGCCGATGCAACTCGTTATCTGGCCAATGAATTGTTTGGTAATTATGGGCTGGTAATTCTTGATGCTGATGCCAAGGAATTAAAAGAACAATTCATTCCATATTTTGAAAAAGAAATTAAAGAGCAGCTTAGTTTTTCTGAAGTGACTAAAACGAATGAAAGCTTAACAAAATTGGCTAGTCAATATACTATTCAGGTAAATCCAAGGGAGATAAATTTATTTTACTTAACTGATGAGTTAAGGGAACGCATCATTAAAAAGGGACATGTTTTTTTAGTTAAAAACACGGCAATAAAATGGACTGAATCAGAACTGCTTCAGGAAATTAAAAATCATCCTGAACGGTTTTCTCCAAACGTTATAATGCGCCCGTTATATCAGGAAGTTATTTTACCTAATCTATGTTATATAGGTGGTGGTGGTGAAATAGCATATTGGCTTCAGCTTAAGAGCTATTTTGAAGCTGTTGAAATACCTTTTCCTATTCTGTTATTACGTAATTCGGTTTTATTACAATCTGCTAAACAAAATCAGAAATTAAAAAAGTTAGACATAGCTAACGAAGACCTTTTTTTAGATAAAAACTCCTTTATTAATAAAAAAGTCAGAAGCATCTCTAATATTGATATAGACCTTTCACCTCAAAAGGAAACTTTGAAAAAGCAATTTGAAGATTTGTATAAACTGGCAAGATTAACAGATAAGTCCTTTTTAGGTGCTGTTTCAGCTCAAGAAAGAAAACAGATCAAAGGATTGGAAAATCTGGAGAAACGACTGCTTAAAGCTCAAAAGAAAAAATTGGCAGATCATGTTGAAAGAATTACGGATATTCAAAATCAATTGTTTCCAAACCAAAATTTACAGGAACGAGTAGCAAACTTCTCTGAGTTTTATTTAGTATATGGTGAGGAATTAATCCCTCATTTAATTAAAAACTTACAGCCCTTACAAGGAGAATTTTTAGTGCTATCTTTATAGACTAAAATTTTATTCATGCACAATATAGATATCGAATTGGTTGAAATGACATTGGATGTCATGAAATATGCCGTTGATAGGATTACAAAGACACATCCTGAATTAGGAGTGCCTAAAAAGGAAGAAGAACTGAAGAAAATAATTGGAGAAACAGTGACTACTAATGGAATAGGTGGAGAAAAAGCATTCCAAATCTGGAAAGAAGTTTTAGTTAAAGCTACTGTTCCAATAGATCATCCAAGACATTTAGCTTTTGTTCCGGCAGCACCTACCAGAGCTTCTATTATGTTTGATCTTGTCACATCGGCATCCAGCATTCATGGTGCCTATTGGATGGAAGGAGCTGGAGGCATTTTTGCCGAAAATCAGGCTATGGAGTGGTTGGTTTCTTTAACCGGAATGCCTAAAGGAGCATTTGGTGTTTTTACCAGCGGTGGAACAGCCGCAAACTTATCTGCTATGGTTACCGCAAGAGAATATTGGAGGGAAAATGATGCTTTTAAAGGAGAAAAAGGTTTGATTATTACTTCTGATGGAGCACATTCGTCAATAAAAGCAATGGCAAAGGTAATTGATGTGGATGTGTTATTGATAAATTCAGAGAATCGATTAGAAGGAAACGAATTAGAAACAACTATAAATGGGTTAACAGAACATCAACGCAAACGACTTTTTGCAGTTGTAGCCACTGGAGGAACGACAAATGCCGGAATTATAGATGACCTTAAAGGAATAGCACGAGTTTGCGAAAATGAAAATATTTGGTTTCATGTAGATGCAGCTTATGGAGGAGGTGCGTTGGCTGCCGATTCTGTCAGGCACTTGTTTGATGGTATTGAACAATCGAATAGTGTAACTATAGATCCCCATAAGTGGTTGTTTTCTCCTTACGATTGCGGTGCTGTCCTTTACAGGAATCCTGAATTAGCTAAAAAAGCGCATTCACAGGAGGGATCATACCTCGATATTTTTAAGGATGAAGGAGCGCATGGGTTTAACCCATCTGAATACCAAATACAGCTAACACGACGTGTTAGAGGATTGCCTTTATGGTTTTCTTTAGCAACTCATGGAACTGACAAGTACAAATGGGCCGTAGAGCGGGGTATTGAATTAGCGAATATTGCAGGTAAAATGATTCGTGAAAATCCAGATCTGGAATTGGTTAGGGAACCAAGCTTGTCCTGTGTATTATTCAGAAGAAAAGGATGGAAACCGGATGACTACACTAATTGGACTTATGAAAACCATAGAAAGGGATTTGCATTGGTAACACCAACAAAATGGAAATCTAAAGATGGTTTTGAAACTGTTGCTCGGTTTTGCTTTATAAATCCTCATACTCAAATTTCCGATGTTGATAACATATTAAAAACAATGGAATAAATGTAGTTTACAAAACTTTTCATTTTCACATTAAATAGTATTTTTGCGCATGCAACATAACAAGGTACTGATTTTAGATTTTGGCTCTCAATACACTCAACTTATTGCAAGAAGAGTTAGAGAACTCAACATTTTTAGCGAAATAAAACCGTATAATAAAGTCCCGAAAAATATTGAAGAATACAGTGCCGTAATCTTATCAGGAAGTCCATTTTCAGTTAGAGCAGAAGATGCGCCACATCCTGATCTGTCAAAAATAAGAAGTAAAAAGCCGGTATTGGCTGTATGCTATGGAGCTCAATATTTTGCCCATTTTTCAGGTGGTGAAGTGGCACCTTCAAATACCAGAGAGTATGGTAGGGCTAATTTATCTTATATTAAAGGAGGCGAGAAATTCTTCAAAAATATTCCTAAAGGAAGTCAAGTATGGATGAGTCATAGTGATACTATCAAGCATCTGCCAACTAAAGCGATTTTGTTAGCAAGTACGCACGATGTAGAAAATGCAGCGTACAAAATTGAAGGTGAAGAAACCTATGGTATTCAATTTCATCCGGAGGTTTATCACTCTACGGATGGGAAACAGCTTTTAGAGAACTTCTTATTGGATATTGCTGGTCTTAAACAGGACTGGACTCCGGATTCTTTTGTGGAAGAAACTGTTGAAGTTCTAAAAAAGACAATAGGAGACGATAAAGTAGTTTTAGGTTTATCGGGAGGAGTAGACTCATCTGTTGCCGCCATGTTATTACACAAAGCTGTTGGCAAAAATTTGTATTGCATATTTGTCAATAATGGCTTACTGCGTAAAAATGAATTTGGAGAAGTTCTCAATCAATACAAACACATGGATTTGAATGTAATTGGGGTAGATGCTTCTAAACGTTTTCTTGATGCCCTAAAAGGAATAAGCGACCCGGAACTTAAAAGAAAAGCTATTGGGAGAACATTCATTGAAGTTTTTGATGACGAAGCTCACAAAATTGAAGATGTGAAATGGCTGGCTCAGGGAACGATTTATCCGGATGTGATTGAAAGTGTTTCTGCTACAGGAGGTCCAAGCGCAACCATAAAGAGCCATCATAATGTTGGTGGATTACCAGATTATATGAAGCTTAAGGTAGTAGAACCACTTAAAGCCATATTTAAAGATGAGGTAAGACGTGTTGGAGCAACTCTTAAAATGGATAAAGCATTATTGGGTCGTCATCCATTTCCCGGTCCCGGACTAGGAATTAGGATATTGGGAGATATAACACCTGAGAAGGTTCAGATCTTGCAAGAGGTTGATGCTATTTTTATTGAAAACTTGAAAAAGTGGAATCTTTATGATAAGGTTTGGCAGGCTGGAGCTATGTTGTTACCTGTAAACAGTGTTGGAGTCATGGGTGACGAACGAACCTATGAAAAATGTGTAGCATTAAGGGCTGTAGAAAGCACGGACGGTATGACCGCCGATTGGGTTAATTTACCCTATGAGTTTTTACAAAAAACATCCAACGAAATAATAAATAAAGTAAAAGGCGTTAATAGAGTAGTTTACGACATTAGTTCTAAGCCGCCTGCAACGATTGAATGGGAATAGATTTAAGGTATAATCTTTGCTATAAAACTAAACGTATATAAAAATATATCTTTTTATGAAACATTTAATATTCTTCTTTACACTGGCGTTTTTGCTTAATTTCTCAATTGTTCAAGCTCAGGATTACAGGACACATAAGGTTCAAAAAGGCGAGACCGTATTTTCAATCGCAAAGAAATATAGCACGACACCTTTTGATATTTATAAATTAAATCCTGATACCAAAGAAGGTATTAAAGAGAATTCAGTTTTAATAATTCCAAATTCTGAAGATGGAAGTCCGGTTTTGTTGACAGAAAAAGTATTTATTGGATATAAAAAGCACAGGGTTAGGAGAAAAGAAACCATGTATGGTTTGGCCACAAAATACAATGTCACGCAGGATGAAATAAAAAAACACAACACTTGGCTCTACTCGGAAAATTTGAGAAAGGGAGATAAACTTCAGATACCTATATATAAAATAGTTAAAAAATTACCGGAGAAATCTGATGCTGCGGTTAAACAATACACTGTTAAAAAAAGTGAAGGTAAATGGAGAATTGCCTACAAATTTGGTATTTCTGTAGATGAATTGAATGAGCTAAACCCGGATATTGGAGAAGGCTTAAAAGTTGGTCAGTTATTAAATGTTCCAAATATTGCAGATAATGAAGAACGGACTTTAGATGAATCGTATAGTTATTATGAAGTTTTACCAAAAGAAGGCTTTTTCCGATTAAAGATAAAATTGGGCTTATCACAAGAAGAACTTGAAAGTTTAAATCCGGAATTAAAAGAAACGGGACTAAAAGCAGGTATGGTTTTAAAGATACCACACAAAACCTACATTAGTTCAGAAAATACAAATAATAAGGCCATTAGTTTAGTTGATAGCATTAATGATTTTAACGTTAAGCATTTGGTTGTAATGCTGCCATTTAAATTACATACAGTAAACAGCAAATCTTTGGAAGATGCTAAGCTCAAGATCAAGAATGATAAAACTTTGAGCAGATCTTTAGATTTTCATTCAGGTGTCTTGATGGCAATTGATTCTGCCAAGCGACTAGGGATTTCGACCAAGTTAGACGTCTATGACACAAAAAATCAACAAGCAGAAACAATTAGTATCATTAAAAGAAATAATTTCAACGATGTAGATGCCGTAATTGGACCATTAATGCAAAATAACTTTGAACAGGCTGCTTCCTTATTACTGGACGATAATATTCCTGTAGTTTGCCCTATAACCAGGGAAGTAAGACTATATGGCAATGTATTTCAAAGCAGACCATCTTCCGAATTATTACAGGAAAGGATAATACAGTTCTTTCAAAAAGATTCCTTGGTTAAAAAAGTGTTTATAGTACATGACTCAAAAAATAAAGCTTCAGCAGCATTGCTTAAAAGTAAGTTTCCTGGAGCAAAAGTTATCACTTCAAAACGTGATAAGGAAGGAGTCGATCTAAATTATGTTTTGTTAGATGATTTTATGGTAGATAAGGATGAAGGGATAAATATCTTTTCAGAAGGTAAGAATGTTGTCTTTCTAGAGACTTCAAATGAAGGTTTTGCATCCAATGTTTCCAGTATCCTGAATTCTCTAATTAGTGAAGAAAAACAAATTGTATTGGCAACAACAGATAAGGGCAGTGCCTTTGAAGGTAAAAACATTTCAAATATTTACTTGTCAAATCTCCAGTTCCATTTCCCATCCATAAAAAAGGATTTTGATGAATTGAAACCAGATATATTTGTTAAGAATTATAAGAAAAAATATGGTTTTAGTCCTAATAACTATGCCGTGAAGGGATTTGACCTTACAATGGATGTTTTGTTGCGCTTATCATACAAAGGCAATCTTTATGATGCTGCCAGCATAGACACCGAAACTATCTACACTGAAAATAAGTTTTTGTACAAAAAGAAACTTTTTGGCGGTTATTATAACAATGCAACTTATATTATTAAGTACAATGATCTTACGATCGTTGAAGCTCAATAGATTTGTTCACAATAGGCATTTTTTATTGCCGTTTTAGTTTTAGATATTTCAAATGTATATGTTCAGAGTTATATATTTTCTTTTGATTTTGGTATTAATTCAGCCTGTTGAAGATTCGCTGTTGTGGGATGAATCAATTAAGTTGAAGTGGACTGATTTTAGAGGTTTACCAAATGAAGATTCAGATGCAGCGGCCATTACGGCATCCGGGATCACTGTAGATCTATCAGCTAAAACAACCCAAACCAAATTAATTGAATATAATGCTAAAATAGAGGCCAGATTTTATCCAGATAAATCCTGGTATAGAAAAGAATTGGCCAATTCTTTCATTTTGGCTCACGAACAACTTCATTTCGATATTACTGAACTGTATGCTAGAAAATTAAGACAACAAATAGACAATGCGAATTTTTCAATACATATAAAAAAAGAAATATCTAAGCTTAATAAAGTGATTGATAAAGAATTAAGAGACATGCAAAAACGGTATGATCATGATTCCAACTTTAGCCGTAAAATGGAAACACAACGAAAATGGCATGAATATGTTGATAGAGAATTGAATAAATTATCGAAATATAAATAGAATTGAATTCAGAACCGGGAAAGGATTTTTTGATAAAAATGGCACATACTAAAATGCCATTTGGAAAATATAAAAATTACTATTTAGTTGATATTCCCGAATATTATTATAGCTGGTTTAAACAAAAAGGCTTTCCAAGAAATTCTTTAGGAAGGATGATGGAACAGATGCATGATATTAAAATCAATGGTTTAGAGCAGATTATAAGGAATATAATGTTACAATATCCAAGGAAATAATATTTATAAACAATCGTATGTTAGTGGTTTAAAATTCAATCAAAATCACTAAATTTGTCCGCGTTAACAACGCAGCATGACGACTAAATATATTTTTGTAACAGGAGGGGTAACATCATCATTAGGAAAAGGTATCATTGCTGCTTCTCTGGCTAAATTACTTCAGGCTCAAGGTTACAGAACCACAATTCAAAAATTAGATCCATACATTAACGTAGACCCGGGAACCCTAAATCCATATGAACATGGTGAGTGTTACGTGACAAACGATGGGGCAGAAACAGATCTTGATCTGGGACATTATGAGCGTTTTTTAAACGTGCCTACAAGTCAGGCAAATAATGTAACAACAGGTAGAATTTACCAAAGTGTCATTGAAAAGGAACGTCGTGGAGAATTTTTGGGTAAAACAGTACAGGTTATTCCTCATATAACCGATGAGATTAAAGAACGCATTCAAATTTTAGGTAATTCCGGTGAATATGACATTGTTATTACAGAAATAGGAGGGACCGTTGGCGATATTGAATCCTTACCTTATGTTGAAGCAGTTCGTCAAATGAAATGGGATCTTGGAGAGCATAATGCTATTGTTGTGCATTTAACATTAATACCTTATTTGTCTGCAGCCGGTGAATTAAAGACGAAGCCAACTCAGCATAGTGTTAAGACCTTGATGGAGAGCGGAGTTCAGGCAGATGTTTTAGTTTGCAGAACAGAACACGAATTAAATGAGGGCATAAGGACGAAGATTGCACGATTTTGTAATGTTAGGGAAGAAGCTGTTATACAGTCAATAGATGCATCAACAATTTATGATGTGCCTAATTTAATGCTGGAAGAAGGATTAGATAAAGTTGTTTTAAAAAAATTAGGTTTAAAAAGTTCATCACCTAACCTTAAAGGCTGGAATCAATTCTTAAACCGTTTTAATAACCCTAAAACTGAGGTTACAATAGGATTGATAGGTAAGTATGTCGAGTTACAGGATTCTTACAAGTCAATTTTAGAATCATTCATTCATGCAGGAGCTGAGAACGAAGTAAAGGTAAATGTAGAACCGATTCATTCAGAATATTTAAAGGAAAACAACAGTATTGTTAAATTATCTCATTTAGATGGTGTTTTAGTAGCTCCAGGATTTGGAGAAAGAGGTATAGAAGGAAAAATTGATGCTATTAAATATGTAAGGGAAAATGGAGTACCTTTTTTAGGCATTTGTTTAGGTATGCAAATGGCTGTAATTGAATACGCAAGAAATGTTGTTGGATTGACCGATGCCAATTCAACAGAAATGGATGAAAAAACACTCCATCCTGTGATTAGTTTAATGGAAGAGCAGAAAAACATCGTTAATAAAGGTGGAACGATGCGTCTTGGTGCATGGGAATGTAAACTGAAAACCGATAGCATTGTATTTAAGGTTTATGGTAATACAAATATTGAGGAACGACACAGACACAGATATGAGTTTAACAATAAATATAAGTCTCAAATTGAGAAAGCTGGAATGATAGCCACTGGATCGAATCCGGAGACCGGCTTAGTAGAAATTATTGAAATTTCAGATCATCCTTGGTTTGTTGGAGTACAATATCATCCTGAATACAAAAGCACTGTTGCCAGTCCACATCCATTATTTGTGGCCTTTGTAAAAGCGGCATTAAATTTTAAGAAAAATAAGAACCGTGTCAGTATGGCACAAAAGTAAAATTGGTCAGCTTATTGACTTCATGGTACTATCCCATTGATAAAATGTGGAATAAATTAAGAATATGGAAGAAAGAAAGATAGATATAAATTCAATAATCGGGTTCGTCCTGATCTTTGCAATTCTATTATTTATGCTTTGGCAAAATCAGCCAACTCCTGAAGAACTTGAAGCTCAGGAAAAAGCAAAACAAGAAAAAATTGATGTAGAAAATAAAGCTAAGGAAGTCCAGGCAAAGGATGATTTTGTGGTGACTCCGGAAGATCTAACAATAGATACGGGTTCTGACTCAACAAAAATTCAAGATTTAAATAGTAAATATGGAGCCTTTGCTTACTCAGCAACCTTGCCTTCGGCTAAGGACGAGTTTACAATAGTTGAAAGTGATGTTCTTGAATTAAAATTTAACAATAAAGGAGGGTTTTTATCTGAAGTAAGGCTCAAGAAATTTGTGAATTATGATTCCGTTCCAATTTATCTTGTCAGGAATAATAACACGGCCTTAAATATCAATTTCGGATCCACAGACAGTAGGATCCTAAATACTAAAGACCTTTATTTTGAGCCTACCGTAACCAAAAGCGGAGAAAACACTATAGTTTCAATGAAACTTAAAGGATCTCCTGCCAAATTTTTAGAATATAGATATGTTATAAAGCCTAAAGACTATATGATTGATTTTTCTATTCAGTCACAAAGGCTCAATGATGTAATCAATAGTTCACAAGAAATAAATTTAGACTGGAAATTAAAGGGTTTCAGACATGATAAGAGTATTACGTATGAAAACCGATATACTCGATTGACCTATAAACATGATGGGGATAGAATTGATAAGTTATCGCCAGCCGGTGAAGATGAGGAACTACTAAACGATGTATCGTGGTTATCTTTCAGACAGCATTTTTTCAGTTCAATTTTGGTTACTGATAAACCATTTAAAAATGTTACAGCATCAACAGAAGATTTAGTGAAGGATGAAGAAATAGATACGGTTTTCACCAAAATATTTGCTTCAAAAATCCCACTTGAATTGAATGGTGGTGAGCTAAATGAAGATTTAAGCTTGTTTTTTGGTCCAACAGATCAAAAAGTACTTAGGCGTTATAAAAAGAATTTGGAAGATGCAATTCCATTGGGATGGGGAATTTTTGGTTGGATAAACAGATATTTATTTATTCCATTATTTGCTTTTCTTAGTTCATTTTTACCATATGGTATTGCAATTATTGTCATGACAATTTTAATTAAATTATTAATGTCATTTGTTCAGTACAAGCAATTTTTATCTCAGGCAAAACTAAAGATTTTGAAACCAGAGTTAGACGAAATTCGCGAGAAACATAAGGATAATAAAATGAAAGCTCAGCAGGAAACTATGGCTTTGCAAAATAAAGCAGGAGCAAGTCCCCTTGAGTGGTTGTCTACCTGCGTTAATTCAGTTACCTGTATTCTATGCATTATTTCAGTTTTTCCCATCAGCTTTTGACCTAAGACAAAAAAGTTTCCTTTGGGCAGAAGACCTTTCATCATATGATGCTATTGCCAAATTGCCGTTTAATATTCCATTTTATGGTGATCATGTTAGTTTATTCCCAATATTGGCCTCTATTGCAATTTTCTTTTATATGAAAATGACAACAGGCCAGCAAGCTGCTATGTCACAACCAACTCAGGAAGGAATGCCAGATATGCAAAAAATGATGAAGTACATGATCTATTTCTCACCGATCATGATGTTGTTTTTCTTTAATAATTATGCTTCCGGTTTAAGTTTATATTATTTTATTTCCAACCTTATTAGTATTGGAATCATGATTGTTATTAAGAATTATATTTTGGATGAAGACAAGATCCATGATCAAATGCAGATAAACAAGGCTAAACCTAAAAAGCAAAATCGTTTTCAGCAAAAAATGGCTGAAATGATGGAGCAGGCAGAAGCTCAAAAGAAAGGTCAACAAAAAAGAAAAAAATAGAATATAAAAACTGCCAATTTTGGCAGTTTTTTTGTTATGACAATTTCATAATTCTGTTTTCGTTATAAACAATATGAAAGTTTTATCAATATATCTTTTTTTATTGATCTCTGGTATTTCCTTTGGTCAGGCTATCAATCAATTTGATTCCGAAGGTCTTCGTCATGGTATATGGAAAAAGAATTTTGAAGGGACTAATTCCATCAGGTATGAAGGACAATTCGATCATGGTAAGGAAACCGGGCTATTTAAATTTTATAAGTACATAGATAAGAAAAGTGTGCTGTCCGCAACTAAGCAATATAACAATGACAATAGCATTGTTGCGGTTAAGTTCTACTCATCAAAAGGGAAAGTAATAAGTGAAGGGAAAATGAGAGGCAGGAATTTTATCGGAACCTGGACTTATTATCATAAGAATTCTGAATCTGTAATGCGAATTGAACAGTATGATGATCTGGGGTTGCAGCAAGAAGAATTATTGATTTATTACGAAAACGGGAATGTTGCAGAGCGATCATTCTATAAAGACGGAAAATTGGATGGAAAGTCTTATTTGTACAATGAAGAGGGTATTAAAATAAAGGAATTTAATTACATTAAAAATGAGTTAGATGGTCCGTCAAACTATTATACTAGTAGCGGTCAACTATTGATAGAAGGATCTTATAGAAATGGAAAAAAACACGGCATCTGGAAATACTATGAAGATGGGAAACTTAAAGAGGAGAAAGATTTTACAAGGCGTAGTAAAAACCCATATAAGAAATAAAAAAAGCTCCTTAAATTTAAGGAGCTTTTTCCTTTAGACTATTAGCTATTAATCAATAAATTTTGGAAATTGAATAGTCTAAATAATATATATAGATAACACTTATTTAATTTGGTGGCAATACTGTTTTATCTGTAACATGAATCACATCATTAGACACTTGTAAATCAACAGCAATAATGTTACTTACTCTATTATTAGTATCGGTCAGAGTTACTTCACTTGTTAAAGTCTCCACAATATCACCACCGTTTTTCGAATTTATATTAAAGAACATATTTGACCTAATTACTGTTGATGTTTTATTTTAAAAAGATCCTCATTTACAAGTTTTATGCCAAATAAGGAGGATCTTTGTATATTGATTTATTGTTTACTTGTTTAAGGAAATAATATTACTTTATCAATTACATGAACTACACCATTGATCCCTTGTATATCAACTAATGTAGTAACAATATTACTTACTCTTTCATTTGCATCTGTTAGAGTAAATGCAGTATTATCTGCAGTAATATTTCCTCCTAACGTAGCTACTGTTCCATTTGGTAAACCGCTGGATTGTACATTAGCACCAACTATGTGATATAGTAAAACTGTATCCACTCTGGTCTGTTGTTAGATCAGTAAGTGCACTAAGATTTAATTCACCTAATACATCTACAAAAGCGTCATTTGTTGGAGCGAATACTGTGAAAGGTCCGGCTGCAGCATCAGAAACTGTTTCTATGTATGGTACAGTTGGGATTCCCAGTATCAGCATAAGCTAACGCATCAACTAATATTGATAAAGCCGGGTTAGCAGTTGCAAATGTAGCAATAGTTGGTAATGTAATTACCGAATCTATTGCGTGAATAATTCCGTTTGTTGCTACTACGTCTGCAACAGCTACTGATGGATATTCCATTGAATGAAACACCGTCAGTTGCGTCAAAGTATAAACTTAAGTTTGTCTCCACCTTCTGTTGTTGCCAAAGTATTTGTATAACCACTTCCTAATCCTGCTAAGTCAGTAGATAGAAATAGCTCCACTTACGACATGGTTCAATAATATCTGAGTTAAAGCAGACTCTTCAGGAATGGCAGCTAATGCTGCGAAGGCATCGTTAACTGGTGCAAGCACAGTAAATGGTCCTTCACCTGTAAAACTCCAACAAAATCTGTAGCTAGGAGTTAAATCTGTTAATGCAGCTCACTAAAGTTGAGAAATCTAGAATCTGCAGTTGCAAAAGTTACTATACTTGGTAGATCAATAACTGCATCAATTACATGAACGATTCCATTTGATGTTTCAACGTCTGGAATAGCAACATTTGCTACACCATTAAATGTTACACCTGATGTACCATTGTAATAAATACTCATTTTTGTTGAGTTAGGGCCATCTGCTAGCGTACTTGCGTAACCTGTAGTTCCGGAAAGTGCCGAAGATGTTATGTTAGATCCTGCTATTACATGATTTAACAAAATTTGAGTCAAAACATCGTTTGGTACTTCAGATAAAGAATTAAAGCCTTTATCAGCTAAAAAAGTTGTAAAAGCTGCATTTGTAGGCGCTAATACAGTTTTGTTTCCTGCTGCAGTCAGGGCATCTACTAGACCTGCTTGAATTACAGCATCAACTAGAATGCTTAATTCTGCAGTTGCCTGTGCTGTTTCTACAATGTTCAACTCTTGAGGAGTTACCATTTGATTGTTGTCATCGTCATTACTACAAGAGAATGATACTAAGACTACTAATAATAGTAGTGGTAATTTTTTGATTGTTTTTAAAGTTTTCATTTTTGCTGTTTTTTAAATTGTTCAACAAATATATATTAACATTAAACAAAATAATCTTATAGTTATGTTAAAGTTTTTAAATAAAAAGTTAAACAAACTTATTCCTATTAAAATATATTGGTAAGTACTAAGGAGAATTGATTTATCTTTGCACTCCAGATTTGTAATATGAAAAGAGTAGTTATAGGACTTTCAGGAGGAGTAGATTCAAGTGTTGCTGCTTATCTTTTAAAGGAGCAAGGTTATGAAGTTATTGGCCTGTTTATGAAGAATTGGCATGACGATTCAGTAACAATTTCTGATGAATGTCCATGGTTAGAGGATAGTAATGACGCCATGCTTGTTGCTAATAAACTTGGTAGTTCCATTTCAAACAGTTGATCTTAGTAAAGAGTATAAGGAACGGATTGTCGATTATATGTTCAATGAATATGAAAAAGGTCGAACACCAAATCCGGATGTGCTTTGTAATAGAGAAATCAAGTTTGATGTATTTATGAAAATTGCATTGATTGGGTGCTGATTATGTAGCTACAGGTCATTATTGCAGAAAAGGAATAATAAAAGATGGTGAAAAAGAAATCTATCAATTGCTTGCGGGAAAAGATGTTAATAAAGATCAATCTTATTTTTTATGTCAATTATCACAAGAACAACTGGCAAAATCACTGTTTCCCATAGGTGAATTAACTAAACCTGAGGTACGAAAAATTGCAACTGACTTGGATTTAGTAACTGCTGAGAAAAGAGATTCTCAAGGTCTTTGCTTTATTGGAAAGGTCAGATTACCTGATTTTTTGCAACAAAAATTAAAACCGAAAGAAGGAATTATTATTGAAATACCCAAGGAAAAGGAATTCTATGCAGATAAAAATTTAAATTTTGATAGCGAAACAGAGAAATTAAATTATTTATCCAGAAAATTGGAGTACAGGGTTAATGACGGGAAAGTTGTAGGTAAGCATCAAGGTGCTCACTATCTTTACAAAAGGTCAAAGAAAAGGATTAGCTGTAGGAGGAACTCCTGAACCTTTATTTGTCATAGAAACTGATGTTGAACAAAACATAATCTATACAGGACAAGGAAAACAACATCCTGGATTATTCAGAAAAGCATTATTTATTCACAATGCCGAATTGCATTGGATCCGAAAAGATCTGGAATTGAAAAATGATGAATCAATGGAAGTAATGGCCAGAATACGTTACAGACAACCGCTTCAAAAAGCAAAGCTATACAACACGGATTCAGGTCTGTATATTGAATTTGATAAACCTCAATCTGCAATTACCGAAGGACAATTCGCTGCATGGTATTTAGGAGAGGAGTTGGTTGGTTCCGGAGTAATTTCTTAAATTGCATAAAAAACTATAAGCCCGATGAAAAGACACCTACTTTATTTTTTTCTGTTTATTTTTCAGTTTCACTCTTTTGCACAACAGGATGCCTGGGTTTATCTGACTGATAAAGAAAATGTTGAGGTATCTATTTCAAATCCAATCAGTATTCTAACTCAGAAGGCTATTGACAGAAAATCGGTTCATAATATTGTAATAGACGAACGTGATGTTCCCGTAAATGAATCTTATATATCACAATTAAAGTCACAACCCGGAATTACGGTATTGGCCAAATCGAAATGGTTTAATACAGTTCATGTAAGAGGTACTCTAGAGAATATTGAAAATTTAACAGATTTATCATTTGTTAACAATATTGATTTTGCTGATAAAAGTTTAAATACTTCCAGATCATTAGCTCATCAAAATAAATTTGAAATTGAAAATGAATCAACTAATTTCAATTATGGAAGTGCCCTAAACCAAATTGAAATGTTCAATGGTGACAAACTACATATAGCAGATTATACCGGAACAGGAATGATAGTTGCTGTTTTAGATGCAGGATTTCCTAATGTCAATAATATGTCTGCTTTTCAACGATTATTGGATTCCGGTAACATTCTTGGGACTTATGATTTTGTGAATAGAGATAGTGATGTCTACACAAATACTACGAGTAATCATGGAACTTTAGTACTTAGCGATATGGCTGGTCATGCACAAGACCAATTTGTTGGTACAGCACCAGATGCATCCTATTATTTGTTTATAACTGAAAATGCACCAAATGAAAACCCCGTAGAAGAAAGCTATTGGGTTGAAGCAGCAGAAAGAGCAGATAGTTTAGGAGTAAATGTTATTAATACTTCTTTGGGCTACACTACTTTTGATAATCCCAATTATAATTATTCCCCTTCAGATATGAACGGAAATACAGCTTTCATTTCAAGAGGTGCGAATATTGCTTTTGAAAAAGGTATGCTCTTGGTTAATTCCGCAGGTAATTCAGGAAATAGCAGTTGGGGAATTGTCGGTGCTCCTGCCGATGCTGCCGGGAGTGCTTAGTGTTGGAGCAGTTGATTCAAATGGAAATTATGCATCATTCAGTTCAAGAGGTGATAGTACTCAACCGACACAGAAGCCGGATGTTGTTGCTCAAGGACAAGCCAGTTATGTGATCACCCAAAACAATACTATTACAACTTCAAATGGAACTTCTTTTAGTTCTCCAATATTGGCAGGAGGAGTCGTTTGTTTGTGGCAGGCTCTACCAACGTTAACTAACTCACAAATCATGCAGTTGATAAGAGAATCAGCTTCCCAATACAGTAATCCTGATTTTCTATTGGGTTATGGAATTCCTGACCTGCAAATAGCCTTGGCCAATGGACTTTCTTTGGTTGATTTTGAAGAGTCGGAATTGGATTTGAGAATTTATCCAAATCCTGTTTCTGATAGAATCCGGTTGAATGTTCCAAATGAAGAAAAGGTGTCTATCTATGTATTTGATGTTTTAGGTAAACTGGTAATTGAAAGCTATTTTGATAATATAAAATCAAGTGTTGATATAATTTCACTTTCAAAAGGAATCTATATTGCCAAACTGCAATCAGGAAATACGTCAAATACAATCAAGCTCATCAAAGAGTAAATGAATAACAGAATAACGCAATTATTTAATATAAAATATCCAATAATTCAGGCCGGCATGGTTTGGAATAGTGGCTGGAGATTAGCTTCGGCTGCAAGCAATTCAGGAATTTTAGGATTAATTGGAGCTGGTTCCATGTATCCTGACATCTTAAGAGATCACATCCGGAAATGTAAAAAAGCTACAGATAAACCATTCGGAGTCAATGTGCCAATGTTATATCCAAACATTGAGGAGATCATGAACATTATTGTAGAAGAAGATGTCAAAATTGTCTTTACCTCGGCAGGAAATCCTAAAGACATGGACCAGCTGGCTCAAGGAACGAGGAATAATTGTTGTGCATGTTGTTAGCAGTGTCAAGTTTGCATTAAAGGCTCAGGAGTCTGGTGTGGATGCTGTTGTTGCCGAAGGATTTGAAGCCGGAGGACATAATGGGAGAGAAGAAACGACTACACTTACCTTGATCCCAATGGTTAAAGAACATTTGTCAATACCTTTAATAGCTGCAGGCGGCATTGCAACCGGAAAAGCGATGTTAGCGGTTATGGTTCTAGGAGCTGATGGTGTTCAAATAGGAAGCAGATTTGCAGCAAGTGAAGAGTCTTCAGCTCATCAAGCATTTAAAAATGCTATTGTTGAAGCCAAGGAAGGAGATACTCAATTAACTTTAAAGGAATTAGCTCCTGTAAGATTAATAAAGAATAAATTCTTTGAAGAGGTTCAGGAATTATATAAAAAGGGTTGTTCTGTTGAAGAGTTGAAAGCCTTATTGGGAAGAGCCAGAGCTAAAAAAGGTATGTTTGAAGGTGATCTGGACGATGGAGAATTGGAAATTGGTCAAATTTCCGGTTTGATACATGGTATAAAGTCAACTGAACAAATTGTAATGGACATTTTAATCGAATTTGAGGAAGCTAAGCAAAAAATAAAAGATATTTAAACAAAAAAAAGAGGAAACTGAATTCCTCTTTTTGGTTGAACCTTTTAGCGTTTAAAGATTATAATTCCCTCAAAATATAATAATAGCCAAAAAGCTTCATAAATTAAGTACTTACATAAAGAATGATGTAAGAATTAATGCTTTACGAAAATACAGCTTTAAGGCATTATAAATTAAAAAGTCTCTTTTCTTTATTAACATTTTATCAACTAATTGATTAACAGTAAAAAAAATGGGTTGTTCTGTATATGATTTAAAATAATATTCTTTTAAATGTAGATTATAAAGGCTTATTATTTTTATAAATAATATTTAAAACAAGACCCAGAATGATCATCAATATTCCTGCTATACTCCAAATATCATAAACTTCCTGTAACAAAATCACACCAACAATTACTGAGAAAATTACCTCGATATATTTTAATGGTGCAATTATATTTACAAAAGCAATTTGGAAGGCTTTGGTCATATATAATTGTCCGTAGAAACCAAATAAACCCATGCTTAATAAAGGTATCCAGTCTTCTTTTTGTATTGTCTCCCAGTTAAAAATAGATAGGACGCCGCCTACAATTGTTGAAAACACCATAAAATAGTTGACTACTGTTAGGGGATGTTCAGTTTTACCTATTTTATTCAATAATATATAAACCAGCCCACCAAAAAAGGCTGAACCAAGAATTAGTGAAAGTCCAAAGGAATTGATCTTAATTTCTGAAAATTTCAATACTATAACACCTCCAAAGGCAAGAAGAAAGAAAAACCACTGAATTGGTAATATTTTTTCTTTCAATAGATAAATAGCTAGAATAGCACCAAAAATTGGAGATAAATATCGTAAAGTAACAGCAGTCCCTACAGGCAGATATTTCAGTGACATGAAAAATAAGGACATTGACATCAAACCCACAAAACTTCGTAGCAGTAATAATTTATTGTTATTACCTATAAGAGGTAATTTATAATAAATGATAAATCCGGTTGTAAAAAATAAGGAACCCAGTGATCTAAAAAATACAAGTTGGTAGGTATCATAATGCACCAATTGCTTTACGGTTACATTCAATAATGTAAAAGCAAATGTGCTTAACAACATATAGAGAATAGCCTTTTTAATCATAATTGATACATCTATTATAGGCGATTAAAATAAACAAAATTAATAATGAATAGTTACTTAAATTATTAATAATAAAAATAGTTATACTAAATAATTTTCAGTAATTAATAGTTGGAATAACTAAAAGCTAAACATTACTTTTGCAAAATGGTTTTAAGCAACTATACCAGAGAATTCAGATATAATTGGAAACTTGCGGCACCTGTTATGTTGGGTATGCTTGGTCATACATTTGTTGGATTTGTTGATAATGTTATGGTTGGGCAGTTGGGTACGGCCGAACTGGCAGCTGTTTCTTTGGGAAATAGTTTTATGTACATAGCAATGTCGGTTGGAATAGGATTTTCCACAGCTATTACACCACTAATAGCAGAGGCCGATGCAGAAGGTGATTTCAGCAAAGGGAAATCATCGTTCAAACACGGCTTGTTTTTGTGTACACTTTTAGGCATTGGAGTGTTTTTAGCGGTCATAGCATGTATTCCTATATTGCATAAAATGGATCAACCTGAAGAAGTAGTGAGGTTGGCCATCCCTTACCTCAAGTATGTGGCTGCTTCTTTAATTCCATTAGTTATTTTCCAGGGTTTCAAACAATTTAGCGATGGTATGTCCATGACTAAATACCCCATGTATGCAACATTAATAGCTAATGTCATAAATGTCATTCTTAATTATCTATTGATATTTGGTAAACTGGGATTTCCTCAGTTAGGAATAGTTGGTGCTGCTTATGGCACACTGATTTCACGAGTAGTCATGGTCTTATTTTTGTGGTTAATATTGAATAAGAATGAGAGATCAAAAAATTACCTTCATAATATTAAAATATTTGTTTTGGATAAATTAATGTTAAAAAAACTTATTGATCTTGGTGCGCCTAGTGCCATGCAAATGTTTTTTGAAGTAGCTATTTTTACTGCCGCCATATGGCTGAGTGGACTACTTGGCAAGAATCCTCAGGCTGCGAATCAAATAGCCATAAACCTGGCTTCAATGACATTTATGGTGGCAATAGGATTAAGTGTGACATCTATGATACGGGTTGGTAATCAAAAAGGGCTAAAAAACTATAAAGAAATGCGGAGAATTGCTTTTTCAATTTTTCTTTTAGCAGCTATTTTTGCCAGTTTCTTTTGCATCATGTTTTTTGCTTTACATGATCATTTACCTAAATTGTATTTAGATTTGGACGATCTGACTAATTTAATTGATAACCAAGAGGTGATTAGCATAGCGTCAAAACTATTGATCTTAGCGGCGATTTTTCAATTAAGTGATAGTATGCAAGTGGTTATTTTGGGTGCTTTAAGAGGTTTGCAGGATGTTAAAATTCCGACAATAATAACTTTCATTGCTTATTGGGTTATTGGTTTTCCCATCAGTTATTTTTTAGGTAAGGAAGAGGTATATGGCAGTTTTGGTATATGGCTGGGTTTACTTGCAGGATTAACATCTGCCGCAATAATGTTGTATATTAGATTTAATTATTTAACTAAAAAACTAATACGAATAGAGCATGGACCTTCCTAAATTCATACTTGGAGATAATACAGATCATCAAAATGCCATTTTTGTAGTGCATACAGAATACCCTAGGTTTATTATTAATCTGGAAAATGATGAGGTTGAATGGCTTGAGGATTTTGACCAATCAGATGAAAATGAACTGGAATTAGAAACTGAAAATTTAATAAAACTAGCCACCGAATTCTACGATAGAGAAATATCTCGTTATGACGAATAACATATGTTAGACCATTTAATTCATTACGATAAAGCCCTTTTTTTATTTTTAAATAATTTAGGAAATTCAACCTGGGATGGGTTTTGGATGGCTTATACTACAAAATTCAATTGGGTACCTTTTTATGCTGTTTTATTGTATTTGATTTTTAAGAACCTCAACAAGAAAACATTTGTTATTTCTTTGTTTGTGATTACCTTAATGATCGTTTTTACAGATCAGATAACTAATCTTTTCAAAGATGGCTTTGAACGTTTAAGGCCTTGTTATGATGAGGAAATTAAAAATTTAATGCGGTTGGTAAAATCGACTTGTGGGGGTAAATTTGGTTATTTTTCCGGTCATGCCTCCAACTCAATGGCTGTGGCTGTTTTTGCAGGTTTACTTTTAAAGAACAAATATAAATACTTGGTCTTTTTACTTCTCTTTTGGGCTGCCCTCATGGCTTACAGCAGAATTTATATTGGGGTTCATTTTCCTTTAGATGCTATCAGTGGAATGATGTTTGGAGCTTTTTCCGGATGGCTATTTTATAAATTGCTGATGTTTATTCAAAACAAGTTTACTTTTTCGTGAGTATATAATAATCGGTTTTTAAACGATCTTTATATTTCTTTGAACCTTCTGGCATTGGGTTGAGATCAAAAGTTGATTTGTAATCAATCCTGTAATCGGTAAATTTTGCTTGAACTTCATTCAGAGTATTAAATTTAGTTAACAAACCAAATTCTATCGTGTCTATTGAATATCCATCAATTGGAACAATTTTTTCACCATAATCCCAGATTATTTCAGGTGATAAAGATCCATAACAATATATAGGAATATCTTTTGTGGAAGAATTTAGTGCAGATATTGATAAATAATCATCATTTTTAAAAAAGGCTTTAGATAAGGGCATAACTGTAACTAAAACGAGAACAAAGAATAGAATTGAAAGGTAAAACACCTTTTTTATTTCTTTTTGTTTTAGGTAAATTATAATGAATATACTTGTAATTAATAAAGCTAATGAAGCAAAAATAAAGATAGGCCAAAAGCCATCTAAATCATCCTTAAATAGAGCCAATGTTATAACAGGGAACAATATTCCAATTAGTGCAATTAAACCGAAATTAAAATAAACAGGAATAATTTCCCAGTAACTTTTTGAGTTTTTAAATTCTCTAATTAAATATTCAATATAAAAGCCTGTGTTTATGGCTAATGGCAATAAAAGTGGCATTAAATAACGTGATTTTTTTTCCGGAATTACTGAAAGTAAAACAAGTGAAATTAAAACCCAGATTATACTAAACTGATAGGCTTTAAGGTTACTTATCTTATCCTTCAAATATGGGTAGAATAAGCCTATAAATGCTGGAACAGTCCATAAACCACTTTGTGTAAAGAAGCTCCAATAATAGTAAAAAGGTCTTACATTATAGTTTGACCAATTCGTAGTTTCCTTTTCGGTTATTTTTAAGAATGTTTCCGGATCTGTCATTTTTACATACAAAAACCACCAGCTTCCAATAATCATCGCAATTATTAAAACTAATACTAAGTTTAGCAGTTTTTTCCTGTTGAATTTGAAGATGACTCCATAAGCAATTAGAAAGGGTAATAATAAAGCGTAGAATGAAACAGGTCCTTTACTTAAAAAAGAAAAACCCATAAAAATACCCGCTAAAATAAAGTGAATAAGTTTAAGTTCCTTTTCAAACACCAACCACAAAAAGTAAATTGCAAGAAGCATAAACCCATGATTATAAATATCCCATGGCGCTTCAATGGTTATTCCTATGACGTAAAAGGATGTCACAACAATTAGGGCATTAATAAAGCTATGAAGTTTATTTCCCAAAAGTTTTAATGACAGCAAATAAGTAGTTATTCCGGTTAGAAGAATCATTAAGACAGAGGGAAGGCGAAGGAAAAAAACACTCTTAAATCCTGAAAAATATCCGAAAAAAGCGGCTATCCATGTTGGCAGAGGAGGCTTTTGGTAACGAGGCTCACCATTTAGTGTGGTAAGTATCCAGTTTCCATCATTTACCATTTCTCTTGCTGTAATAAAATTACGAGCTTCCATTATTGTAATATTCATAACATTAAGGTTTGGAAGCAGCATAATAAGTACTAAAATGCTTAGTGTAATTAAAGGATATTTTTCTATTGTCCTAACCATGTTTTTTGAGAATCATTAAATTCCTTATATAAATGGTTGTACCTAGTATATGACCTAAGAACAGGACAGGATCCCTTCGAATGATCGCATAAGTTAAGATCAATAAAGAACCAATTAAACTAAGCATCCAAAATCCAAAAGGCAAACTGGATTCTTTCTTTTTTTCAGAATATAACCACTGATAGACAAATCGCATTGTAAATACTACCTGAGATACAATTCCAAGAATTAATAACCATAGCGGTATGGCTTCATTTCGAAATAAATTATCAACGTCAATAACGTTGTTATTAAAGTAATAGATTCCAATTAAAATTGGGAAAGCGAATAAAAATAATCGGATAATTTTTGGAATTCTAGTCCACTGATTTTGTAATTGTAAATTTCTTATGTAAATAAAGTAGGTCAGGATTTGTCCCAGCATAATAGCAAAGTCGTCTCTCAAATAACCATAAACAAATAATAAAAAGGAAGCTATTAAACTTAAAGACCAAAAAAGGACAGGAGTGGTAACTTTCTTTTGTTTTTCAGATGTTACCCATTGTATGATCAATCTTGAAGAAAACAGGATTTGAGCTAAAAACCCAATACTATATATTATCCAGTTGCTCATTAACCTTTTTTAGCGACTTCGTAATTAATGTATTTTTTTTTCATCCATAGATAGGCGAAGCAATCCATTAATGGTCCGAGTAGCCTGTTCCAAAGTCCGAATTTCGCTTCTCCTGCAACACGTGGAAAATGCCGAACAGGTATTTGTTTAATTTTACCATTCTGCAACAGGATCATTGCCGGTAAAAACCGGTGTAATCCTTTAAACATTGGAATTCTTTTGGCATAATCGCTTTTAATCACTTTTAACGGGCAACCGGTATCATCCATACCGTCATGAGTAAAGCTTCGTCTAATTCCATTTGCAATTTTTGACGACATATTTTTAACAAAACTATCTTTTCTATCGGCTCTTACACCAGTTACAAGATCATAATCATCAATTTCATCAAGCAGTAAATTAAAATCTTCAGGAGCAGTTTGCAGATCGGCATCTATATAACCAACTAATTCAGTGTCTACATTATCAAAACCGGCTTTTATCGCAGCACTTAGCCCTCTGTTTTCTTTAAAACTCACAAAGCTAAAAGCTTCATTTCTTTTACAAATCTCTTCAATTAGTTCCTGACTTTTGTCCTTAGACCCGTCATTTATAAAAAGAATTTTAGTCGGTTTCTTAGCAATTTTAGTATAATTAAGAAGTTCTTTTTCTACACGCAGTAAATTATCTTGCTCATTGTAAACAGGAACAATAATTGTTAATTGATAATTCATTCAGCTGGTTTTAATTAATGTATGAGTATTCATTTTTTACATGTTCGAGATCAATAATAAACGTTCCAGGTTCCAAATTCTTTTTTATTCTTTAAACTCTGTTCTATAAATTTAAAATCATCTCTAAATTTATCACGTTTCCTCATTATTAAAACTGAATTGGAATCTAATAGTGTTTGCGTCCGTTTCTTACCAGATGCTGTTTTTATATCAATCAGGTTATTTTCCCAATTAGAATCAGTTTCAAATTGTGTTTCTCTTTGTACTGTATTATGTCCATAATTTAATGTAATGACATTCTTATCGGAATAAAACTCTGCGGAGGCCAACAGGTAATTGAAAACAAGAATATTGTCAGTTTCATCTAAATTAGTATTTATAAATTGAATTGCTTCTTTTGGAGAATTTAAAACTGATTCATTTTGTATCAAAAATTGGGTACCTGAAACAAGTATGGTACATCCTAATATGAATCCTAATAAAGCTGTTTTTAGTGGTTTGATGGAGAATCTTTTTTTATAGGCAAAAATGGAGCAAACTATTGAGACCAGAGTTATAATAATTGCCGTTATGAAATTAAATTTAAAATCAATATTCAAAAAGCCAATACCAATAATTCCGGTTAAGAAAACAATGATAATGATCAAAATAGATTTATTATAAATTATTAGTGATTTTAAAGATGTATTGTAAAGTATTTTGGAAGAAACAACTGCCACAAAACCAAAAAGAGGTAGCACATATAGAATGA